>CALUGP010000029.1 GCA_944320195.1 uncultured Prevotella sp. | reverse complement strand
CAGTACCACCTATTTTTATAAGTCAGGCCGCCCGAACAATGCGTTCAGACGGCCTTTCCTATATTTTTCAAACGGCAGGAAAGCGCAGAAAAACACTATCTTGCGCTTTCCTTCTTCAATAATCTTAGCATTATTTCCGCCGCATTGTCGGGCGCGTTTTTCTTTCCGAGGCGGCGTTTCACTTCGGCGTAGCCGTCGAGCATGGCCGTGCGTGCTGGCGAGCCGGGCAACAGCTTGCCAAGTTCATTGGCGATATTGTCAACGGTGAACGTGTCGGCCACAAGTTCCGTTACCACCTCGCGGTCGGCTATGAGGTTGACAAGCGAGATGTAACGAACCTTTATCAGGTGCTTGCGCAGGAAGGCAATGACCTTGGGAATGGGCGTCTCGTAGCACACAACCTGCGGCACTCCGAACAGCGCAGTCTCCAAAGTGGCCGTGCCGCTGGTGACGAGTGCGGCGCACGAGTTGGCAAGCAAAGGGTAAGTCTGGTCGTAAACCACTTTCACGCCGTGCCCTGCGACGAACTTGGCGTAATACTCGTGCGGAATGGAAGGAGCGCCGGCGACAACCAGCTGGTAGTTTCCGGCATAGCATGAGGCGGCTTCAAGCATGGCGGGCAGGTTGTCCTTGATTTCTTGGCGTCGGCTGCCAGCAAGTAAGGCTATGAGCGGCTTGTCGGTGGAAAGTCCGTTTTGGCAACAAAAATCGTCAAAAGTTTCGGTGTAAGAAGCCAAAAACTCGGTCACTTCGTCAGCCGTAGGATTTCCTACGTAATGTATCGGGAAATGGTGCTTCTTCTCATAAAACTGCACCTCGAACGGCAGGATTGAGAACATCTCGCTTACGTCGCGCTTTATATTCTTTATCCTATACTCCTTCCATGCCCATATCTTCGGCGAGATGTAATAATAAACGGGGATTGAGGTTTTGGCGTGCAGAAACTTCGCTATGTCGAGGTTGAAGCCCGGATAATCTACAAGTATCACCACGTCAGGCCGCCACTCCGTGATGTCGCGCTTGCAAAGCGCCATGTTGCGGAATATCGTCCGCAAGTGCAACAACACGGGCACAAAACCCATATAAGCCAGTTCACGGTAATGCTTAACGCGAGTTCCGCCCACGGCGGACATCAGGTCGCCGCCGAAAAAGCGGAACTCTGCGCTCTCGTCAACCGAACGCAACGAGTGCATAAGACGCGAAGCGTGAAGGTCGCCGCTCGCCTCACCGACTATAAGATAATACTTCATTATTTTAATTCATAATTCATAATCCATAATTCATAATTGGCAGGCAGACATTAACCGCCCGCACGTCCATGTTTTATAATATGACAAATTAGCCGTTGGACACCAATCATGAATCATGAATTATGAATTGTACATTTTAATTTATGAATTATGGATTATTTTTTCTATTCTTTCTGTCATTCCATAAGCCGTAACGTCTATCGTTGTAGGCGTTATCGCCACATAGCCGTGGCGCAAGGCCCAGTTGTCGGTGTCCTCGGCATCAGGCTCGTCGTTGGTGTATTCACCTACAAGCCAGAAGTAGTCATAACCTCTCGGATGGTGTGCGCGAACAACCTCGTTACCCCACGTTCCACCAGCCATTCGACAAACTTTTACACCGCTGAAATCCTTAACCAAAGGAAAGTTGACATTCAGGCAGACACCTTTAGGCAATCCGTCACGCAAAACGCCTGACACAATGGATTTTACATACTTTGTCAACGGCTCAAAATCGGCGTTGTCATCGTGGTCGCATAGTGAGAATGCCACCGAGGGAATATATTTCATACACCCTTCGCGCACCACGCCCATAGTACCGGAGTAATGAGAGTTAACCGAAGCGTTGTCGCCGTGGTTGATGCCGCCTATCACCATGTCTGGCCTACGTCCGTTGCAAAGTTCACTAAGAGCAAGCTTCACACAATCTACAGGAGTGCCGTTGCATGACCACATCTGCATGCCTTCACGTTCACGGCGCAGTTTGAGCCGCAAGGGTGTGGTAGCGGAAAAAGCGGTGGAAAAGCCCGAACGGGCAGATTCTGGCGCACAAACAAGTATCTCACCATAATCAGAAACCATGTCCACAAGAGAATTGATACCTTTGGCGTGATAGCCGTCATCGTTGGAAATAAGTATTAACGGTCTCATATTTTTCATTAAAAATCATTTTCTTTCGCCTACAAAAGTACGAAAAAAGGTTTAAATCAACTATTTCTCACATAAAATATGTACTTTTGCAAAACAATTCTTAGAAGTAGACAAGTAAACGAAGCTACATAAGCTACAAGGCAACAGCAAACGCACAGCAAACGAGTTGCCATTTTAAACGGCTTTTTAAGTTACTCGTCAACTAAAAACAGTGAAAATGGGAAAAATTATCGCATTAGCAAACCAAAAAGGCGGCGTAGGGAAAACCACGACGACAATCAACCTGGCAGCCTCGCTAGCAACATTGGAAAAGAAGGTTCTGGTAATCGATGCCGACCCGCAGGCCAACGCGTCAAGCGGCCTTGGAGTCAACACGAAAGACATTGACTGCACTTTATACGAATGCATAATCGACGGAGCAGACGTGCGTGACGCCGTATACACAACAGACATCGACGGACTTGACATCATCCCGAGCCACATCGACTTGGTTGGCGCTGAAATAGAAATGCTCAACATAGAGCATAGAGAGCAGGTGATAAAAAAACTGCTGGCCCCGATTAAAGACGACTACGATTTCATTTTGATAGACTGTTCCCCTTCGCTTGGACTCATCACTGTCAACGCCCTTACTGCGGCAAACTCGGTCATAATCCCTGTACAATGCGAATATTTCGCCCTGGAAGGAATCAGCAAACTGCTGAACACAATAAAAATAATCAAGAGCAAGCTCAACCCGAAATTGGAAATTGAAGGTTTCTTGCTGACAATGTATGACAGCCGACTGAAACTGGCCAACCAGATATACGACGAAGTGAAACGTCATTTCCAAGAATTGGTTTTCAAGACAGTAATACAGCGAAACGTGAAGCTAAGCGAATCGCCAAGCCATGGGTTGCCTGTGATTCTGTACGACGCAGACTCTACCGGAAGCAAAAACCACTTGGCACTGGCCAAAGAAATAATAAACAAAAATTAAAGTCGGCGCGGCAAAAAGACCATAAATACTCGCCGTCATAAGGCGAAAGCCAAACTGAAGGACGGCATGCCGTATGACAACCAAACCGCAGAAACCGTAAAACCATACATGCAAAATGGCAGTAAAGAAAAGATATGGAAACGCACTTGGACGCGGACTCGACGCCTTGATATCCACCGACGAAGTGCGCCCACAGGGGAGTTCGACAATCAATGAAATACCGCTAAGCCAAATCGAAGCCAACCCCAATCAACCACGTAGGGAATTCGACCAGACCGCACTGCAAGAACTGGCAAACAGCATACGTGAAATAGGCATCATACAGCCCATTACGCTAAGACAAGTAGCTGATGACAGATACCAGATAATAGCAGGTGAACGCCGCTGGAGGGCTTCACAGATGGCAGGACTCACGGCCATTCCGGCATACATAAGAACCATCAAAGACGAGAATGTCATGGAAATGGCTCTCGTTGAAAACATACAGCGCGAGGATCTAAATGCCATTGAAATCGCTTTGGCTTACGAGCACCTGCTATCAAGTACTGGCATGACTCAGGAAAAAGTGTCAGAACGTGTCGGTAAAAGCCGAACAGCAATAGCCAACTACCTGCGTCTACTCAAACTTCCCGCACAAGTACAAATGGCATTGCAAAACAAAGAGATTGACATGGGGCACGCCCGTGCGCTGCTGGCCATAGACAGCCCTTCACTCCAGGTCAAGCTGTTCAAGGAAATACAGAAGAACGGCTACTCGGTACGCAAAGTGGAAGAGATGGTGCAAAAGCTGAAAAACGGCGAAGACATTGTCAGCGGAAAGAAAAAGATATCGTCAAAGCAACAAATGCCAGAAGAGTTCGCCGCATTGAAACAACGCATGACCGAATTCTTCAGAACGCCCGTGCAGATGACCATGTCAGCAAACGGCAAGGGGAAAATAAGCATAGCTTTCGACAACGAGGAAAAACTTGAGCAGATAATAAGTATTTTCGACAAACTGAAAGAACAGCAATAAGGTTGTGAGCATAACGAACAGATTGTCCAGACACATTGGGACGAGGATGTTGGTCATGTGCCTGGCACTAACAGTATTTTCGCCGTGCAAAGGCATGTCAACCGACACACTGGCGCTTGACAAAGCCAAAGATTCCATCAGCGTGACAGGAAAAATGCCATATGAGGCTGTTGAAGACTCTGTAGCCAAGATCATGTCTGCCGTCGACTCCGCCAACCTGAGCCGTACAATAATAGAAGATTCCCTGGCAAAAAAGACACGCAAGGAGAAACGCGACTGGAGCACATGGCGCCCTAGCGCAAAACGTGCAATGTGGCTGGCGATAGTGATACCCGGAGCCGGACAAATATACAACCGCAAATACTGGAAGCTGCCGATTGTGTACGGAGGCTTCTTGGGTTGCCTTTACGCAATAAGGTGGAACAACCAAATGTACCACGATTATTCGCAGGCATACATAGACATCATGGATGACGACCCTAACACGCAGAGCTACAATGACTTCCTGCATTTAGGCAATACCATAACGCCTGAAAACACAGAACGCTACCAAGACCTGTTCAGACGACGCAAGGACTTCTACCGGAGATACCGCGACCTGAGCATGTTCATACTCATTGGTGTATACGCCCTGTCGGTCATAGATGCATATGTTGATGCTTCGCTGTCTGAATTCGACATATCAAAAGACTTAAGCCTGAGAATACAACCGGCGATAATTAACAACCGTTCATCTGTCAATCCGTTGAAATCCTCGTCAATCGGACTACAATGCTACGTAACATTCTGACATAATATAGATAATAACACAGTAAACATGCACACACAACATTACATAATGAGAAAAAAAACATTTATAGTAATCGCCGCGATGCTTCTCGGCGGCAGCTGCGTGACGCAGGCGCAAAGCGAAAATGAAGAAATAACCGTTACAGACAGCGACGGGAAGGAAGAAATCATAGATGTGCCAGAAGCAATGAATTACGAGGTGGACAGCCTCTTGAACCTATATTACTCAAAAACATACCTACAACCTGACAACGACTGCAACTTTCGCGACGAAAACAAGACGTATCCCAAAGAAACTTACATTGAAAGACTCAGCCGTCTGCCCAACGTCATGGAAATGCCATACAATGACATTGTACAGAAATTCATAGACAGATACACTGGACGCCTGCGCCATTCGGTCAGCTACATGCTTGGCGCATCAAACTTCTACACTCCAATATTCGAAGAAGCCCTTGAGGCATACGGACTTCCCCTAGAGTTGAAATACCTGCCTGTCATTGAATCGGCCCTTAATCCTATGGCCACATCACATGCAGGAGCGGCCGGCCTGTGGCAGTTCATGGTCGCAACCGGGAAACAATACGGACTTGAGATAAACTCGCTGATCGACGAACGCCGCGACCCAATAAAGTCGTCTTTTGCCGCCGCACAATATCTGAAAGACCTTTACACAATATTCGGAGACTGGAACCTTGTCATAGCCGCTTATAACTGCGGCCCGGAAAATATCAACAAAGCCATACACCGTGCCGGGGGCGAAGCTGATTATTGGAAAATATATCCCTACCTGCCTCGTGAAACAAGGGGATACGTGCCCGCATTTATCGCCGCAAACTATGTTATGAACTACTACTGCGAGCATAACATCTGCCCGATGCGCACGCAATTGCCAGCTAAGACGGATACAATAATTGTACACAAGGACGTTCATCTTAAACAGATTGCCGAAGTGTGCGGCATCGACATTGAAGAACTTCGCACCCTGAACCCACAATATCGCAGAGACATCGTCAACGGGAGCAACAAGCCTTCAATAATAAGAATGCCGGCTACCGCAACAAACACATTCATTGCAAACGAAGATTCAATATACAACTACAAAACCGAGACATTGTTTACAAGGCGCTCATTGGTTGAAGTTGACAATGAGACAAACAAAAGCAGCGTACGCAAGAGCGCCACAAAAAGAAAAAGCTCATCACGTAGAAAAAGGCGCACTAGAGTAAAAAGAGTAACCATAAGGCAAGGCGACACTCTGTCTGAAATAGCCGAAAGGAACCATACAACTGTGAAAAGGCTGCGCCAGCTCAACGGCATACGTGGGAACAACATACGTGCAGGAAAAAAACTAAGAGTGAGATGACATTGTCACCCCACTAAAAACACCTTTTTTATAATAATATCAAAGAAACACACTGTCATGGAAGAACAAAACAGCATAGACAAAGCAAAAGCCGAAGCGGAAGACAAATTGGTGAACGACGCGTTCCAACATCTTCTGGACAGCTATCTGGCAACACGCCACCGCAAGAAAGTGGATTTGATAACAAAGGCGTTTAACTTTGCAAAACAGGCGCATAAAGGCGTTCGCCGCCTGTCAGGCGAACCATACATCATGCACCCCATAGCCGTAGCCCAAATAGCATGCTCGGAGATGGGACTTGGGTCTACAAGCATCAGCGCGGCACTGCTGCACGATGTCGTGGAAGACACAGACTACACCGTTGAAGACATAGAAAACATTTTCGGCCATAAAATCGCCCAAATCGTCGACGGACTGACAAAAATCTCTGGAGGAATATTCGGCGAGCAGGCATCGGCACAAGCCGAGAATTTCAAGAAGCTGTTGCTTACCATGAGCGACGACATACGCGTAATCCTCATAAAGATATGCGACCGCCTGCACAACATGCGCACCTTAGACAGCCAACCGGCAAACAAACAATACAAGATTGCCGGAGAAACCCTGTATATATATGCTCCTCTTGCCAACAGACTTGGACTTAACAAGATAAAGACCGAACTTGAAAACCTCAGCTTCAAGTTTGAGCATCCCGAAGAATACAAGCTCATAGAAGACCAGCTTGCAGACACGCAGGCATCACGCGACAGCCTCTTCGCCGACTTTACAGCACCGATACGTGAAGCATTGGACAAGATGGGCATCGAATACAACATCAAGGCACGCGTGAAAAGTCCTTATTCCATTTGGAATAAAATGCAAAACAAACACGTCACTTTTGAACAAATATACGACATCTTGGCTGTACGTATAATATTCAAGCCCAAGAAGCGCGAAGAGGAAGTCAACGAATGCTTCAATATTTACGTTGCGATAAGCCAGATTTACAAATCACATCCAGACCGGCTGCGCGACTGGGTAAACCATCCAAAAGCCAACGGATATCAGGCTCTGCACGTGACACTTATGAGCAAACAGGGCCGATGGATAGAAGTGCAGATACGCTCTGACCGAATGGACGAGATTGCCGAACAGGGATTCGCCGCACATTGGAAATACAAGGAAGGCGAGGAGATCGCCGAAGACGATGGCGAACTGAACAACTGGTTGCGCACCATAAAAGAAATACTTGACGACCCACAACCAGACGCGATGGACTTCCTTGATGCGATAAAGCTAAACCTTTTCGCTTCAGAAATATTCGTGTTCACGCCTAAAGGTGAAATCAAGACCATGCCGGCAGGATGTACAGCCCTTGACTTCGCATTCCAGATACACACATTCCTTGGAAGCCATTGCATTGGCGCAAAGGTAAACCATAAGCTCGTGCCATTAAGTCACAAACTGCAAAGCGGAGACCAAGTGGAAATTCTCACATCCAATTCACAGCACGTACAACCATCATGGATAAATTTCGCATCCACGGCAAAAGCAAAGGCTAAGATACAAGCAATTCTAAGACGTGGGGCAAAAGAGATACAGAAAAAGGGAGAGGGCGTACTGGCTGAATTCCTGAAAAAGCACTCGCTAGAATCCAATTCGTCTATTATCGACAAACTCTGCGATTTCCACGATGTACAGAAACCTGAAGACTTATTCAAAGCTCTTGGGGACAAAACAATAATACTTGGAGACAAAGACATCGACGAGATCACAGGAAAAAAGAAAAAGCAAAACCTTGCGGGGAATCTACGCAAGTTCGTGCCATTCGTAGGCAAGAAGAAGAAAGGGCAGGAAGAAAAAAAACCTGACTATTTCATCGTTAAAGAAGGTTTCAACCGCAAAAAGCCCATATACATCACCGATGAAAACATCGGGCAATTTATCTTTCCACAATGCTGCCACCCTATTCCAGGAGACGACGCACTCGGTTTCATCGACGGCAAAAACCGAATTGAGATACACAAACGTTCATGTCCTGTTGCGGCAAAACTAAAATCCAGCTATGGCAACCGAATACTCGATGCGAAATGGGACATGCACAAACAGCTCTTCTTTGATGCCATGATTGAAATAAAAGGCACTGACCGCATCGGCATACTCAATGAAGTTACGCAAGTCATATCCGAAGAGCTCAATGTCAACATCCACAAAATTACAATATCGTGTGAAGAAGGTATTTTCGATGGCTCTTTGGAACTGCGCATACACGACCGTGACGACGTTAAAGCCATAATCGAAAAACTAAAGAAAATCAACGGACTGCAAGAAGTGATACAGATAGTCTGATTTTTAAAAGAAATAAAGAAACAAGCAGAAGGTATATCAAAATTATGGAGTTATCTGTAGTTAACAGGAGTCAGGCTCGTTTCACTCGCCAGAGTTAACGGACAATACCCTATATTAAAACAACTTGGTATTCGTCCGTTAACTCCGACGCAAAGCGTATAACTCCTGTTTACTCTCTTTTGACACCCCACTGAGACTTTCAATAATATCCGATAACAATACTAAAACCTATCAACAAAATGAAAAAGCTTTACATCTTCATCTTGGCCATGCTTTGCGGCTTCACGGCCAATGCTGCAAATAAATATGACAATCCTGACACACTTTTCGTTGCCCGCGACGGCACAGGCCAGTTCCGTACCATAAGCGAAGCCATTGAAGTGTGCCGTGCTTTCATGGAATACCATAAGGTAATCTATGTCAAGAATGGAGTTTACAAAGAAAAGCTCGTCATACCGTCATGGCTCACTAACATAGAGATTTGCGGTGAAAGCGCGGACAATACCATCATCACATACGACGACCATGCCAACATACGCCTGCCCGGAACGAACAAGCCAATGGGCACATTCCGCACATACACAGTAAAAGTTGAGGGCAGCGACATAACGTTCAAGAACATAACAATAGAGAACAACGCTGCCAAACTAGGACAGGCCGTAGCCATACACACCGAAGGCGACCGCATCGTCTTCATCGGTTGCCGCCTATTAGGCAACCAAGACACTGTCTACACCGGTGTCGGCGGTACGCGCATATACTTTAAAGACTGCTACATAGAGGGCACAACCGACTTCATTTTCGGTCCGTCAACGGCATGGTTTGAAAACTGCACGATACACAGCAAAGCAAACTCATATGTCACGGCAGCCTCAACGCCGCAAGATGCACAATTCGGCTACGTGTTCAACCATTGCACGCTGACCGCCGCCCCCGGCATCAACAAAGTTTACCTCGGCCGTCCGTGGCGGCCATACGCACATACTCTGTTCATGAACTGCAAGCTTGGTGGCCACATTGTAGCAGCCGGTTGGCACAACTGGAAGAATCCGGCCAACGAGCAAACCGCCCGTTACCGTGAATACAACAATACAGGCGAGGGTGCAAAAACTACTGAAAGAGTCATGTGGAGCAAGCAGCTGACAAAGAAAGAAGCAGCCCAAGTGACGCTTGAAAACGTGTTCAAAGACTGGAAAATAACAAATATGAATTAAGGATTAAGAGTTAAGAATTAAGAAAATATGTATTGTTGGCAAGTTTCAAAGCATACTTTCTTAATTCTTAACTCTTAATTCTTAATTATAAAAATATGATTACACAAACCGAAATAACGCTTAAGCCTCGCCGTAGAGGCTTCCACCTCGTCACCGACGAGATAACCGGACAGTTGCCGGAATTGCCACAAAAGGGGCTGCTCAACCTTTTCGTGAAGCACACCAGCTGCGGGCTCACCATCAACGAGAATGCCGACCCCGACGTGCGCACCGACATGGAGAGCATCTTCAACAACATTGTGCCCGAACGCCAACCGTATTACACGCACACGCTTGAAGGCGACGATGACATGCCGGCCCACGCGAAATCGACCCTGTCCGGTGTCAGCCTCAACATTCCAATAACCGGCCATCGCCTTAACCTCGGCACATGGCAGGGCATCTACCTTTGCGAATACCGCCATTACGGAGGCGCAAGGAGAATCGTTGCAACGATAATAGGAGAATGACATACGTATTAATAAAGGCGACGGCGCTTTTGGTATTCCCAAAAGCGCCGTCGTTCTTGTCGCAACATGCCGGCAATCACGTCAAGTAGTCCAGGTGCTTCTTCATTTCTTTCAACTCGTCGCGCACTCTGATGAGGCTTTCCATAAGGCGCGCGTTGTTGTCAACACCCTGCTTGTTCTCACGCAACATCTTGCGTGCGGCGGCAAGCTTGAAGCCGCGCACCTTGACAAGGTTGTACACGGCCTTTACGTTCTCAATGTCGGCCTCAGTGTATTGGCGCACGTTGTTGCCCGTGGTTTTGGGCTTCAGCATGGGTATCTCCTTTTCCCAGAAGCGCAGCATGCTCTCCGACACGCCGATCATACCGGCCACTTCCTTGATGGAATAATACAGTTTCAGGTTCTTGTCAGTATTCAGTGCCATAACAGGTTGCTTTATTTCAGTCCGTTCTTGAGCAGCAGTTCGTCCAGCTCTACAGCCGTAACGGTGCTACGCTCAGCCTTGTCGTAAATGTAAAGAAGGTTGACTTCTGTCTCGTCAACGGCCACAATTACGGTGAAAGTTATGACTCTTGCTCCTCCGCTCTTGCCCTTTCCCTTCGATGCGATGCGCATGCGTATCTTGCGCAGGCCTCCGCCAAGATCCGTACCGAGCTGCGGATTGGCATGAAATTCGGTAAGCAATGCCGCATAATCATTTACAATTGAAACATAGCGTTTGCCAAGGCGTTTGAGTGCTTTCTCAAACGAATGTGCTGTCTTTATCCTATATTCCATTGCGCAACTCCTCCAAAAATACCTCCGCCGGCCTCGTCCTGCCTTCCTTTACGTCTTTCAGTCCCCGGTCTATGCCTGCGAGTATTTCCTCCTTGCGTATTGTTTCCTCGTCTTGCATTTTCAAGTCTTCTATCAGCTTTTCCGACAGCCATTTCTTATTGCTCTTCGGCAACGACTGCAGATAGAGCCAAAGATTTTCCATTGCTGCTGATGTCCTCATGTCTTGTTCCTCCCACATGTCAATGTTACATCCGCAAAGATACGGTTTTTTATCAAATAAATCAAGAACTGCCGCAAAAAACCTTCACTGTCACTTTGCGTTCAGCCTCACGCCCACGCCAAGCATAAGGTTGTTTGGATCTTTGAACTTGTTAAGCTCATATCCCACGTGCAGGAAGAAATTGCGCGTCACGTCTGCCTTGAGCGCAAGTATCTGGTAGAAAGAGTCGGTGTCTCCGCCCTTGTAGACAAGGTTGCGCCCCACTCCCACGTCTATCGAGAAAATGGGCATGACGAACTCTACTCTCGCCGAGAGGCCGAGCGATATGCGCTCGATGAACGGCTGGTGGTAAAACTTAGTGTTCTCATCCACCGAACCGCCGCCGGCCACATGGTTTGAGAGGTTGGCACTCTCGTCATACTGCATGTCAAGGGACAGCCCGGCGCGAAGATATTTGCTGAAATTGTACAACGGCGTAAAGTTGATGCCGGCCACTGCAAACGCCCCAGAAGCCATGCCCGGGTCGCCGTCGGGCGGATAAACCGCCCTCTTGCGCATAGCCCAATAGGCTACAATGTCGTAACTCACGTGGCGCTTGAACGGTTCCCGCACACCGGCCGAGGTATAAATGCGTTCCTTGTCATCGCCTGTCGCATTGCCGAAAGTACGGGCTATGCCTATCGTTCCGCCCAAGGTGTTGATCCCGGCGTTGGGATATGCCGTGTTGCCGTTGGAGCAATGAGTGGCCGTGAGACCGGCTCTCAGGCTGGTGCCCGGCGCTATGCGCCAGTCAAGAACCAGCCCGAGGCTCATGTATGCGTTGACGGATGAGCCGACAACGGTGTTATGCGGGTTGGTGTCTTCATCATACTTCTTCCACCCGAATGACGCTCCGAAGTTCCATTCGTAATCGAGCGACAGTTCGCGCGACAGCGAGGCAATGCGTGAAGTCTGGAATATGTACACGGCAACGGGGCTTCCTATTTCTTCATTATTGAAGAAAGTGTTGTAGCTTACGCCGACTCCCTGCACGGCGTGAGGATACAAACGGCCCAGACGGGTGCCGCGGCCGAACTTGAATCCATACTTCAGATGGGCTGAGAAAGCCGTTCCTACGGCTGTTCCGGCGGCGTTGTCGCCCTTCAGGAAACCATGTGTCGGGAACACGTATGCCGGCCTAACGTCGCCACCGATCATGTGTACGGGCTTGCGCGAAAGGCTGTCGGCTCTTTCGGCCGACAAGCTCATGGGGCACAACAGCATGGCCGCTGCTGCGGAGAGTGTAATGAGATGCTTATTCATCGCTGTCAGTTTCAGGTTCGTCTCTTCCCACAAAATAGCCTTCGGGGCTTCTGTGCATCACCGTTCCGGCGAATGTCTTGCGCCTGCCCGACCACGGGCACGACGCATATACGGTGTAAGGCAAGACGTAAGAGCGTATCCCGTTATACATGTATATTGTCTGCCTTACGCCGGCATCTACCTTCACCGCCACACTGAAGTCCTCGTCACGGCCATAGTCTGTAATCTGCTGCTCCAGTCCGAACTCAACTTCCCTACCCCGCATCACGGCATTGCCGTCAACGACATCGGGTATTTCCATTTTCGGCAGGGGGTCGCCGAAGACGAGGCGGTAGTTCTGCTCGCTCCATATCTTGCCCGGACTGTTGAATACCGTCGTGCACTTTGAGTAACGGTAGGGATGCATCGTCACGCTGGCTGGCTGCATGTTATTCCGGTTGTCAACCGTTATCGAATACGCAGGCTCCACCCTCAAGTCTTCTTTCCATGAATAATACGCGGCCCAATCATACGCCACGCTGTCCACTACATACTTCGGCGTGGGGGCAAGCTGCACTTCGATGACCTTGGTCTCGCAGTCGTTGCCGACATAGACATAGACCTGGCGCGGAGCGTCATAGAGGTTTTCGTCAAGCGCAAAGAGCAGTTCGCGGCCGTTTCTCTTCTCTATGCGCAAGCACTGGTAATCGTTGCCGCAGGATACCAGGGCGTTACCGCCGCCACTCAAAGGCAGCTCCAACGGCTCGCCGGAGAGCGAGGTAGCAGATGTGCCGACATCGCCGTAACTGCATTCCAAGCCCAGCACGTCCCAGTTCGACGCGTTGAAACGCACCACCACGCTGTCCGCCTCGGCCGACAGATTCACCAGAGGCGCCTCTGGCAGGAAGTTTTCAGTGAACACATCGTCGTTGCAGCCGGCAAACGTGGCGGCCACAAACAGGCAAACGCACTTCAATAAGACTTTAGCCTTTGTGTTGTTTCTCTTTAGATACATGTTCCGTAAAAACGTATTGTGACGTTGACAAAGGTAATAAAAAAAGCCCAAACACGCACCTTGCATGACTACAAAATCTCAAGAAAATGGCATAATGACAACGGCATGACGGCATAACGCTATAATCAAAATACACCCGAAAAGGTATATTAAATCCCATTTTTCAATATTTTACACCCTTTTGGGTATAATCAGACACACCCGGCAGCAAACCACATCGTGCCGGCACGCAAAACAGACGCTATCAGGGCACATTGCAAAAGACGGCCTTTTGCCGTGTAAAAGGCCGTCAATCGCACGCTAAAAGACGGCCTTTCAGAAGCCCAAAGGCCGTCTTTTGCAAAACCGCCGAAAACAGGCGGTTTTACAGCCTGCGACAGACCGCGAGGCAATAATTTCCGCTTTTTGAGGCAAACGTTCGTTTGTTAGGCGGAAAATTAGTAAGTTTGCATACATGAACAACGACTTTGCAAGCACCGCACAATGGTGTGAAAACATAATAATAGCCGACGCCGACCATGTTGACAAGGTGGCGTTTGACCTGATTGTGAACTTCGAGCGCATGCTCATGCGGCGCATACCACAGGCTGACCTGGCGCGGTGGATAGACTGCGTGGCCCTTGACGGCGGAGTGCGCGAGGGCGAGGAGAGCACCCTCGTGGTGCTCATCCACGACAAGGCTCACGACAAGATGGACAACTTCATGCCGTCAGCCTACGGCACAGAGCTTGACGGCAAGGCGTTCAAGGACAACCTCGGCGAGTTCACTATAAGCCCGCTGGCCGTTGAAAACATGGTAAGCAAGGAAGACTTCATGTGCGAGGTGATAGCCGCCGCGTGCCAGAGGAATGAAGTGAAGCGCCTGATGATAGTACCCGACGACGGCCCGATGTACGACAGCGTGCGCCATGCGCTGCGCCATGTCGGCGACGACAAGCGTGTCACCGTGTTCGCCATGCAACCCATGCCGGGCGGCAACTTCCGCCAGGAGATACTGGGCTACTCGCTCATGAGCGCTCTCGGCATACGCGCCGAGGAGCTGAAAGAGGGGTGAGAAGGGGAAAAAATGAGACGGTGAGACGGTGGGATAGTGAGACGGTAAATGTCTCCTACTGGCGTTCCCTGCCCTCCCAAAACTCCCAGTCCACCCATTACCAAAAGAAAACAAACAACATAACAACAATATCACGACAATGGGAAAAGTATTGATGATTGGAGCCGGTGGCGTGGCCACCGTAGCGGCGTTCAAGATAGCAAAGAACGCCGACGTGTTCACCGATTTCATGATTGCAAGCCGCCGCAAGGAAAAGTGCGACCAGATAGTTGACGCCATCCACAAGGCCGGAATAGACATGCCCATACGCACGGCACAAGTCGACGCCGACGACGTTGAGCAACTGAAGGCGCTGTTCAACGACTACAAGCCGGAGCTTGTTGTCAACCTCGCGCTGCCTTACCAGGACCTGACCATCATGGACGCCTGCCTCGCCTGCGGGTGCAACTACCTCGACACGGCCAACTACGAGCCGAAGGACGAGGCCCACTTCGAGTACTCGTGGCAGTGGGCTTACAAGGAACGCTTCGAGCAGGCAGGGCTTACCGCCATACTCGGATGCGGATTCGACCCAGGCGTGAGCGGCATCTACACCGCCTACGCGGCAAAGCACCACTTCGACGAGATACAGTATCTTGACATAGTTGACTGCAACGCCGGCAATCACCACAAGGCTTTCGCAACCAACTTCAACCCTGAAATAAACATACGCGAAATCACCCAAAAGGGCCTTTACTACAAGGACGGGCAGTGGCTTGAGACCGAACCGCTCGCCGTACACAAGCCCCTGACCTACCCCAACATAGGTCCGCGCGAGAGTTACCTCATGCACCACGAGGAGCTTGAGAGCCTCGTGAAGAACTATCCGACCATCAGGCAGGCTCGTTTCTGGATGACATTCGGCCAGCAATACCTCACTTACCTTGACGTTATACAGAACATCGGCATGTCGCGCATCGACGAAATGGAGTACGAAGCGCCGCTGGCCGACGGTTCGGGAAAGACCGTCAAGGTGAAAATCGTGCCCTTGCAGTTCCTCAAGGCCGTGCTTCCCAATCCGCAGGATCTCGGCGAGAACTACGACGGCGAGACCAGCATAGGCTGCCGCATACGCGGACTGAAGGACGGCAAGGAGCGCACCTATTATATATATAACAACTGCAAGCACCAGGAAGCGTACCGCGAGACAGGCATGCAGGGCGTAAGCTACACCACGGGCGTGCCTGCGATGATAGGCGCGATGATGTTCTTCAAGGGCCTGTGGCGCAAACCCGGAGTGTGGAACGTCGAGGAATTCGACCCGGATCCGTTCATGGAGCAGCTCAACAAACAGGGACTGCCCTGGCACGAAGTGTTCGACGGCGACCTGGAACTGTAAGCAATTCATAATGCACAATGCACAATTCATAATCGGAAGGATGCGGAGCTATGACGGTATTGTCTTTAACTCCTTTTACTTCTATAACTTCTTTAACTTCTGAATAATGGCAAAAGACAAAGAAAACGCAGCCGACGCCATGCCGCAGGACGGCAAACTGAAAGCCCTGCAGGCAGCCATGGCGAAGATAGAGAAAGACTTTGGCAAAGGCTCCATAATGAAACTTGGCGACGAGAACGTTGAAGCCGTCGAGGTGATACCCACAGGCAGCATCGGCCTCAACGCCGCTTTGGGCGTAGGCGGATACCCACGCGGCAGGATAATAGAGATATACGGCCCCGAAAGCAGCGGCAAGACGACACTCGCAATACACGCAATCGCCGAGGCACAGAAGGCCGGCGGCATAGCGGCGTTCATCGACGCGGAACACGCCTTCGACCGCTTCTACGCCGCAAAACTCGGAGTCGACATCGACAACCTGCTAATTTCACAGCCCGACAACGGCGAACAGGCTCTTGAAATAGCCGACCAACTGATACGTTCGTCGGCCATCGACATACTCGTAGTCGACTCAGTGGCCGCCCTCACGCCCAAAAAAGAAATCGAAGGCGACATGGGCGACAACAACGTAGGCCTGCAGGCACGCCTCATGAGCCAGGCATTGCGCAAGCTGACGTCAACGGTAAGCAAGACAAACACCACCTGCATCTTCATAAACCAGCTGCGCGAGAAGATCGGAGTGATGTTCGGCAATCCTGAAACCACCACCGGCGGCAACGCGCTTAAGTTCTATGCGAGCGTCCGTCTGGACATACGCAAGGTGACAAGCATCAAGGACGGAGACCAGATTGTCGGCAACCAGGTACGCGTAAAGGTTGTGAAGAACAAGGTTGCACCCCCGTTCCGCAAGGCCGAATTCGAAATAACGTTCGGCGAAGGAATATCAAAAGTGGGCGAACTTGTTGACCTCGGCGTGGAATATGACATCATACAGAAGAGCGGCTCATGGTTCTCTTACCAGGGAAGCAAGCTCGCACAAGGCCGAGACGCCACCAAAACATTGCTGAAAGACAACCCGGAACTGTGCGAAGAGATTGAGGCGCAGATAATGCAGGCCATCTCTGACAAGCAGGAATACTAAAAAGTAAAAGGGCAAAAAAGTAAAAAGGTGAAATAATTGCAATATAATTCAACCGTTTTACCTTTTTACTTTTTTACCCTTTTGCCTTTTACTTCCAACCCTTCCACCTTCTCACTTTCAAAAAAATGCAGGTAGACAAGGATATGTTGGCGGCATGGTTCACGCTGTTCAACCACAAATATTTTGACGATGAGTTGCCTGTTCCGGCATTGGCGACAGGCAAATCGCGCACAAGGCTCGGTTCGCTGACATGGAAATACAGACGCAAGGTATTTTCAAAACAGCCGTATGACTACGTCATCCGCATAAGCAATTACTATGATTTGGACGAAACCGGTTTCAAGAGCGTGCTCCTACACGAGATGATTCATCTTCACATTGTGTCTAAGAAACTAAAAGACACATCGCCGCACGGCATAATATTCCGCAATGAGATGCGCCGCATAAACGCCGACGGATGGCGCATCAGCGTGTCGGCGAAAATTGACGGCACAAAAAAAGCCGGGCAACCACACTCTAAAAAACGCCGACGCATAATCCTGGCCGTACTCACCGCTGAGGGGAAACATATGCTTTCGGTTGTAAATCCGGCATATGTCAAATCAATAGACCTAGCCATAAGCCACTCAAAAACTGTGCAATCATACTCTTGGTTTGTGTCAAACGACGACTATTTTGCCGCTTTCCCGACTGTACGCACACCTAAAGGACGCATTGTCGCAGCCGAAACATTCATGAAAATGACAGAATCCATGCAGGCGATAAAGCCTTGAGCATGGAGCGAGAGACTAAAAAAAGAATGCCCTCTCGCTGTCTCAGCAATGGGCATTCATGATGTTTCAAATAATCGTCATGCTGAAGTTTAAGAAATATCCGGCCTATTTCCGACCATACAACTTGCTGCTGTATATCTTGAAAAAGTCATAACCAAGCACCTCGGATATCTTAAACAGTTCTTCCGTACTTATCGACTTTTTGGCAAAAATCTTGTAAATATTAGTACGACTGCATCCCAACTGCTCGGCAAACCAAACTACCGAGTGGCCGGAATCCATCAACCGGCTCTTTATCTCCAAGCCGATTTCAATCTTTCCAACATGCTTCTTTGTTGTTTTCCTTACTTTCATCTACAACGGTTACCTTTGTCTCAATGCAAAGATAATCTTATACGGCGACAAATGCAAGATGCTTTTATTGCATAATGGAGCACAACGCACACAGGCATGATTGTTCGGTCGTATTTCGTGATTGTCCGGTTGAAAAAACAACAAAGGGAACAACGTGTCGCCAACAGGCACAAACAAAAAAGAAACGGGCGGACAAACACTGTTTATCCGCCCGTATGTTATCACAATTATGCCAACACTTACAGGTTGGCGAGCTCTATAACCTTGTCAACCGCGGCTGAAAGTCCGTCGACGTTCTTGCCTCCGGCCGTGGCGAAATGAGGCTGTCCGCCGCCTCCGCCCTGGATAAGCTTGGCCGCCTCGCGCACCATCTGGCCGGCGTTCAGGCTGTGGTCGGCCACCAGGTCGTCGCTGATCATCACGCTGAGCGTGGGCTTTCCTTCATAGGAGCTGCCTATCACGCAGAGCAGATGGTCGTCGCCTGCGGCGCGGACCTTGAACGCAAGGTCCTTGGCCATGTCTTGCTTCATGGGCAGAACGGCTGAAACCACCTTCACGCCGTTCACCATGCGCGCCTGGGCCAGCAGCTTGTCCTTGGTGCGTTCCACGGCTTCGGCCTGGTATTGCTCTATGCGTTTCTTCATTGAGTCGTGCTCCTCGATGTATTTCTCAATGACGCCTTTCAGGTCTTTGGCATTGTTGAACAGCGCCGAAACAGCCCTTGTGACATCTTCAAGATGGTAAAGCAGCTCCTCGCATTCCTTTCCTGTCTTGGCCTCTATACGCCGCACGCCGGCTGCCACGCTACTTTCTGACATAATCTTAAACATGCCTATGCGGCCGGTTGACCGCGCGTGGATGCCGCCGCAGAACTCTACGCTTGGGCCGAAGCGCACCACGCGCACCTTGTCGCCGTACTTCTCGCCGAACAGGGCGATGGCTCCCATCTTCCTGGCTTCGTCCAAAGGCATGTCGCGGTGCTCGTCGAGGGGGATGTCCTGGCGTATCATGTCGTTGACGATGCGCTCCACTTGGCGTATTTCCTCGTCGCTTACCTTCTGGAAATGGGAGAAGTCAAAGCGCAGCGTATCGGGCGAAACGTAAGAGCCCTTCTGCTCTACGTGGTCGCCGAGCACCTGCTTCAGCGCATAGTCCAACAGGTGGGTGGCCGTGTGGTTGGCAGCGCTAGCCTCGCGCTTGTCGGTGTCCACGCAGGCCATGAAGTCGGCCTCGGGCTGCTTGGGCAGGGCTTTCACGATGTGTACAGACTGGTTGTTCTCACGCTTTGTGTCGATTATGTCCACCGTCTCGTTCTCGCTTACAAGCACGCCGCAGTCGCCTACCTGGCCGCCCATCTCTCCGTAGAACGGCGTATTGTCGAGGACAAGCTCGTAGTAGGAGTTCTTCTTCTGCGTAACCTTGCGGTAGCGGAGTATGTGGCACTCGTATTCAGTGTAGTCGTACCCGACGAACTGCTGTTCTCCCTGGCGCAGCTCAACCCAGTCGCTATTCTCAACGGCTGCGGCGTTGCGTGCCCGCGCCTTCTGCTTCTGCATCTCTTCGTCAAACTGCTTCTCGTCGACAATCAGCCCGTTCTCGCGGCAGATAAGCTCGGTAAGGTCGAGCGGGAAGCCGTAAGTGTCGAACAGGCGGAACGCCTTTGCGCCGTCAAGCTCGGTCTTGCCTTCCTTCTTCACCTCGTCCATGGCCTCGTTGAGCATGCTGATACCGTTGGAGAGAGTGCGCAGGAAGGAGTCTTCCTCTTCCTTCATCACTCTCATGATAAGCTCGCGCTGTGCCTGAAGCTCGGGATAAGCCGCTCCCATCTCGCCGACCAATGTCGGCACGAGGCGGAAGAGGAACGCTTCTTTCTGTCCGAGGAAGGTGTAAGCGTAGCGCACGGCGCGGCGAAGGATGCGGCGGATGACGTATCCGGCCTTGGCGTTGCCGGGCAGCTGGCCGTCGGCTATCGAGAAAGCTACGGCGCGCAGGTGGTCGGCAACGACGCGCATCGCCACGTCTGTCTTCTCGTCCTTGCCGTATTCAAGCCCTGACAGGCGCGATATTTCCTTTATTATAGGCTGGAATATGTCTGTGTCATAGTTTGAGTGCTTGCCTTGCAGGGCACGGACGAGGCGCTCGAAGCCCATGCCTGTGTCTATCACATTCATGGACAGTTTCTCAAGAGAGCCGTCGGCCTTACGGTTATACTGCATGAACACGAGGTTCCATATTTCGATTACCTGTGGGTCGTCCTTGTTCACCAGCTCGCGTCCGGGCACCTTGGCCTTCTCCTCTGGCGTGCGCGAGTCCAGGTGTATCTCCGAGCATGGGCCGCATGGGCCCGTGTCGCCCATCTCCCAGAAGTTGTCGTGCTTGCTGCCGTTGATTATGTGGTCGGCCGGAACGTGCTTCGCCCAATAGCCGGCGGCCTCGTCGTCGCGCTCGAGATTCTCTTCGGGCGAGCCTTCAAACACCGTCACGTACAGGTCTGCGGGGTCAAGATGAAGCACATCTACGAGATATTCCCAGGCCATGTCTATCGCGCCTTCCTTGAAATAGTCGCCAAAGCTCCAGTTGCCGAGCATCTCGAACATGGTGTGGTGGTATGTGTCGTGTCCCACTTCCTCCAGGTCGTTGTGCTTTCCGCTCACGCGCAGGCACTTCTGCGAGTCGGCGCGGCGGCGCGGCTCGGGGTCGCGCGTACCGAGGATGATGTCTTTCCACTGGTTCATTCCTGCGTTGGTGAACATCAGCGTGGGGTCGTCCTTGACCACCATTGGCGCTGACGGCACTATCTTGTGTCCTTTCTGTTCAAAGAAAGTCTTGAAGGATTCACGGATTTCGTTAGCTGTCATCATTGTAAATAATATTTTTTATCGGTCGGCAAAATTACACAAAATCCCACAAAACGCCAAATTATTGCAGAAAACATTGGCTTTCAGCAAGTTAAATATGCCGTCAGGCTGTTTTCAAAGCAGCTCCGTATGCACGGCGGAGGGCGGCTTGGCTTACCGCCTAAAACGGCTTCGCGGAACACCGCCAGGGGCATGCGCATAACCCGTTGATAATCAGGCGCTTTACAAAAGGCCGTCTTTTAGCCCGCAAAAGATGGCCTTTTACAACGCAAAAGGCCACCTTTTGCATTGCGATTTGCCGCCTTTCAGGTTCATCCGCAGTTTAAGTGTATTGGCATTCGTGGCAATAGGGCCTCGAAGAGGTCCAACTATGCTTAACCGCATGTGTAGCGAAGCGGAACTTGCGGTAGGCATGTGGGCAATAATATCGTCCTCGAAGAGGGCGAATGTCACCCAGCAGTTCGCCCCCTTCGGGGACGGGATTGACACCTATACATTATACATCTAAACTGCGGATGAACAGCCTTTTGGGCTAATCGGCAAACCTTTTGGATTAAATATAAGTTCTATTAATAACACCATCCAACCATAATCCAGGCGGTCGGTAACTGTCATTCCGCGCTCCGACGCGGAATCCGGAGAACATCCTATACATCAAACAGCATATGCGGTATTTACTGGATTCCGCGTCGGAGCGCGGAATGACAGTTACCGACAGCCTGGATTATAGCAGGATGCATTTGTAAATGAAATAATGTGTCACATTTGATAAGGCCATATGTCCATCCAAAAGGGTTGCGGATGAACCCCTTTCGCAACGCGCACGACACAGGCCAGCCACGCCTGCAGCCGCGAGAGGGACAACGGGAAATGATTTTTAACCGTACAAAAGTTGCACGGACGGCCTGAAAACTGTATTTTTGCATCACACCTGCAGCCGCGGCCACGGATGCCGCGGACTGCCAACCGATACGTGAATGGACATAATACGATTAGGCGGAACCGAGCGGCGGCTGTACGAACTTGTGGCTCCGCTGGTCATGGATGCCGCCGTGATACGGCAGAACAACGGCTACCCGTTCAAGACTTCGGGCGGATACGAGTGGTATGTGGCGTGCCAGAACGGAGCGGTGAAAGGCTTCATGCCCCTAAAGGGCGGGCACGGGCGCATGCTTATAGACAACTATTACGCCGAAGACGACGACCCGAGCGTGCTCTCCGCGCTGATAGCCGCGGCCGTTGAAGGGCGTGGCGGCACCGTCAGGCTTGACGCCACGGTGCTGAAGAGACATGCCGGCGTGTTCCGCGAGTGTGGCTTCGTGACCGTCGCCATGCTTAAAAACTATGAGAAGATGACATATTCGACAGAAGGAAAGGGCTGTGGCGATGATACGTCGGCTTGACGTTTATGAGGCGGCGCAGCGGCGGCTGAAGATAGTGTTCGACAAGTTTGACTACGTGTACGTGTCGTTCTCGGGCGGCAAGGACAGTGGCGTGCTGCTCAACCTGTGCATCGACTACCTGCGCCGCAACGCCCCCGGGCGCAAGCTCGGCGTCATGCACATGGACTACGAGGTGCAGTACTCAGAAACCACAGACTACGTGGCGCGTACTTTCGCGGCCAACCGCGACATCCTCGAGGTGTACCACTGCTGCGTTCCGTTCAAGGTGTCCACGTGCACGTCGATGTACCAGCCCTATTGGAGGCCGTGGGAGGAAAGCAAGCGCGACCTGTGGGTGCGCCCTTTGCCCGAAGGCAGCCTTACTGCGGCCGACTTCGACTTCTTCACCGACGAGCTGTGGGACTATGACTTTCAGTACCTCTTCATGCCGTGGCTCATGCGCCGCAAGGAATGCGGCAACATCTGCGCGCTCGTCGGCATACGCACGCAGGAGAGTTTCAACCGTTGGCGCGTGATACACAGCCTGAAGAACTACAACCACCTGTACCGATACAAATGGACTTTCAGGTATGACAGCCGCGTGTACGGCGCCTACCCCCTATACGATTGGCACACTACCGACATCTGGACGGCCAACGGCAAGTTCGGATGGGACTACAACCGCCTGTACGATCTTTACTACCAGGCAGGCGTGCCGCTTGGCAACCAGCGCGTGGCCAGCCCGTTCATATCGCAGGCAATATCGTCGTTGGCCCTTTACCGGGCCATTGACCCCGACATGTGGGGCCGCATGATAGGCCGTATCAACGGGGTCAACTTTGCAGGAATATACGGCAAGACAGCCGCCATGGGATAGAAGTCAATCAAGTGTCCGCCCGGCTTCTCATGGAAAAAATACATGTATTTCCTGCTCGACACACTGCCCGAAGACGTGCGGCAAAACTACCTGCGCAAGCTTGACGTCAGCGTGAAGTTCTGGCGCGAACGCGGCGGCTGCCTCTCTGACGAGACCATAGAACGCCTCCGTTCGGCCGGCGTCGAGTTTACGGTAGGCGGCGTGTCGGCCTACCGTACAGACAAGAAACCTGTGCGGATGGAGTATATCGACGACATCGACATACCCGAATTCAGGGAGATTCCCACCTATAAACGCATGTGCATCTGCATAATGAAGAACGACCATGCGTGCAAATACATGGGCTTCGCGCTTACGAAGAAAGAGAAAGACACGCGTGACCGCGTGCTGGAAAAATACAAATCACTGAAAGATGGAAAATGAATATAAAAGCCCGGTGTACAATGTCATCGCCGTGCCGATAAGCAAAGTGGTGGCCAACAATTATAATCCAAACATCGTTGCGCCGCCGGAGATGAAGCTCTTGGAACTCTCGATATGGGAAGACGGATACACAATGCCCTGCGTGTGCTACTACGACAAGGACAACGACCGTTACGAGCTTGTTGACGGATACCACCGCTACCTGGTGATGAAGAAGTCAGAGAGGATCTACAAGAGGGAAAATGGCCTGCTGCCCGTCTCTGTCATACAGAAAGACTTGTCTGAACGCATGGCCTCGACGATACGCCACAACCGCGCGAGAGGCACCCACACGGTTGAGCTGATGAGCCACATCGTGGCCGAACTGAACAAGGCCGGCATGTCTGACGCATGGATAATGCGGAACATCGGCATGGATCGTGACGAACTGTTGCGCCTCAAACAGGTGTCGGGACTGGCCGCCCTGTTCGCCGACAAACAGTTCGGCGGCTCGGAAGACTGGGTGGAAGATGAATACAACAATGAACTGCCATGATACAGAAAACACTTTTCCGGGCTATGGCCCTGCCTTTTTTCACTATCGCCTTGCTGCTATCTTCATGCACGTTAGGCGGAGATGACGACATTGACTACAACAAGACACTGCTTGAAGCAGGCACCGCCGCACCAGACTTTACCTTCTTCACCGGTGATAATCCTGACGGACAGACGCTCGCTTCGCTGCGCGGCAGCTACGTGCTCATCGAGTTCTGGAGGTCAACATGCGGCGACTGCCGCGATGCAACGCCGTCGATGAAGCGCATATGCGCCACGTATGCGCCACGCGGACTTGTCATCCTGGGCGTATCTTTCGACACTGACGAAGACCAGTGGCACACGTACATAGAAGAGAACGGCCTACTCTGGATGCAGCACCGCGAACTTGTGCCTGCAAGCCGGAGCACCGTTGCCTCGGCATACAACATCAAGTGGACTCCCACTTTTTACCTTATCAACCCGCAAGGACGCATAGACTTCGCCACCATATACGTTGAAGAGATGGAAGAACGACTGGCAGAGACGGCTTTTTAGAGTTAAAAATTAAGAGTTAAGAATTAAGAAAATATGACTTGCTGAATGCTCTTAACATGCAGAATAAGCATATTTTCTTAATTCTTAACTCTTAATTCTTAATTTTCCCTGCTCTTGAACAGGCTGAATGTCTTTCCATAATTGAGCATACGCCACACCCATTCCAACGGTCCGAACTGGCAGAAAGCCAGCCAAAGGCGGCTCGCCAACACCTGCAAAAGGAACACCCCAAGGGCTATAAGCTCCGTTGCCGACAGCCCGACGCCCGCCCCAAGTCCCATGCCTATGCCGTAGAAAAGGAACATTCCGACGACCGACTGGCCGACATAGTTGGTCAACGCCATCCTGCCCGGTGCCGCCAGCCACCGCCAAATGCCAGCATCCTTACTTCCAAGAAACAGCAGGCACAGTCCTGCCATGTATGCGAGACCCAGCGGATAGACACTTGTCATGTAAAGAACAGAGTGCCCTGCCGGACCGAAAGGGTGTCCGCTTGTCGCGCTCCAGGCGTAAGCCACCGACATGGGAAGCCCCACCATGAAGCCGAAACGCGCCACGCGGCGCAGCAAGTCCTTGTGGCTTGCAAGGTCGGCGTACATCTTCCGCCGCCCGATATGGAAGCCGATGATGAACAGTCCCATCACCTTGAAGTAGCGGTTGCCGTCAACAAACTCCTGTACTCGTACCAATGCGCCCTGCACGAGAAATTCGAACACCTCTCGATACGTCTCCGCATCGCGCAGCCAACAGCCGAAATTCTCCTCCGTTATGCCGTACATTCGGCAGTAATGCCACTGCGCCCGCACCGCCGGGGCGGACAGGCTGACGCCCGAAAGCCATGTGAACGCATCGACGGCGACGGGCAACAGCAGAAAGAACGCCGCCCAGCGAAGCAACGCCTTGTCGCCTGTGTGCCTGAACAAGGGCAACACCATGCCCATAAGTGCGTACAACATAAGAATGTCTCCGCTCCAAATAAACATAAGATGGACGAATCCTATCAGCACGAGTACGGCCATACGGCGGTAAAACAGGCGGAAACCAGCCACGCCCTTGGCCTGCGCGTGGCTGATGATTATGGAGAAACCTATGCCGAAAAGAAGTGAGAACAGTGTGTAGAACTTGCCGTCCACCAGTACGTATTGCAAGAACCTGACCACCCGGTCAATGCCAGCCGAAGGCATTGCGGCGGCCTCTTCCGCCGTCTTGAACGTGTAAAGGGAGAACTCCGGGTAGTTGGCAAGGATGATGCCGATAAGCGCAAATCCCCTCAAGGCGTCCAGAATGACGTAACGCTCGGAAGGTTTTACGGGCGAAAGATTGTTTTTGTTCATTTCGTTCTTCTGTTAACGCTCATCACGCTGAGCAGTATTACAGCCAGTCCGGCCAACTGCACCACCGTTACTTCTTCTCCGCCGATGCCTGCCCCGAGTGCGACTGCCACTACGGGATTGACGTATGCGTGGGTAGCCACTTCCGTTGCGGGGCGCACTTTGAGCAGCCACACATAGGCGGTGTAGGCCATCAGCGAGCCGAATATTATCAAGTAAGCCAGTGAAAGCCATGTAACCGTAGACACGGAAGCAATGTTTACCTCGGCGAAACCACCCGTCGTGCAGGCGCAAACGGCAAAGACAACGCCTGCGGCGACCATCTGCCATGCCGCTCCGGCCAGTCCGTCGCTGTCTTCTTCGGCCGAACTGCGGTACTTGGAGTAGAGCGTTCCACACGCCCACGACACGCATCCGCCTATCAACAGCAACACTCCATACTCGGGATGTGCGCCCGTCTGCACGTCGTCTAGCAGCTGTTCCACGTATAAAAGACCGACACCAACCACTCCGAATATGACTCCCAAGACGGTGGAAAGGCTCTTGAAGTTGCGCATCCACATGGGAACGTCGAGCAGCATTATCCACACTGCGGTAGACGAGGCTATGATTGCAACGAGGCTGCTGCTTACAAAACGCTGCGCAAACATGATGACCGCCTGGTCTACGAACAGCAGGACGACACCGCTCACGGCAGACTTCAATATGAGCTTTGTCCTGAACAGATGCTCGCCGCGCAACCAACAGACGGCCAAGAGCATGCTTCCGGCCACAAGGAAACGCACCGCTCCCAGAACGAACGGCGGCAAGTCGCGCAGGCAAAGGCCGATGAAAAAGTAAGTGGAACCCCACACTACATAGATAAGGAAGTATGCTATGGCGACGGACATGACACTTGAATTAATTAAGAATTGAGAGTTAAGAATTAAGAAAACATGACTTGATATCTGGTAAAGCACTTTTTCTTAATTCTCAACTCTTAATTCTTAAATTCTCGTTTTGATTTCACAATCGGCCGGAGCCTTGATGTTTTCATCTAGCGTTACCGAGCCGATGGAGTCTACCACAATGCGTCCCGATGTAGGGTTCTTTATGTTCGTGATGGCTCCGCGAATGTCGGCATCGAGCGTGGAGTATTCAAATGCGCGGTCGCAGGAGGCGTCAAATGTGCAGTTCTCAAGCTTCAGGTCGTGCGCATAGCAAAGAGGCTGCTCGCCGGAGATGTGGCAATTGACGAGACGCAGGTTCCTGGAGTGCCACCCTAAGTACTCTCCGTTAAGCTCAGAGTCGTAAATCGTGACGTTCTCCACTTCCCAGAAGGCGTCCTTCGTAGTTATTTTCGCGTTGCGGACGACCACGTTCCTGGCGTACTGGAACACGTACTTGCTGTCACTTTCGAGTCCGTCCACGCTGATGTCGGTGCTGAACATGAAGGGGTAAGTGCCTCCGTGGAGCTTCAGGTTCTTCACGTTTATGCGGCTGCAACGCCAGAACACCTCGTCGGCATCGTTCATCTCGACGTTCTCTATGTCGATGTCGTTCATCTCGCGGAACATCTTTGGCGCGTCGATTACGGTGTCCTGCATCTTCAGGTGGTCTGAATACCACAGGGCGGAACGGCCTCCCACGGCGAAGTAACAATCCTTGATGGTGAATCCGTGTACGTGCCAGAAGGGGTAGTTGCCCTCAAAGCGGCAGTTGGTGGCCACGATGTTGCTGCACTCCTTGATGGCCGACTCGCCCTCGCGGATGGTCACGTTGTCGATGTGAAGGTCGTGCGAGGCGAAGAGCGGACGCTCTCCGCCGAACTCTGTGTTAGCTATAAGTTTCATATTATATTGCCTTTTGTTTTGTTTCACGGTGCAAAATTAAGCAAAAAAGGCGATATGGCGTGTATCTTATTTACTGATAAGACAACCAACCTTACGGTTGAAAGATTAATTAAGAATTAAGAGTTAAGAATTAAGAAAATTACCAGCGAGGCATGTTTTCTTAATTCTTAACTCAATGTGCTTTTAACCCAAATCGGTCATTAGGATTTCCCAGTGTTGTATGGCAATGAGAAATCCTTTAATTTCTCCCAGATGGACA
>CALUGP010000028.1 GCA_944320195.1 uncultured Prevotella sp. | reverse complement strand
ACTTTGTTGGACTTTTTCGCATAATTGCACACATTTTTATTGGTCGTAAATGTGTCAACTTATGGCAGGACAAGACACTTGGAAAGAGGAGGATAAACCATGCAAGGAATAAATTTCATAGCCATCGACTTTGAGACAGCAACGGGCAAACGCGCTTCCATCTGTGAGGCTGGTATCTGCGTGGTGCGTGACGGAGAGATTGTGGAAACCCGTTCGTGGCTCGTCCGTCCGCAAGGAAACAGCTACAGCTACTGGAACATGCAGATTCATGGCATCCGGCCGAATGATACCATCCATTCGCCGGAATTTTCGGAAGTATGGGCGGAAATATGCGAATACCTTAAAGACATTCCCGTGCTTGTGGCTCACAATGCCGCTTTTGACATCAGTTGTATCCGTCATTCGTTGGAGCTATACGGAATGGAGAAGCCTGACATCACTTATTATTGTTCTCTCCGCGCCGCTCGCAGGCTCTACGACTTCGGCTGCAACAGTTTGGACTATCTATGCGACCAGTTCAAGATACCTTACGGACAGCACCATCGGGCAGGCGATGATGCGGAGATGTGTGCACGGCTGTTCCTGAAGGAACTGGAGGATGCAGGATGTGGTATGGATGAAATGGGATATTGTAATGGAAAATTGTGAATTTGTTAGCGTTAAAAAACAAAATATAAAAATGAGGAAGAAAATGAAATACACGTTCAATGAAAAAGATTTATTTGACTTGTTTATAAGTCCTTTAAATCCAGACTTTCAGACACCATCTTTAATGGACGGATATGTTTATGCGACAGATGGTCTCAGACTAATCAAAATAAAGGCTGATACGCTTAACGGCGATTATGAGCCAAACGGCAGACTGAACGAAATGATGTCTAAATACCGGTGGCCGGACAATAACTGTAATTGTCATATTACGAAAGAACACATAAGACAGGCACTTGCAAGTGCGCCCCAAAAGGAAGAACTTATAAATGTCGACTGCCCAGAATGTATCGGAACCGGCGTGATCCGTTGTGAATATATTGATAAAGCAGGTAAACGGCATGAGGTAGAAGCCGAATGTCCTGTTTGTAACGGCGAAGGGTTTGAATCAAAAAATACCAGAAGGATAAAATACCAGAAGGATAATAGCATGTCCTTCTGCAACGATTATTCTCTCAAATTCCAAACTGCGCGCCAGAGACCTTCAAATCCATTTGATGCGATGGAGAACATGGGAGTGTACGAGGCGCATATCATTGCACAAGCCAAGGATGAAATCGTTCTCAGAATCGACGAGAACATAACAGTTAGGTTGCCATGTTTGCTAATCTAAAGATGGCAACAGTAGAAATTCTCAGAATTCACGCGAGTTAAATGTGCGTTCATTGAAGGAAGGGAGATTAATCGGGTAATTGAATTTATTGCACAACAGGAAATAAGCCAATAAATATATGAAAACGGAATGGACTTTAAAAGAGATATCGGAATGGACAAAGGCTGATTCTGAAGTAAAAATTCCGGCTATACAACGAGGGTTAGTATGGAAACCGTATCAGGTGGAATTGTTGTGGGACTCTATCCTGCTTCCAACCATTAACATACTTCAAGAAACTATCGACAATGAAAGCGAAGAAAAAGGCGAAGCTGGAGCACTCTCGGATATAGAGATACTTTTCAACAGCATCGGCACTGGTGGTACACCCATCACCCAAAGTGAGTTGATGTACTCTGCTGTAAAGGCTTATTGGCCGGAACTGTCGAAAAGAACGATAGGTTGGCAACACTCTACATGCCTCCGCATACGCTGATATCATTGGCTTTCCAACTCGTACTCTCTACTACGGACAAAGGACTTCAACGAGCACCATCTGTGGCGAAGATCAGAAAATTGGCAAGTGACGATGGCATACGTGCAGCAATAGAGAAGCTGTACTGTACTGATGGAAATGGCTCCGCAATGAGCCGCATATTGTATTCTGTAGACCAATGGTTGACAAATTATGATAAGATACCTAAAGTGCTAAGAACAACAATTGCCCGTAAGTCGCCCGAAGTTTACCTGTTACTAATGGCATTTGCCAAGTGGAAAGAAGAGAATCAGGTAGAAACGACGACTGGGGAAGAGACTCTATTTCGAGCAACGGCTTACTATCTCCACTGGATGGTAGGCGATAAGTTTGATGTTGCAAACAGCATATACAAGGCTGTGGCAAAGAGCGAGTTTAGCAAATGGGGGGACATCATAAAGCAAGAATTGTTGAAGTCGTGTGTGAATGGAACTATTATCCCTTTGTTGCCGCCCGAGGCATTCAGGGGTTTGTTTACATTAGAAGGCGAAAAACCTGGCGACCTTATGGAAATGGGCGCGGCAACATGCCGTGGTGGCCGCTGTGGGAGACCGTTTCGTACAACAAAGAAATGCTACTCTACGCACAACGGGAATATATGTGCAAGAGATTTCCTCATTACGACCCGGCACGGCAAGATTTATGGGAAGATAAAAACAGACCTTGGGATTTCGACCATATCTGTAAAGAGATTAGTATAGATACGGATAATGATAAAATAATCAAAGAATTAATGGAATTAGAAAAATTCGCATCTCATGAGTTGCAATAAGCATTCGATTAGAAAAATTATTTCCATCCTCCACCTTTCCGACACCCACGGTCAGCATCGGCGGCTCAACCGGTTGCCCGATGCTGACATCCTTGTACATTCTGGGGATTTCACCATGAATGGAAGCGAGCGAGAAGCCATTGATTTCATGAATTGGTTTTGCGACCTTCCTTATTCACACAAGATTTTTATCTGTGGCAATCACGATGCCTGTCTTTATGGAGCCAAAATAGGCGGGTTGGATAAGAATGTATATTATCTATGCAATTCCGGTGTGACAATTGATGGTGTTAAATTCTATGGTGTCCCCATGTTCATGGAAGATTGCATTTCTGACCGTCAGAGTCGTAACTATGCTGCCATACCTGTTGACACAGATGTATTGATTACCCATTGTCCGCCCTATGGTTTTCTTGATTTTGATGATGGTATAAACTATGGTTCGACAGAGCTTTTGACGAGGGTAGAAGAAATAAAGCCCCGTTTACATCTGTTTGGGCATATCCATAAACAGCATGGAGTGAGGGAAGATGGTTCAACCGTTTTCTCAAATGGGGCTATCATGAATGGAGATTACACAAGTTTCAATCTTCCGAACCTGATTGGAATATAATGCTAGTATTGATTATTCAAGAAAAAGCATTCGAGGAAATGGCGGTAAAGTTCGTCTGCTTTTCCGAGCTTTGCTTTTTATTTTTCTGACAAGTTACTGGTAAATCTCCAATACTGTTTTACATGTCCTATATTAAACGGAGAGATAACGGAAACTCACAGGCGTTTTTTCTGCGAGTGCGTGAATCCAGCACGATAGAAACAAAACAATTCCGTTCTTTGAAAAGCGACAAGGACTTTGTCAGTTTTTCCATTGCATTCATTGTTTATGTTCAGCCAAGTAACGTCATATTAACAATATATCTTAGAAAAGGTGTTACCGGATTGCACGGAGTTTCACGGAAGTTCTATGCGTAAACACAGCCAACTCAAACCGTTTGTTTACGCATTGTTTACGCAGAAAAAGAAAAAGCACTTGCGATTGCTCGTAAGTGCTTGATTTCCAATGTGGGCCATCCAGGGCTTGAACCTTGGACCTCCAGATTATGAGTCTGTTAATATACGATTTTAAGAAGTTTTATAGAATTTTATTTTGTGGTTTATTTGCTTGATATTCAAGCATTTACTATCTTTGCGATAGAATTATGAAATTCTAAGAAACCTCATTAAATACGGTTCGGTGTTCGCATCGTGTTCGCACGGTGTTCGCAAAGATGACAAAACGAAGGACTATGAAGAATTACAAAACTTCAATAAACTGTAATCGTGTAGGTGTATGTTCTATCACCCTTGTGCTTGACAAACGCACTAATAAGGAAACGGATGAATATCCGATGGCTGTCTGTTTTACGATAAACAGGAAACGGTATTACTATAAGTTGGTTGATATGCCTTTTCAAACGGAAAAGCATTTCAACAACGTGTGCAGCGTTACCAGTTCACGAAGTTCGTTCATGAATGAATTTAAGGAATGGCAAAAGATTCTTGAAAGTTATAGGGACAAGGTTTTGAAATTAAGCAAGTCGCACGAATTGAGCCTTGACTTGATTAAGACAATGTTATCGGGCGCAGAGTACAAGAAAGAACACACCTTGTCATTCATCGGGATGTGGGAAGGTATTATTGAAAAACGTAAGAAAGATGGACGGATTGGAACTGCGGAGAATTATCAGTGGGCATTAAACTCGTTCATTAAGATTATCGGCAATGTCGAGGGCTTCAAAGTTGACAAGGATGTAATTGCAAAATGGAGCGACGGGATGAAGAACGGGATAAATGAAAACGGCGTGTTAGTAGGAAAGATTGCAGATGCCACACGTGGAATGTATCTCAGGGCTTGCCGCGTTGTTTGGAACGAGTGCATAAAGCAAGGTTATCTTTCTGCTGACAAATATCCGTTCTCGAACAAGGATAACGATCTTGTTTCTATCCCTCGCGGAAAACGTAGGCAGCAGTCATATCTTACAATAGATGAGATGACGCAACTTTACAACATTTTTGTCGAAAAGCGTTATCCCGAAACCTGGGATAAGGATTATAAAGCACGTGCGCATAACTCATTAGGCCTTTTTCTTGCACAATACCTGTGCAATGGTTTCAACCTTGCGGATGCAGGACGATTGACATACAACCGAACTTATTTTGCCGAAGGCGGTAGGGCGTTTGAGTTTATGCGGAAGAAAACATCGGCGAGAAGCAACGGCATGTCAGTTGTCATCGTTCCAATAATAAAACCTCTTCAGGTTATTTTGAATGAAATCGCGGCCAAGCCGAAGAGAGGTACATACGTCTTTCCACAAATATTCCACGGTGAGGAAGATGAATTGATTAGGCGTAAATTGACGGTTCAAGAAAACTCCAATATCAAAGACAGGGTAATCCACGTTTGTAAGGATGTCTTGAAGTGGGACAAAGAGCCGTCAGGAACGTGGGCGCGGCACTCCTTTGCCACAAACCTAAAACATCTTGGAGTGGAAGAATTGTACATTTCTGAAAGCATGGGACACTCACAGGGGAACAATGTTACAAGCGGATACCAAGACATGTACCCACTTGAAACAAGATTTAAATACAATTCCAAGCTGTTAAACGTTAACGAAGACGGGGACAATATCGACGTAGACAGTATGTCGCCGGAACAGATGAAGGCGTTGCTGAAGAAAATGTTAGGGCAAACCGACTTATAAATATTACTAAGCTTTCCTTATTTCATAACATTTTATATCTTTGTACGTTGAAATCCAATTATAAATACCGTTTATGACCAAGCAGGAAATATCCGAATATATACGAATCCAATACCCTCGTGAAAATGAAGGATGTGATTGGAAAGAATACAAAAATCTCAAGAACAGCCTTTGCGGACATGAAAGCGATGATGTGGTGTCGTATGTGTCCGCCATTTCCAACATGAACGGTGGAGCGATAGTTATCGGAATACAAGACGGAACTTTTGATGTCGTAGGTATTCAGGATTTCGGTAACTATACTATTGAATCCGCAAAGGCGAAGATTGTCGAGAAATGCAGGAACCTTCTGTCTGAAGACTTGAATATTGACGAGCTGAAAGCCGAGGACACAGGAGAGATTGTTTGGATAGTAACAATACCCAAACATAAGCCAAGACTTCCGGTCTACGCCCACAACAAGGCTTGGCAACGCATTGGCGACTCGTTAGTTGAGATGACGGACGACAGGTTGCAAACAATCTTGTCTGAACTTATTATCACCGATGATTGGAGTGTCGCCGTTGTTGATGGAGCGACCATTGACGACCTTGACCCCGAAGCGATAGAAAAGGCACGCAAGGAGTATGTAAAAAGAAATCCGTTCCGCAAAGCAGAAATATCGGCATGGGATGATGCAAAGTTTTTGGACAAGGCAAAAATAACGATTAACGGCAAGATAACCCGTGCCGCGTTGGTATTGTTGGGCAAGGAAGAGAGCGAGCATCTACTCAGTCCTTACGTCGCCTGCATCCGTTGGTCGTTGCGTGAAGTCGGGTCGACACAAAACAAGGATTACGAAATACTGCCGATGCCTATGCTCCTAAGTGTTGACAGGCTTTACAACAAGGTGCGTAACGTTAAATACAGGCTTGTGCGCCCTGACTCTCTTTTTCCTGACGAAATGTTGCGCTATGATATGTTCAACATTCGTGAGCCATTGAATAATGCAATAGCCCATCAAGATTATACGAAATGTGCGAGAATAGAAGTCGTGGAGTATGAGGATGATCATATCATATTCCAGAATTACGGAACGTTCTTGCCCGAAAGTGTAGAAAACGTCGTTACGAAAGACTGCCCCGAATCGGTTTACCGCAACCGCTTCCTCGTTGAGGCGATGCGCAACCTGAACATGATTGAAACCGAAGGCGGAGGCATAAAAAAGATGTTTGTAAACCAGCGCGTAAGGCTGTTCCCGATGCCGGAATATGACTTATCAGGTGGCAAGGTACGGGTAACAATAATAGGAAAGGTGATTGACGAGAACTTTGCACGCATCTTGACCGACAATCCCGAACTGCACCTTGACGACATCATGCTGCTTGACAAGGTGCAAAAGAAGAAAGCCATAACCGACGAACAAGCTGCGTATTTGAGAAAACGCAAGTTTATTGAGGGGCGCAAACCAAACTTTTATCTTGCCCATAAAGTGGTGTCAAAGACCAAAGACGCGAACCTGAAAGGACAGTATATAAAGAACAGGAGTTTTGACGATGAGTATTTCATGAAACTTGTTATTGAATATTTAAAGAAATTCGGCAAGGCTTCGCGGAAAGACATTAACGGATTGTTGTTCGGCAAGCTGTCGGATGTGTTGAACGATGACCAAAAGAAAAACAAGGTGGATTACCTTTTGAAGAAGTTAAAAGAACAGGGCAAGATTGAATCTAATGAGGAAAGGCTGTGGGTGTTGGCTGAATAATTCCGCGAGTTTTCCGTGGAAATTCCGCGGGTTTTCCGTGGAAATTCCGTAAGTTTTGCATGTAACATGCTGATAATAAGATACTTACACAAATAAATATTTATGCTTTTTCTGTGGTAATTTCCGCGACTTTTTAACTAACGGAAGTAAAATAAAAGGCAACAATGAGATTGAGTGATAGAAATTTCAAGGTTTTCATATACTCAGGATTGGGAGTATGTGTTCCTGTTTTAGCTGTCGGGATAGCCATGCTGTTGTCAGGTTATCGCATTTCTACAGAAGCAAAATTCTGGCTTTGGATAGTTGTCGTATTATCAGCCATTGTCATGGTGTTTTCCCTCATAAGGTTGTTGTGCGATTTCATTCCCGTGGAGAAAATGTCAAGACGGTTGCGTAAGAATGATGTTTCAGTACAGGATTATTCATTAAAAACAAACGAAATTCAGACTAAAGTCCAAGAACAAAATGAAGAACATACAGACCACCGCAGCGCGATGAAAGCCTACTTCATCAGACAGTACGTAAATAAAGCGTATGTTGACGAGCCTGTGTTTGAAACATACGAGGAACTGTTCAAGGAAAACAAAGGCGGCAAGAATGTTGTCCTTGCCTTTTATTGCGGTGCCGACACAAACATGAACTGGCTGATTTCAATTCCTTCCTACACCGAAGCGGTAAGGATGTTCGGCGAGGATGTCGTCGGGAGCAAGAACAATTACAGCGTGCAGAAAAGCAATTTGGTAAAGGAAGAGTTGGACGATAAGAAGCTGACGGAAATAAGAACGATGAAACAGCTGATGAAGAAAATCATGGCAATCAAAAGAAAGTAACCTCTTTACAATTCTTATATTGCAACTGCCTCCTTTGGTTTATACCATTGGAGGCAATTTTGTTTTTGAACAATACAGAACTTTATGGAACACCATTGAACTTTCCATAGAACACAGTAGAACGTCATGTTACTTTATTGCAAATCCTTGTGTTTGTGGATTTTACCGTCGGTTTTATAACATTGGAATAAATATCTTTGCATTGACGGCTTTACAATAAAAACCGCCTTCTGCAAGGCGGAAACAACGCCGGTCAAAAGGATATTTATAAAAGATGACGTATTACAAAACAAAACATGGTAAAATGGAAAACGAAAAAGCACCTTTTGGAACTCAATTGGTCATCATTACGAAGGCCGACCTTGATGAGCTGATTAGCAAGGCCGTAAATGGCAACATCGCACAGAAAAACGCCGACGCTCTTAACTGCGAAAAACGTAACGCAACATTGCCTGACAAGGAAAGATTTATAACACGGGACGAGGCCGCACGACTATTGCACGTTGACCTTAGCACCCTGTGGCGATGGAACAAGGCAGGCATCTTACGTTCAAAGAAAGTAGGACAGCGCAGGGTGATGTACAAATATTCTGATGTTCTTGATTTGTTGGATGGCAAAGCGTATGGACAGAAAGATTAAGAGTTTCGCTGTCTGCATCAGCAATGCGGAGGCCGTAAGTTACCTTGACGACGCAATGGCCGGGCGGTTGTTTAAGGCCCTGTTTGATTACGCCTCAAACGGAATTGTACCGAAGTGGAACGACAAAGCATTGACGGCCGTGTTCAGTATGTTCAGGTCGCAGATAGACAAAAGCATTGAAGCGTATCAGGAAAAGTGTGAGAAAAACGCCATGAACGCAAGGAAACGGTATGCCACGGTGAATATAAACAAGCCGGAAGCCGCTGAAGGCGGTCGCTTGCCATCGCATACAACCGCATCCCAATGGAACAAAACGATTGCCGCCGCAAGCGAATGTATCCCCAACGTGGATAATTATAATAGTAATTTTAAAGAAGAAAAATTAATTTATAATACTCTTGAAGACCAGAAAATAATTGTTCAAGAAGATATAACCAGTCCGCCCGAACACGACAAAACATCCCAAATCGACCGTTCCTTTGACCATGTATGGGCAATGTACGACAAGCCGATAGGCAACAAAACACAACTTGAAAAGCAATGGAACGGGTTGTCGGACGAGGAGCGTGAAGCTATACTTGACTATGTGCCTCAATACGTCGCGGCACGTCCTGACCCGAAATACCGCAAGAACTTCTGCAACTTCCTTGCCGGCCGCACATGGGAAACAGAACCGATAATACCAACGACTTATGGAAAATATAACCGGAACGCCGATACAATATCCAAAGAGAGAGAATGTACAAGGGACAATGCGACAAGTCTTACTGAAGAACTCATCGCCAAATGCAACACCGACTACGAGGAAACAGTATGACGAACTTAGGCGTTTGTATCCTACAATCAAGGAATTCATGCTCGCCAACAGTCCCGACCGTCAGTTGGAAGTCTGTAACAATCCTGACAAATGTCACTTCGGCAATTCTCCAGCGCTTTCCCAGTTAAATGCCTGTTACGGCGAAACGGCGGCCGAAGCGTGGCTTGTACCACAGCTTTACGAGCTTGGCGACTTTGAAGGACTGAAGGGACAGGCAGACAGACATCAGCTTGCCAAGACAGCAAAGATTATCGTTACCGAGTTTTATTACCTGAAAACAGACGAACTTATGCTGTTCTTCTATCGCTTCAGCGCAGGCCGATACGACCGGTTTTACAGCTATTTCACGCCCTCTGTCATACTCCGCGGACTGCGTGATTTCCTCAAAGAACGTGCAAGGGCTTTCGAGCAATATGAACAAGCGGTGCGTGAACATGAGTGGCAGGAGGCAAAAAGCAAAGCCGTTACATACGAGGAATATCTTAGGAACAAATAAGAAATATAAAAATCAATGATAAAAACAAAGTGAATGGCATCAATCAAAGTAAAATTCCGAGTGTCTACCGTAGATGGCAAGGAAGGCAGCATCTACTATCAGATAATCCACGGACGCACAGTCCGCCAGGTAAGAACCAAATACCGCTTATTCAGCTATGAGTGGGATGCAAGTGCTTCGGCAATAAAGATATTGCCTTCTGCGCCGGAAAGTCGGAGGTCTTACTTACAATCGGCTGCAGAAAGAATCAAATGGGACAAGAAACGGATGAAAGCCGTTGTCGCCGTATTGGAAAGTAAAGGCAAGTCTTACACCGCTGACGAAATAGTGGAAAGATTCAAGGATAATGCCGGAGTCCTGTCCATGTTCAGCTTTATGCAAAATGTTATTGTACAGTTGAAGCGGTTAAATCGCATCCGCACCTCTGAAACATACGCCGCCACACTTGCCAGTTACATGAAATTCCGTGAAGGCAAGGACATCCTTTTGTGTGAAATGGACAGCAATTCAATGATGTTTTACGAGGCATGGCTCAAGGGTAACGGTATATGCCCTAATACCATTTCCTTTTATATGCGCATACTTCGTGCCGTCTATAATCGTGCCGTGGAAATGGAACTGACAGAGCAACGTTACCCTTTCAAACACGTTTACACAGGTATAGACAAGACCGTAAAACGCGCCGTGCCATTAAAAGTGATAAAACGTATAAAGGAACTCGACCTGACATTAAATCCGCATTTAGACTATGCGAGGGATATGTTCCTGTTTTCGTTCTATACACGTGGTATGTCGTTTATCGATATGGCGTATCTGAAAAAGTCAGACTTGAAGAATGGCATTCTCACATACTGTAGGAAAAAGACAGGGCAGCAACTTACTATCAAATGGGAGAAGTGCATGGGTGAAATCGTAATAGAATATGAAAGTTATTCCGCAACGCAATACCTTTTGCCGATAATCACCAGAATGGATGTTGACGAGCGGACACAATATCGAAATGCCATTTCCCGTGTGAATGTAGCCTTAAAAACTGTGGCACGGCTCGTTAATCTATCGATGCCGTTGACAATGTATTGTGCCCGCCACAGTTGGGCCAGCATAGCCAAAAGCAAGAACATTCCGCTTTCGGTAATCAGTGAGAGCATGGGGCACGATTCGGAGGAAACAACCCGCATCTACTTGACATCACTTGACACAAGCATAGTGGACGAAGCTAATAGTCTGATTCTAAAAGATTTTTAAATGGATTTATGCGTGTCAAATTCGTTTAGCAAAAGCCTTATCTCTTGTTAAGAGATAAATACTAATATGCAAAAATATACAAAGTGATGCAAAGTACAAAATTTTTTCTCAATAAACCTGTCAATTATAACGAAATTGTTTAGCGATATTTGTGTTGAGCATGGGTATTGTGTTGAAATACAGCGAAGTACAAGCGCATCAATATCTCTTAACAAGAGATAAACGCTATATGCTGTATAAATAAACTTGTTAAATATGAAAAAATACAAGCCTGCGATTATAGTGGGAGTAATTATAATAGCAATAATAGTATTCTACGCTTCGCGCACTCCAAACAAAGTAACACTGCAACTGGAACCTTGCAAGGTGAATGCAACAATACCCGATTCCGTCAAACTTAAGGTTTATGTGGAGAACTCCGGGAGTATGGATGCTTATATGTGTCCAGGGTCAGAACTGAAAGATGCTGTTTTTGACTATGTAAGCAATTTGAAGAATGATGTAAAATCAGTTGAGCTGAATTATATCAATTCGAAAATTATCCCATATCAAGATGGTCTTGAAGCCTATATCAAGGACTTGACGCCACGCTCTTTTGCCGCGGCCGGCGGTAATAGGAGTAATACAGACTTGCGGAGCATCTTTCATTCCATATTGACAAACCATGATGCCAATACGGTTTCTGTGTTGGTTTCAGACTGTATCCTTGACGTATCCAATAACGCAAGCGATTATTTCGGCAACTGCCAAGTATCGCTAAAAAACACTTTTAATGACGCACTTGACAGAATACCGACGTTAGGCGTGGAGATAGCGAAGCTACAATCCTCTTTTTCCGGTTACTGGTATTGCGGGCAGAACAGCCAAAAGTTGTCTGATGTCAAACGGCCTTATTATATCTGGATAATAGGCGATGCTAATGTTCTGGCTAAAATAAACAAATCAGCCCCAATTTCCGATGTCATTCACGGCATTGAGGAATATTGCGCCTTTTCTCCCGTATCCCAATTTGCTTCTAACCTGGAGAAAACACGGTGTGTCGTGAACCACAATAATCTTATTAAAGTTAATATGTTTGTCGACTTGGACGCTTCCTTGCAGACTGATGCCGTGCTTACAAAAAAATCATCGTATTCGGTTAAAAATCCAAGGCAAGTCAAAATTACTGATGTTGCAAAAATATATGCCCAGAACAGCAATTATTCACACGTAATAATGATGGAAATACATAAACCACGTGAATTGAACAGTGTGGAATTCCATTTCAATTATCCATCTGTTCCTGCATGGGTTGAAACGTCAAACGATAACTCTGGCCTTGATGTAGAAAATAATATAGATAAGACAACAGGTCTGAAATATCTTGTAACAGGTGTAGCCGAAGCCTATAAGGACTATGCCATAAGTCGTGACTTTTCATTTAACATAAAGAACGAATAAATCATGGGAGAATTTTTTGGAAGTATTTACTGCTGGCTTGAAGACTTTTTCGGCCTTGAATTAGCTGATTATCTTTGGGGCGTGGCATCGCCTGGGCAGCAAGGAAACATGTTCATAGGCATAGGTCTATCAATGTTGGGAATCACTCTGTTCATAGCTGTCGCTTTCTATTATATAATAGACCATCCTCGGCTACATAATTGGTGGGGTTGGAGCATATTTTTAATCATAAATGCTTTCATAAATTTTATTGTCGGATGGCAATGGGTTTTAAAAGATTATTATGACGGTATGATGGTAGCAAAAAGTCCGATAACAGGAAAAATTGAGGACTTGGCAATATCAACATCTGACATTCTGGCTTTCGGAGTTACAAATATGATTGATTCCATAATAGCGTTTTTTGTTATTTCTTGTTTAATTAAATGGTGGAGCACAAATTGTTCACACACTCCTTTTTAAAACAATATAGTATGTCTAAAGTTTATATATTCGGAATCGGCGGTACAGGCGCGCGAGTCTTGCGTTCTTTCACTATGATGCTGGCCGCCGGAGTAAAACTTGGCGTGAATGAAGTTGTGCCGATAATAATAGACCCGGACGCGGCAAATGCAGATTTAACACGCACTGTATCATTGATGAACAAATATCGTGAAGTCAGGTCACACTTGTCTTTCAGTGACAATGCCCAGACAATGTTCTTCAGAACGGAATTGTCGCAGATATTACCTGGTTATACATTAAAAATCAGCGATACCGGAAATAAGACGTTCCAGCAATTCATTGACTTGCCGTCAATTGACAGACCGACACAAGCTTTGCTGCGGATGTTGTTTTCGGAAAAGAATCTTATTTCTTCTATGGAGGTAGGGTTTAAGGGTAATCCTAATATCGGGAGTGTCGTTCTCAACCAGATTGTCAAGTCTGCTGATTTTGAAACTTTTGCAAATGGTTTCAATCAAGGCGACAAGATTTTTATCATCAGCTCCATATTCGGAGGGACAGGCGCAAGCGGCTTCCCGTTATTATTGAAGACACTGCGCACCGGCAACGAATTTTCCAACTTCGACATCATCAACAACGCCGAAATCGGCGCAATCACCGTTCTCCCGTATTTTAAGTTAAAAACGGATTCAGAAAGCGAGATAGACTCATCGACTTTCATTTCAAAAACGAAATCAGCATTGGCCTATTATGAAAACAACATTATAAACAATGGCTCAATTAACGCACTCTATTATTTAGCTGATGACATGGCCAACACTTATGACAACCATGAAGGCGGAGCATCACAGCAGAATGCGGCACATCTAATAGAGTTTCTGGCAGCAACAGCCATTGTGGACTTTTGCAGCAAATCACATTCCGGCACTACGAACAAAGAATTAGGCCTGCAGGATATTTCAGGCAATGTCACGTTTTCATCGTTCTATGATGAACAAAAAAACATGCTCTTTGCACCTTTGACCGAATTCTTGATGTTGGCAAACTGCTTGAACTACAAATACAACTATTATTCTTCAAAAGAATTTGATGCGAATAATGACAATTTCAAAGATTTATACAGTACATCGTTTATGTCGACCTTGAAAGATGTGACTAAACAATATATCGGTTGGCTTAATGAAATGAAGAACAATAAATGCTCACTTGAACTTTTCAATCTTGATACCAAAGATAAGCCATTTGATATAGTAATAGGGGCAAAGGTAAAAAAAGCTAAAAGTCTTAAATCTAATTATGACCTCGTAACCGACCGACTTAATACAGCCGTTAAACATTGTAGTAGTAATGATGACTGCAATAAATTTATGGAAATGTACTTCATGGGGTTGTCAAGATTATTGAAAGAAAAATTTAGTATTTAGAAATATGTCAAAGGTTTTCAGATTATATAACGGAGGAACTTCAACTTTTGAAGGCTGGAGTGATACAGCGGGCTTCCCTTACAATTCAACAGCACGGGATACTATTGATGATCCCGATGGAGCAAGCTCACGGAATGAAATCACGTCTATTCCATCACCTTTTGCACGAATAGACCTCGTTAAAACTGCGTTCAGGGAAGTATGCAAACGCGCAACCAAAAACATAAACAATTTGGAAGGTAGCACCATTTTCCATAAAATGGTTTCTGACTCACTGGACATTGGCGAAATATTTTTCAACATAGACAAATACAGAGACAAAATCGAAATCATCGTCTGGGATTACGCCACAGCTGTCAGCTCCCTAAAAGCAGACGGAAACAAATACCATTACTATATGGCCGACGCTCTTGAAAAATATTACAAGAGTGATGCCAAAACATACAATTTCAATGATCTGAAAAACATATATCTGCTGAATTACAAGGCAGGTCCAGATGAACTGAATATCATCGGAGCCACTTCTCCGGCGACACTGTTCTTCAGCAGTGCGAACAAGTTGGATTATGTCAATGATATTTATTTTGATAATAATGACCGTCCTTTCGACGGTGATTTTCAACCTCTTTTCAAAAGAAACCATGACTATATAAAAGCATGGTGGACATTGCGCAAGACTATCCAGGACTTTTCTATGTTGTTCCCTGAAATAGAAAACTATCTATCTCTTACTTTCAGGGCAATAACAGATCCTGATTTAAAAAATAAACTTAATGCTGTGACAGCTTCAAATGTTAGCGATTTTTCTCCTATTGACGCACAAGCTGATCAGCAAATAAACCAAGTAGAGGTTTTAGGTAATCAGTTGTTGAAGAAAGGTCACGCAATAACAGGTAAAAGTGATTTTACAATAAGGGCAGACAACACTATACAATGTATAGAACCGCTTGTCCTTCCAGTTATGCCTGGAAATAAATATGCAGGATTGAAATATGTCAACGGAAACTGGACAAAGGATTTCAAAGCTCCATACAAAGAAACGAAAAACTTAAATTCCAGAACATTACCTTATGACGGCACAACATTCCCATATCTGACCATCAGTGACTTTCTAGAAGACGACATTGTTGAAATTCCGCACTTACTTAATAAAGATTGTTATTATAGTGGTGAAATCATCACTAAAACGGATAAAGGCATATCATATCTCTTACCAATAAAGCCTTTATATTTCACCTATTTCACAGTCAACACGCTTATGGGCAATATGAGTGATGGCAAGCCTGCTTTTGAAATGGAAACAGTGGCAGGAGGGTCGGTGAATGTGACAATAAGGATTCCCATAACGGGCAATAAACAAATTTCTTACATAGAGTATCAACGCCTGTATCTGAAGAACAACCATGCGAACATTGATGAAAACAATACCGGTGGAATGAAATCTTTTGATTTCACAGGCCTTGTCATGCCGAGCGTCCGATTTCAAAATGCCGCTGAAGCATATTATACGATTTCTTGCGTAAGCACATTTTCAAGCAAATACAAATTCGACTTTTACTGTGATGGCGATATCATCCCAAACATAACCGTTGACTGCCGTAATAAAAATGGTGTATATGCGTATAAAGCAGAAACTTATACTGTGAAACATACGAATTTTGATTTTATTCGTGTGTCTGACGGAAATGGTACGTATGGTATGATAATACCGAAATATCATGAACATCAGAATCTGGATGATTTTGAATTCGCAGTTGATCTTGGAACATCGAACACACATATTGAATACAAAAAGACAGGCTCCACTCAATCTTCGCCATTTGAGTATGATGAATCTGAAGCATTGGCAAGCGTCTTCTTCAAACAAAGAATAGCAGACTTTGACGGAGAGAAGGCAGCGATGGATTTAACAGCTGAAACTTTTCTTTTGGCAATTGATTTTTTGCCAAAGGCTATGTCTGAAAAAACAGATTACTATTTTCCGACGAGGACAGCTTTATCGTATGCAAAAATCACAGACTGGACAACAAAACAAAGACCTTTCGGCCTGACAAATTTTTGCATGACATACAACAAAAAAGACGAGGCAAAGTATGACTATAACTCTGCCCCACAGATAAATATAAAATGGAGCAATAACCCGAATGCGCAATCTGTAATGTCAACATTTATTGAAAATGTAATGTTATTAATCAGAAATAAGGTTGTTGCGAATAATGGAAACATTGCAAAAACAAAGATAACATGGTTTTATCCAAACAGCATGTCTCAACGTCGTATTAATCAATTACAAGGGGCTTGGGATACAGCTTACCATGAGTTCTTCAATCAGAATGGTTCAACTTTTGTCATTTCTGAGTCTATCGCACCTGTTAAATATTATTTCAAGCGTTATGCTACAGCTACCAATATGATTAATATTGACATCGGTGGTGGCACGACCGACATCGCTTTTTCTTCGGGTAGTAATGTGGATTATATAACATCTTTCAAATTTGCAGTCAATTCTATTTTTGAAGATTCATTTTCGGATATAAATCCGAACAATGGAATTGTTGATTGGTTTAAAGGTGATATTCATTCGGTGCTTGAGTCCAAGAATCTGAAAGAGCTGATAAATATTTATAATAACAGAACTAACGACCACCCCGCAGACATGGCATCATTCCTGTTTTCACTGAAAGACAATTCCGAAACAAAGGATTTGGCTGAAAACCGTATTGATTTCAACAAGATTTTACAGAATGACTCAAAGTTTAAAATCGTGTTCATTGTTTTCTATACAGCGATAATATATCACATTGCCCAAATTGTTAAATCGAAAGGATTGCCTTTCCCACGCCACATTGCGTTCAGTGGAAACGGCAGTAAGATTGTTAAAGTACTATCTTCTAATCCACATATTCTGTCCGACTACACAAAAATCGTTTTTGAAAATGTATTGAATAAGAACTATGAAGGAGATTTGGATATTTTAGGCTTAGAACAGAATTCCAATCCAAAAGAAGCTACTTGCAAAGGTGGACTGATTTCTACCGGCACCGTTTCTAAAAAAGCAGTAAAACTTATAATGAGAGATTCTGCCGGACACTTTATTGAAAGCACTGACACTTATTCTACACTTGGAGAAAAAGAAAAAAATGATATTATTCAATCGGTAAAAGAGTTCTTTAATTTCACATTTGAAACTATGCCGAAAAAATATAATTTTGACGATAATTTCGGCGTGGAGAACGTGACTTTTGCGTTGGCAAAAGATGTTTGCAAAAAAGATCTGTACACTTTCCTTGATAAGGGCATCAACTTGTCAATCATGGAATCTGGCAACCCTAACAATCAGATTGATGATGTCTTGTCGTTCTATCCCATAAAGGGTGTAATGCAGGCGTTGTCAGCAAAAATTAATGCATATTTCAATAAGAAAAAATAAGTTATGGCAAGGATAATTAAATATTTACTATTCATTGGTGTGTTTATTACGTGCATGTCTTCATGCAATACACAAAATAATGACACGAAAGATGTCATACCGAATAACGCAGCAAAAGCGACAGGTACAACCGACGGTAAAATTGAAGTTCGTGATTCTGTGTATCAAGAATTGACAAGTCAAGTTAAAGCACTTACTTTCAGTTTGGATTCAATAAATACAGAACTCAATAGTCTGGATAGTAAAATAAAAGATAATGAAAAGTCAGTTGATGTGTGGCGTATTATAGCAGTAATAGCTATTGTATTTGCTGTTATTGCCTTATTCTTCGCTATATATACAAATATGCATTGCATTTTTAAAGATCGAATTGATTCATTAATCAAACGAAATAATGATTTAGTCAAACGGATGATAGAAGAGCGCATTCATGCTGCAGTTGCGAAAAATCCGCAAAAGAATAAAACGCAGACACAAAGTCCCCCGATAGCGTTTTACAGTATGCCTGAATTCAAAGAATTAGAAAAAAGGATTTCCGCTTTGGAAGAAGCAATTAAAAACAATAATTCCACCTCAAGAAATAATAATGAGGTTACGGTTCAGCCATCAGCAATAAAAGTCGGTTACGCGAAAACAAATTCTAATAATAAGTTCACTGAGGTCATGCCGTCAAACAAGGAGGGATGTGTTTATAAAATCAAGTTTATTAATGATAATGAAGGTGAGTTTGACCTGATAGAACTATCTATGCTACAGCAAACACCCAATTACAAAGATGTTGTAGAGATTGTGGACGGATGCCCGTTAAGTGAAGCGAAGAACTATGAGGCAATATCGTTGGGTAAATGTAAAAAAATAGTAAGTGGAATAAATACCGCTTGGAAAGTAACAGAAAAACTGAAAATTAAAACATTAAGATAAATGGAGATAATAGTTCCTTTCATAGTCATTGCAATAATAATATTGCAGATTTATTTCTTTTGTAAAAATTTACATCGTATGCAAGAATATAAGGATATTTTTGCAGAAAATGAATCGTGGACATTGACAAAAGATTCCGCTACAGGATTTGTAAATGGCATTGTAGGTAATGGTAATGATGTATTTGATTCCATAAAAGATTCTATTAACCAATATCTTAGAAACAGCGTTGGAAACATCATCGATTTTCAATTACTCAAGGATGCCATCGACAGACATTGTGATGCCGTTGAAAATGATATTAACTCGTTGACACCTGTGCCTTTGTATTGTGGCCTTGCCGGAACGATGGCCGGAGTTATAGTCGGACTTTTTTCTTTGCTGTTTACTGGCAGCATCGGAGACCTTTTGTCTTCAGGTTCTGGCGATTTTGGAAGTGCGGCAACGGGCGTGACAGATCTGTTGTCAGGAGTTGCCTGGGCTATGTTCGCCAGTATTTGTGGAATATGCTTGACCACAATAAGTTCCATCCTGTTTAATAAAAAGTATAAACTTGTAGGCGAAAAGGGTAAGAACACTTTTTTGGTATGGCTTCAGGCGACATTATTGCCTGCCACTCCTTCCGATATGTCTGACGCATTAACTAAATTGGTAAGAAATCTCAACCGCTTCAATTCGACTTTTGCCCAAAATACGACAGAATTGCGTGGGGCTCTTCAGAATGTGAATGAATCTTACAGAATACAGGCCGATATAATACAGGCCGTCCACGACATGGATGTCATGAAAATGGCAACCGCTAATGTGCGTGTTTTACAAGAGCTTAATGGTTGCACAGACAAATTGGAAGAATTTAATCAGTATCTTAATGACATTCACGGATATACTGATGCCATACACAGGTTTACCACACAATTTGAGAGCGAGGCAAACCGCCTTCATGTATTGGAAGAAATACAGCAATTCTTCATGCGCCATAAAGCCGAAATTGCCAGGGAAACAGGTGAGGCAGATGTTGAACTGAGAAGAGCATTAAGTGAAATACGCGAATCTGCAAACTCGGGAGCATTGGAACTGAATAATGTATTAGTACAACAGTCAGAACAATTTAAGGAAATTATCAAAGAAGAGAAAGATTCATTTGAAAGAATTAGTTCAGACATGAAAGCTATGTTCAGTTCACAGATAAATCAATTCCCGACACTTGAAAATCAACTGGCCGAAATATCCAAAATACCAGAGCGGTTAGATAGACTTATCAACAAAATAGAAGAATCGAACAATACTCTGTCATCAAAAATAAATACTGAGATCAGGAATGCTATTGGTGAGATAAAGGCAAATGGAGGGTATGCTGTAAAGATTGAGCCAAAGAATAGTTCAAGATTTATTCCCAAATGGATGAAATGGACTATAGTTGTTTCATTGATTGTGATTGCTGTAACTTGCCTTTCTAATACTATTCTCAACCTGTTTTTCAATGAAACTGATTTGACAGAACAGACACAATCTTTACAAGAACAAGAGATTATTTCAGACACTTTGACAACCGACACAGCAATCATTACTCCGGTCAAAATCTTTAATGAGAACCTATCGAAACACAAATAGTTATGTCACAGAAAAGAGAATCGTTTTTTTGGACAAGCTATTCAGATTTGATGACAAGCTTGTTTCTTATAATGCTTACAATGTTTGTGCTTGTGATAGTGCTGTTATCTCAACGAATGAAAGCTACACAAGTACAAATAGATGAAATAAAGAAAATAGAAGCATCAACAAAAGAATTAGCACGTACTAAATATTACACGTATAAGCCAGAATACAAAAAGTATGTATTGAATGTAAGGTGTTATTTTGACGAACTGAAATCCGGCTTGGTTGACTTGCAAACAGATACTCAAGATTTGCGTAATGCCGGAATAGAGATAAAACATTTTCTGTCGCGTAATAAAGATAACCAATATTTATTGATTATTGAGGGACAAGCTTCGCGAAATTCTACACGCCAGACGGAATTAAATTATCGGTTGAGTTTCCAGCGAGCCCTTACTCTCATGAAATTCTGGAAAGATGTTTGTATGATAGATTTCGGAACAAACTGTGAAATTCAAATTGCCGGAAGCGGTGACGGCAGGTATAATTTCGGATATACACACGGAGAAAACACAGAGCGGTTCAAAGAGCTTGATTCAACCCTTATGAGAGAACGTGGAAGTCTGGAAAAAGAGAACCAAAGATTTATCATTCACATTATCCCTAAAAATATCATTGAAGATGAAGAAAACAACTAATCATATAATCATGTTTATGACTATGCTGTGTGCTGTTTCTTTTACAATATCATGTGCTCATAAGTCCGGTCATCGTCCACGAGAAAGAAAAGAACGTGGAGTTGCCGAACTTACTGACAGAACCGATGAAAAGAAAGTTAAAGCACATGCCAAAGTTTATATGCGAAAAGAAAATGGCGTTTTTCTTGTTCCTATTACAGTCAATGGTTTAAATCTTGATTTTATTTTTGACACAGGGGCATCAAGCATTTGTTTGTCATCTATCGAGGCGATGGTAATGCTCCGCCAAGGAAAAATATCCCAGGAGGATATAGTAGGACAGCAACAGTTCATGGATGCCACGGGCGGAATATCGGTCGGCACAGTAATAAGATTGCGTACGGTAGAAATTGGAGGTATAGAATTGACCGATGTAGAAGCAACGGTTGTTGACAACATACAGGCTCCTTTACTTCTTGGACAAACAGCATTAGAAAAATTTGGCAAAGTAACCATTGATTATAACAACAACACGATAGAATTTAATTAATGTCATTGTAATAAATTTGAATGAACAAAGTCTTTCTTATAATCTTATCAGTAAAAATTAAGTATCACTGAGTAATGGATATATAAATCAAAAACAGATTTAATCATTGAGGATCTAACGTTGGATTATCTCAATGATTTTGATTCTTTATTTCAAGATTCCTTTATACATGGAATCCGAGATATTTGCATACCTGTTTCTTCTGATAAATCTTTTAATTCTCCAAACCTTCTTTCGCAAGGTGAAATGGCAGTGAAAACGCCCCGATGCGCAGCAGTCGGCAAGTAACTTTTGAGGAAACGGAACGCAGTTTTGTGGCCACAAAAGTACAACTTGCTTGGCAAATCCTGCAACCGTGACAATATATCAGGAACGTATTTTGCGTTGATTTTACGTGTATCTAAACTCCTCAGAACCTATATCACTCGATTTGTATGACCAACAATCCCGTAACTTTGAAAGCATGAAACCGTGCAATCAAGTAATTCGAGTTACGCTGTTTCAAATGTTGAGAACATACAAGCTCAAGAAATGTCAGTATTTGGAATCCGTAATACGGTACATCTTATCCTTGTCGTCATGCGTTATTTTAATTTAAGGTTCTTCAATTCTGAGTTATTGGAATATGGTGTTCATTATGTTAATCCTTAAAATAATTGGATAATGTTTAATAGCAAGCAAAAAATTTCAATTTAATGAAACTTTGCATGAAATTGTGAAGATTGCATTGCGTTTCACGAATGTTCGGTGTTCGCATGGTGTTCGCAAATGGCATGAAAAAAGCAGTTACTTTATGCGTAACTGCTTGATTTTCAACGTGGGCCATCCAGGGCTTGAACCTGGGACCTCCAGATTATGAGTCTGTTGCTCTAACCAACTGAGCTAAAAGCCCTACTCAGACCGGCTGTGCGGTCATTGTGGGTGCAAAGGTACTGAAGTTTGGGCAAACCGCCAAATTTTTTCGAGGAAATGTGTCTTAAAAACATTAAAAAAAAGATTTGTGAAAAGGATTGGCCGTCAATCGCAATGCGGAAAACCGTCAATCGCAGTGTGCAAGGCCGCCAATCGCAATATGAAAGGCCGCCAATCGCAATGCGGAAGGCCATGAATTGCGCGCCGTTTTGCGGCCTTTCGCAAAGTGTTGGTTTCCAGGCTGTTGCACGGGTGGCGGCCAACAAGACTAAAAATATTCGTTAAAGGGGCGGCGTTTCTTTGTGTTTTGCGTTTTTGTCTGTATATTTGCGCTGTGTGACAAAATTTAAAAAGAATTGCTATGATGAAGAAACTTGTTATCATGACGGTTGTTTTTGCGGCCATGTCGGCGGCTGCTTACGGGCAGGCCGGCCTTGCTGAGGCCAGGGGCGACAGCTGCATTGACGTTCACGACACGTTCCACGCCCTACGGTATTACGCCGAGGCGGTGGCCTGTGACAGTTCGGCCGCACTTCAAAAGAAGATTGCGCGGTGCCACTACATGCGCGGCGACTACCGCCGCTGCGTCGACACGATGCTGCCCGTAGCCGGATTCATGGGCGACAGCCTAAGCCTTGAGCAGATGCGCTGGGTGTTCGAGAGTTACCGCAGGCTTGACGACCATGAGCAGATGGTGGCATGGGGCAGGGCCATATTGCGCCGATGCCCAATGGACGGGGAGGTGACGGCGGCCGTGGCGGCGGTGTACAACACTGACGACGCCTACTTGCCGTCGAGCGCAAGAGAGCTTACCGATGAATATCTCAAGGCCGACTCGACGTGCATCCCCGTGCTGCGGCAGAACGCCGACGCGCAGTTCCTCATGAAAGACTTTGGCAAGGCCATAGCCGCCTACAACAAGTTGCTGGCGCTTGGCGACTCCACATATAACACGGTGTATTCCCTGGGCATGTCTTACATGCAGGCCAAGCAGGACAGCCTGGCCCGCCTGTGGCTGCTCAAGGCCGCCGAGATGAAGGGGATGAAGGATGCCGGATGTCTCTATCGGCTTGGCATGGTGTGCGTTGAGATGGACAGCGTGGGTGAGGGTATCATGTTTCTGGAGATGGCCAACCTCCTTATGCAGCCAGACGGGCGCGTGGTCTACATTGTGAAGCGCGCTCTCGGCGAGGCGTATTACAAGCGTGGCAGTTACTGGAACGCCATATACGCGTGGACCGACGCGCTGAGGCACAACCGCTCGAGCATGGCAACGGTGTTCAACGTGGCCCAGACTTACGGCCTCGTGGGTCAACACGACAAGGAAAAGCAGTTTTACCGCTCGTTTCTCAGCATGGCCGCGCTGGCCGAACGCAACGCGGAGCTTGACCAGATGGTAAGGCAGGCCGAGGCCGTGGTAGGCGTGAAGGAGGACTTCAAGGGCTGCATCATAGGGCTGCCGATTGACTGACGCGGCCTCAGTCGGGCTTTCTCATCACCACGGCCACGGTGTTCAGCCTGAAGTAAGGCACCGACATGTACATCAGTCCGCCGTAAGGATTGTCCGTGCCCCACGAGTTCTTGCATATGAACCAGAGGCGGCCGCTGCCGTCACGGGCTGTCCCCACGATGGCCATGCAGTGGTCGTCGGTGACGGCAAAGCGCTCGAAGGCCCGCTGGCGCATGGCCTGTGTCACGCTGTCATGGCCTTCGCCAAGGTCTGCCAGGCCGCGCCTGAAGGAGAATCCCCGGTTGCTCGTGTCGCCTTCCCAGCACACGCTGCGCCCTGAGTGCAGCGCAGCCACGACGCGCGATACGAGCGTGTCGACGGGAATATTCAAGTATCTTGCGCCCCGGCGGTTGGCCGGTATGTCCAGGTTGACGCTTTCGTTGAACGGCTCGTGGGTGTAGCTGGTCATGGAGACGTAGTCGCCGGGCAGGCACAGGCTGTTGGCGAACTCGTGCACGGTGTATTCCGCGCCATACATCCACACGCTGCGCGGCAGGGGATTTATGGCCGCGTCGAGCATGCCGGCCATGCTCCGGCGCAGCGCGTTAAGCCCGGCGCGGCGCGACGCTGCGGCCGCCACGAGGCGGTCGAGCTTGCGGCAGACGGCGTCATAGCTGCAGTCGGAGCGGTAAGCGTCGTAAGGCATGGCTCCAAACTCTTCCAGGGCGGCTACGAGGTCGACCGCGGTGCCGTCGGCTGTCACGGCCTCGCGCCCGCGCGACAGGTAGCTGCGCTCCGTCCGCCGCTCAAGCACGCGCCGCGCCGTGTATGCCGGCGATATGTTGACCGAGTCGCCCATCATCAGCCGGTCGCTCTCTATCACGGCCAGCATGGCGTAGACCCAGCACAGGGGCGAGCGCCCCTGGTCTTTCACCGGCGTAATCTTGTTCATCGTCTCTATGGTGAACGCCTCGCGCGGCGGCTCGCCTTCGCGGCACGAGCACAGCAGCACGGCCGACAGGAGTATGGCTGAAAATGTCTTCATGACGGCAAAGTTAATGAAAATAGGCCGCCCGCGCAAATTTTGCCGCCTGCAAGTGATTCTGCGATTGATGGTCTTTTGCCTTCCAAAAGACGGCTCATCCGCAGTTCTGGTGTATGCGATAACAGCATTGCCTATTGCTTTTGCCATAGCATTTCATGTGTACATCCTGCCACAATCCAGGCGGTCGGTAACTGTCATGCCGCACTCCGATGCGGCATCCAGTGTATGCAGCCTGTTTCGTTTGGCGTATCGGGTGTTTTCTGGATGCCGCATCGGAGTGCGGCATGACAGTTACCGACTGCCTGGATTAAAGTAGGAGGCGTACATAAAATGCTATCACAAAGACAAAAGAAGGTACAGTAATACAATACACCTAAACTGCGGATGAACCCGAAAGGCTGTCTTTCGCCTTGTGAAAGGCCGCAAACGGCAACGCGAAAGGCCGTCTTTTGGCGTGTAAAAGACGGCCTTTCGCAACGTGTTGGGTGTCAGGGTCTTACGTGGGCGGTGCCGGCTGTCCGTTTGCACGGTGTGCAAAGGCCGTCCGTACAACTGGCAAAGGCCGCCAAAACAGTGTGTTTTGGCGGCCTTTGCCAGTTGGATGCGGCGTGCGTAGCGGTGTTTGCTACACGTCGTCTGCCGATGTTGTCTCGGTGGCGTTGATGTATCCGCGTGCCACGGCCTTCACCATTAGTTCGGCCATGTTGCGTGCGCCGAGCTTGGCGAAGAGCCGCTTGCGGTGTGTCTCCACTGTGTTCTCTGATATGAAGAGCATCGTGGCAATCTCTTTTGACGTGTGTCCGCCGGCCAGTGCCTTGAGTATCTCTATCTCGCGCTGCGACGGGTGTTCCATGTGCAGCCTGCTTCCGTCGAGCCTGCGCTTGAGTTTCGGACAGAGATACCGCTCGCCGTTGACTACGGCGGTTATCGCGTCGACCACCTGCATGAAGTCGGTGGACTTCAGCAGGATGGCGTTTACTCCCTTGTCGAGCATGCGGCGCAGGAGCCATATCTCTTCGTGTATGGTGTTGACTATGATGCGCGCGTCGGCGTGTGCGGCCCTGATGTGGTCGATAAGCTCGAAGCCGTCGATGTCGGGCATGCCTATGTCTACGATGTAGACGTCGAAGTGGCGGCATGGCAGTATGCGGATGAGGTCGGCGGCACGGCTGAATGTGTCGACATTGTAGGCTCCGCAACCCTCCATCAGGCTCTTGAAGCCCTCGAGGATGAGCACATGGTCGTCTGCAACGGCCACCGACAAGTCTTGCAGTATGTATCTTTGAGCCTCGTTCATGGGGCCAAAATTATACCATGTGCACATAATACAGGTAACGGAATACCGTGGTTTTTGATTTAATTCATAATTCACAATTCATAATTCATGATTTACAAAGCGGAATTCATAATCTCGATGCTTTGCATCCAACTTCACCGCGCAGCCGATGATGCATTGACAGCGTTGTGAATTATGAAGTGAACAATGGTTTTCCCGTCCCTTCTTTCCATGGTGAGCTTGCCTCCTGCGGCCTCTGCGCGCTGCCGCATGGTGCGGCGGCCTATGCCAGTGCCGTTGCGGAGAGGCGCGTCGCCGTTGTCGGTGACGGTGAGTGAGAGTGCGCCGGACGACATGTCGAGGCTCACGTCCACCGCCGTCGCTCCTGAATGCTGCATGGCGTTGGCCACCGCCTCCTGCACTATGCGGTACATCTCGAGCGCAATGCCGTCGGGCACGGCCGTCCAGTCGGCGTCGGCAGGCGTGGCCTTGAACGTCACTTCGCAGCCAGATGCCTCGCCGGCACGCTGCAGATAGTCTTCGATGACTATGCTCACGTCGGCATAGGTGAACTCGGGCGGCATCAGCTCGTGCGACACCCGGCGCACCTGTTCGCGGCATGCCGATATCATGCCGGCCTGTTCGGCCATGTCGCACTTGCCAGAAGCCATGCTTAGCTGCACGGTGTAGAGGTCGTTGCACACGCCGTCGTGCAGCTCCTTGGCCAGCCGTCCGCGCTCGGCTTCGAGCCCGTCGACGTATCGGCGGGTAAGCCTGCGGTCGGTGTCGGCCATCAAACGGGCGAACTCGGCCTCCCTCAGCCTTGCCTTGCGGCGCTGTGACTGGACGTAAAGCGACACGAGCACGGCGCATGCAAGCACGCAGAGCGCTCCCACGGCGATGTACATGCGCGTCTCAGAGAGCTTTGCGCGGCTTTGGGCCAGTGCCAGCTCGTTTTCCTTTGACTGGTATTTGACGGTCAGTTCGCGCAGGCTTTCGGCCTTTTCCTTCTCATACAGGCTGTCTTTCAGCGCCGCGGCGCGGCCCATGCAGTCGTAAGCCTCGCGCCACCGGCCGGTCTTTGCCAGGGCCTTGTGCTTGTTGTTGTAGCAGTCGAGCACGATGAACGGCATGCCCTCCACGCCTTTGACCGAGAGAATGCGGTCGAACAGCGTTATCGCCTCACGCCAGTTCTCGCGCCTCATCTCGACGTTGCAGAGTATCTGGTAATATGCTATCAGCGTCATCGCGTCTGTGACTTTGCCTTCGAGCTGCCTGCACCGGTCGCGCCACTTGGCCTCGGCCGGCGCGTCGGACGTGCGGTCGGCCACGGCTATCATGTACGCAGCCGCGCTCAGGGCCGGTGCGTACATCTTCATGGAGACGGCGTTGTCGTAGCTTTCAGTGAGCATCCTGCCGGCCGCCTTGGCGTCGCCGCACATCAGCAGCACCAGCCCGTCTTGGGCAAGCACCTGCGCCTTGAAGGCCTTGTCGGTGCATCGCGCTGCCCAGTCGGCGACAAGGTGTGCGTAGTATGCGGCCTGCTCCTTGTGCTGCATGTCTATGTGCAGGGTCGCAAGGTTGAGGTAAAGCGCGGCCGCTTCTTGCCGCCCGTCCTCGTCGGCATTGCGTTTGAACGCCTCGGTGGTGCACATCTTCATCGCCTCGCCGTAATGCCTGAGGGCTTCGTCGAGCTTGCCCATGGTGCGGAGATAGACTCCCAGCGACGAGTTCACGCCCACCATGGCCGTCGTGTCGCCCGCTTCGGATGCCATGGCAAGGGCTTCTTTGGCTACGACAAGCGCCGAGTCGTTCTTTCCCTCGGCGTGCAGGGCGTCGGCTTTCTGCCGCAGGGCGTCGAGCGTCTCGCCGCCGTGGGCCGCGGCGCAGGTGATTGCTGAAAGTAAGAACAAGAGCGTTTTTATTGTCTTCATGTGGCATAAAGTGTTAGGTTCGGTATGCAAATATAACATAAAAAAGCCAAAAACGGAACAATAACGCATATATTTATCTGCATGAGATAATGACCTTTGCCTGGAAAGTTGCCGAACGGCTGTGTAATAAAAACGCGCACCGGCCGTTTATATCATTGATGGAAAGCACTGAAAACAAGCGCGACGGCTATGCCCGTGCGCTGAAATACACGGGCGTTTTCGGCGGTGTGCAAGGGCTGAACATAATCATAGGCCTTGTGCGCAGCAAGCTCGTGGCCCTTATCCTGGGGCCGGCGGGCATGGGCCTGGCAGCGCTGCTCAACACGATTGTCAGCTTCGTGTCGCAGGCTACCAACCTCGGCGTGTCGTTCAGCGCGGTGAGGCATATGTCTGAGATATTCGAAAGCGGCGACGGGCGGCGCATAGAGGCGTTTGTGAAGACCGTCCGCGCATGGAGCGCGGTTGCCGCCATCGCGGGTGTGGCGGTGTGCGTGGCGGCCTCGCCGCTGCTCGCCGGGTATGCGCTTGGCGGCCGTGGGCATGCATGGCAGGTGGCCGCGCTTGCGCCGACGGTGGCCGCGGTGGCGCTGGCCGGTGGCGAATCGGCCCTGCTGAAGGGGGCGCGGCGGCTGCGCGAGCTGGCGACGGCTCAGGTCGTGCTGGTGGTGTTGTCGCTCGTCGTGGCCGTGCCTGCATACCTGCTGATGGGCGTAGCCGGCATAATACCGGTCATAACGCTCACCGCGCTGGCCAACCTTGCCGTGACGGCGCGTTTCTCCACAAGGCTGTTTCCTGTCGGCATGAAGGGAGCCTGGCGTTCGTTGGGAGAGGGCGGGGGCATGGTGCGCCTCGGCCTGGCGTTCATTATGGCCGGCGTATTGGGCAGTGGGGCCGAGATGGCGGTGCGCTCTTTCCTGAACACGGCGGCCGGGATTGACGTGGTGGGGCTGTACAACGCCGGCTACATCCTTACCGTGACATACGCCGGAATGGTGTTCACGGCGATGGAGGCCGACTATTTTCCGCGCCTCTCGGCCGTAAACCACGACACTGCGGCTGTCAACACGGCGGTGGACAGGCAGATAGAAGTGACCCTACTGGTGGTTTCGCCAATGCTGGCGTTCATAATGACGGCCATGCCATGGCTCGTTCCGCTGCTGTACAGCGGCAAGTTCGCCTCCGTTGTCGGCATGGCCCAGGCTGCGGTGCTGGCCATGTATGCGCGAGCCGTGCTTCTGCCTGTGACTTACATGACGCTTGCCAAGAGCCATTCGTTGGCATATCTTGTGACCGAGGGGCTGTCTGCCGCGGCCCAGGTCGCGCTTACCGTGTGGTGTTACGGCCGCTGGGGGCTGTCCGGCACGGGCGTGGCGTTGCTCCTTGCCAACGTTTTCGACATGGCTGTTATGCTTGTGTATACTGGTGTCAGGTATGGCTACAGGCCGTCGTTGAGGGTGTCGGCATATGCAGTGCTTCAATTCTTGACCGGCGCGGCGGCATATCTGGCCACATTCGCGGCCACGACAGTACAGCGCGTTGTGTTCGGCTTGCTTGCCTTTACGGCCAGTGCGTGCCTGTCGGTTTACGCGTTGAAGAAGAACGTCGGCCCGTTGGGAAATGTCTTTGGCAGGCTGCGTAAGCGGTAAGTGACTGGCGGATGAGTTGAGTCCATAGCCCCCGCTTTTGCCGGTATGCCGCCAAGGGCTTTGCAATATGTGGCCTTTTGCATTGCGAAAGGCCGTAAAACGCACGCTGATTGGCCGTTAAACCCAAATCGGTCATTAGGATTTCCCAGTGTTGTATGGCAATGAGAAATCCTTTAATTTCTCCCAGATGGACA
>CALUGP010000027.1 GCA_944320195.1 uncultured Prevotella sp. | reverse complement strand
GAGAACATAAAGGAACAGTTAATCGTTGAGTTGTATTCTAAATAAATCATTAAATTAATGGCGATATTAGCATTTCAAAAACCTGATAAAGTTGTAATGTTGGAGGCCAATGACAAATTCGGCAAGTTCGAATTCCGTCCTCTTGAGCCCGGCTTCGGTGTTACCATCGGCAACGCCTTGCGCCGCATTCTTCTTTCATCGCTTGAGGGGTATGCCATCAACACCATACGCATTGCGGGTGTCGAGCATGAATTCTCCTCTGTGCCTGGCGTAAAAGAGGATGTCACCAACATTATCTTGAACCTGAAGCAAGTAAGGTTCAAGCAAGTAGTAGAAGAATTCGAGAACGAAAAAGTTAGTGTCACCGTGGAGAATTCTACCGAGTTCAAAGCCGGCGACATCGGTAAGTATCTGACTGGATTTGAAGTGTTAAACCCTGATTTGGTGATTTGTCATTTAGATTCCAAAGCCTCAATGCAGATAGACCTTACCATCAACAAGGGACGCGGATATGTTCCAGCCGACGAGAACCGCGAGTTCTGCACTGACGTCAACGTTATTCCTATCGATTCTATTTACACTCCGATACGTAACGTGAAATATTCGGTTGAGCCGTACCGTGTCGAGCAGAAGACCGACTACGACAAACTGGTTATTGAAGTTACTACGGATGGTTCCATTCACCCGAAAGACGCGCTGAAAGAGGCCGCTAAGATTCTGATTTACCACTTCATGCTGTTCTCTGACGAGAAGATAACTCTTGAGAACAACGATGTCGACGGCAATCAGGAGTTTGACGAGGAAGTTCTCCACATGCGCCAGCTGCTCAAGACCAAGCTCGTTGACATGAACCTCTCTGTTCGCGCGCTGAACTGTCTTAAGGCGGCTGACGTTGAGACGCTCGGCGACTTGGTGCAGTACAACAAGACCGACCTCTTGAAGTTCCGCAACTTCGGTAAGAAATCGCTTTCAGAGCTTGATGATTTGCTCGAGAGTCTGAATCTGTCGTTTGGAACTGATATTTCAAAGTACAAATTGGACAAAGAATAACCCATCTGTCGCTGCCTGCCGGAATGTCCCGGCGGGCGCGGCATGCGGTTGTCCCCAAAAGAATTAACTAACAATGAGACATAATAAGAAATTCAACCATCTGAGCCGTACTGCATCTCACCGCAAGGCTATGCTTGCCAACATGGCCATTTCGCTGATAATGCACAAAAGAATCACTACGACTCTCGCAAAGGCCAAGGCCCTCAAGATGTATGTGGAGCCCTTGATCACACGTTCCAAGACCGACACAACGACTTCACGCCGTGTCGTTTTCCGCTACTTGCAGAACAAGTACGCCGTGACCGAGCTTTTCAAGGAAGTTGCTCCGAAGATAGCCGACCGTCCCGGAGGCTACACTCGCATCATTAAGCTTGGCACACGCCAGGGCGATGCTGCCGATGTTTGCTTCATCGAGCTTGTAGACTTCGACGAGAACATGGCTAAGACTCCCAAGACAGCCAAGAAGACCCGTCGTAGCCGCCGCTCAAAGGGTGCCGAGGCAGCTCCTGCCGCTGAGGCAGCCGCAACCGAGACTCCGGCAACAGAGGAGGCAAAGGCTGAAGCTCCTGCTGAAGAAGCAGCAAAGGCTGAATAATCAAGTTAAGAAGTATATCTCTATTACAAACGCTCCTTTCCGTGACGGGAAGGAGCGTTTTTTTGTTTCTTGCCATAAGCTCTTGTCAAGACGTTTTATTAGATGTTTTGCCTGTCTTCATCGTTCGTGTTGCCATTAATTTTATTATCTTTGCGCTGAGTTTTGGCAAATGTATAACCAGTACTGAGCTTTGAGAATATATTACGTCATATCTGCATTTTTGGTGGCCGCTTTGTTCTGCTGTTGCCAAGGTGACCACACCGCATCGCGTACAGCCCGGTTGGAGCGTGTCGACAGCATAATCGACGAGCAGCCAGACACGGCTCTGGCCATGCTGAGAACCATTGACATGGCTGGCGCAAGCGATGCCGACGTGGCTTTGTTCAACCTTTTACAGACGCAGGCTCTTTACATAAACTATCTGCCTGTAACCTCAGATTCTCTCATAAACGTCAGCATCGGTTACTATCGCCGCTGTGGCGACAAGGCAATGTTGGCCCGTGCCTGTTATTATAAAGGCGCGGCAATTTATGACATCGGGCGGAAAAAGGACGCGCTGAAGTTTTTAAAGGAGGCTGAGAGTATTGCCGAGGAAATAGACGATGAAACATTGCTTGGAAAGATTTATGAAAGAACTTGTCATCTGTTTTACGACTTGGGGTATGCCAGCGAATATTTGAAGTATTCAAAATTGTTTCATGAAGTTGCTGTTAATTTTAATGATACAAGTATTATTTGTACAAGCCTTAATGAAATGGCTGCAGCATATTCAAAATTAGATATGAACGACAGTGTGCGTGCATGTCTTAGGCGTTTGGCTGAGATTCAGGTTGAGGTTGACGATTCAAGAGCCAGGTCAATCATTCTTGCAAATATAGGCAATATGTATCTTGATTGTGATTGTCCGGATTCTGCAAAAATCTTTCTTGACAAGTCTCTGGCAGTCGACACTCTTCCGTATTCATATCTTTCCATCGGGAAGTATTTGCTGCATGTGGGTGATTCCGATTCTGCCATGACGCTTCTTCAAGCAGTTGCCAAAGGTGGGGAGATGGACGATAAAATATCAGCTTATACCGCGTTGAAAGGCTTGTATGAGAAGAAAGGCAGTTATCGTGAAGCGGTCTTGGTGGCAGACAGCCTAAAGGCTCTTAACGACAGCATTCAGAAATACAGCTACGACATAGCCGAGATGCAGACCGGATATGATAAGGATCAGGAGCATCATAAAACGAGAAGCTTCTTTATCGTTGCAATTGTTCTTGTCTGTGTGGTAATGCTTTTCGGTGGAATCATGATTGTTGTCTGGATCAGAAAAGGACGGAAGAAACATTTGCATGACTTGACAATGTGGCACAGGCGTGAGAAAAAGCTATGGTCTGAGATAGACGGATATAAAAGGAAAATCGTCGATGTGCGTCATGAAATGGCAGCCGAACAACGTAGAAATTACAAACTATTGAATGACATACAGGCCAGGGCGGTCAAAAACATCTTTTGTATTTCAGATGAAGAAATCGACAGCTTCGTCGTTTTCTACCATGAATTAACCGGCGAATCATCTGTTGCATTCAAATACAATAAGCGCAGGCGCAAGCAAGAACTTTTTTTGATTCTTCAGTCCGTCGGCTATAAGACGGCTGAAATTGCAGATTTCATGTGTACTACGACGGAGGCCGTACGCACTATGAGGTCACGGATAAAGAATTGCAAGTAACTAAAAATGTTACATTTTAGCATGATTTTTCGTTTTCTTGAATGTGTAACTGCCTGATCTGTAATGGTTTGCCTCTATTCTTAATGTAACGCTCTATACAGGGGCTCTTGCATCGGATTTTAATATTTTATAATTTTGCATGCAAACCAAATCATTACGAGTATGTATAAAGCAGTTATTTTGGCTATGTTGTTTTCATGCCAATTAATGATGGCAAGTCCATATGTTGATGGATCACTTTTTGAAGAAGAGCATATTGAATTGCATGCAAGTTATTCCGATGTTAAAACTAGCGGTCAGCATAGGGCACCTGCTTTGCCTCCATTGCAAGTCAGTGTAAATCATGTTGACAAGACTCTTTGCATAGAAGGCGTATTGCCTTTGAATGATCTGAATGAAGTGGAGATAAAGATTCTCTTTGATGGAATCGAGATAATGCATGATTATTTTAGTCTGGAAGGATCTTCACAGGATTACGACCTTGCTTCTTATTGTGAAGGAAAATATGAAGTACAGTTCGTAGTCAATGGTCGGACTTGGACGGGGACATTTGTTCTTGAATAAGCATTTATAATTAACATTTAATCTTTATGCTATGAAGAAAGTATTGTTTCTTTTAACGCTTGCCGGCTTTGTTGTTACGGCATGCACTAGTGACTTTGATGGAAATTTCGAAGTGTTGTCTGGTGAGACGGTAACGCCTTTGACTCGCGCTGTGGTGAACGATTCAGTTGCTTTAGGTGAACTCGTGCCATTGGAGGTGACAGAAGAGATGCTCGAAATGAAAAAGCTTTATGACGAGTGGCGGTCAAGTCAGATAGAGTTAATGGCAGCAAGTCAGATTGATGAGTTCTTTAATGTGAACATGGTGTCAATAAAGGATTTGCCGGTAACCATACAAGTGCGTACAATAGCGGCAGGATCAACAGCTGATTACGATTATCTGACTTGTTCCGGAACGCAAAAAGAGGTTAAGCTAGGTAAACAATCAAGTTCAGACGACAATCTTTTTTACGTGAAGAAGCAGTCGGCATTGACGGGTGTGCCTTATCTTATCTATTCAAAAAAGAGCAATACGCCTCTAGCCGTAGGATATTACGAAGGCAAAGAAGAGGACAAAGTTCTTATGTCCATGAAAGACAACTCTAATGTCAATGTCACAGCCGGATGGGATCTTTATCCATCTGATGCGCACAGAGGCTATTTCAGTATTCAGAATGAATATTATATGGGGCAGGCGGATCCTAGCGATATCTGGTCTTATTTTTATTATGTATTGGAAGCTAAGTCAAAAAATAAGATTGGTTACGCGCAGAGAGTTGCCAATAAAGGTGAACAGGAATTCTTGATAACACCGATAAACAAGTTTTCTATTAAAAACATTGATTTTGACACGGACAATGCCACATTGACGAGTGCTGCACCAATTACAATAAAAACAACAACAGATAACATTTATGAATATCCAACTTCATGGAATACAGACACTGTCATAACTGTGACGGAAACATCAATGTTTAATGAGACGAAAGGCTATCTGAATTTGCAGATAGATCCGGCTAATGTTAAATTCAAACGACCTGAGTCTGTTGGAGGAGATGTAAGAGTTATGCAAGATGCCGTGGCAGATGCTGCCTATTCGACAACGAGAGAAAATATAGAAAAAGATATAGAAGTGCCTATAAACATACCGGCATTGGAACCTCGCAGCTATGCGGACATAACTATAACTTTGAAGACATTTAATATTACAGTCCCTTACACTGCAACAGCCGAATTTGAAGGTCATGAAGTAAAAGTTAAAGGAACGTGGAGAGGATATGCGGTTGCAGATATAAACTACTATAAGCCTGAATATTCGGTTAAATTCACGAGCTTGGACTCGTCCCCAATTTTAGCCAAGTCACGGCGGAATTAGTAAGTGTTTTTAATTGTAAACGTATTTTGATATGAAGAACATATATATGGCTGTTGCATGCTTGTGCCTTATGGTTGCAAGTTGCAGTGATGAAGAATTTGTAGGTGACAGTTCTCGTCCAACGCTAAATGATGGCATAGTAATACTTAAGGAACGCGATCCGTCGTTGCCTAAAGAGGCAAAATGCCCACCGATAATCGTCGATGATCAGCGAACGAGGGTTTATGACGAGACCGGTGGATTGATTGGCAATACGGATGCACTGCTAGGTTATTCTTATAATGTGGGTAATTCCATATTGGGCGACTATTCCAATGTCGGCTTTCAGGTCCTTGACTTAAATAAAGTCAAGGCTGATGACCCACAGAATATATTGTCAAAGGGATTGAGCCATTACACCAGTGACACTTTCACTTATTCGGATTATGAATCTTACGAGTCACATGTGCTGGAAACAAAGATGGTTAATTCTGGATTTAGCCTGAATCTTGGGCTGTTCAAGATTGGAAGGAAAAAGACTACGGAAAACGTGTTCCAATCTGATTTGACATCAAATGAAAATGTTGTGTTCGGTGAACTTAGCATGCGGTATGACCATTCGTCGTTTAATCTAAACCTTGATCCGATAAAGTTTTATTCACGCGATTGTCTTTCAAAGTCGTTTGAAAGGAACCTGTATTCTACAACAATAGGCAACATGTTGGACAATTACGGAGAGTATGTGCTGACCGGCTATATAACAGGAGGTAAGGCTTTTTCCTTATTCAGCGGTATAGACAATAGTAAAGAAGAGCATTCTGTGAAACTGTCAAATTTGCATAAGAATATAGGCTTGTCTTTTGCATGGAACAAGGATTCTGCAAAGTTGGGTTATGGTGCAGGCAGAGGAGATTCAACCTCGACAACAACATCTTATGAAATAAAGAGTCTTTATACAAAGCTATGGCTTTATGGGGGAAATCCCATGGGGTTGGGTATGAGCAGTGCTGTTGATATAAAGAATGTGAATATTGACCTGTCTCCGTGGTTGAGCTCCCTGTCAGATGTAGATACGCATACAATTACAGATGTTACAAGTAATGGCCTCTGCCCGTTGTACGCATTCTTGTTGGAAGAAAACTTTAGGACACGGATGGAGCGCACGTATCTTGGACAGCTGCTGTCCAATGATAAAAACATTTTGCCGTTCATCGAAGTGATACGTGTGTTTGAAAGGTATGATGATTACGGCAATGCCCTTTATGACATTGCCGCCGCATTGCATACCCGTCAGGGTGACAGGATAATATTGCACACAGAAGACCCCTCCTTGAAGAGCGATGATGAGTTGAGAAGTTATGATGATCCATCCGTATTCAATCAAAAGGCAGTTGAGATAAAGCAAGAAAAAGAAAAATACTATGGCTTGGAATTCAGGGCAAACAGCATTGAAAAGTTGAATCCTTTGATAGGGAATGTGCTTTGCCTAGATTTGAGAAAAGTCGACGAGTCGGCAATGTGCAGATATACCAATCCTGCTACAGGAATTCAATACATCTATGACAAAACCCGCAAGATTGCTTTCTCTTATCTCATAGACGACAGGGACGGCGACTGGATTCTAGATGAATACGGCATCCGTGACTGGGTGGAATCTTTGCCTGAGAAATCAATATTGATGGCTACTCTTGCAAACTCGTATACGATAATTGGCTTGTAAGAATTGTGCCAGGTATCTTGATATTCATTGAAATTGTCACCATGTATAGTGTTTTGAATAAGATGAAGAAGAGCATTTTTCATGTTTTTGTCGTTTTGTCATTGCTTTTTGTCGGCTGTGATGACAATGACACCATTGACTATGCCCATGTGGATATTATAATCCAGGTGTCTGAAACGACGGTTCGTGAGCCGATAGAAGGTGGCGTCCAGGAAATGGAATACATGCTTGTCAAAGAGCCTTCGGATGTGGAGTGGAAAAAACTTGCCATGGGAAGCATAGAAGGATTTGAATATGTGCATGGGCATGCTTATGAACTGAAGGTGCGTAGGACATGTCCGTTAAGCACGTCTGCGTATGGTACGGACTGTACTTATAAGCTCATTGAGGTGATTAGTGATACGCTTGTCACGGCTCAACAACCGGATGAGTTGCCTGAGGAGGCAAAATTCAAGCTCAAGATGGGGCAATTGGAGCCTTTTATGCATATGGATACGCCGATGCCGGCACCTTTTGATTTGCTGACGTTTAAGCTTGTGGATTACCAGGATGAATACAATTTTCTCTATGGCAATGCAGTGTTTCTACAGTATTATGATTCGATTGTCGTTTCATCTCCCGTAATGCCTGACACTTATCGCGTTTTCCAGCAGAGTTGTGATGAAAACGGATGCGGCTCCAGGTATATACCGCAATGGAGCTCGTATTTCTTTGAGAAGAGCGATTTCCAACTTTGCCTTAAGGGATATAAGGGAGGTAAGGTGATTTATGAGTATTCAATGGAGCAGATGATGCAGGAACGTGATTTCCTTTGCGTTGACTGGACATGTGGAATTTACGCAATGGCTAATCCCCTGACAGCCTGCATATATTGTGTTCTCGATTCGCGTTATGAGTTTCTTCTGACGGATACTCAAATGCGTAATGGCACATACTATGTAAAAATAAGAGTGGCACCCGGCTCGGAACTTGTGCAGTCAGAATATGTGAAGAAACAAGAACAGGGCTTGAAATGGCTGTTGGATAAGTATCTGGCAAGACAGCCCATACCAAATGTTGCCGATTTCAAGACATTGCCTGAAGATGCGGAGGTCGTGGACGTTTATGGTAACAGCACTACCCGTGCGGCACTTATACACAATGACGACATTGATATTTATAAAGAATATTACTATGTCATCGCAGAACAAAAATAATTCCGATTCCTACGAAACGATTATATGAACATGCCGGTAGCGATGGCGTTTCGTCTTTCATCTTTCACTTTACGGCGTAACGTGTTGCCGTTGAGGTGGTTGCCCGGTGAAAGATGCGGTGGAGGATGTGGTGAAAGATGCGATGACATTTTTCATCGGGTGCAGTGTTAATGAAACCGTGCAATCTGCTTTATTGTGCGTTGGCAGTACGCTGCTTTCCAAAAGACCGTCAATTACGTTGCGATTGATGGCCTTTTGGCGTGCGGTTGACGGCCTTTTGCAAGGCGGTTTGCGGCCTTTTGCAAGACGGGCGGAATAGTGGCTGTTTGCAACGGAATGCATGCGGATTTTTGCTTTGTGTCATATTATTTTGTATATTTGCACGGATTATCATTTAATACATCATAAAAAACACGTATCAATGAGAGCATTTCGTTATTTTCCCGTTGCCATGCTGGCGCTCGTGTTGTGCATGCCCGTGGCGGCGCAGGGCGTGGAGCGTACGGCGCAAGGCGTGCGCATGGATGTCCAGGGAGGCAAGTTCAAGTGTGAGGTGATGTTTTATTCGCCTTCCATAGTCCGCGTGGTGAAGTGGCCGCAGGCTGCCACACCCAGTGAGAAGAGCCTCGCCGTGGTGATGACTCCGGTCAAGACAAAGTTTAAGGTTGCAGAGACCGGTGACGCTGTGACGCTGAAAAGCGGCGAGGTCAGCGTCACTCTGCGCAAGGCAGACGGCCTGGCGACTTTCGCCGATGCTGCCGGAAGAAGCCTGCTCAGGGAGCTGGGCGAGCCTGTGTTCACGCCGATAGAAAGTGGGGCGGACAAGGGCTACTGCCGCGTAAGCCAGGCGTTCCGCCTGGACAAGGCCGAGGCCATCTACGGACTGGGCCAGCTCCAGACCGGCAAGATGAACCAGCGCGACCAGCAGAAATACCTTATACAGACAAACTTGGAGGACAGCAGCCCCTTCTTCCAGTCTGTAAAGGGCTACGGCCTGTATCTTGACAACTATTCGCCCGTGACGTTCACCGACAACGCCGACGGCACGCGGTTCGACTTCGAGGTGGGCACGTGCGTGGATTACTACTTCATGTACGGCGGCACGGCTGACGGCGTGGTGGCCCGTGTGCGCGAACTGACGGGGCAGGTGCCCATGTTCCCGCTGTGGACTTACGGCTTCTGGCAGAGCAAGGAGCGTTACAAGAGCCAGGACGAGACGGTGGGCGTGGTGCGCAAGTACCGCGAGCTGGGCGTGCCTCTTGACGGAATAATACAAGACTGGCAGTATTGGGGCAACAACTACCTGTGGAACGCCATGGAGTTTCTCAACACGGCGTTCCCCAATCCGCAAAAGATGATCGACGATGTGCACTCTATGAACGCCCACATGGCCATCTCCATATGGCAGTCTTTCGGCCCGAAGACAAAGCCTTACCGCGAACTCGCGGCCAAAGGCCTGCTCTACGACTTCAAGACGTGGCCCCCGTCGGGCACCGAGGGGTGGCCGCCCAATCCCGATTATCCCTCTGGCGTGAAGGTATATGACGCCTATTCGCCCGAAGCCCGGGACATTTACTGGAAGTATCTCAGTGCCGGAATATTCAAGTATGGCATGGACGCGTGGTGGATGGATTCCACAGATCCCGACCATCTTGATGCCGTTCCCTCAGACCTTGACCAGAAGACGTATCTCGGAACGTTCCGCAAGGTGCGCAACGCTTATCCTCTGATGTGCGTGGGCGGCGTCTATGAGCATCAGCGCGAGGCCACTTCGGCCAAGCGAGTGTTCATCCTCACGCGTTCGGGTTACCTCGGCCAGCAGCGTTACGGGGCTAATGTGTGGACGGGCGACGTGGCCTCTTCATGGGACAACCTGCGCCGCCAGGTGCCTGCCGGACTGAATTTCTCGCTTTGCGGAATGCCCCATTGGAACTGCGACATCGGCGGATTCTTCGCCGGCCAGTACAACCTTAGCGACGGCACGGCCACCAGGAACCCTCTGTATCAGGAACTGTTCGTGCGTTGGTTGCAGTTCGGCGCGTTCACGCCGATGATGCGTTCCCACGGTGCCGACACTCCTCGCGAGGTGTATTTGTTCGGCAAGGAGGGCGAGCCCGTGTATGACGCGATCGTCAAGATGATACGCCTGCGCTACTCGTTGCTGCCCTACATATATTCAACTTCATGGGAAGTAACCAACAGCCAGTCTACTTTCATGCGTGCGCTGATGATGGATTTTCCCAAGGACAGCCGCGTGCTTGACATGGGTGATGAGTATATGTTCGGCCGTGCGCTGCTCGTCGCCCCGGTGCTCAACGCCCAATACACCTCTGAGAAGGAAGTCAGGATGGACGCACTGACCGGTTGGAACAGCGACAACAAGGGCACGGCCGGAAGCGCGGCCGCGTCGGTTGACTTCACCACGGAGAAGCAGACAACGGTCTATCTGCCAGAAGGTGCGTCGTGGTATGACTTCTGGACGGGCGAGAAACACGCCGGAGGACAGGAGATAACGCGCACGGTGACGCTGGCCGACGTGCCCCTTTACGTCCGTGCGGGCAGCATCTTGCCCGTAGGTCCTGACGTTCAGTACGCCACGGAGAAGCCTTGGGACGCGCTCACACTGCGTGTTTATCCCGGTGCCGACGGCAGCTTCGTGCTCTATGAGGACGAGTTCGACAACTACAACTACGAGAAAGGAGCCTACACCGAGATACCCGTTACGTGGGACGACTCGTCGCGCCGGCTCACCATCGGCGCGCGTCGCGGCTCTTATCCAGGCATGCTGGCGAGCCGCAAGTTCATCGTCCGCATGCCAGACGGCAGCGAGAAGACCGTTGAATACAAGGGAAAGAAGGTTACGCTGAAGTTCTGACGCACAATGTCGTCACATGTATAAAAGCTCTCCTTACGGCAAACAACGCCGCAAGGGGGGCTTTTTTTGCAGCTTCGATTTGCCTGGTTTGTGCATGCCCGGTGGCAGGCGGATTTTCAGTTGCGGTTCATCCGCAAACCTTTTGGATTAAATATAAGTTCTATTAATAACAACATCCAACCTTAATCCAGGCAGTCGGTAACTGTCATTCCGCGCTCCGACGCGGAATCCAGTAAATACCGCATATACTGTTTAATGTATAGGATGTTCTCTGGATTCCGCGTCGGAGCGCGGAATGACAGTTACCGACTGCCTGGATCATAGCAGGATGTATTTGTAAATGAAACAATGTGTCACATTTAATAGGGCCATATGTCCATACAAAAGGTTTGCGGATGAACCCCAATTGACGGCAAATCGCCTTGCAAAAGGCCGTCAATCGCAGGCTGAAAGGCCGTCTTTTGGAAGCTGAAAGACGGCCTTTTGCAAAGTGCCTGATAGTCAGTGTTTTACGGAATGGTGTGTATGCCATTTCCGTAAAGCCGCTTTAAGGTGTGGAATGCGGCGTAAACGGCGCGTTGGTTGTTGGCAACAGGACAACGGATTTTTAGTTTTTCACTTTTAGTTTTCACTTAAAAATAGGGTTTCCCCTAATGTTTTTTAGGATATTCTCGTGCGGCGTATTCATGCAAAATGTGTAACTTTGCGGTGCAGACAATTCAAAGGAGGGTGTTATGAGAAGGACGTTAATGTTGATGCTGGCAGCCGCCACGCTGTTTTGCGGCTGCACTACATACGCCGGTAGCGGCGCATTCACCGGCGCCACGCTTGGTTCCGTAATCGGGTCGGCCATAGGCGGCATAGCCGGAGGCCCGCGCGGCAGCGATATCGGCACGCTGGTTGGCATGGCCGGAGGTGCGGCCGTGGGCGGCGCAATCGGTGCGCAGGCCGACAAGCAGGCCGCCGAACGTCAGGCGGAGAGCGACGCGCGGTTTGAGCGCAAGTACCGCAGACACCGTGCCGCAGCCACGCGCAACAACGTGAACGACCGCCGCGGTTACCATTACGAGTATGACGACGAAAGCGGTTTCGACCCTGAAGGCCGCGGCGACGACGTGCTTTACGACTTCAAGTTTGACTGACGGTTGGCGAGGAATACGGTTGATTGTTAATGAAACAATGTTTTGACGAGATGGTGGGAAAAGCCTCTTCCGTTAAGAAAAAAGTTGCCATGGCGGTGGTCGCGGTGCTTGCCGTGCTGCTTCTGGCCACTTTTGGCGCGGCGTGGTACATGCTTGACTACGCTCTTGCGCCAGCTGCCGACGCACGTGACATGGCCGGGCGTTACGAGCGTATGTACTCTGAATATCCATACATGCGCCATTGGGTGGACAGCATGCGGTCGGCCAAGGCTCTGCGCGACACCTTCATTGTCATGCCCGACGGCCTGCGCCACCATGCCGTGTATGCCCGTGCCGGCAGGGCGACGGCCCGTACAGCCGTACTGGTGCACGGCTACAAGGACAGCCACGCCGGAATGCTGCCCTTGGCGAAGATGTATGCCGGCATGGGCTACAACATCCTGCTGCCCGACCTGCACGCTCACGGCCTGAGCGAAGGCTCGGCCATACAGATGGGTTGGCTCGACCGTGAGGATGTCATAAGGTGGATAAGCGTGGCAGACAGCCTCTTTGCCGATTCTACGGGACATGCGCGGATGGTAGTCCACGGTGTTTCCATGGGCGCGGCCACTACTATGAACGTTGTGGGCGAGAGCCTTCCGCCCAGTGTGAAATGCTTTGTTGAGGACTGTGGATACACCTCTGTGTGGGACGAATTCAGTTGCCAGCTTGCCGACCAGTTCTCTTTGCCGCCCTTCCCGGTGCTCTATGTTGCCAGCGCCCTGTGCAAGCTGCGCTACGGGTGGACGTTCGGCGAGGCGTCGCCGGTGTCAAGGTTGAGGCTTAAGGCTACTCCGATGTTGTTCATTCACGGCTCGTCAGACGATTATGTACCGTCTGCCATGGTGTTTCCGCTGTACAACGCCAATCCCGTACATGTGTCGCCGGATGGCGGCAAGCGCCGTTTCAACGGCATATGGATAACTCCCGGCTCGGCCCACGCATGCTCATTCCACGATTATCCGTGTGAGTATGCCGACAGGGTGAGGGCGTTTGTAGAGGAGTTTGTAGATTGAGGATTTGATGGTAATATGGAGGTTGTAGAATTGAAGGCCGTTGCCCTTGCCTGCTTTTAGGATAAGCCGAATTGGGCTTATGTGCCGTATGTGGCTGACAAGGCAGGCAGATCAGGCAAGGGTGGCGGCTTCAGTCGTTCTGATAACTCTTTATTGCCTTGGTTGCCGCCGAGCGCAGGTTTCTTAAAGCCACGTCTTTCCGTATGGCTTCGGCCAGCGTCATGCCGTCGGGTGTTATGCTCTCGGCCTTGTCGAAGCCTGCTTCCAAGAGACTTTCTTTGTCGTCTACGCGCCCGGCAAGCAGCCAGGTGGGCACTCCTTTGGCCTTGGCGCGCGCCATGACGCGCATGGGCAGCTTGCCCATGAGTGTCTGCCGGTCGGCGTGTCCCTCGCCGGTTATTACGCATGTTGCGCCGCGAAGCGCGTCGTCGAAGCCGCAGAGGTCGAGCAGCAGGTCGGCTCCCGGTTGCGTCTCGGCACCCATGTATTGCATGAAGGCGTAGCCAAGGCCTCCGGCCGCGCCTGCTCCGGGTTGTGTGGAGCGGTCGAAGCCGAAGTGGGCTGCCGACGCACTGGCGAATCTCTCGGCCCGTTTTTCGAGCATGGGGAGCATCTCGGGCGTGGCGCCTTTTTGCCGGGCGAACACCATCGTGGCTCCTTCGGCGCCGCAAAGAGGGTTGTCCACGTCGCATGCCAGCGTGAAGGCGCACCGCCCCAGCTCGCCGCGCAGGGCGTCGTCGATGGTTCCGCCGCGCGGCGCAAGCCTGTCGGTCAGCGCCCTTAGCATGCCTATGCCGGCGTCGCTCGTGCCGCTTCCGCCCAGGCCTATTATGAACTTGCGGCATCCTCGGCCTATTGCCGCAGCCACGAGTTCGCCCACGCCGTATGTCGTTGCACGCAGAGGGTTGCGCTCCTCCTCGTCAATCAGCGTCAGTCCGCATGCCCTGGCCGTCTCTATCACGGCCGTGCCGCCGGGCGTAATGCCGTATTCTGCCCATACGCGGCGCATCAGAGGGTCGTGCACATACGCCCTCTCGATGCTTCCACCCAGTGCTTCGGTGAACGCCTCGAGCATGCCTTCGCCGCCGTCGGACACGGTGAAGACCGTCGCACGGGCATCGGTGTCGGCCTGCGTCAGGGCTTCCGCCACGGTCTGCCCCGCCTCTTTTGACGTGAGGCAGCCCTTCAGCGAGTCTATGGCAATGATGTATTTGCTGGTCATATGTTATTTTTTATAAGCATCTTGACGACGGTTAGTGAGTGAAGTCAAGTATGCTGATGCCTTCAGGCAGGTCGTTCTCAATCAATGTTTTCATTTTTTTTGCGAAAGGACACGGATAACCGATGGGCGTGCCTTTCTGTATGCAAGAGCCGAAGGCTATCGTGTCGGCTCCGCGTCTTATCAATTCTCTTGCGCGCAACACTGATTTCTTTCCCGGACAACCGCCGCAATTGCAGAAGCCCACAATCTCGATGCCTTCGCCTTCGCCGTTGAACGCTCCTCCGTGTTCCCTTACGGCCTTGAAACATCCTGTCCCCGGGCAGTAGTCTTCTGTCTGCATGCATCTTATAATACCTACTTTCATGGTGTCAGTTGTAGCTTTTAAATGTTTTTGTTTCGTTTCACAAGTGTGTCGGCAAGCCGCCGGCGACTGTGCAAAGATACTTCTTTTTCCTTTGATAAACGTGAGTCAGGCATAAGAAACAATTCTTTGTACGGACATAATTCATTATGTCCGTACGCTGCGGAGAGGCGTATTATACGAGTAAATTTGGTTCATCCGCAGTTTAGGTGTATTGGCATTCGTGCCAATAGGGCCTCGAAGAGGTCCAACTATGCTTAACCGCATGTGTAGCGAAGCGAAACTTGCGGTAGGTATGCGGGCAATAATGTCGTCCTCGAAGAGGGCGAATGTCACACTGCTGTTCGCCCCCTTCGGGGACGGGCTTGTTTGTTTTGACTTACCGCAAGTTCCGTTCCCTTCGGTCACTCCACATGCGGTTAAGCATAGTCCGCCCCCTTCGGGGACGGGATTGACACCTATATGTTATACACCAGAACTGCGGATGAACCGCGAAAGGCCGTCTTTCGCGTTGCAAAAGGCCGCAAACCGCACGCTAAAAGGCCGTCTTTTGAAGCGCAAAAGACGGCCTTTTGCAAGTGTGCTGACTGTCAGCGAGTTACTGACGGGGCAAGATAAAGGCCTGCGGCAACCGTGGCAGGCTGCTGCGCAGGCCGTGTGTCAAAGCTTTCAATAGTCTGGCGTCTCGGTTATCTGGCCGTCAAGCGTCACTATCAGGTCCATGCCATAGTTGTCAAGATCTATCAGGTAATACGTCTCTCCCTGTGCAGTCTCTATCAGGTCGCAGTCATCTATGCGCTTGCCGGGATGGTGGGCTTCCACCGCCCGACGTATGTCGGCCGGGATGTTGCGCGTCATGTCGGTGGCCGTCTGAATCCAGTTGTACTGCGTGTCGAACCACAGCTCCTTGCTCTTGCCGTCGTGTATGATGTCAATCTCATAGCCGTTGCGCTCGCGGTCGAAGTCCACTATGCGCGCTCCTGGGTAGTTGCTTTCTATGAACGACTGTATCTCGGCCGGCGTGCGGTTGTCCACAAAGTCGCCGTGGTTGCCTCCGCCTTCGCCTTGCAACTCGCGGAAGAGCGTGCCGTTGGTGTCGAAATAGAGGTCGTAGTCGGGCTGTCCGCGCTTCTCAACCTCGATGATGTAGAACGTCTCATACGCCGGACGCTGTATCTCGTCGATGTCGTCGACGCTCCATCCGGTCTGGGCATACGCTGTCGCCTCATACCCGGCCCGCACCGCCTGGGGCAGGCTTGTGAGATCGCGGCCATGGTCAATCTCGGTCATGAACCACTCGCCGTTGTTGTCGAACCATGCTTCGTGCTCCTTGCCGTCCTTCCAGAATTCGGCCACAAGGTATCCGCCCTTCTCGCGGTCCCAGTCAACGCGGCCCACTCCGGCATACTTGTCGGTGAACGCCCTTGTCACGGCGTCGGGCACCGGCACGTTGTCGTCATCGTCGTCGCTGCACGATGCAAGCGTAAACACTACAAGCGCACACGCCATCATCCACTTCATAAGTTCCTTGGTCTTCATAATCGTCATTTCTTTTTTGGTTTTACAATCATTTTGCTTTGTCTCGACAGACGGGCACCGTCCGCTCCGCCATGCCCGGCTGTGGGGCTGGAAACGGGTTTCGTGCTCGTCTCGAAGGCAAAAGTATGGCGTGATTCTGAAAACAAACTGAAATCGCGAAACAATTTTGTAATATCCGTTGAAATTTTAGTTAAAAACATTAACGGGCGCGATTAAGCGTATGTCAATTTTTTATTTTACCTTTGCAGGCACGCGCAAACACCATGCCGCATGACACGGCAGGCGGCACGGCACATTATTATTAATAAGGAGAAGACAATGGAAAAGAAACTTAAAGCCGCGACGCTTTGCGTCCGCGGAGGATGGAAACCCAAGAACGGCGAGCCGGTACAACCGCCGATAGTACAGAGCACGACATTCAAATATGACGACAGCGACGAGATGGGAATGCTCTTCGACTTGAAAAAGGAGGGATATTTCTATACCCGTCTGCAGAATCCCACCAACGACGCGGTGGCTGCAAAGATAGCCGCGCTCGAGGGCGGAGTGGGGGCCATGCTCACGTCTTCGGGTCAGGCGGCCAACTTCTACGCAATGTTCAACATCTGCGAGGCCGGCGACCATTTCGTCACTTCAAACGAAATATACGGCGGAACGTACAACCTCTTCGGCGTAACGATGAAGAAGCTCGGCATAGACTGCACCTTTGTAAACCCTGAAGCGAACGAGGAGGAGATACAAGAGGCTTTCCGCCCTAATACGAAAGCGCTTTTCGGCGAGACCATCTCAAACCCCGGTTGCAAGGTGCTTGACATTGAGAAGTTCGCCCGCATCGCCCATAAGAACGGCGTGCCGCTCATCGTAGATAACACGTTTGCAACCCCGATAAACTGCCGCCCGTTTGAATGGGGGGCCGACATAGTGGTGCATTCCACCACGAAATACATGGACGGACACGCCACCCAGGTGGGAGGATGCGTTGTGGACAGCGGCAACTTCGACTGGGATGCGCATGCCGGCAAGTTCCCGGGACTGACCACTCCTGACGAGAGTTACCACGGACTGACCTATACAAAGGCCTTCGGCAAGATGGCTTACATGACCAAGCTCGTAGCACAACTCATGCGCGACCTCGGCTCGATACCGTCGCCGCAAAACGCGTTCCTGCTCAACCTAGGACTCGAAACGCTCCACCTGCGCGTGCAAAGGCACTGCGAGAACGCACAGAAAGTGGCCGAATTCCTAAGCGGCGACCCACGTGTGGCATGGATACGCTACTGCGGACTGAAAGGAGACGAGGCTTACGAACTTGGGCAAAAGTATCTGCCAAACGGCTCCTGTGGCGTTATGGCCTTCGGACTGAAGGGCGACCGCGACACAGCCGTGAAGTTCATGGACTCACTGAACCTCGTGCACATCGCCACACACGTGGCCGACGCACGCTCGTGTGTGCTACATCCTGCCAGCCATACGCACCGCCAGCTAAGCGACGAGCAGCTTCGTGAGGCCGGCATCGCGCCCGACCTGATACGCCTCTCGGTAGGAATCGAGGACGCGGACGACATCATAGACGACCTGAAACAGGCACTCGCACAGATTTAAAGGTGAGAAAGTGAGGGGGTGAGAGGGTGAGAAAAGAAATCCGCAAATAACAATGCGAATCATTTTCTCACCCTCTCACCCCCCTCACTTTCTCACCTTTTCTTCTCCTATTGTGAAAAAGTACAAAAAGTAAGAATCACCACTTAAATATTCATCGTTTTCCTTTGCGGCTTCATTATAATGTCCTATATTTGCAGAAGAACAATGACACAATGTTAGTCTAACTAATACTTATACTATGGAAGTCGAAAAAATAATGCAAGACCTGGAGCATAAGCATCCGGGAGAATCTGAGTACTTGCAGGCCGTAAGGGAAGTGTTGCTGTCCATAAAGGACGTTTACAACCAGCATCCCGAATTCGAAAAGGCAAAGCTTATCGAACGTCTCGTTGAGCCGGAACGCGTCGTTACGTTCCGTGTCCCATGGGTTGACGACAAGGGCGAAGTGCATGTAAACATTGGTTACCGCGTCCAGTTCAACAGCGCCATAGGCCCATACAAGGGCGGTTTGCGCTTCCACCCGTCGGTTAACCTGTCCATCCTGAAGTTCTTGGGCTTCGAACAGACATTCAAGAACGCGCTTACCACGCTCCCGATGGGCGGCGGCAAGGGCGGTTCCGACTTCTCTCTGCGCGGCCGTAGCGATGCCGAGGTCATGCGTTTCTGCCAAGCTTTCATGACAGAACTTTATCGCCACATCGGTCCCGACGAGGATGTTCCGGCAGGAGACATCGGCGTCGGTGCACGTGAAATTGGCTATCTGTTCGGCATGTACAAGAAACTTACCCACAAGTGGGGCGGTGTCCTCACGGGCAAAGGCCTCGAGTGGGGCGGCTCCAAGATACGTCCCGAGGCCACGGGCTTCGGCGCTCTCTACTTCGTCAACCAGATGTTGCAGACCCACGGGCATGACATCAAGGGCAAGACGGTGGCCATCAGCGGTTTCGGCAACGTCGCATGGGGTGCCGCAACGAAAGCAACCCAGCTCGGAGCGAAGGTCATCACCATATCAGGACCTGATGGTTACATCTATGATCCGGACGGAATCAGCGGCGAAAAGATAGACTACATGCTCGAACTTCGCGCCAGCGGCAACGACGTTTGCCAGCCTTATGCTGACGAGTTTCCAAGTTCCAAGTTCGTTCCCGGGCGCAAGCCGTGGGAGGTTAAGTGTGACATAGCCCTGCCGTGTGCCACGCAGAACGAGGTCAGTGGCGAAGACGCGGACATGCTTCTGGCAAACAAGCCTATCTGCGTAGCCGAGGTTTCCAACATGGGATGTACCGAAGAGGCCGTCCAGAAGTTCATCGCCGCCAAGCAGCTCTTCGCTCCCGGCAAGGCCGTCAACGCCGGAGGCGTGGCTACATCGGGTCTTGAGATGACGCAGAACGCCATCCGCCTGAGCTGGAGCGAGGCCGAAGTGGACGAGAAACTGCACCAAATCATGCACAACATCCACGAGCAATGCGTCAAGTACGGACGCGAGAGCGACGACTACGTGGACTATGTGAAGGGCGCTAACATCGCCGGCTTCATGAAGGTTGCCAACGCGATGATGGCTCAAGGCATAGTTTAAAACCCGAGAAACGAGTGATACAAAAAGTTATTATCATAATTCTTTTAAGCGTGACTGGCTGCACTCTCCTCCCCGCACAGGAGAAGGGTGTGGCCAGTTATTATGCTAACCGGTTGCATGGAAGGCGCATGAGCGACGGCACGCGGTATCACCGCGACAGCCTGACGTGCGCTCACAGGCGCTATCCGTTGGGTACAATGCTCAAAGTTACTAACATAAAGAACGGCAAAAGCGTTGTGGTGAAGGTGACAGACAGGTGCGGCGCGCGCCGCATAATCGACCTTTCATATGCCGCGGCGAAGCAGCTTGACATGATAAGGTCGGGCACCGCCATGGTGAGAGTAGAGAAATATGAGCGGCCATTGGGCGTACCGTTCAAGCCGAGCGACGAGGTTGACATTCCGGAACTTGACTTCGAGATAACGCAGAAGCCTGACTTCTCGACACCGATATGGAAGAAAACCGACGATGAGGATAAGGCGCAGCACGAGATAAAGGCGCAGAACAGGCGCGAGCAAAGGGCCGTGAGGCGTGGAAAAAGCAAGTGACGGGTTGAGGCTTAACGCCTTGATGTACAATTGGTTACAGTCTGATGCGGACGCGTCAGGCTTTTTTTATTGCGTTGCCCACGGCATGCCTCCATCCAATTGACGGCCTTTTGCATTGTAAAAGGCCGTCTTTCACCGCCTGAAAGGCCGTCTTTCGCAAGACGATTTGCCGTCTTTTGGAAAACCGTTGTTTTTCTCCTGTGATTCAGTTAAGGGTTGTTCTCTCGTCAAGAGACTTCTCTTATGTTAATAAATCATAACCAAACGCACTTTTGTTTATGTTTATTTGGTTTATATTATAAACCTATTTATCTTTGCATTGCATTCGGATGACACTCCATGCTGCGCCCAACTGCAGTGGGAACGGCGTGGAGACGAGAGTAGGAAACAGAGTGACAAACCTTTGAAAAACCGTAAGATTATGAATGAAACAACAAGGACTGCCGTTGAAAACACCACAACTACGGCTATGGAAAGCAGTGAAAAACTTACAGCCGAGCGCAGTCTTGAAATAATAAGAGAGGCTATAGAGCAGGGCAAGCGCGATGTGGCCCGCAACGCCGGCACGCCGATGATTACATGGGGAGTGCTCACCTGCGTCACGGGTTGCATCGTTTGTCTGCTTTGGAAGCTTACCGGCGATGCGGTGTGGAACGTGCTTTGGTTCGCCATGTGCGCCGTAGGCTGGGCCGTACAGACTGCCATGAAACGCAGAGAGCACCGCGAGAGCCGCCCCGGCTCATACGTATGGAAACTCGTAGGGTGGACGTGGGCGGTGTTCGGGATGCTTGCAGTGGCCGTAGCCGTGATAGGTTTCCTGTCTTACAATACGCCGGTCTACGCTTCGCGCCTGCCTATTACGGCGGTGATTATGCTGCTTCTGATGTTCGCCTCGTCGGTAACGGCTTATGTCATGAAGGACAAGGCGTATGGCGTTTCCATCGGGGGCAACGTCGTCCTGGTGAATTTCGTCCTGCTGTACCACAGCCCTTACGAGGCGTTGTGCCTCGCCTTGTCGGCCATAACGCTGCTCGTGATACCGGGGATAATGATTAACCGTCAGGCAAAAATGGAGTAAATACAATACTTGGAAGCAACATGGAGGACAAGAAATTTAATGAATATGAAAGCCTTGAGCTGATAGCCAAGACGATAGAGCGCGCCCGCAAGACTGAGATAGGCCGCTTGAACTTCGTCACTTTTTACGGAATATTGGGCCTATTGACATATACCTTCACCCAATTGATGCGTGAGCCGCAATGGCAGTTGCTGTGGATTGCGGTGGCGGCGTTGAGCTACGGCGTGCCGTTCGTCTATCATAGGATGTGGCGCAAACCGATGACCGTAACAGGACGGATTGTAAAGCGCGGCTGGGGATACTTCGCTTTGACGGGAATGGGGATTGCGTTAGTCGGCAGCGTGGCGCTTTCCACGTATGTGGCTCCGCTCATGACGATAGTCGGCAGCTGTGCCCTCTTCATGCTGAGCGGCGTCTATAAGCAAAAGGCGATACTGGCAGCAAGCTTCATCGGGCTGTTTTCAAGTGCAATGGTGGTGGCGACCAACGGCAGTTATGAGGGCAACTATGTGTTCTTCGCATACCTCTTTTACGCCTATTGCGTGTACATAGGCCTGTCGCTTAGCGGCAATGTGGACGACATAAAGACATTCTGATGAGACCGCTTAACCCTCTTCTGCACAGCGAACTGCGCCTTGCTGTGATGTCACTCTTGGTCAGCGTGGGCGAGGCCGACTTCGTCTATCTGCGCCAGCAGACCGGAGCGACGGCCGGAAACCTAAGCGTCCAGCTCGACAAACTTAGCAAGGCGAGGTATATCGAGATAACAAAGACGTTCGTGGGGAAACGCCCCAACACGTCATGCCGCCTCACGGAGGAAGGCATGGCGGCGTTCGAGGAATACGTGGAGGCGATAAAGGAATATTTGAAGGTGAGAAAGTGAGAGGGTGAGAAGGTGAGAAAAGAAACATTGAAAACAACAATGCGAAGCTTTTTCTCACCTTCTCACCCTCTCACTTTCTTACCTTCTTACAGTTCGGCTACCACTTCCACCTCTACCAGTGCGCCCTTCGGCAGTGTCTTTACGGCAACGGCGGAGCGTGCGGGGAACGGCTCTTTGAAGAACGTGGCGTACACTTCGTTCATCGCGGCGAAGTTGTCCATGTCTGAAAGGAACACGGTTGTCTTGACGACATGCGACAAGTCGATGCCCGCCTCGGCAAGAACGTTGGTCACGTTGGTGAGCGACTGGCGCGTCTGCTCCTTTATTCCGCCCTCTACAAACTCGCCTGTTGCGGGGTCGATGGGTACTTGTCCCGATGCGAACACGAATCCGCCGGCTACTATAGCCTGGCTGTAAGGGCCTAAAGCCTTAGGCGCCTTGTCAGAATGTAATGCTTTCATTATTCTTGTTTTTATGTTTTAGATAAGTTCATTTCAGCTTAAACCCTTTCTTTTGCAGGCCTTCCTTTATGGCTTCCACATGCTCGTGGTTGCGTGTTTCGAGGCGCACGCGCAGCTCGCAAGAGTTCACGCTGTGGCTGGCAATGCCTCGCTCGTGATGCACGCTGAGCACGTTTGCGCCGAGAGAGGCCAGCACCTGTATGACTTCGAGCAGCTGTCCGGGCTTGTCGTCAAGCTCCATGGTGAGCGTGCAGATGCGTCCGTCCTTGTCGAGACCACGGTTGACGACGCGGTTCAGTATGTTCACGTCTATGTTGCCTCCGCTCACCAGGCAGACGGTCTTCTTGCCCTTGATGGGCACTTTGTTGAACATCGCCGCGGCCACGCTCACCGCTCCGGCGCCTTCGGCTATCATCTTCTCTTCCTCCATGAGGCGCAGTATGGCGGCGCATATCTCGTCTTCGGTCACGAGAGCTATGTCGTCCACGTATTTCGAGCACATTTCGTAGGTCAGGTCGCCCGGCGTTTTCACTGCGATGCCGTCCGCAACGGTCGACACGCTGGCAAGAGTCTCGGGGTGATGGTCGTGTATGCTCTGGTACATGCTTGGCGCGCCGGCAGCCTGCACGCCGTAAACCTTGACATCAGGCTTCAGCGACTTTATGGCGAAAGCCACTCCGCTGATGAGTCCGCCGCCGCCGATTGGCACCACCACAGCCTCTATGTCGGGCAGCTGGTCGAGCAGTTCAAGGCCTATCGTGCCCTGTCCCGCGATTACGTTGTCGTCGTTGAAGGGGTGGATGAAGGTGTAGCCGTGCTCGTCGCGCAGCTGGAGTGCGCGCTGGTAGGCGTCGTCATACACTCCGGGAACGAGGCAAATCTCGGCTCCCAGGCGGCGCGTTGCCTCCACCTTGCTTATCGGCGCGCCCTCGGGCAGGCAGATAAGCGACTTTATTCCGTGGCTCGTCGCGCCGAGGGCGACGCCCTGCGCGTGGTTGCCGGCGGAGCAGGCTATCACTCCTTTCTTCTTCTCTTCGTCGCTGAGCTGCGATATCTTGTAATACGCGCCGCGCACTTTGAACGAGCCTGTAATCTGCAGGTTTTCCGGTTTCAGGTAAATGTCACTTTCCGGATTGAGCTTCGGCGCATGCACGAGGTCGGTGCGCCGAAGTATCTTACTCAGCACATACCGTGCCTTGTAAAGGTCGTCTAAATTTGGCATATGTCTCTTTCAATTAGATTTCGGTATGCAAAGATAGTGAAAGGCGGGCGCAATGGCAAATAATAACGAGGTTTTTTAATTTGTCTTTGCGTTAAAAACAAACGCATGCAAGCCGTCATCAGCCATCGTGAAGGCCGTTGAACCGATGCGTGATGACGGCCTTTGCGCCCCGTCTTGACGGCTCTTTCGGACACGGCTCGTAACTTGTTGACTGCCAGACGTTTGCCTGCGGTGTTGCAAAAGGCCGCAAATCGCACGCCGAAAGGCCGCAAATCGCAACGTAAAAGGCCGTCTTTCATCGCCTGAAAGACGGCCTTTTGCAAACCGGCCAGCCATCACGGTGTTTTTCACTCCGCGTTTTTCAGTATTCCCTTCAGCAGGAACGTGGCGTTCTGGTTGCGTGCCACTCCGCGCGTTATCTTGTAAGTGTACGTTATGTTGTCGGCCAGTTCTATCTCGAAACACCAGTTGTGGAAGCGTCCGGGCGCGTCGTCCTCCATCTTGGACAGCTCCAGGTCGTGCGTGGCTATTATGCCCGTGACGGGCAGCTTGGCTACGGCCTCGAGGAAAAGGCGCGAGCCGTTGAGCTTGTCCAGCGAGTTTGTGCCTTTCAGAATCTCGTCGAGTATGATGAGTGTGCGCCTCGAGCGGCGGCAGCTTTCCAGCAGCTGCTTCAGCCTCAGCAGCTCGGCGTTGAAGTAACTGATGCCCCGGCTGAGGTCGTCGGATGTGCGCATGCTGGTGAAGAGGTTGAACACCGACACGCGCAACGACTCCGCAAACACGGGCAGGCCGTTCATGGCGAGCACATAGTTCACGCCCACCGAGCGCAGGAAGGTGCTCTTCCCGGCCATGTTCGCACCCGTTATGATGTAATACTCGCCATCGTTTATCGTGAAGTCGTTGCGCACGGCCTTGTCGCCGAGGAACGGGTGGTACAGCCCCCGGGCGTCATACACCACCTTGTCAGAGCCTGTCACCTCCGCGTCCACGGCCTTCGGCTCATTGAAGCGGAACCCGGCCATCGACACCAACGCGTCCGTCTTGCTCACGGCATCCACCCATTCGCCGATGCTCCCCATGTAAAGGCGCTGCCACTTGAGGAACCTGCGCACGAGGAAATAGTCGCTCATGGCGAACATGTTGAACAGCACCAGGCCGATGAAGTTGCCCCGGCGGTCGAGGCTTTTAAGTATTTCGGACAGCTGTCCGAACGAAGTCAGCGCCCCTCCGCCGCTTTCCGTCAGCGCGGCTTGCAGGCTTTTAAGCTCGTCTGAGGCGAAACTGGCCTTGTCAATATGGCGTATCAGGCTGATATAAGCATGCATGTGGGCGTGCAGTTTTTCCACGGCGCGGCTAATGTCGTGTATCGACTTCGAGTTGAGCCCTATCACGGCGAACATCTGGACCACGCCCCACAGCACGGCCACCGTGGCCGGCACCACGCCTGTCAGCGCCAGCACGATGAGCGTGATGAAGCATGCCATGGCCGCCGCGGCCGCCGTCAAGGTGGTCTTTAGCCCCGCTTTCGGGGCTATCTGCTTCTTGCCGATGTCGCCGACGGCACGCAGTATCTCGTTGGAGTCAATCTTTCCGGCATCCTTTCCGCCTTCGGCCATGGTGTTGATGCCCTTCGCAAGGAAGGCCGAGCGCCACTTCTCAAGCCCGGCCAGTTCGTCTATGGCCGCCCGCCTGCGCTCCACGTCGGCCTTGCCGGGCAGCAGGCCGCCCAGCCAACGGGCCAGGACATCGCCTCCGCCGGTGGTCACGGTGCGGTTGATGCGGTTGTAAAGAGAGTCGTGGCCGAACACGTCCATGTCGAAGGTGAAGGCGTGCCGCGGATCCTTATACCTGCTGCCGCCGCCGAAGCACGACAGGTCGCCGCGCATGTATTGCAGTTCCTTGCCGTAGACGGTGAGCAGCCGCGTGCGGCGGTCTATCTTTCCGGCGTTCTTGATGTCGGCCTTGCGTACCACGGCGTAGACCGCCAGCATGGCCAGCGCGGCCATTAGCCACTGTGAGGCGAATCCTCCCGCGCAGTAGACCACTACCGCCACGATGGCCAGGCCGAACGAGAACAGCTCTGCCATGATGTACATTATGTTGTTTTTCTTAAACTGCCGCACCTCGGCCGACAGTTCGTCCACCCTCCCGGAGTAGAAAGCGGAAAGCTCTTCCTTGGTCTTGTATTTCATGTCTGTCATGATTCCATAATTAATTATGTGACTACAAAATTAGCATTTTAGCATCATCCGCCACGCCGTCCGTCGCGTAAAAAAGGTTAAAAGGCGGTTCATCCGCAGTTTAAGTGTATAGTATTACTGTACCTTCTTTTGTCTTTGTGATAGCATTTTATGTACGCCTCCTACTTTAATCCAGGCAGTCGGTAACCGTCATGCCGCACTCCGATGCGGCATCCAGAAAACACCCGATACGCCAAACGAAACAGGCTGCATACACTGGATGCCGCATCGGAGTGCGGCATGACAGTTACCGACCGCCTGGCTTGTGGCAGGATGTACACATGAAATGATATGGCAAAAGCAAAAGGCAATGCTGTTATCGCATACACCTGAACTGCGGATGAACCGCGAAAGGCCGTCTTTTGCCTTTCAAAAGGCCGTCTTTTGCACGCTAAAAGGCCACCTTTCGCAATGCAAAAGACGGCCTTTTGGAACGGTGCTGATTATCAACAACTTACACGGCGGCTAAATCCCGTCGTCCAAGACGTTTGATTTTTAATTTTTACTTGTTAATTTCCGTCTTCCGAAGGAAGAAGGACTACGCCTTCCTGCTTCATTCCGTCCATCATTATTTTCAGCGGACGGTCGAAGCGCACGTGGCGCACGTACTGCGTCTCCTCCACCGCCGGCATGGCGTCGAGCAGCTCTTTCTGGTACACTCCCTCGTTCTTGTAAGTGTTCACGGTGAAGTATCCCACGCCGAAACTTGTCAGGTTCTGGAAGAAGTGGGTGCCCTGGCTCGGGTCAACGCGGTAGTTTGCCAGCCCGGCTTCCACTATGACGCGCGCCGCGCTGATGTGGGGCCACTTCACGGGAATGCCCAGCCAGTAGTCGCTCGAGCCCCAGCGGCCCGGGCCTATGAGCACGTAGTTCCTGCCTTCGGCCACGAACTTGCGGTTCATCCGCTCCACCTCGTCGGCTATGCGGGGATTGTTTGATGCGGTGAAGTTGTCGTCCGTCTTTACATAAACCACGTCGACCACGTCCTCGCTGATGCCGTGCCCGAGCGAGTTGTGCGAGCGCAGCAGGCACTTAGAGTCGTCTATCGCGGTCAGGTCTTCATCGAGCACCTGCTTGCTGTCCACTATCGGGCGCATCTGCAGCAGGTAGAACTCGCCCGTGCGGTCGTTGTTCAGCGTGCAGGCAAACTCGATCTCTACCGGCCGGCGCATGCCTTCGGCTCCGTATTTCATTGACATCTGCAGCAGCTCGGGCAACGGGAACACGCCCTGTTGCAGCACTCCGCAGAACGATATTATCTTGCGGCCGCCCTCGTAGATGCCGTCGCGGATGACTTGGTCATACGGGTCGAACGTCGATGCGATGTAGTTGAGCGAGCCGTCCTTGTCGGCCTCTTTCACCTTCAGCTTCTGGATGTTGAAGCCGTCGTCCACCTTGAAGTCGCCGCCCACGTCTTTCATGTCGAGCGCATAGAACTGCGTCTGCGTCTGGCGGAGAGCGGTCTCCATCTCGCTGGTCTGCAACACCTGCGTGGGATGATAGGGGCTGACGCGCAACGTCTGGCCTCCGTCAACGATATACTTGCCCAGTCCCAGTGCCAGGCTGGCTATTCCTTCCTCGGAAGTCTCGTCGCCTATGGGGTAATAGTTTATCGAACGCAGCACTCCCGATATGTTTGGATAGTAGCGGTCGCCGTACTGTTTGCCCACGACTTCCTGCAAGATGACGGCCATCTTCTCCTGGTCGATGACGTTGCTCGTGGCAGTCATGTAAGCCTTCGAGTCCTTGTAGTACACCGATGCGTACACGCTCTTTATGGCGGCGGCGAGCATCTGGAGCATCTGGTACTTGTCTTCGAGGTTCGGAATCATGTAAGTGGAGTATATTCCGGCGAACGGCTGATAGTGGGAATCCTCCAGAAGGCTCGACGAGCGGATGGCTATCGGCCGGTCGGTGGCCTCGAAGAATGTGAAGAAGTCGGCTATATACTTGTCTGGAAGTTGTGCGCGGAGGAAGTGGCGGAGTATCTCCTCATCGCTGGCGTCGCTCAAAGCGATCTTGTAAAGGTTGTTGCTTTCCATGAATTGGTCGAACACGTCGGTGCACAAGACAACCGTCTTGGGTATCGACACGCTGACACCTTCAAAATCGTTGAACTCCGGATGTTTCTTTATTATGTTGTCCAGGAAGGCCAGTCCGCGGCCTTTTCCGCCCAAAGAGCCGTCGCCTATGCGCGCGAAGTGGGCGTAGCGGTCGAACTTTCCGCGGTCGAACACTGCCACGACGCCTATGTTCTTCATGTGGCGGTACTGCACAATGGCGTCGAAGATTATCTTGCGGTGCAGGTCGACGTCCTGCAACTTGTGCCATGTGACGGTCTTGAGAAACTCCGACACGGGGAATATCGCCCTGGCGCAGAGCCACCGGCTCATGTGGTTGCGCGATATGTGGTAGAGCATCGAGTCGTAAGGTATCTTGAAGATGTTGTCCTGCAGCTCTTTCAGTGTGCGCACACGCATCACTTCCTGGTGGGTCTTGGGGTCGCGGAAGATGAAGTCTCCGAAGCCCATGTGCTCTTCCATGATGTCGCGTAGGTCGATGCTCATGGCCTTGGAGTTCTTGTCTATGAAGTGGAAATGCTCGGCTTCGGCCTTCGCCTTGTTCTCGCTTTCGCTGCTTTGGAGTATGAGCGGCACGTACTCGTTGCGCTCGCGGATGGCGCGCAGCAGCTTGAGGCCGGCCTCAGAGTCTTTCTCTCCGTCCTTGGGAAAGCGGCAGTCGGATATCACGCCGAGCGTGTGGTCGGCGTATTTTGTGTACAGCGCCATGGCCTCCTCGTATGTCCTGGCGAGCACCACCTTCGGCCTGCCCCTCATGCGGAGCGCCGCGCTGTGTGGGTTGAGCGCCTCGGTGGAGAAGTGCTGGCTCTGGGCGAGGATGTAATTGTAAAGCGTTGGCAGCAGCGATGAGTAGAAGCGGATGCTGTCTTCCACCAGCAGGATCATCTGCACGCCGGCTTCGGCTATGTCGTGCTCTATGTTCATCTTGTCCTCGATGAGCTTTATGATGGACATGATGAGGTTGGTGTTGCCCAGCCAGCAGAACACGTATTCAAAGATTGACAGGTCTTCGTTCTCCATGCGGCGCGTTATGCCGTGCGAGAAGGGCGTGAGCACCACGCACGGTATGTCCGGGAACTTGGCCTTTATGCCGCGCGCCACGGTGAAGGCGTCGTTGTCCGCGTTGCCGGGCATGCATATCACGAGGTCTATGCTCGTCGAGGCGAGCACCTCGGCAGCCTCCTCGGTGGTGCTCACCTGCGTGAAGGTGGGCGGATAGCGCATGCCAAGCTCGGTGTATTCGTTGAATATCTTTTCGTCGATTCGCCCGTCGTCCTCCAGCATGAAGGCGTCATAGGGGTTGGCGACGATGAGCACGTTGAAGATGCGCCGCGTCATGAGGTTCATGAACGTGACGTCTTTCAGGTAGAACTTGCTCCACTGTTGGGGTATGTTTTCACTCATGTCGGTGTGTATGTTTTCTTTGTTTCAAATAGTGGAAGAGGCATAGCAGCGTCGCCTCGACGAACGCTGTGGCCGCGAAAACCACAAGAAGCCAAGGCAGACTGTCGAACGCCGCCGCGGCAACTGGTATGCCGGACAGCACGCTGATAAGGATTATGCCCTTGAAGTCAAGCTCAAACGGCTCGTTGAGGTGTGAATAAAACTTGCGTATGCTCATGGCTGGTATGTTTTCGCTTGTTGTTTGACATTGAGTATGCCATCTGCAAAAATACGGAAAATATCCGAAAACGGAGCAACTTGCGGCTGTTTTTATGGCAGGCGGGCGTGAGGCTGTTTGCGATTTGCGGTTCATCCGCAGTTTAGGTGTATAATGTATAGGTATCAATCCCGTCCCCGAAGGGGGCGAACTGCAGGGTGACATTCGCCCTCTTCGAGGACGATATTATTGCTCGCATACCTACCGCAAGTTCCGCTTCGCTACACATGCGGTTAAGCATAGTTGGACCTCTTCGAGGCCCTATTGCCACGAATGCCAATACACCTAAACTGCGGATGAACCCGATTTGCGGCAAATCGTCTTGCAAAAGGCCATGAATCGCACGCTAAAAGGCCGTCTTTTGCAGGCTGAAAGACGGCCTTTTGCAAACCGTCTGATTGTCAACGGGTTGCAGACGGGCCAACTTGTCTTTCATGGCTTGTGGCTTTCAGCGTGGCGCCTCATGCCTGTGCGCCGTGCCTCCGTCCTTTTGCCCGCCTTTTTCTTTTAGTCCGTTCTTTGCCGGCTTCTTGCCTTCCATGTTTTTGACTTATGTCAATAAAACGCCGGTTTTCCGCACTTTGTAAAATAAAATCATTGCGGATGTCGGAAAAATCCTTACCTTTGCATCGTGTTTTTCATAGTATTAGATTTAAGGTTAACAAGGTTGGAGTACAGCGGTACTC
>CALUGP010000026.1 GCA_944320195.1 uncultured Prevotella sp. | reverse complement strand
GGCGATTTTTCATTTTTCATTATTCATTTTTCATTTACTCAGTAGTCTCTCTGCATGTCGGCAATCTTCTGTTGCAGTTTTCTTACCTGCTCTTCCTGCAGCACGCGCTTGTACTCGATGGGCACAACCTGGATGAAGTCCTCCACGTAACGCCCCCAGTCGTCGAGCATCTGGCGCGCCAGCTTCGAGCCTGTGTAAAGATAATGCTGGCGAATCAGCTCGTGCAGCTCCTTGCGGTAAGAGCTTTCTTCCACGAGGTTGATTTCCACCATGTCCATGTTGCAGAAGTAGTCGAAGTCGTGGCGTTTGTCCCACACGTAGGCCACGCCGCCGCTCATGCCCGCCGCGAAGTTGCGCCCGGTCTCTCCCAGCACCACGACGCGGCCTCCGGTCATGTACTCGCAGCAGTGGTCGCCGGCCCCTTCTACCACGGCTATGGCCCCGGAGTTGCGCACGGCGAAGCGTTCGCCCACCTTCCCGTTGACGTACAGCTCGCCGGAAGTGGCCCCGTAAAGCCCCGTGTTGCCGGCTATGGTGTTGTCCTCGGCGTTGAAGTTGCTGCGCACGGGCGGCAGGATGGCGATGCGTCCGCCGCTAAGTCCCTTGCCGAAGTAGTCGTTCGCCTCGCCCTCCAGCTTGAAGTTGACACCCTTCACGAGGAACGCGCCGAAGCTCTGGCCGGCGCTTCCCTTGAACTTTATGTTCACCGTGGAGTCCGGCAGGCCGTCTTCGCCGTGCTTCGAGGCGATGAGTCCGCTGAGCATCGTGCCCACGGCGCGGTCGGTATTCTTGATGGCATAGTCAAGATTCACCTCCTCACGCTCGTCGACGGCCCTCTGGGCGGAACGTATCATCTGGCGGTCGAGCGCATTGTCGAGGTCGTGCGTCTGGCCGGAAGCGTGGCGCAGAGGGCATGCTCCGCCCTCTTTGTGCAGCAGACGGGCGAAGTCGAGCATCGCCGGCTTGCTTCCTTTCTCCACCGGCTTGCGGACAATCAGTTCGGTATGTCCCACGATGTCCTCCAGCCTGGAGTATCCCATCACGGCCAGATACTCACGCACTTCTTCGGCCAGGAAGGTGAAATAGTTGACCAGATATTCGTACTTGCCCATGAAGTGGCGGCGAAGCTCCGGATTCTGGGTGGTCACGCCCAAGGGACACGTGTTCAGGTTGCACTTGCGCATCATGACGCAACCAAGCACGATGAGCAGCAACGTGCCGAAGCCGAACTCCTCCGCGCCGAGCAACGCCATGAGGATGATGTCGCGTCCGGTCTTCAGCTGCCCGTCCACCTGCAGCCTCACCTGGCCGCGCAGGCCGTTCTTCACCAGCGTCTGTTGCGTCTCGCTCAGGCCTATTTCTGGCGAAATGCCCGCAAAGCGCATGCTCGATGCCGGACTGGCCCCCGTTCCGCCTTCGGCTCCCGATATCACAATGAGGTCTGCCTTGGCCTTGGCCACACCGGCCGCAATGGTTCCCACGCCGCTCTCGGCCACCAACTTCACGCTGATCGCAGCCTTGGGATTGACGTTCTTCAGGTCGAAGATGAGTTGCGCCAGGTCCTCGATGGAGTAGATGTCATGGTGAGGCGGCGGCGAGATGAGCGAGATGCCGGGGATGGAGTGGCGTGTCTTGGCTATCACCGCGTCCACTTTGAAGCCGGGCAACTGGCCGCCCTCGCCGGGCTTCGCGCCCTGCGCCACCTTGATTTGTATCTCCTCGGCGTTCACCAGGTATTCGGTGGTCACCCCGAAACGGCCCGAAGCCACCTGCTTGGTCTTGCTGGAGAGCGAGATGCCGTTGAGCTGAGAATGAAAACGCTCGCTGTCTTCGCCGCCTTCACCCGTGTTGGAGCGCGTGCCGAGCTTGTTCATGGCCAGACAGATTGCCTCGTGCGCCTCTTTGCTGAGCGCCCCGAAGCTCATGGCTCCCGCCACAAAGTGCTTTACGATGGCGCTTACCGGCTCCACCTTGTCTACGTCTATCGGCGTGGCGGCGCGCTTGAAGTCGAAGAAGTCGCGCAGGAATATAGGGTCGTCCTTGTCGTCCACGAGCTTTGCAAACTCCTTGTACTTGGCGTAGTCGCCCGTCCTCGTGGCAAGCTGCAGCGTCGCTATGGTCTCAGGATTCCATGCATGACGTATTCCATCCTTGCGGTAATGGAACTGCCCGAGGTTGGGCAGGAATCCCGTTTCGGCCTTCTTGGCAAACCCAGCGTCGTGCATGGCGACGGCATCGCGGGCGATTGTCTCCAGGCCGATGCCCCCGATGGTGGATGTCTCCGTGCCGAAGTATGTCTTGAGCAGGCTTTCCGACAGGCCGACAGCCTCGAAAATCTTGGCTCCGCGGTATGAGCGGATGGTGGATATGCCCATCTTCGCCATGATTTTCAGCAACGCCTTCTTCACCGCCTTGATGTAGTTGGCCTCGGCGGTCTCGTAGTTTTCCTGTACCTTCCCCCGCTTTACAAGGTCGCCGAGAATGGCAAACACCATGTAGGGGCACAATGCCGACGCACCATACCCCAGCAGCAGGGCGGCGTGCATCGGCTCGCGTATCTCGCCGCTCTCCACAACCAGGGCTGTCTGCACGCGCTTTCCCACGGAGATGAGGTAATGGTGCACGGCACTGACGGCCAGTAAGGACGGTATGGCGGCATGCGTCCGGTCGATGTCGCGGTCGGAAAGGATGATGTAGTTGCAGCCTTCGTCCACGCTGCGGGCGGCCTCCTTGCAGAGATGGTCGAGCGCGGAACGCAGTCCGTCCTCGCCCTTGGCGCACTCGAAGAGCATCGGCAGCTTCACGGTGTTGAACCCTTTGTAGCGGATGTTGCACAGGATGTCGAGCTGCGTGTTGTTCAATATCGGATGAGGCAGGCGCACCATCTTGCAGTTCGACTCGTCCGGGCGGAGTATGCCGGAACCAACGCGGCCGATGTATTCGGTGAGCGACATCACGAGACTTTCGCGGATGGAGTCGATGGCAGGGTTGGTCACCTGGGCGAACTGCTGGCGGAAGTAGTTGAACAACAGCTGCGGACGGTCGCTCAGCACCGCCAACGGCGTGTCGTTGCCCATCGCCGCGGTAGGTTCCTGCCCGTTTACGCACATCGGTATGATGGTGTTGTCGATGTCTTCGGCACCATATCCGAACATCAACTCGTGCCTTACAAGGTCGCCGACGGCATTGTCCACCTTGCGGCCGCTCTTCAGTTTCTCCAGCTGAATGCGGTTAGTGGACAACCACTGGCGGTAAGGATGCTCGGCGGCGAGCCTTTCCTTTATTTCTCCGTCATAGTAAATCCTGCCCTCCTGCGTGTCGACGAGCAGAATCTTGCCCGGCTGCAGGCGGCCTTTCTCGGCTATCTCAGACGGGTCGAAGTCCATCACGCCCACCTCTGAAGCCACCACCATCATGTCGTTCTTGGTTATCGTGTAGCGCGCCGGGCGCAGTCCGTTGCGGTCGAGCATGCCGCCGGCATAGCGTCCGTCGCTGAAGAGCAACGCCGCCGGACCGTCCCAAGGTTCCATCAGAATGGAGTGATACTCGTAAAAGGCCTTCAAATCTTCAGATATCGGGTTCTTGTCGTTGAAGCTCTCGGGCACCATCAGCGCCATGGCGTGGGGCAGCGAGAGGCCCGACATCACGAAAAACTCGAACACGTTGTCCAGGCTGGCCGAGTCGCTCATGCCCGGCTGCACGATGGGCGACAGCTCCTTGACGTCGCCAAGGGCGTCGGAGCCGAGCACACTCTCCCTGGCCTGCATCCATCCGCGGTTTCCGCGTATGGTGTTTATCTCGCCGTTATGGGCCAGGAGGCGGAAAGGCTGCGCCAGGCTCCATGTAGGGAACGTGTTGGTGGAGAAGCGCGAGTGTACCAGGGCCAGTCCGCTGGTGAAGTATTTGTTGGTCAGGTCGGGATAATACTGGCGCAGCTGCAGGCTGGACAGCATACCTTTATATATGATGTTCTTGGAAGACAGCGAGCACACATAGAAGTCCTTGTCGTCCACGCGGCGCTCTATGCGCTTGCGGATGACGTAAAGCGTCCGCTCGAACTGCGGCACACGGTCGTCCGTGACGCCAGTAACGAAGAGTTGCTTGATGTCCGGCTCGCTTGCCAGGGCGGCCGCTCCGAGACAGTCTGGCTGCGTGGGAACGTTGCGCAGGTGCATCAGCGACAGGCCTTCGCGCTCTATCTCCTCAATCATCACGCTCAATATGTCCTGCTGACGGGCGGCGTCCTTGGGCAGAAACACCAGTCCCGTGCCATACTTTCCCTTCTCCGGCACGGGTATTCCCTGAAGAAGTATGAATTCGTGGGGTATCTGCAACATGATGCCCGCGCCGTCGCCGGTCTTGTTGTCGGCACCTTCAGCACCGCGGTGGCGCATGTTCTCGAGCACCTTCAGCGCGTTGTCCACGAGTTCGTGGCTCTTGTTGCCGTGGATGTTGACCACCATCCCCACGCCGCACGCGTCATGCTCGTACCCGGCATTATACAATCCTTTTCCCATACTTTAGTTGCATTTAAGTTTTAAACAATCTCTAACACATATCAAATTGCTTGCAAAATTACAAAATTACTTTCTTTTTGAATGAATATTTAGGCTTTAAATGACACATTTTTAACAGCACCTTCAATCGAAATAACAAATACGCAGCAAACGGATATACACACATTACAATTGCAAACTGAAACAATCAATTTGCTTACGATATGAAACTTTGTTGCGATTTCTATGAAATTTCATGCCGTACCAGTTGTCGCTGTTATTCATTTTTTACCAACGCGTCCTCTGTTGTACGCCTGCCGTTATGCAAAAGGGGGTCATCCGCAAACTTTCTGGATTAAATATAAGTTCTATTAATAATAACATCCAACCTTAATCCAGGCGGTAGGTAACTGTCATTCCGCGCTCCGACGCGGAATCCAGAGAACATCCTGTACATCAAACAGTATATGCGGTGTTTACTGGATTCCGCGTCGGAGCGCGGAATGACAGTTACCGACTGCCTGGATTATGGCAGGATGTATTTGTAAATGAAATAATGTGTCGCATTTAATAGAGCCACATGTCCATCCAAAAGGTTTGCGAATGAACCCCAAAAGGCCATCAATCGGAATGCAAAAGGCCGTCAATCGCACACTAAAAGGCCGTCTTTCACAAGCTAAAAGACGGCCTTTTACAACGTATTGACTATCAAGCTGTTATGCGAGCGTTGGCAAAAACTCACGAAAAGGGCGCAAGACGGCTTCACAGCCACCCCACGCCCGGAATTTACGCAGCTAAAGTCATGTCTCTTATGTCTGGATGGTGGCATCGCCATGTCTGGACGAAGGCACTGCCATGTCTGGACGGTGGCAGTGCAGACATGCAAAGCGTCACCGGATGAACAGCAGTTCACGGTATTTTGGCAGCGTCCAAAGCTCGTCTGCCACGATAAGCTCGAGCTTGTCTATCTGGTAACGGATTTTCCCCATCTTGGGCTCCACTGTGTCGTGGTAGGCTATCGCCTTCTCGCGTTCGTCCGCTATCTTGTTCGCCACCTTGCGTGCGTTGATGAGTTCCTCCACGCCCGTCTCGATGGTCTGCGTGCGCTCGGCTATCTCCTCGATTAGCTTCATGTTGCGTGCGCAGAGCTTGTCGGCCTTCTCCGCGGGGAATATCTGGCGCATGTTCTGCACGTTCTTGGCCAGCTGGCTCTGGTAATGGGTGGCCACGGGCACGATGTGGTTCATCGTGATGTCGCCCATCACGCGGGCCTCTATCTGTATGCGCTTGGTGTAAGTGTCCCATTTCACCTCGTTGCGCGCCTCCAGTTCCTTGCGGCTCATGATGCCGAGACTGTCGAACATGTCCACACTGGCCTTGCCGAGATAGCGGTCGAAGATGACGGGGCAGCTCGTCTCGCAGTCAAGTCCGCGCCGCTTGGCCTCCTCCACCCACTCGTCGGAGTATCCGTTGCCGTCGAAGCGTATCGGCTTGCACGTCTTTATGTCCTCGCGCAGCACGTCGATTATGGCCTCGGTCTGCTCTTGTCCCTTGGCAATGAGCGCGTCGACGCGCCGCTTGAAGTCGGCAAGGGCCTCGGCCACGGCGGCGTTCAGCGTTATCATTCCGCTTGCGCAGTTAGCCTCCGAGCCCACGGCGCGGAACTCGAAGCGGTTGCCCGTGAAGGCGAAGGGACTGGTGCGGTTGCGGTCGGTGTTGTCGATGAGCAGCTCGGGAATCTCAGGTATATCGAGCTTCATGCCCTGCTTGCCCACCATGTCAAACAACTCCTTGCGGTCGCTCTTCTCTATATGGTCGAGCAAGTCGCTGAGCTGCTTGCCCAGGAACGACGAGATGATGGCCGGGGGAGCCTCGTTGGCGCCCAGGCGGTGGGCGTTGCCCGCGCTCATTATCGAGGCTTTGAGCAGTCCGTTGTGCTTGTACACACCCATCAAGGTCTCAACAACGAAGGTGACGAAGCGCAAATTGTCGTTTGCCGTCTTGCCGGGAGCATGCAGCAGCACGCCCGTGTCCGTGCTAAGACTCCAGTTGTTGTGCTTGCCCGAACCGTTGACACCGGCAAAGGGCTTCTCGTGCAGAAGGACGCGGAAGCCGTGCTTCCTTGCAACCTTTTTCATCAGCGACATCAGCAGCATGTTATGGTCAACCGCAAGATTGGTCTCCTCGAAGATGGGAGCTATCTCGAACTGGTTCGGGGCGACCTCGTTGTGGCGCGTCTTGCAGGGGATGGCCAGTTCCAGTGCCTGAATCTCCAAGTCCTTCATGAACGCCTGCACGCGGTCGGGGATGGTGCCGAAGTAGTGGTCGTCCATCTGCTGGTTCTTGGCCGAGTCGTGTCCCATGAGGGTGCGGCCGGTGAGCATCAGGTCGGGACGCGCCGAGTAGAGCCCTTCGTCGACGAGGAAGTATTCCTGTTCCCAGCCGAGGTTGCTGGTGACTTTCTTCACTTCGGGGTAGAAGTAGTGGCAGACGTCGGTGGCGGCCACGTTCACCGCATGGAGCGCGCGCAGCAACGGTGCCTTATAGTCTAATGCCTCACCCGTATAAGATATGAATATGGTGGGGATGCAAAGCGTGTCGTCCATGATGAACACGGGCGAGGTGGGGTCCCAGGCGGAGTAGCCGCGGGCCTCGAAGGTGTTTCTGATGCCGCCATTGGGGAACGAACTGGCGTCCGGCTCCTGCTGTACGAGCAGCTTGCCCGAGAACTCTTCTATCATTCCGCCCTTGCCGTCGTGCTCGATGAAGGCGTCGTGCTTCTCGGCGGTGCCTTCGGTGAGCGGCTGGAACCAGTGCGTGTAGTGTGTCACGCCGTTCTCTTCGGCCCACTGCTTCATGCCGGCGGCCACGGCGTCGGCTATGGAGCGGTCGAGCGGCGAACCGTTGTCTATTACGTCAATCAGCGTCTCGTACACCTGCGGCGGCAGGTACTTGTACATCTTGGCGCGGTTGAACACGTATTTTCCAAAATACTCCGACGGCCTTTCCATCGGCGCAATCACTTCCAAAGGCTTCTTCTTGAAAGCGCTTTCTACTACTCTGAATCTTAAGTTTGTCATCGCGTTTGATATTAATTGTTATTCTTTTTACCTTCACTTGGATAAAGAATCACAGCCATTTCCTTATCCGTTCCATCGCCTCGGCGCAGTCCTCGTGGTTTCCGAAGGCCGTAAGCCTGATGTATCCTTCGCCGCTCGGCCCGAAGCCTACGCCCGGCGTGCATACCACATGGGCGTTGTAGAGCATGTGTTCGAAGAACCGCCAGCTGCCTTCTCCATTCGGAACTTTCACCCAGATGTAAGGAGCGTTTTCCCCTCCGAACACCTCCAGGCCGAGGCTGGTCAGCGTCCGGCGCATCGTCCGGGCGTTGTCCATGTAGTAAGCGATGGTCTCCCGTATCTGCGCTTTGCCTTCCGGCGTATAGGTTGCTTCCGCGGCACGCTGGCTGATGTAGCTTGTGCCGTTGAATTTTGTACACTGCCGCCTGTTCCATAATGGATTAAGGGCGATACGCTTGCCTTCCAACGTGGACGCGGTCACTTCCTTCGGCACCACCGTATAGCCGCACCTTACGCCCGTGAAGCCTGCCGTCTTGGAATAGCTGTGGAACTCCACGGCCACCTTCTTCGCCCCCTTTATCTCGTAGATGGAGTGTGGGATGTCCGGATCCTGTATGTATGCCTCGTAAGCCGCGTCGTAGAAGATGAGCGTGTCGTTCTTCAGCGCGTAGTTGACCCATTTGCGAAGCTCGTCCTTTGATATCACAGTGCCCGTCGGATTGTTGGGATAGCACAGGTAGATGATGTCCACCCGGCGGTCGGGCAGCTGTGGGACGAAGTTGTTCTCCGCCGTGCAGGGCAAGTATGTCACGTTGCTCCACCGCCCTTCATCAAGAACTCCCGCGCGTCCTATCATCACGTTCGAGTCGATGTACACCGGATAGATGGGGTCCGTCACGCCGATGCTGTTGTCCCAGCGCACCAGCTCCTGTATGTTGCCCGTGTCGCTTTTCGCCCCGTCGTTGACGAATATCTCGGACGGGTCCAGGTGGATGCCGCGCGGCAGGAAATCGTTTTTCACGATAGCCTCGCGCAGGAACTGGTACCCCTGTTCAGGCCCGTAGCCGTGGAAGCCTTCGCGTGTGGCCATCTCGTCGACGGCACGGTGCATGGCCTCCGTCACCGCGGGGCAGAGCGGGCGGGTCACGTCGCCTATGCCCAGGCTGATGACATCCGCATGGGGATGCGACACCTTGAAGGCGTTCACCTTCTTGGCCACGTCGGCAAACAGGTAGTTGTCGGGAAGTTTCAGGAAATGTTCGTTTACTAATGCCATGTCGTTTTAATTTATTTAGTTTTTAACTGCGTCTTTTCCTACGGCCTTACGTAATCTGTATCTCGCCCTCGAAGGCGAATTCAGCAGGCCCGGTCATATACACATGGTTGTCTTTTTCGCTCCATTCGATGTCCAGTTCTCCTCCATCCATCACGATGGTGCTCTTGCGCCCGGCGCGGCCGGTCAAAAATGCCGCCACGGCCGTGGCGCAAGCTCCGGTGCCGCAAGCCATTGTTATGCCGCTGCCGCGCTCCCACACTCTTGTCCGTATGCGGCCGTCGCCAGCAAGGCAGGCGAACTCGATGTTGCATCTTTGAGGGAACAGCGGCGCGGTTTCAAGCGCACTTCCCATCCGTGACACGTCGACGGAGCGCATGTCGTCTGTGAATATGACGAAGTGCGGATTGCCCATCGAGACGAACGTTCCGCGCATCTGTTGTCCGCAGACGCTTACCTGGCCGTCGGTCATAGACCCGCCGGCCGTCGCCAGGAAGGCGCTGTCCGCGAGACAAGGCTCGAGCATGTCGACAGTGACGCTTTCCACCATGTTGCCATTGCCCACGTTCAGCCGCAAAGTCTTCACTCCCGACAGCGTGAGCAACCTTACGGTGGTCTTGTCCGTCAGTCCTTTCTCGTAGACATACTTGCCGATGCAGCGCGAGGCGTTGCCACACATCATGGCTTCCGAGCCGTCGGCATTGAAGATGCGCATGGCAAAGTCGGCCTCATGCACGGGCGAACGCCCTATCAGCACCAGCCCGTCGCCGCCTATTCCCGTGTGGCGGTCGCTCCACTTGCGAGCCAACACGGCCGGTTCGGGTATGTCGTAGAGCGACGTGTCAACGTATATGTAGTCGTTGCCTGCTCCGTGCATTTTTGTAAACTTTACAATCTTTTCCATCTTTACGTTTCGTTATCTGTTAATGTTTGCGGCGCCTCGTCCGCCCATTTATAAAGCTGACGGGCACAGGCCGTTTTCCAATATGTCGCCTTTTGGCCTGCAAAAGACGGCCTTTTGCCTTGCAATTTGCGGCCTTTTGGCGGCTAAAAGGCCGTCTTTCGCAAACCAAAAGGCAACTCCTTGATTATCAAGCTGTTGCCTTCACGGCCGCAAGGTGAAGCCGAACACCATGTAAGCCTTCTCCGTGCTGGGGTTGGCCGACACCGCGGCAAACAGCGGCAAGGTGAATGTCTTGGTTACGCGGACGTCTTTCGCAGCCCTGAGCGACACGTTGGTAACGGCGAATCCGCCGGCATCGGCGTAGAAGCTCGTGGCGTAGGGCACAGCGCCTACAGCCGCCGTCCACTGGCATCCGCCAAGGCTGAACGGCGCGCCAAGCTCCACATAGGACGAATAGGCGCGCTTGCCGTCGCCATTGAGGCCGTCGTTGCCGGCGAAGTTGGTGTACCACTGTGCGGCCACCGGGCCGAAGTCATAGCCGATGTTGGCCTCGAACACATGCGAAGTCTCATGCGCCGCATAGCTGAAATAGCGGTCGTTGGGCGTGTTAAACCAATAGTCGGTTACGCCGACGTTCAGTCCTCCGGTCTTGTAAGCCAGCGTAAGGTCAAACTCCTTGGTGTCGCCTGGATCGCTCAAACCCACACTTCCCCACGCCGTAAGCGACAAGCCCTTGTAAGCAAGGCCGAGGGCGGGCTGCAGACTGACGTCGCCCAAGTCCTGTCCACGCCAAATATACTGGCTCACAACGTCGGCCTGCACCGTGGCCTCAACCTTGTCTTGTGCCGATGCCGGCACCAATACGCCGCACAACGCGACTGCGAAAACTGTTCTCCCGATTAAATCTTTCATAACCATACCTATTTATATTATTAAACATTTGTTTCTGCCACAACGGCAGCAAACCAGCATTTTGCATATTACTTTGCTTCTTGCACATGCAAAATTACGACATTTTGAAAGCAAAAACAAGTAGTATGCTAACATATTTCATCACATTTCCACAACATGTTTACTATCTGTCGCACACGAGATATATTGTCTTTCAAATTGCAACAAGAAACAAGGGAGAATGTTAAGAAGTGTAAGTTTGGTACCGCACAAAGTAAAATTATGCAATTATTTTGCGCCGAGCACCGTCAAACTTACAGTCAGCCTCATACCAGGGAACAAACATTTCAGATTGAAACCAAACTCCGCCATTTATTTACAAGACTATAACCACACGGCATTTTGTCATCTCACAATGTTCGATTACACTTGTTTTAATTGACAAATAGCTGTAATTTTGCCGAAAAATATTTCCTTTCGACAGGATATTCATTATTTATATAACAAAAAGCGAGAATGTTATGAAAAAGATTGAAGCAATCATCCGCAAGTCAAGATTCGAGGACGTGAAGAAAGCTTTGCTTGAAGCAGACATCGAGTGGTTCTCTTATTACGACGTAAGGGGCAATGGCAAGGCGCGCCAAGGGCGCATCTACCGCGGCATTGTGTACGACACCAGTTCGATAGAGCGCACACTCGTGTCGCTCGTGGTGCGCGAAAAGAACGTGGAGAAATCGGTGCAGGCCATCCTGAAGGCCGCCCAGACGGGCGAAATTGGCGACGGGCGCATATTCATAATGCCCGTGGACGACGCCATACGCATACGCACCGGCGAACGCGGCGACATCGCCCTGTACAACGCCGAACAGGAGAAATGAGTGTAAAGGTAAAAAAGTAAAAAGGTAAAAAGATAAAAACAAATAGGAGGACAATGTTATGAGAAAGCGCAGACATACATTCCCAACAGGCAAAAGGCTGGCCATGACGGCCGTCATGGCAGGATTGTTTTCAGCAGGAGCGTGGGCCGAAGGCGCGGCAGAAGCCGCCACACCCACACTTGACAGCGGCAACACGGCGTGGATGATAACGGCAACGGCCTTGGTGCTGCTCATGTCAATACCCGGCATCGCGCTGTTTTACGGCGGCCTGGTGAGGCAGAAGAACGTGCTCAGCGTCATCATGCAGACAATGCTCATCGTCGGAGTTATCAGCATCTTGTGGGTGGCCGTCGGCTACACATGGGCCTTCGGCACCGGCTTCAAGGAGTCTGGCAGCGCCCTGTTTGCCGTAATGGGCGGCCTTGACAAGGCTTTCCTTAACGGCATAACGCCGTCAACGCTCACGCCGGCAGGCATTCCAGAGCTTGTGTTTGTAATGTTCCAATGCATGTTCGCACTGATTACTCCTGCGCTCATCCTCGGCGCTTTCGCCGAAAGAATCAAGTTCAAGGGATACATGGTGTTCATCATCCTTTGGACGGTGCTTGCCTATTTCCCAATGGCCCACTGGGTATGGGGCGGCGGTTTCTTGCAGGAAATGGGAGCGATAGACTTCGCCGGAGGCACCGTGGTACACATCAACGCCGGAATCTCGGCCTTGGTAATGGCGCTGATGATCGGCAAAAGAGAAGACTACAAGGCCGGGCATCCCGTCACTCCGCACAACATCACCTTCGTGTTCCTCGGCACTTCGTTCCTCTGGCTGGGATGGTTCGGCTTCAACGCCGGCAGCGGCCTGGCCGCCGACGGCATCGCGGCCAACGCCCTAATGGTGACCCACGTGGCCACGGCCACCGCCGCCGTGGTATGGATGGCCATAGACTGGCTCTTCAACAAGAAGCCTACCACTGTGGGCGCGTGCACCGGAGCCGTGGCCGGACTTGTGGCAATAACGCCAGCCGCCGGGTCCACCGACCTGCTGGGAGCGTTCTGCATCGGTCTGATAACGCCCATCGTGTGCTTCTTCATGGTGGCTGTGGTGAAACCTAAGTTCAAGTATGACGACGCATTGGACGCTTTCGGAGTGCACGGCATAGGCGGCATCGTAGGCTCAATACTCACCGGCGTGTTCGCCACACGCTGCATAACGGGCGACGGCGGAGCCGAGGGAGCTCTCTACGGAGACTGGCACCAGCTGTGGATTCAAACCGTTGCGACGCTCGTGTCGGTTGCGTTCAGCGCGGCATTCACCTTCGTTCTCTACAAAATTGTAGACCGCCTTGTCGGAATAAGAGTGGACAAGCGTGTGGAGGAAGAAGGCCTCGACATATACGAACACGGCGAAAGCGCGTATAACTAATTAAAATTTAAGAATTAAGAGATAGGGAAATATGCCTTGCCGGCGATCTTCCTAACTCTTAATTCTTAACTCTTAATTCACGAAGTGTTGTTTTCTTAATTCTTAACTTTTAATTCTTAACTTTTCATGTGTGGCATAGTTTCTATTTTCAATATCCACAAGCAAACGCCGGAACTGAGGCAAAAGGCGTTGCAGATGAGCGGCAAGATACGTCACCGCGGACCAGACTGGAGCGGCATCTATTGCGGCGGCTCGGCCATATTGGCGCATGAACGCCTGGCGATTGTCGACCCCGAGTCGGGACAACAGCCGCTTTTCAGTCCTGACAAAAAGCAAGTACTGGCAGTCAACGGAGAGATATACAACCATCAGGACATACGCCGCAGGTACAAAGGCAAGTACCAGTTCCAGACCGGAAGCGACTGTGAAGTAATCCTGGCGCTATACCGGGAACGTGGAGACTCGTTCCTGAACGAACTTGACGGGATATTCGCTTTCGCCCTGTATGACGTGGAACGTGACACCTATCTGATAGCACGCGACCCGATAGGGGTTATCCCATTGTATTACGGACGCGACAAAGAAGGGCGGCTGTACGTGGCAAGCGAACTGAAAGCACTGGAGGGACAATGTGAGAAATATGCGCCGTTTCCGCCAGGGCACATGCTTACAGGAAACGACGCAATGCCCCGGCGTTACTACAGGCGTGACTGGTTCAGTTATGACAACGTGAAAGACAACACGGCCGATGCCGACGAACTGCGCCGCTCATTGGAGTCGGCAGTACGCCGGCAGATGATGAGCGACGTGCCCTACGGCGTGCTGTTGAGCGGTGGGCTTGACTCGTCCATCATAAGCGCAGTGGCGCAGAAATACGCGAAACGGCGGATAGAGACGGGCGGAGAGGAAGCTGCCTGGTGGCCGCGCCTGCATTCGTTTGCCGTAGGCCTGCGAGGAGCGCCTGACTTGGCAAAGGCCCGTCTCGTGGCGGAACACATAGGGACAGTACACCACGAAATAAACTACACCATCCAGGAAGGTCTCGACGCCCTGAGCGACGTGGTGTACTACACTGAGACTTATGACGTAACCACCATACGCGCGTCGACCCCCATGTATCTCCTGGCACGCGTAATAAAAAGCATGGGCATAAAGATGGTGCTCTCAGGCGAAGGCGCCGACGAGATATTCGGCGGATATCTGTACTTTCACAAGGCACCGTCGGCACGCGCGTTTCATGAAGAAACGGTGCGCAAGCTGTCAAAACTGCACCTTTACGACTGTCTGCGTGCCAACAAGAGTCTGGCGGCATGGGGAGTGGAAGGACGTGTGCCGTTCCTCGACACAGAGTTTATTGACACGGCGATGCGCCTGAACCCGTCAGCAAAAATGTGCCCCGGCGACACCATGGAAAAGAAAATACTGCGCGAGGCTTTCGCCCCCATGCTGCCCCGGGAAGTGGCATGGAGGCAGAAAGAACAGTTCTCTGACGGAGTGGGATACTCGTGGATAGACACGCTGAAGCGCATCACCGCCGACAGCGTGAGCGACTATGAGATGGCTCACGCCGCCCAACGGTTTCCCATAAACCCTCCACGCAACAAGGAGGAATATTTCTACCGCTCACTCTTCGCCGCACATTTCCCCAGTGACAGCGCGGCACTGAGCGTACCAAGCGTACCGAGCGTTGCATGCAGCACGGCTGAAGCTCTTGCGTGGGACAAGGCTTTCGCCGGAATGAACGACCCCAGTGGACGCGCCGTAAGCGGCGTGCACCAGCAAGCATACAAAGACATCTGAGACCAAGAACATCCGGCAAATGCGCCGCAAACAGGATGCTGTGATTCCTTCTGCATAAGAACGGATCACGAGCATCCTGCTTGCCAACTATCGGAACATCGTCAGTTCACATTTGCCGACAATCGTTTTCCCCACACTCGATGATTTCAACTCGGCACGCAAGCGCATCTTGCCGCTGTTTTTCCCAGAACGGAGTATCACCAACGCACCGCCCCTGTGCATGTGGATGTGCGGCAGAGTGTTTATTTCGTGATTGGTCATGTCGCCGTTGTCAACGCCCACGATATCTGCACCGCCTTCCACATGGAATTTCACCTCGCCGTTTTCCATCGGAACGACGCGGCCTTGCCTGTCAATGGCTGTCACACGTATATGCTGCAAATCAACACCGTCTGCACGCCATTTCCCATTGTCAGGCTCAAACCTTAGGCGCACGGCCTTGCCTGCCGTTTCTATCTTATGGCATGCTACAACTTTACCACCACATCGTGCAACGGCTTCAATCCATCCCTGTTCATACTTCACGCCTTCCCATTTTATCTTGTTGCGAGCTTTGGGATTCGATTTATCGTTGCGCTTCACGCCAAGACTTTTGCCATTTACAATAAGTTCCACCTCGTCTGCGTTAGTGTAAGTGTAAATTGTGTAACTTTGCCCGGGCGTGCGGTTCCAATGGTCTGTCACGACGTCGCCGCTGAACTTCACCCCGTTCCAGACAGTTTCGTCAGTACGGCTGTCGACAACGCCGATATGCACAACAGGCTCGTCAGAAAACATTGACTTGACAAACCATGCCATGGACTTCGGCCTCAAAGACATGTCAAACACACCGTCAGTCCAGCCCTTTGCCGGCCATCCGCGTGACTCGCCAATGTAATCAATCATACCCCAATAGGCAAGCCCGATAACCTTGTCAAGGTTCATCTCATAGAAATTCGGCCCCATCATGGGAAGGTTGGCCTCGCTCTGATAGAAATTCATGTAAGGGAAACGGCGGCCGTCGCCCGGGAAGTACATGTAACGGTAATTATACGCCTGTATGTCTGTTATCTTCGCGAGTTCGCAAGGCAGGCTGTCGGTCTCGAAACTGCGGCCGCGAGGATGCATTGCGACTGTCACGGGGCGTGTGGTGTCATACTTCAGCAACAATTCACGCTGCAGCTTGTACGGAGTTACTCCGTAGTCACCGAAAGGCAGGTCGGCATAAGTCTGAAGCTCGTTGCCAAGGCTCCACATTATCACCGAGGGATGATTGCGACCGGCTCTCACCCACTCCGGTACGTCGTGCTGCCACAGGTTGGTCCACTCCGTCCGTCCTCCGGCATAACGTTTGAGCCATTTGTCATAAAGCTCGTCAACGACAAGAACGCCATATTCATCACACAACCTGTAAAAATCCTCGCTGTAAGGGTTGTGCGAAGTACGTATGTGGTTGAAACCGAATTGTCTGAGCAACTGTATGCGTTTCTCTATCGCACGCGGATAAGCCGCAGCGCCGAGAGCGCCAAGCTCGTGGTGGTTGGCAATTCCTTTCAACAACACTTTCTTGCCATTGAGTTTGAAACCAAATTCAGGCCCGTATTCTATCGAGCGTATGCCGAAACGTTCGGTCACTTTATCCGCAGGCTTGCCATCGCTTCCATAAAACGTAACCTCGGCCATATACAAATAAGGAGTGTCGCAACTCCACAAACAAGGCTGCGCCACCGTCATAGTGTCCAACCGGTAGACACGTTGCTTGCGGCGACGGTCATACTTGTAACGGGTTGTACATGACGCGACTTCGCGTCCTTCACTGTCAAGAATACGCGCTCCGAGCACGGCCTCGGTGATGGCCTTGTCGTTTGAATACGCCTCTGCCTCTATCGACACCCTGCCTGAGATATCAGAGGTTATGCGCAACGGGTGGCGCACGAAGTAGTTGTTCTCAGGCGTGGTTATAACCCTAACGCCGCGTATCAGTCCACCACCTGTATACCAACGTGAATTGTTCGCTCCCTGTGTGTCAGCCCTTACAATGATTTCATTGTTTGCCCCCCATCTCAACTTGTCAGTTACATCAATGCCGAAGCCTACATAGCCATAGTCCGTTCCGCCTATACGCACTCCGTTAAGATAAACATCGCCGACAAGCATGATTCCTCCAAAGTCAAGGATTATGCGGCGGTTGCGCCAACTGTCGTCTGGCCGCAACGTCTTCCTGTACCAGCCTACGCCCATCTCCTTGAAACCTCTTGCCGACAAGCGGCTCTTTACGTTGGCCGCCATGTCGCTGTTGTCAGGCTTTTCATCGTTACCCGGGGCTATCCACGGCTGACCTATCTGAAAGTCGTGTGGAAGATCAACAATGGAGGCATCATCTTTAAAAACAGAATCGTTTAGTTGAAATTGCCAACCGAAATCCAATGACAAAGTATCGCGTTGAGCCACGGCTGACAGGCAGAACAACGACAAACATGCAGAAAAAACATGCCTAATAATATTACAGCACACCATATTTCTTAATACTATATTAAATAATCAAAAACCAGCAACAGCTTCAACGCAACACAATGTTCCTGCGGCCGGGCTGCAATGCTACACCTTCCACTTCCACATGCCGTTCTTCGCCGTCTATCCAGATGCGGCTGTATTGTACAGGAACGAAGAATAGTGCCATGGTCTCTCGCGGCACATCCAACACGATTGTACACTCACGACTGTCACGTTCCAACCGAAAACCTATTTCTCGTCCACCGCTCAAAGGAACAGTCGCGCGTATGTGGCTCAAGTGTGCGGGAACGGGACGGACACCGAACACAGAAAAAGCAGGCGCCAACGGCACAATACCTGCCACATATTGGCTCATGATTGTAAGCGGACCGCCACTCCAAGCGTGGTTATACGACCCTCCGCCAAAGCCTTCGCCGCCTATTCCCCAACCTTCCCAAAGAGTTGTCAGCGGACTGTCGATCATGGCGGCATACCGAAACTTCATACGATTGAGCGCATCCTGGCAGTATCCCATCTGGCATAAAGCCTGAAGCACGTACTTCTCCATATACGGACTGGCATGAAAATGATTACGGAAGAAAGGCCTGAGCACGGAATAAAGCGAGTCTGGCAACGTTCCAGACACAACAGCCAAGGCCTGTGCGCGGTCGTCAGGGTCACCAGAATATCCAGGGGAAACATAATAAGAACCGTTCCAATAACGCTGGTGGAACGCTTGCCGCAGACGCCTTTCGGCAGCCTCGGCCAACCGCGCCTCCTCGCCATCGCCAACAAGATCCGCCATTCTCATGCAACCTTGCAAAGCCATGGCATACCATTGGTTGAAAAGCAGCTCCATGTCCTTGTTGTCGCCCCAGTCGCCCCAAGTCCATCCTCCTTTTCTTGGGACAACCAGCCCCAGACTGTCCGTCTTCCACAAACGGATGTATTTCTTGACTTTCGGATACACATACCTTATCGTCGCAGTATCGCCCGTGCCCATATAATAGTTCCAGAATCCATAATATCCCACGCTGGCCAACATCTGCATCGGCAATTCCGAGTCGTAGTTGCCGGCCGGTACAGGTGAAAAGATGGTGCTGTCGGCACGCTGCCAGTCCATCAGTTCGCGCATTCCCTTACGGGTCAGCGCATGAGCCTTCTCGTCCAAAGCATAAAAAGCCTCGCCCGACTCGTTCACCACGTCGCCCCACCATTGTGCGCGTTCCCTGTCAGGGCAGTCCATGTATGTGTCTCTCATCGTTATGTAAAGCGTGCGCTGCGACTTTTCCCACAACCGGTTCAAAGCAGGATCATCGCAAAAGAAGCTTCCGGCAAAAGACGTCTCATAACCGGTTTCCCTATATTTGACATCGAGCACCTCTACCCCTTCATCCAACTTGTAAACAACCGAATGCCCGTTCATCCAGCCCCAGCATTCAAACTCCTGCATGCCGTCTGTGGTCACATACTCGGCAAACACGTTTGGCGCGGAACCGCCGTAATAATTATCCGTCAAAATCCTGATGCGCTTTCCGCCGGCGGCTTTCACCTTAACATAAGGGGTGACCTGGGCGTTATACGGCAAATAAGCAACCAAAGCCGTGTCACCTTTCATCTCAGTACGAGCATAGGACTTCAGCCCAAAGTCTTTCCATAAAGGAATAGGACGATCCACCAATTTGTTCCAGCCGGCTTCTTCCAACGAAACATTCCTGGCCTTGGGCCACTCCATGTCGTCAAACCCCGGCTCGGCGAAACCGACCGCCTTACGGGCGTCATAACCGATGTTTGACTCCGGCAGACGATAATTCGGCTGCTCGCCCTCTGGCTGATAGAAAGCCGGGTGCATGACGGCCTTCCAGGCTTTATCGGGCTCAATGCGCTTCCCGTCGACCTCCAATTCGAAGGTCATACCAGGAGTCGGGCTGTTACGATGACTGAAACCATCCTTACCGAAATACCACACCAGGACGGCAACCGTATTCTCCCCCTTACGCAACGCAGGAAGGTCTGTCACGATGTCGCAATACGTATCCATTGGATTGGGACCGCGCTTCAAACCACCCTCACGCACCTGAAGCTCACCGTTCACCCACAGCCAATACTTGGAATCGGCCGCCAAGGCAAGGCGCACAGAGCCGGGAACGGCTGAAAGCTTTACAGTGTTGCGGAAACAATACCACGTTCCAGGACGAAAACTCCCGACAGAATCCAGAGTCTGCACCTGCGCCCATGCCATCTGGCAAAAACACAAGGCCATCAAAAACAACAGATTTCTCTTCATGAACAATCTGACTATTTCCGCACAAAGATAGCAAATTTTGCAAAACAAAACGCAACAAACCAAGACAAAATTCAAACGCAGAGCAACGGCAACACTCATCCAATGGGCGCAGCCCCACTCTCCCCGGTTTCGCATCAGAGGCTAAATTGGTGCATAAAAAAAAGAAAAAGCGACTGTTTGTTTTTAACAGCCGCTTGATTATTAATAGCTTGGAAGTGATCCGTTTGGGGCTCGAACCCAAGACCCCAACATTAAAAGTGTTGTGCTCTACCAGCTGAGCTAACGGATCGTGCCATACAGCACAATGTCTGTAAAGCGAGTGCAAAGGTATGCTTTTTTCTTGACACGGCCAAATTATTCGCCTGTTTTTTCAACATTTTCCTTGCTCACGGGCGATTTCTGGTTGTTTCCGCCTTGCCCGTGAGGCTCCGAGGCCTCCGTTGGGGATGGTGCATAGACGTCTTCTTTGGTGACGTAGCGCTGATAGTAGGCGATGATGAGGGTGGTCAGCGGCAGGGCGACGATGAGCCCGATGAAGCCGAGCAGGGCGCCCCATACGGAGAGCGACAGGAGGATGACGGCCGGATTGAGGCTCATGGCCTTGCCCATTATCTTTGGCGTGAGCACCATGTCGGTGATGGCCTGCACCACGATGAATACGGCCGTGGCCGAGGCGAAGATTATCCAGAAGTTCTGGCCCGTGTCGGCGGCCTTGAGCAGCGAGAGGAACACCATCGGGATGAAGGCCAGTCCGTGGACGTAGGGAATGAGGCTGAGGATGCCTACGAGGATGCCAAGGCCTATGGCCATGGGGAAGTCTATGATGGTGAAGCCGATGCAGAAGAGCACTCCGATGCACAGGGCCACCAGGCTTTGGCCGCGTATGTAGTTGTTCATCTCGCGCTCCACGTCGCCTGTCAGCTCGCGCCAGAAGGGGCGGCTCTTCTTCGGGAATATCTTTATGAAGCCTGAGGCCAGCTTCTCGTAGTCGAGCAGGATGAAGAAGAGGTAGAGCAGGGTTATGAGCGACGCGACGACGCTTATTATCACACTGGCCGTCTGCCCTATCACGGAGAACACCTTGGGCATGGCGGACCTTATGGCCTCGGCCACGTCTTTCTGCTTGAAGAAGTCCAGGATGTTGTCTTTGTTTACGTCTATCCACTGCTGTATGGCCACGGGGAAGTTGCTTATGTGTGTCTTCTCGTGCAGGTAGTTGGAAAGCACCTCGCAGAACTTGTCGAACTGGCCTATCATCGGCGGTATTATGAGATAGAATACGCCTCCAATCACGGCAATCAGGAACAGCAGCGAGACGATTATCGACAGTACGCGCGTGGGCACGTGCATCTTATATTGCACGAACTTGACTATCGGATATATCAGATACGCCAGCAGCCATGCCACGAAGAACGGCAGCAGCACGCTGCCAAGATAGTTTACAAGCAAGAGCACCACTACTACCACCAAGGCCGTCAGCGCCCAGCGGATGAACTTGTCGAATGTTATTTTCTCTTCGATTATCATTGTTTGTTACGGTTATAAAGCCCCCTCCTGGCCTCCCCGAGGGGAGGAATTGGGTAATTGGGCAGCTTGTGCTTCGTTTATAAATTATATTTACTTATAGTTATCATCCATTCTCCTCCACTCGGGGAGGTTGGGAGGGGGCTTCCATTGAGGCCGGGCGTGGCTCGGTTCTTAACTTCCTGATTATCAGCGCATTGCCAACCGCCTTGCAAAAGGCCGTCTTTCGGGCTCTAAAAGGTGCCCTTTCGCACGCCAAAAGGCCGTCTTTTGCAACGCAGTTTGCCGTCTTTTACTTTTTTACCGCTTTACCTTTTTACTTTCACATGCCGTCTCTTGCAAAACGGGCGGCATGCGACGGCGCGTCAGCCATGGCCCTGCGCCATCTCCTCCTCCACCGCCTTGCGGTAGCATTCACGGCAAAGCGGCTCGTATTCTCCCTGCTCGCCCAGCATCACGCGCTTGCCGCCGGGCACCAGCCGGTGGCTGACGTAGGCCAGCGCGCCGCATCTCACGCAGATGGCGTGCACCTTGGCCACCTCGTCGGCTATGGCGCACAGGGCCGGTATGGGGCCGAAGGGCACGCCGCGGAAGTCCATGTCCAGCCCGGCCACAATCACGCGGACGCCACGGTTGGCCAGTTCGTTGCACACGGCGACCAGCCCTTCGTCAAAAAACTGCGCCTCGTCGACGCCCACCACGTCGATGTCTGAAGACAACAGCAGTATCGACGACGACGTGTCCACCGGCGTGCACGGTATGGAGTGCAGGTCGTGGCTCACCACGTCAGCGTCAGAATAGCGCGTGTCTATCGCCGGCTTGAATATCTCCACCTTCTGCCTGGCAAACTCGGCGCGCTTAAGCCGCCTTATCAGTTCTTCCGTCTTGCCCGAAAACATCGAGCCGCACACTACTTCAATTCTTCCCGGGCGGTGTGCCTCGCCTGACATATTGTTAATCATTCCGGCGCAAAAATACAAAGACGTTTTAAAAATTGCAAAGAAATACGGCGTTTTTTTGCTGTCGCGTATTATTTACTTATATTTGCCATTGAATATGGGTTTACTATACGTCGTTCCCACACCGGTGGGCAATCTTGAGGACATGACGCTCCGCGCCGTGCGCATACTGCGCGAAGCCGACCTCATCCTGGCCGAGGACACGCGCACGTCGGGTGTCCTGCTGAAGCATTTTGAGATAAAGAACCATCTCATGTCACACCACAAGTTCAACGAGCACGGCACGTCGGCCGCCATCGTGGAGCGCCTCAAGGCCGGCCAGACGGTGGCCCTCATCAGCGACGCCGGCACGCCGGGCATCAGCGACCCCGGCTTCTTCCTCGTGCGCGAGGCTGTCAACGCGGGCGTGGAAGTGCAATGCCTGCCCGGAGCCACGGCCTTCGTTCCGGCCCTCGTGTCGTCGGGACTGCCCTGCGACAGGTTCTGCTTCGAAGGCTTCCTGCCGCAGAAGAAAGGCCGCGCCACCCGCCTGGAAGCGCTCGAGGACGAACAGCGCACCATGATATTCTACGAATCGCCCTACCGCGTTCTGAAGACATTGCAGCAACTGGCCGAGCACTTCGGCGGCGACCGCCGCGCAAGCGCCTGCCGCGAAATATCCAAAGTGCACGAGGAGAGCGTGCGCGGAACGCTCGACGAAGTGGCAGCCCACTTCAAGGAGACCGAACCGCGAGGCGAATTCGTCATCATCGTAGAAGGCAAGAAAGACACGAAAAACGGGAAAACGCACGAAAAGGCCAGCCCCGCCCCCAGTCATGAAAAAGCAACATAAACAAGATAAGGATATGAAAAAGGCATTATTTTTTGCTACCTGCCTGTTGGCAATGGTAGCATGCGACAACGGGAAAACGTCTTCAGGCCTGCCACAGGCAAGCCAAAACGACTCATTACAGAAAGTAATAGAGCAGAAAGACAATGAAATCAACGACATGATGGGCATCCTCAACGAGGTAGAAGAAGGCTTCCGCCTCATCAACGAGGCCGAAAACCGCGTAAGCGTGGCCAAGAACGGCGAGGGAGCCAGCCGTCAGCAGCAAATCCGGGAGAACATGCAGTTCATACAACAACGCATGGCCGAGAACCGCGAACTCATCGCAAAACTGCGCAACCAGGTGAAAAACGGCAGCATAAAAAGCGAGCAACTGCAGAAAACCATTGAAAACATGGCAAAGCAACTGGAGGAGAAAGACCACCAGATTAAAGACCTCTACGCACAGCTCGAAGCAAAAGACATACACATAGAAGAGCTGCAGAACACCACCAACACGCTCAACAAGAACGTGGACATACTGCAAGACGACAACGCAAAGAAAGCCAACACCATCAACACGCAGGACAAACAACTCAACACGGCATGGTTCGCATATGGCACAAAGAAAGAGCTGAAGGAGCAGAACATCCTCGTTGACGGCAAAGTCCTGCAGGACAACTTCAACAAAAACTACTTCACCAAGGTGGACATACGCACGCTCAAAGCCCTCAAGCTGTACTCAAAGTCGGCAAAACTGCTCACCATGCACCCGTCAAGCAGCTACAAGCTGGAGCGCGACGCGCAAGACCAGTACGTGCTTCACATAACCAATCCCCAGCTATTCTGGAGCACAAGCAAGTATCTCGTGGTACAAGTAAAATGACGACAAGGCGACAGCCGTCACCATAAACGGACAGTCCGCGAAAGCCATCGGCAGACTTTCGCGGACTGTTTTGTTTGCGCTTTGCCACTTCTTTTACAGCAACGCGTCAAACTTCTTCTGCAAGTTGGCCTTTGTCGTGGCGCCGACAAACTTGTCAACCACCTCTCCGTTCTTGATGAACAGGATAGTAGGAATGTTGCGTATGCCGTATTCCATTGCAATGTCGTCGTTCTCCTCGACGTCACACTTGCCAACAACAATCTTGCCGTCATACTCGTTGGCCAGCTCTTCGATAATCGGCGCAACGGCACGGCACGGGCCACACCATGTCGCCCAAAAGTCAACTACCAACGGCTTGTCGCCGTTTTTCAAGCTCTCAAAGTTCTCCGTAGTGATTGTTACTTCCATTGTCTTTATCTTTTACGTTAATGAATATTGTCCAAAACATTATTCTCCACAGCAAACGGCGTGCCAGTCATAAACTCACTATGCGTCAGTTTATCTTGTATCCCAGCGCCTCTTTGTCCTTGATGAACGCCATAAGCTCACGGCTGACGTCAACCTTGCCCACCCTGCTATGCAACGTGAACGGCACATTCACATGCTCGTCGTGCACCTGGAAATACAGCTGCGTGTTGCCGGGGCTGTCCTTTATCACGGTGACAAGGTCTGAGACTGTGGCATCGTCAATCTTGTTCGCGTCGACGGTAATCGTCAGCTTCTCTATCTGCCGGTCTTTCACGGTTTGCAGGTATTGGATGTCGGTGACGCGCATCTCCATCATGTCGCTGCCGCGGAACCGCTGCACGAACTGCGCCTTGACAAGCACCGTGCAGCCTTCCACAAGCATGCCTTTCCACTTTCCCCACTCTTCGCCGAAGAATGCGAGCTCGCCCGAACCTTCAAAGTCTTCTATCGTGACAAAGCCGCACGGCTTGCCTGTCTTTGTGAACTTGCTGCGAACGATGGTGACAATGCCGCCCAAAAGCACGTCCTGCTTCTTCTGAAGCTCTATCTTGTCTGCAAGTTCCGAGCAATGGGTGTTGCACATGCTGTTAAGTATAACCTCGTAATCGTCCAAAGGATGAGCCGACAGGTAAATGCCGACGAGGTCTCGCTCGCGGTTGAGTTTCTCGATGGTGCTCCACGGCTCGCCTTCAGGTATCGGCGGGGTGGCAATGTCAACATCGTCGACACCTCCGAAGAGCGAGTTTTGCGCCGCATTCTTCTCCTGTTGGTACAACTGTCCGTAACGCATAAGCGTGTCAAAGAAGGCGTCTCCCTTGGAATTCTTGGCAAAATAGTTCTCGCGCCTCACCTTGAAGCTGTCGAAACCGCCGCTAAGCGCAAGGCTCTCAAAGCACTTGCGGTTGCAAGCGGCGAGGTTGACACGCTGCGCCAGGTCGAACACGTCTTTATAAGGACCGTTCTTCTCGCGCTCTTCTATTATGGCCTCGGCGGCCGAAGCGCCCATGCCTTTTATGGCGGCGAGGCCGAAGCGGATGGCTCCCTGCTTGTTCACGCTGAACTTCTGGCGGCTCTCGTTCACGTCGGGGCCCAGCGTCTTTATGCCCATGGCCTTGCACTCGTCCATAAGCTTGGTTATTTCAGTTATGTTTGTGACGTTGCGGCTCATGTTGGCGGCCATGTATTCGGCCGGATAATGCGCCTTGAGGTAAGCCGTCTGGTAAGCCACCCAAGAGTAGCACGTGGCGTGGCTCTTGTTAAACGCGTAGCTGGCAAACTTCTTCCAGTCTTCCCATATCTTGTGAAGCGTCTCGTGCTTGTAGCCGTTCTTCTCGCCGCCCTCATAGAAAAGTCCCTCCAAGTGGTTCATCTTCTCTATCTGTTTCTTACCCATCGCCTTGCGCAGGGTGTCGCTCTGGCCTCGCGTGAAGCCTGCAAGCTGGCGGCTGAGAAGCATGACCTGCTCCTGGTAGACGGTGATGCCGTAAGTGTCCTTGAGGTATTTCTCCATGCAAGGAATGTCGTATGTAATCTTGGACGGGTCGCGCTTGCGCTCGATGAACTGCGGAATGTAGTCCATTGGGCCGGGCCGGTAGAGGGCGTTCATGGCTATGAGGTCCTCGAAAACGGTGGGATGAAGCTCGCGAAGATACTTCTGCATGCCGGCAGACTCAAACTGGAAGGTGCCTATCGTGCGGCCTTCGCTGTATAATTTATATGTCTCGGGGTCGTCGATAGGTATCGTGTCAAGATCGATAATCTTGCCCGTAGTGAGGCGTATGTTCTCCACCGCTTCCTTAAGTATTGACAGGGTCTTCAGCCCGAGGAAGTCCATCTTGATGAGTCCGGTCTCCTCGATGACACTGCCTTCATACTGGGTGCAGAGCAGTTTCTGGCCTGTCTCCTTGTCGTCGGCCGTTGAGACGGGCACCCAGTCGCTTATCGGGTCGCGGCAGATGATGGTTCCGCAAGCGTGGATGCCGGTGTTGCGCACATTTCCTTCAAGCATCTTTGCGTACTCTATGGTCTCGCGCAGACGCGGATCGGGCGACACCTCGGCCTCGCGCAGTTCCTTTACGGACTTGATGGCGTTGGTGAGATTCATCTTCAGACCGTCGGGCAGACGGTCGGGGATGGCCTTGCAGAGGCGGTTTGACTCCTCCAAAGGCAGCTTCTCGACGCGTGCCACGTCCTTGATGGCGAGCTTTGTGGCCATGGTGCCATACGTGATGATGTGTGCCACCTTGTCAGCGCCATACTTCTGCGTCACCCACTCGAGCACCTTGCCGCGCCCGTCATCGTCGAAGTCGGTATCGATATCGGGCAGTGAGATACGGTCGGGATTGAGAAAACGCTCGAACAGGAGGTCGTATTTTATGGGGTCTATCTTGGTGATTCCCAGGCAGTAAGCCACCACTGAGCCGGCGGCGCTGCCACGGCCGGGGCCTACCATGACGCCCAACTGGTCGCGGGCGGAGTTGATGAAGTCCTGCACGATGAGGAAGTAGCCGGGGAAACCCATGGTCTTCATTATGTAAAGCTCGAAGTTGACGCGCTCCTTCACCTCGTCTGACAGGGGGTCGCCATAGAGTTTCCTGGCGCCTTCATATGCCAGTTTGGCCAGATAGTCGGCCTCGAACTTTATGCGGTATATCTTGTCATAGCCGCCGAGCTTGGCTATCTTCTTCTCGCCCTCCTCGCGCGAAAGCACCACGTTGCCGTTCTCGTCTTGCGTGAATTCGTCGTAGAGCTGCTCCTCGGTGAACCGCTTGCGGTATTCCTCCTCTGTGCCGAACTCCTCGGGGATGGGGAAGAAGGGCATGATGGGGGCGTGGTCTATGCTGTATGTCTCCACCTTGTCGAGCACTTCGCAGGTGTTGGCGAGGGCTTCGGGCACGTCGGCGAACACCTGGTTCATCTCCTCGCGCGTCTTGAACCACTCCTGCTTGGAGTAAAGCATGCGGTTGGGATCGTCAAGATCCTTGTTGGTAGACAGGCAGAGCAAGCGGTCATGTGCCTCGGCGTTCTCCTCGTCGACGAAGTGGCAGTCGTTGGTGCACACCAGTTTGATGCCGTATTTGCGGGCCATCTCGATAAGCACCTTGTTGGCTTTCTGCTGCAAGGGGTAAGTCTCGCGGTTGGCGCGGATGTGCGGATCCTTGACCTCGTGCCGTTGAAGCTCGAGATAATAGTCGTCGCCGAAGACGCGCCTGTACCACTCAACGGCCTCCTCGGCTCCCTCGATGTCGCCCTTGAGAATCTTGGCCGGCACCTCGCCGGCGATGCACGCCGAGCAGACGATCAGCCCCTCGTGGTAAGTCTCGAGGTCGGCGCGGTCGGTGCGCGGACGCATGTAGAAGCCGTCCACCCACGCGCGGCTGACCAATTTGATAAGGTTCTTGTATCCCTGGTAGTTTTTCGCCAGGACGATGAGGTGGTAGCCGCCCTGGTCGCCGTGGTCTTTCACCTTGTCTTCCTTCGAGTGGCGGGCCACGTACATCTCGCAGCCCAGTATGGGCTTGAACTCGGGCTTGCCCTGCTCTTTCAGCTCGCCGTTCTTCTTCTTGCAGTAGTTGAAGAACTCCTTTATGCCGAACATGTTGCCATGGTCGGTCACGGCCATGCCGCGCATGCCGTCGGCTATGGCCTTGTCGACAAGCCGCTTTACGCTGGCCTGGCCGTCAAGTATGCTGTAATAAGTATGTACGTGAAGATGGACGAAGTCTTGCATGTATTGTAAATGGAGTCTTGTCTATTGGAGCGTCAAAGTTAAGGCGAAAAAACGAGACGGCCAAAATATAAGTGTGAAAAAAACGTTAGGCTGACAAACAGTCACACCTTGCGCCCGGCCTGGCAGAGGGGCAGACACAGCGCGGCGGCAGACGCAACAACCTGAGAGCCAGCGCGTTAAGGCGGCGTGGAATCTGTCACAATGCGACACGCCGCAAGACGTTTTGCAAAAGACGGCCTTTCGCCGTGTAAAAGGCCGTCTTTTAGCGCCTGAAAGACGGCCTTTGGGAAGGCGAAAGGCCGTCAATTGGAAAACGGGCGGGAACCAGCGGAAAACCGGCCTGCCGCCAGCCGTGTGAAGAAAAACATCTGACGGCATTGCGGGAAACGTTTTTATTCTGTATATTTGCACTGAAATAATACAAGAAAACATGAACCATCAGCCTTAAACAGCATGACTATGACACGTGAGGAAGAACTTATAGAGAAGATTCAACAGATGTGCGACGAGAACCGCGAGGCGGAAGTGATAGAAATGATTGACGCGCTGCCCGAAGAGGAACGCACGTACAAGATAGTGGGCTTGCAGGCACGGACGCTGTCGAACCTGGCCGCCAATATACGCAACGGCTATTATGACAGCAACCAGGAACCCGACGCTCTGGACAGCAGGGCGCTTGACATACTCACGGCCACGGCCGAAGAGGGAAAGGACGACCCCAACTGGTGGTGCCGCAACGGATACACACGCATGAACCTGCGGATGGAGGCCGAGGCCATACCTTACTTCGAACACGTGATGACGCTCATCGACGACGACCCCGAGACGCAGGAATTCTGGAGCGACGTGCCCGAGGCGATTGAAAAGTGCAGGCAGACGGTCAGCTTTCTTGAGCATCCGTCAAGGCAGACACCGCCCTACGGCAAGACACGCTCATGGATGATTGCCATACCGAGAGACGAAAACCATGTGCCCGACACCGACCTGGCGGCCGCCTGCATAGCCGGAATAGAGGGCGTGGAAAACCTCACATACGAACTGACAGACGACAAGGAAACGGGCACGATGTTGAAAATCTACGGCTCGTTCAAAGGCGGAAGTTTTGAATGCGAGATTGACAAGGTTACGGCATTCAACCCAAACGGACTGAAATATGGCACATACTTCAACAAGGCCGACACCGACATGCTGACAAAAAGGCTGTCGGGCTACGGCATAGACCTGAAACCCGGACGCGGAACACCTATGGAATGGCTCCGCCTGCAACTGCTGATTGCAGACATCGTGGTGCCCGACATGCTTGCACTGCACGACCTGTCGTCACACCAGGCCCTGTCGGGATTATGGGTGAAGAGCGTGGTAAAATCGACAGTGCCGCCTCCACCGGACATCGCTTTCAATATAGAAACGGAATGCAACAATGACGGAGGCGACATATGGATGTACACAACGGGAATGGAACGCTTCGGCCTGCCAGACATAGAGATAATGCATGGCACGCAGAACCATGAAAGGTGTCACAACATACTGATAAAAACCGTAGCCCGTTCCCTTCTATGCAGCACTGACACCGGCACGGAGAGCGACACACACTGGCAGCCAAAAATAAACAGTCCGATAGCCATAATGGCAGGCGGAGTGCCGCTATACGTGCGCCTGCTGCCATGGGAGGAAGCAATAAAGGACGGCGACCGCAACACTGACGCACCAGGCTCGATACGCACCAGGCTGGAAAGGATGAACTCGCAATCGTGCGTACTCTTCGCATATCCAGACGAGCAAGCGGCAGCTGAAGATCTGTACCAGCCACTGTGGATGATGGACGACTACCTGACAAACGACATGGCGGACAACATGCAGTCGCTCATCGACGGAAAAGAGATGGAACGGCGCAGCCGCGTCACAGCCGAACGGATGGACTTGATGGAACGCGTGGCACACAACGCGCCGCAACACGAAGTAATGCTGAGACTGTGGCTTGAGGACGAAGACGGCGAGCCGACGGACAAATGGGCGAAAATAACAAAATACACTGACCGTCATAACTTCGAGGCTGAGATTGAAGACAACGGGGACAAGATTGGAATAAGATTCGTAAACGAACCCGACGGGCGCATCATCAGCTGGGCCATTCCCATAGAGAACTTCATCATCACAGCCGACAGCGCATACATACTCGATGCCGAACCATGGCTGAAAGAACAACTGGGACTGCAAGACTAGAAACAACGTGAGTCCGGTATTGCAGGAATGCCGCACCTGTCAGTTTTTCTGCAAGTCAGTGGAATGACTGATTACCCACAGACTAACTGGAATACGTGAGAACAGGGACGGTCCCATATGCAAGGAAGAAAAATCCTCATGCCGAACTCACGTTGCCTGAAAGCAAAAAGACCAGATTGTCTTCCCAACTAAAGAAAACACTACCGCATTGCTTTTCTGCATCTCAGCGGCAAGTCGTCATTCCTCTTGCTGCATGAACGTGAGTTTGACATAACAAGAATCTCACACATGCCAGTTTTTCTGCAAGTCGGTGGCAAGCCGTCATTCCGCTGAAAAGCGGAATCCAGAAAGCAGCCATAAGGCAAACAACTTTTATAA
>CALUGP010000025.1 GCA_944320195.1 uncultured Prevotella sp. | reverse complement strand
TTTTACAGACATTGCTTCTGCTGTTATAGAAGGGTCGGAAATAACTAAGTCTATTATTTTTTGCCCTGTCCTGCTAACTCTTTTAGATGCATCCTCTCCTTTTACGCCGAACCTTTTCTCCGAACTTTTTTCGTTTACACCGAACCTTTCAGCATTTACACCGAACCTTTTCTCCGAACTTTTTTCGTTTACACCGAACTTTCTCTCCGAAGCTCCTTCGTTTACAGGGTACTTTTTGAGGGTACTGTTTACCCTGTCGGCCACCTCTTCTACGGGTATTCTTCCGCTCTCACCCCAATTCAAATTATAGAATGTCGTAAAGAAAGAGGATGCTTCGGTCTTATAATGCGGTTCTTTTCCTGGCAGGAAGTTGGGGAGTTTCTCCGTCAGTTCACGCATTTTGCGCAGGCCGGAACCACGTTTCTCCATATAGTCGAGCTGGGTAAACATATCGGCGATGACGGGGTTGCGGCGTATTGACGGGACATTATAAATGTCGCGGTCTTGAATCTGTGTGCCGTCAAGCATGGCACCAGGCGAAACTAACTCTATACGGTCGTCATAGATGTCAATGTGTACTTCACCACCCATTACGGTATAATCTCTGTGAATCAGATGATTTACCAATCCTTCAAAGATGGCACGGTCGGAATAGTCAGGCAGATTGAGGCGATAGTCAGGCATTTTGACCCATCCGCTCATGGTGTAGTTCTTGATGAAATCCATTCCGTATTTCAAGAGCAGGACAAGGTTAGCCCGATGTTCAACTGAGCTTATCGCGTCATCTTTATAAAGTCCCGTCCAACGGGTACAGAATATGCGGGATTGGAAAACGGTACAGTTATCCACAAATAACAATCCGGCATTGGTAAGTTTTCCGTCAGAAGTCACCAGCCCGAATGATTCCAAATACTTGTCGTTCCACTCCTGATGGGTCTGCTCACGGAATGTATTGGCAAGGATGACAAACGACTGTTTACCGGCATCCACTTGCGTTGGAAGCGAGTCCCATGTCATGTGCGTACCTTTCAACACCAACGAAAGAAGTTGTTGAGAGTTGCATTCAACGCTTTCATTTCCGACCCTTACATAAGCCGTGCGTGTTCCGTCCTGATAGTAGTAATAAGGTGTCAAAGCACCAGCCTTCACTTTGACTTCAAGCAGGGTGTGCCCTTCATGTTCAATCGGGATAAGCTGTACTTCCGGCACGGGGTCGAGCCGTGCCTTTATCATTTCACTTATAAACTCGGCATCCGCCTGCGGGTTCACCAAGCCTACAATTTCTCCTTCATCGCTTACGCCGTAGAACAAGCTGCCACCATCCGTATTGGCAAATGCCGACACGGATTTGAGCCACGACTTCACTTTCTTGCGTTCCAGCATTTCCTTGAAATCGTAAGACGTACATTCTGCTATAAGTCTGTTATCGTGTATCTGCATGATTTTCTCGTTGTTATACGGGTATAATAAACCAATATCGCAGACAAAGTTAGTGATAATATCTAAGAATCTGTTAAAACCTTTGTTATCTTTTGTTTTTTAGGAGATTGTTTCTGTTTTGAAGCGATTTTCTATAAAGTCACTTTTATAAAATTATTTTCAGTTCAAGTGATTTTTGAATAAAGAGGCAACTACTGAGAAAAATTCGGTTGTTCAAGAATAAAAAGTGGTTGTTCCCAAAATGGAAATAACCACCCAACACAATAACGATAGAGGATAAGATTCAAACGTCATAAATTGGGTTATTAAGCTGAAACTATTGAAGAAAACTTCCACGATGTTATTTTAGGCTGTCATTTAACATTGATATTTTTATTGTTTTTCTTTCGTTATTTTCGGCGAAAAATCGTACTTTTGCGACATAGAGCTGTGGTTGCTTATGGATGCTTATTTTCGGATTTGCATGATATTTGCAACACGTTCACGCAAGTCGCTGACAGATATAACGTATTGATTTTGAGGAAGTGAAGTAAGCATCGGTAAACAACGATAACCAAGGATAGAAAAATAGGGTGTAGCTCAATGAGTTACGCCCTATTTTGTTTTTAACACTTTCTGATGGATTTGCTTGTTTCTCGGATTTTATCGTATATTTGTGCCGCGATAAAAAAGTAGGAAATCTGCAACAAAATACAAATAGATTGAATACAAACAAGTAAAAATCAGCATTATGCCAGGGGGGGTAACCAATACTTATTTTTTGCTTCACAATATTAGCGATATAAAAAAACAGAGTACCTCTCGTATTTTCAAAACCGCGCCTAAGTCCAGCTATGGAAAAAGGCTGACAAGGAAAGCCACCACAACAAACATCAAAAGATGGAATTTCTGAAGGGTCTTGCTTAGTTATATCTTCATTGAAATACTTATAGTCATTTTCAAAAAGATTTGTGGCTATATCTTTATATTCAGTTCCGATTATAATGCTTTTCTAACAAACATATGTTGAAGCATAACTCTATCTTGGAATATATTTCAATATCCATATTCCAGTTGGTGGAATTATTTTTTAGAGACAACCCGTCGATGATTACAATTTCAAATGGTGTCATTTCAGCTTTCAAAACATATCTTTTTACTTTCTGATAGACGGTCTTTTACACTGTAAAAGGACACCTCTTGCAGACTTGTCCAAAGTAAGAAAAAAAACGTAAGTAGAAACCGGCAAAATGTAACAAACCGAAAATTTTGGTCCTAAAGAAGCACAAATGATTCCGTCAACGGTATATAATACAGAATATGCCAGCAGCTAAATTCGAGACGACACGCAAATGCAAGGCCTGCGGAGAACTGAAAAGCGAAGACAAGAAAGGCGGTCTTTTATGAAACTGTCTGATTGTCAAGTCCATACCAACACGCCGCACTCATCTCACAAAACAGATTGAAACGGCAATACAAGCAAGCCATTTTGTCACACTGCAATGACACAATGACACATCTCGTGTACGGGCACATATTTTGAGTCAACGGTTAACGCAAGCCGCAAGGCATGAAAACAAAAGAAAGAAAGGAGAACAAAATATGACATTCGACAAGTTTACAATCAAGGCACAAGAGGCCGTCCAAGAGGCTGTGAACACCGCGCAGCGCGGCGGCCAACAAGCCATCGAGCCTGTACACCTGCTGAAGGGTGTCATGGCTAAGGCCAAAGACGTGGCCAACTTCATTTTCCAGAAGCTCGGCGCAAACGCCGTGCAGATTGAAAATGTGCTCGACCGCGAAATCAACCGGCTGCCTCGGGTGCAAGGCGGACAACCATACCTGAGCAACGAAAGCAACGAAGTGTTGCAACGTGCGACGGACATTTCAGCCAAGATGGGCGACGAGTTCGTCTCCGTTGAGCCACTGTTGCTGGCACTGCTTACGGTCAACTCTACTGCCTCGCGCATACTGAAGGATGCCGGATGCACAGAGAAGGACATGCGCACGGCCATCAACGAGCTGCGCCAAGGCCAGAAAGTGCAGTCGCAATCGGCAGACGAGAACTATCAAAGTCTGGAAAAATACGCCAAGAACCTCGTGGAGGAAGCCCGGCAGGGCAAGCTCGACCCCGTGATAGGACGTGACGACGAGATACGCCGCGTGCTGCAAATACTCTCACGAAGGACTAAGAACAACCCTATATTAATAGGCGAGCCGGGTACCGGCAAGACGGCCATCGTTGAAGGACTGGCCGAGCGTATAGTGCGCGGCGACGTGCCCGAGAACCTGAAAGACAAGCAGCTGTACTCTCTCGACATGGGTGCGCTCGTGGCCGGAGCCAAGTACAAGGGCGAGTTCGAGGAGCGTCTGAAAAGCGTAATCAAGGAAGTAACCAACTCCAATGGCCGCATAATCCTCTTCATCGACGAGATACACACACTCGTCGGAGCCGGAGGCGGCGAAGGAGCGATGGACGCCGCCAACATCTTAAAGCCCGCGTTGGCGCGTGGCGAACTGCGCTCAATCGGCGCGACGACGCTCAACGAGTATCAGAAATATTTTGAGAAAGACAAGGCTTTGGAGCGCAGGTTCCAGACGGTGATGGTCGATGAGCCTGACGAACTCAGCGCAATCAGCATCCTCCGTGGCCTGAAGGAACGCTACGAGAACCACCACAAGGTGCGTATCCAGGACGATGCGTGCATAGCCGCCGTCAAGTTGTCTGAACGTTACATATCAGACCGCTTCCTGCCAGACAAGGCCATCGACCTTATGGATGAGGCCGCGGCCAAGCTCCGCATGGAGCGTGACTCCGTACCGGAGGAGCTTGACGAAATCACCCGCCGCCTGAAGCAGCTCGAAATAGAGCGCGAGGCCATTAAACGGGAGAACGACCAGCCCAAAATAGCCCAGCTCGACAAGGACATCGCCGAGCTTCGCGACAAGGAAAAGGCATTCCGCGCAAAGTGGGAAGGCGAGAAGGCACTCGTCAACAAAATACAGCAGGACAAGCAGCAGATGGAGCAACTGCGCTTCGAGGCTGAGCGTGCCGAGCGCGAAGGCAACTATGAGCGCGTGGCAGAAATACGTTACAGCAAGCTGAAACAGCTCGAAGACGACATCAAGAGCATACAGGCGCAACTGCGCTCGACCCAGGACGGCAACGCCATGATACGTGAAGAGGTCACCGCGGACGACATCGCCGAGGTGGTAAGCCGCTGGACGGGAATACCCGTTACGCGAATGATGCAGAGCGAGAAGGACAAGCTCCTGCATCTCGAAGAGGAGCTTCACAAGCGTGTCATCGGGCAAGACGAGGCCATCACGGCCGTCAGCGACGCCGTAAGGCGCAGCCGCGCTGGCCTGCAAGACCCGAAGAGGCCGCTCGCGTCGTTCATCTTCCTCGGTACGACCGGCGTAGGAAAGACCGAGCTGGCGAAGGCCTTGGCCGAGTATCTGTTCAACGACGAGACGATGATGACGCGTATTGACATGAGCGAATACCAAGAGAAGTTCAGCGTGTCGCGCCTCATCGGCGCGCCTCCGGGATACGTTGGCTACGACGAGGGCGGGCAACTCACCGAGGCCGTAAGGCGCAAACCTTACTCCGTTGTGCTGTTCGACGAAATCGAGAAGGCGCACCCTGACGTGTTCAACATCCTCTTGCAGGTATTGGATGACGGCCGCCTGACCGACAACAAGGGGCGCACGGTGAACTTCAAGAACACCATCATCATCATGACTTCAAACCTCGGAAGCCAGTACATACAGTCGGAGTTCGAGCATATCACGGACGCCAACCGCGATGCTGTTGTGGAGAAGACGAAGAATACGGTGATGGAGATGCTGAAGAAGACCATCCGTCCGGAGTTCCTTAACCGTATCGACGAGACCATAATGTTCCTTCCGTTGACGAAAGAGCAAATCGCCGACGTGGTAAGGCTTCAGGTTAACGGCGTGAAGAAGATGCTGGAGCAGCAGGACGTAACGCTCGATGTCACTCCAGCGGCCATCGACTTCTTGGCCTCGGCCGGCTTCGACCCCGAGTTCGGAGCGCGTCCCGTAAAGCGCGCCATCCAGCGTTACATGCTCAACGACCTGAGCAAGCAGCTTCTTGGCGGCACTGTTGACCGCACGAAGCCCATCGTCGTTGACGCAGGAAGCGACGGACTGGCTTTTCGTAATTGAAAAATGAGAATGGGGAATGGATAATTATGATTACCATTGAAGGCTTTAACCTCTTTGGGTAATCATAATTATCCATTCCCCATTCTCATTTTTCAATTAATGTTTAATTGCATATCGCCGTCCACACGACGCTTGCCCCCATCCAGCATACAAGCAGCAGGAACATCAGGAACCACCAGCCGACGAGAACCTTCAGGGTGTACCACGCCGTGCGCAGCAGGCCGAAGCCGTACAGTTGCTTGTAGCCGTAGAGCAGGACGAGCATCAGCAGCCACGTGGGCATGCAGTACATATTGTCAAGCCACATGCTGCCTTGGGTGGCGACGAGGCACACTATCGACACCATCATAAGCTGGCTGGCGATGAGGATCTGGGCGAAGAAACACTCGGTGAGGTTCATCTTCGGCCGCGACGGCGACCGGCGGAACACACGCACGGTAACCAAGGCGAACAGAGCGTGCCCCAAGATGAGTTCTATGGCCTGGTTCTGGCGGAAGAAGTCGGTAACTTTGTCGAACGCGTCGATAAAGTTGTTCATCCCCTCAAGGAAGTCTTTCTTTAGGGGATAGGCTTCTTCCCCCTCGGATACTTCGATTTTTTGCTCGGTTATGCGTGTGGTGGCATCGTCGTAAATCCGCTCCATCGCATCTGGGGCTACCACGTGTTGCGTTACGACAAACGCCGCCGTGACGAGGAAGAGCATCTTGATGGGAGGAAAATACGGTGCCTGGCGGCCTTCGAGATAGTCGCCGATCATGTGGCCCGGGCGGTAGATGAGATGCCAAAGCGTGCGCGGCAGGCTGCGGTTGCCCAGTCCCCATACCTCCAAAGTCTTGCTCAGCGCGTGGCGCAACGTGAAGCGCGACACCGAGGCCGACTGTCCGCAGCGCGGGCAGAAGTTGCCGACATAGCTCTCGCGGCAGTTCAGGCACACGTGTGGTTCGGCGGAGAGAGCTGGTGCCTCGACACCCTTGCGCTGCCATGCCGTGAAGCGTGCGGCCTTCTCCTTCACCAGGCGACAAGCCTCAGAAACAGTCCTGGCTATCTTTTTGAAAGTATTTTGCATGCTGTGATATGTTATGTGTCATGAAGAAAGCGGTGCAAATATACAAAAATAAAAAATGCCCTGATATCACATCAGAGCAATTTCTTACTTTTTGAATGTCTTAGTCATTTAGTATCAATGTAGCATGTAATTCTGAAAATCTCATCGTTACGTTGGCAAAAGTAGGCAAAAAAATTGACCTATATCAAAAAAATCATGTTTTTAGCCTAAAAAACTACGTAAACGTTTACGGCAAGCAGCATCTTTCATGGCCGTCTGCCTACCACCGTTATGTCTGCAAGAAAGCCCTTACATGGCACAATGCCGCCCACACGAAGGCACTTGCCGGCAGCCATACGGCTGCCCACTGCGTAACCCGTTGGCACACAGCGCGTTGCAAAAGGCCATGAATCGCTTCGCAAAAGACGGCCTTTTACACGCCGATTGACGGCCTTTTGCAACGCGATTGGCCGTCAATTGGAAAACAACTGGGCCGAATGCTAAAAAACGGTAATGGAAAACAGCGTTTTTCTTTGCCGTTTGTCGTGAATTATGTAACTTTGCATTATACAACATCACACATCCAAACACTCGAATGAAAGAATTTGTCATATCCGAGGCCAAGGCCGAAACGGCCGTCCTCGTGGGGCTCATAACACAGGAACAGGACGAGGCCAAGACCAAGGAATACCTCGACGAGCTGGAGTTTCTGGCCGACACCGCCGGCGCGGTGACCGTAAAACGCTTCACGCAGAAGGTGAACGGGCCCAACCAGACCACATACGTGGGCAAGGGAAAGCTCGAGGAAATAAGGCAATACATACGCGCCGAAGAGGAAGCCGAGAGGGAAGTGGGAATGGTGATCTTCGACGACGAACTGTCGGCCAAGCAGATACGCAACATCGAGAACGAGCTGAAGGTGAAGATACTCGACCGCACGTCGCTCATACTCGACATCTTCGCCATGCGCGCGCAAACGGCCAACGCCAAGACGCAAGTGGAACTGGCGCAATACCGCTACATGCTGCCGCGCCTGCAAAGGCTGTGGACCCACCTTGAACGACAGGGCGGCGGAAGCGGCTCGGGAGGCGGAAAAGGCTCCGTGGGACTGCGCGGTCCGGGTGAGACGCAGCTCGAAATGGACCGCCGAATAATCCTCAACCGCATGTCGCTCTTGAAGCAACGCCTGGCCGAGATAGACAAACAGAAGACCACCCAGCGCAAGAACCGCGGAAGGCTGATACGCGTCGCCCTCGTGGGTTACACCAACGTGGGCAAGTCCACGCTGATGAACCTTCTGGCAAAAAGCGAGGTGTTCGCCGAGAACAAGCTCTTCGCCACTCTTGACACGACGGTAAGGAAAGTGGTAATCGAGAACCTGCCGTTCCTCCTTGCAGACACCGTGGGCTTCATCCGCAAGCTGCCCACCGACTTGGTAGACTCGTTCAAGTCGACGCTCGACGAAGTGCGCGAGGCCGACCTGCTGCTGCACGTCGTTGACATATCCCACCCCGACTTCGAGGAACAGATCAAAGTGGTGAACAACACGCTCAAAGACCTCGGCTGCGCGGACAAGCCCTCAATGATAATCTTCAACAAGATAGACGCTTACACATGGGTTGAAAAAGAACCTGACGACCTCACCCCGGCCACAAAGGAGAACATAACGCTCGACGAACTGAAGCGCACATGGATGGCGAAACAGGGCGACAACTGCCTCTTCATATCGGCAAGGAACAAGACAAACATCGACGAACTGCGCGACACTCTGTACAAACAGGTACGCCAGTTGCACGTACAGAAATATCCGTACAACGACTTCCTCTATGAAACAATAGAATAACCTACCACCAAACACCCACCCCAACCATCCCAAAGGGAGGGGGCTTAATATGCTTCTGCCGACACGCAGAATGTTAAAAGGAAAAGCCCCGTATTACATTAGGGCATCAATAATACCAAAGAACAAGGCTTTCCAAGCTCCCTCCCTTTGGGAGGGCGAGGGTGGGTGAATAAACACAACGACCATGTACAACTACAGACCACTTACCGACGACGAGATAATAGTCCTGGAAGAGAAAGGATGCACGGCTGAAGACTGGACAAGCGTCAACGTGGCTGACGACTTCAATCCATCACATATAAAAGATGTGAGATTCTACGGAACGGTCAACCTCGGCGTGTTCGAGAAAAACATAGAGGTGACCCAGGGCTTCCACGTGCACTCGGGAGTGCGCAACGCCACCCTGCGCAACGCCACAATAGGCGACAACTGTCTCATCGAGAACATCGGGAACTACATCAGCAACTACGTGATAGGCGAGGAATGCTGCATACGCAACGTATGCACCATGGAGACAACAGCCGAAGCCACCTTCGGCGAAGGCAACATAATATCCGTGCTTAACGAGGCCGGCAGCGGCAATGTGGTAATATTCCGCGGACTGACAAGCAACCTGGCGGCGCTGATGGTGGCGCATTCGGGCGACAAGGATCTGTCGGCCGCGCTGAAGACGATGGCCAAAAACGACGTGAGCGGCCGCCTGACTGGCACAGGAACGGTAGGCGACTACGTGCGGATAATAAACACCACGGAGATTACTAACACCAACATAGCCGACAACTGCGAGATAAACGGGGCATGCCGCCTAAGCGACTGCACGCTGGCGGCCGAGGCAGACGACAACGTTTACATAGGTTCGGGCGTGATATGCGAGAACTCCGTCATAGCCGACGGCTCGTCGGTGCTGAACAGCGCAAAGCTGTTTAACTGCTTTGTCGGCGAAGCATGCCAGATAACCAACGGCTTCACGGCTGAGAACAGCCTGTTCTTCGCCAACTCATACATGGCCAACGGCGAGGCCTGCGCAGCCTTCTGCGGCCCGTTCTCGGCATCCCACCACAAGAGCACGCTGCTCATCGGCTGCATGACTTCGTTCTACAACGCAGGCTCGGCGACCAACTTCAGCAACCATGCATACAAGATGGGGCCCCTGCACTACGGCACGCTGGAGCGCGGCAGCAAGACGGCAAGCGGCTCGCACACGCTGTTGCCGGCAAGGATAGGCGCTTTCTCCGTATGCCTCGGCAAGATAACCACCCACCCGGACACCACCTCCCTACCCTTCTCTTACGTCATAGGCGAAGGCCGCGAGACGTATGTCGTGCCCGGACGCAACATCGCCACCGTCGGCCTTTACCGCGACATAACGAAGTGGCCGAGGCGCGACGTGAGGATAAAGGGCAGCCGCAAGAGCATCGTCAATTATGACTGGCTCAGCCCGTTGACGGCAAACGAGGTTGTAAAAGGCCATCAATTGCTCGCCGATTTGCGGCAAAACGCAGGCCAAAAGACGGCCTTTTGCACGGCCGACGGCAACAAGCTGATTATCAAGTCGTTAGAGAAAGGGCTGCAACTATACGCAATGGCCGTTGAAATATTCATCGGCGAGGTGCTGATGTCGCATGACATCAGCGACCCTGTCACGGCTTCAGGCGCGGGCGAATGGCGCGACCTGGCAGGCCTGTTGATGCCGGCCTCCGAGGAAGAGCGGCTGGCCGAGAAGATAAGATACGGAATGATAGACAACATCGGCACGCTGAAAAACATGCTCGAAGCCTACAACGAGCGCTACGCCGACTACCTGTGGGCGTTCACTGTGAGCCTGATGAAGGAATGGCTCGGCAAGGACGAACTGACAGAAGAAGACGCGCAGCAGTTCCGCATGCGCGGAATGGCCGCACGCCGGGCGTGGCTCGACATGATAAGGGAAGACGCAGAGAAAGAATACAGGCTGGGCGACGTTGACCGCCAGACGCTCGACAAGTTCCTCGCGCAGTTAGAATAACATCCTGACAGACCAGACATTTGTCTTTAACTCCTTAACGGGCGGAACGAGCGACAGCTCATTTAACTACTATAAATCACAAAAACCACAATACGGATGAACAAACTCAAATCAGCACTTCTTGTATTACTGCTCGCCTTAGCGCTGCCGCTCGCGGCAAAGGAATACAAATACCAGACCGTGCCCGGCGACCTGATGAAAACCAGGATATACACGCTGGACAACGGACTTACGGTCTACCTCTCTGTAAACAACGAGAAGCCGCGCATACAGACGTATATCGCCGTGCGCACGGGAAGCCGCAACGACCCGCCCGAAACGACAGGCCTGGCACACTATCTTGAGCACCTTATGTTCAAAGGAACACGGCAGTTCGGCACTATAAACGCGGCCGCCGAGGCTCCGCTTCTCGACTCCATACAAAACCGTTTCGAGGTTTACCGCACACTGAAAGACTCACTGCAGCGCCGCGCTTACTACCACCAGATAGACAGCCTGTCGCAGCTTGCCGCACGTTACTTCATCCCCAACGAGTACGACAAGCTGATGTCGTCCATCGGAGCGCAGGGAACCAACGCCTACACCAGCAACGACGTGACCTGCTACGTTGAGGACATACCCTCAAACGAGATTGAGAACTGGGCCAGAATACAGGCCGACCGCTTCCAGAACATGGTCATACGAGGCTTCCACACAGAGCTTGAGGCTGTGTACGAGGAGTACAACATCGGTCTTGCAAGCGACGGAAACAAACTGTTTGACGCGCTCATGGCCAAGCTGTTCCCCGGCCATCCGTATGGCACACAGACAACCATCGGCACACAGGAGCACCTTAAGAACCCGTCAATCGTCAACATAAAAAACTATTTTAAGCGCTACTACGTGCCTAACAACGTGGCCGTCTGCATGGCCGGCGACTTCAATCCTGACGAAGTTATAGCCATTATCGACAAGCATTTCGGCTCTTGGCGGCCCAACCCCGGCCTCTCGCAGCCGCAATACGCGCCAATACCCGACCGCACGGCACCGGCCGACACCACCGTGACAGGCCAGGAAGCGGAGAACATCTACGTAGGATGGAAGTTTGAAAAGGCTGCTTCATTGCAAGCCGACACGCTCGACGTAATAGCCGACATCCTGTCAAACGGCAAGGCGGGACTGTTCGACCTTGACCTCGACCAGCAGATGAAATGGCTCGGAGGAGGAGCTTTCTCGCTGCCGTTAGCCGAATATTCAGGCTTCATCGTAGCCGGTTTCCCGAGAAAGGGACAGACTCTTGACGACGTGAAAGCCCTCATGCTTGCCGAGATCGACAAGCTGAAGCGCGGCGACTTCAGCGAAGACCTGGTCAAAGCCGTGGTGAACAACAAGAAACTCAGCTTCTACACGATGCTTGAAAGCAACGCCGCACGCGCCGACATGTTTGTCAACGCCTTCATAAACCGCCAGAAGTGGAGCGACGTTGTCGGCAAGCTGGATCGCATTTCAGGAATAACGAAGCAGCAAATAGTGGACTTTGCCAAGCGGCACTTCCTCAACAACTACGTGGCAGTGTACAAACGCGTCGGCAACGACACCACCCTGAAGAAGATTGACAAGCCCGAAATAACGGCCATACCGACCAACCGCGACCTCCAGAGCGCGTTCGTAACGGAGATAGTGAACTCAAAGGTCGAGCCGATACAGCCCAAGTTTGTCGACTTCGACAAGGATTTGACGAAGGCTACGACCAAGAGCGGCCTGCCCGTGCTCTACGTGAAGAATACAGAGAACGGCCGATTCACGCTGAGCTACTACTTCGAATTCGGCGAGGAGAGCGACAAGTGGCTGCCTTACGCGGCAAGCTATTTCACCTATCTCGGCACAGACAAGATGACCGCCGAGCAGCTGAAGCAGAAGTTTTACTCGCTGGCATGCAACTACGGGGTAAACGTCGGGACGAGGGCATCAAGGATTTACTTAAGCGGACTGGCCGAGAACATGGCCGAGGCGATGACCCTGATGGAGGACTTCCTGGCCAACGCGAAGGTTGACACGGCCGCATATAATAAATATGTGGGCGTGGAGTTGAAGTCGCGCGCCGACAACAAGCTCGACCAGGGCGTAAACTTCAGCCGCCTAATGCAGTACGGAATGTACGGCGAATACAACCCGGCGCGCAACATCCCGTCGTCAAAGGAGCTTGAAGAGATGAATCCGCAGAGGCTGGCAGACATGATCAAGGCGTTCAGCGGCTACAAGCACAGCGTGCTTTACTACGGTCCGATGGAGCTGGACGAGCTTACCGCCACCGTGGACAAGCTGCACAAGACGGCCAAGACACTTGCCGACGCTCCCGAGGGACGGCCTTACACATTGCAGCAGACACCTCAGAACGAGGTGCTCATAGCCCAATATGACGCGAAGAACATCTACATGGTGCAGTATCACAACGAGAACCGCCAGTGGAACGCCGAACAGCAGCCCGTAATCTCGCTGTTCAACGAGTATTACGGAGGCGGAATGAACACCGTGGTGTTCCAGGAATTGCGCGAGGCCCGCGGCCTTGCTTACAGCGCATATGCCGACTACAGCACTCCGAGCTACAAGGGAGAGCCTGAATACGCATACACTTACATAATCTCGCAGAACGACAAGATAATGGACTGCATCCGCACTTTCAACAGCATATTGGACACTATTCCGCAGTCGGAGAAGGCTCTCGGACTGGCGAAACAGGCCCTGATGAAGCGTCTTGCCACGCAACGCACCACCAAGTCGGCCATCATCGACGCATACATCAGCGCAAAGCGCATGGGCCTGGACTACAGCCTGAGCAAGAAAATATACGAGGCCGTGCCCTCGCTGACCATGGACGACGTTGCGAAGTTCGAGCGGGAGACAATGGCGAAGAAGCCTTACCGCTACCTGATACTCGGCGACGAGAAGCAGCTTGACATGGAAGCGCTGGGGAAAATAGGCCCGATAAAGCGGCTGACGACCGAAGAAATCTTCGGGTATTGACGCCTTATTCACATTGAAAGATTAGCCTATAATTTTTCATTGTTAATTTTTAATTTTCCAAAAGGTGGCCTTTTGCAATGCGAAAGACCACCTTTTGCGTTCTAAAAGGCCGTCTTTCAGGAGGCGAAAGACGGCATATTGGAAAGGCGTTGATAGTCAACGGGTTACAGGCAGGCCAACCAATATGCTCATAAATGCCGCCAACACCCAGTTTTTTAAGGTTAAATAAGCCTGCGTAAAGTCCGTTTTCTCGAAAAAAATATATAACTTTGCAACAGTAAAAACATATAAGCAACAACATTATTATCACTCACGGCAACTCTGACAAAGCAATGGGCGCAACGTTCAAGCAATGCAAACTGCATCCCTGTGGAGGGTTGGGGTGGGTGTAAAAACATTCAACAAAACATTATGGCAACACCGGAATTCAAGTATGCCCCTATGTTCCAGTTGGGCAAAGACGACACGGAGTATTATCTCTTGACCAAAGACGGCGTGTCGGTTAGCGAATTTGAGGGGAAACCCATCCTTAAAGTAAGTCCTGAAGCATTGACGATGCTGGCTAATACGGCCTTCCGTGACGTCAACTTCCTGCTGCGTCGCGCTCATAACGAGCAGGTGGCCAAGATACTGACTGACCCTGAGGCGAGCGACAACGACAAGTACGTTGCGCTGACGTTCCTGCGCAACGCCGAGGTGGCTTGCAAGGGTAAGCTACCTTTCTGCCAAGATACGGGCACGGCAATCATCCACGGCGAGAAGGGACAACAGGTGTGGACGGGCTTCTGCGACGAAGAGGCGCTGTCGAAAGGCGTGTACAAGACGTACACCGAAGAGAACCTTCGCTACTCTCAGAACGCGCCCCTCTCAATGTATGAAGAGGTGAACACACGCTGCAACCTGCCCGCGCAGATCGACATCGAGGCTACGGAGGGCATGGAATACAAGTTCCTCTGCGTGGTAAAGGGCGGCGGCTCGGCCAACAAGACGTACTTCTATCAGGAGACAAAGGCCAGGATACAGAACCCCGGCACGCTGGTTCCGTTCCTCGTCGAGAAGATGAAGACTCTCGGAACGGCGGCTTGTCCTCCTTATCATATCGCTTTCGTAATCGGCGGAACATCGGCCGAGAAGAATCTCCTGACCGTGAAACTGGCTTCAACTCATTACTATGACAACCTCCCGACGACGGGTGACGAGACGGGAAGGGCTTTCCGTGACGTTGAACTTGAGAAGCAACTCCTTGACGAAGCTCACAAGATAGGCCTCGGAGCACAGTTCGGCGGCAAGTATTTTGCCCACGACATCCGCGTAATCCGTCTGCCACGCCACGGCGCATCATGCCCGATCGGCCTCGGAGTAAGCTGCTCTGCCGACCGAAACATCAAGGCAAAGATCAACAAGGACGGTATCTGGATTGAGAAACTGGACGATAATCCCGGCGAACTGATACCTGAAGAGCTGCGCAACGCAGGCGAGGGCGACGCCGTACGCATTGACCTGAACCAGCCGATGAGCGAGATATGCAAGATACTTTCACAGTATCCGGTTGCAACACGAGTAAGTCTTAACGGTACAATCATCGTTGCCCGTGACATCGCTCATGCCAAACTGAAGGCCCGTTTGGACGCAGGTGAGGATCTGCCGCAGTATTTCAAGGATCATCCCGTGCTCTACGCTGGTCCCGCTAAGACTCCGGAAGGCATGCCTTGCGGCTCGATGGGCCCGACGACGGCCAACCGTATGGACCCGTATGTTGACGAGTTCCAGGATCACGGAGGCTCAATGGTCATGATAGCGAAGGGCAACCGCACCCAGGTTGTTACCGACGCATGCCAGAAGCACGGCGGTTTCTACCTTGGAAGTATCGGCGGTCCGGCTGCCGTTCTCTCGATGAACAGTATCAAGAGTATTGAGTGCGTTGAGTATCCCGAGCTCGGCATGGAGGCAATCTGGAAGATTAACGTGGTAGACTTCCCTGCGTTCATCCTCGTTGACGACAAGGGCAATGACTTCTTCAAGCAGCTGAAACCGTGGACTCCGTCATGCAAGTGAGCCTTTTAGCAGGCGAGTTGACGAGTTACAGGCATATAAGTGAAAAGTAACAAGTAATGAACAAACAGGCGGCGGACAGGCAAATGGAATACATTTACTTGTCCGCCGCTTTATTTTTGACAATGACAACGACTATGTTCAAGCGCATTTTCACTGCAGCCGCATTATGTATTTCACTATGGGCGACAACCAATTCAGCCGCACAAGAGCAGCTGCGGCCATACGAAAAGTGGGAAGCAACGCAGTTTGTAGCCTTGAGCGGTCACCAGCCTATCGACTATGTGAAAGCTGACAACAACTGGGAAATAACCTACAACCTGCGCACTCCGCAGACCGCCGGTGAACTGCGCGGCAAAGGAATACAGTGTTCCGACAGCCAGCTGATGCTGCTTGAAATCGGCGGAATTATCGAAAGGACCGGCGGAAAATGGCATACGGCCATACCGATACTTGACAAAAGGCAGACAGACTCTCTGCGCATTTTCAGCAAGAAAGTGGCCGATGATATCTACATTAAGAATCAACCGGACTTCATTAAGCTGACAAACATCATAAAAGACATGGGTTGGGAGGCCAACACTTTGTCCCTTATGTTCTCCTATTTGCTTGACGGCAGGATGTGGACAAAGCTCCTTTTGTTCGACGATGCCGGCAAACACGCTACTTGGAGCGGCTGTTACTGGATACTATATGAGCCGAGACCTGACGCGAAATACGGCACAAACGGCTACGGAGAGCAAGACCTGTGCCTGACATACATCGACAGCGGTATTGCTCCAAGCACCAACACGATGGACAAATGCGCCGATGAAATAAGGCGGAATGGCAAAATCAACGACCCTGCTCTTGTCAAACAACTCATAAAATACGGCATGGTTGATGCGCAAGGCAACGCCTTGTTCCCGATAATAAGGCGCCAAGACAACGCTTTCCACCAAACGGTCAACCGCCTGACGGAGAACATAAGCGCGGCGTTGAAAGGCTTTTGTGGTTCGATGTCGTCACAATTCGGTATCAAAGAAGAGGCCGTAGCCACCGTAGCTCTTTACCATGAAGTGATGTGGAAATTGATGGACAGGATGGAGGAAGACAGGATTCTCACAGTGCCGGGAATCCTTAAAGACAGCAAAAGACGTGGTGACGGCATCGGAAACCTGGTGTTCTATATAGAAGGAGGACTGATGCAATAACCCTTAAGCCCGTGTCTGGGCTTAAGGGTTTTATATTTTCTCATTTTAGCAAGCGGTAACCTATCGCGCCGCCGAGTATCGACGCGGCGAAGATGCCCAGCTTGGCTTGCAGCAGCATGGTGCCGTCGGTGAAGGCAAGGGTGGATATGAACATCGACATAGTGAACCCGATGGAGGCCAGGAAGCCAAGTCCGACGACGCGACGAACGGTCAGCGATTCTGTCTTTTTAGCTATTCCGAGGCGCACGAGGAGATAAGTGGAGAGTACGATTCCGAGCGGTTTTCCGAGCAAAAGCCCCAAGGCTACGCCCAAAGCGACATTGGTGGAGAACACACTCTCGACGTCCAGGCCGGCGAAAGACACCCCTGCGTTGGCCAAGGCGAACACGGGCATTACGACGAACGACACGAACGGATGCATGGCGTGCTCCAGACGCTGCGACGGCGGGATGGCGTCGCGCGTGTCGTTCATCATGTCCGCTATGACTTCCACCTGCTCATGCTCAAGCGTGGAGACGTTGTTTGGCTTTATGCCGGCGAACCGCCGCAGGTTGTTTGCAGCCCTCTTAAGATACAAAGGCTCGGGCAGACGTGCGTCGGCCGGTATCACGAAGGCGGCCAGAACGGCGGCTATGGTGGCGTGGATGCCCGACATGAGGAAGGCCACCCACACTCCGCCGATGCCCAGAAGGCCGTAGAACACGACGTTTTTCACGCCCATCCTGTTGGCGATGTACATCACAAGGAGGAACGCCACGCCAACGGCTATGTTGACAACGGATATCTCTGATGTGTAAAACAACGCTATCACGACCACCGCCCCGAGGTCGTCGACGATGGCGAGGGTGGTCAGAAACACCTTGGCGGCAAGCGGAACGCGGTCGCCGAGGGCGTAGATTATGGCCAGGGAGAACGCTATGTCGGTGGCCATGGGTATGCCCCAGCCTCCGGCCGACGGCGTGCCAGCGTTGAACACGGTGTAAATCAGCGCCGGGACGAGCATGCCCGCCACAGCGGCTCCTATCGGGAGAATGGTGTTGCGGGGGTCGGCCAGCTCGCCGCCGATGAACTCCCGTTTAAGCTCAAGCCCCACAACGAAGAAGAACATGGACATGAGTCCGTCGTTGATCCAGTGGTGAAGCGAATAGTAAAGGTAAGGTTCGCCGTCGAAAAAGAAGCCCAACCTATGCTCGAACAAGTGGAAGTACTCATCGCCCCACGGCGAATTGGCCAGCAGCATGGCCACGACGATGCTTATGCCGAGCACTATCCCGGCCGACTTTTCTCTCTGGATGAACTGTTGCAGCGGCATTACGAGGCCGCGGCTGATTTTCTTTTGATATTTCCTTGCCATGATCTTACAGTGTGTGAAACGCCGTGACGGCGGCGCAAAAAGAAGAGGGTGCGCCATCCTTTGTGCGATGACGCATCCTCTTTTGCTTTAGTTCAGTAACAGGAAGTCCGCTTTAACCATTAATTAAAACATCCATATCAACAACTTGTTTGTCTTCCTTTCCCTCTCATCTTAGTGAAAAAACATCTCCATGACATCAAACATTTACCATCTTTCGCCGGCTCCCCGTTACTCGAAAGTACATCACACGATCATCAGTTGTCTTATTTATCAGGATTGTTCTGACATTTCTTTACATCGTCTTTCAGACCGCCGACAACTTATGTTGTGCTATTTTGTTTTCTGCCATAAAGATAGCGACATTTTCTTATATCTCCAAATATTTGCGCAACAAAATGCTTTTATTTTACATTTTTTATCAACTTTGCCTTTTAAACATGCACATATGCCACAAAATGTGCAACATTCGGACAGGCAATCAGATAAAGCCTTGGCGTTTCAGCGCCTCCAGCATTCCGGCGGACATGGCCTCGTTGTCCTTCTTGGTGTAACGTATGTCGGTGAAGACTTGCGCCAGCGTCTCCTTGTTGTTTATCCTGACGAACTCCTTGTTTTCCTCAAGTTCCTCCTTGGGACCGTAGTAACGGTCGATGTCAGAGGGCGAATAGTCGTGGTAAGTCTCGTCGTGGACGAACGACTCCAGCGGCAGGCGGTCGCTCAGGGGCGGTTCCTCGGCCGGCCAGCCCAGCGTGATGGTGGCCACGGGCATGACGAGCCGCGGCAGCCTGAGCGCGTCGATGATCATCTGCGGCATGTAGACCGTGGTGCCGAGGAAGCACAGCCCCAGCCCCTCTTCTTCCGCAAGGTTGCACAGGGTCTGCGTGTAGAGCAGCGCGTCGGTGGCCGCATTGACGAACGAGAGGAAATTGTCATATCCCGGCTCGGCCTTGCGCTGACGGCACCAGGCGCTCGCGCGGTTGAAGTCGGCGCACACCGTGAGCACCACCGGCGCCTGGGTGACCATGGGCTGATTGAAATGCGCGGGCGCAAGACGCTCCTTCATCTCCCTGGAACGCGTCACAACGACGCTGTACAGCTGCATGTTGCCCATCGTCTGTGTGCGCGAGGCCTCGGCGAGCAGGCGCGAGAGCAGCTCGCCGCTTACCTCCTTGTCTGAATATTTGCGGATGCTCCGCCTTGTGTTTATCGTCTTCATATTATCACCTTATTATTAATACGAATGCAAAGTTAGTCATTTTCCACCACACCGCAATGCCACCGGCAGCGAAAAAGACAACAGCACGGAAAAGTCCCCGCAAACAACGGTTTTGCAAAAGGCCGTCTTCCGCGTTGCAAAAGGCCGCAAATCACACGCCAAAAGGCCGTCTTTCACACGCTAAAAGACGGCCTTTTGCAACGCGTTTCATAACGCCTTGGCCTTCAACAAGTTACGCAAGCGCATCAAGAACACCGCAGCCACGGAGCACGACGGCGGCCATGAAGACCCATAAAAGCCGCCAAGGGCGCTGCCGGAAAGCCACAAGGACAACGGGAACGGGCGCGACGCTTACGATTCCCAACCAAAGAATCACAAATAGTTACACTTTAATCCACATTTAAGGCATGCCGCGACAAAAAGCAGCCGCAAGGCTTGGAACTTATAATAAAAAACCTTATCTTTGCGAATGTAAAGTTCACTTATCATTAACCAAAACCTATATCATTATGAAGAAGTTATTAATGATAGCGCTCTTCGCAATAGTTGCGGTAGGCGCAAGTGCCCAGAAGAACATCACAGTATGGTGGGGTGGCAACATTGCAGACGTAGGCGGAGACATCAAAGCCGACGCCGCGTTCAAGGCTTTGAACATAGGAGTGGCTTACACGGCTCCCATCACGGACGAGTTCGACTGGTCGGCAGGCCTGTCATACGCCACAAAGGGCTGCGAGAACTGGGACCCGGGCTTCCTCCAGATTGAAGGAAACGGCGCGTGGAACTTCGTGAACAACGGCGACGCCAAAGTCGGCATATTCACAGGTCCGTATCTGGCATTCATGGTGGCAAAGGACGAAGACGCCTTGGGCGCACTCGAGGCAAACAGCTTCGACTTCGGATGGCAAGGCGGCCTGACGGCAGGATGGAAGTTCCTCGCATTCAAATTAGGCTATGAGTATGGCTTCTGCAACATCATAAAGGATGTCGACTCGAAGTCAGGCGACTTCTTCATCCGCGTCGGCGTAAGGTTCTGACACCTTTCACCAACGAAAAAACAAAGCGTCACGGTCTCTCGGCCGTGACGCTTTTCTTATGCAAACGCCCCGCGGACACGCTACAATGAGTTGTATCTATTTATCAGCTTGCGGCGGAAGAAGCGGCCCACCTTCACGTAGTCAATCTTGTCGAAGGGCGGATAAAAGCGGCAGATGTTGTCGCGAACCTCAAGAAGGTAGTTGATGTTGATGATGAACTTCTGCCCCACTTGCACGAAGCTGTCGTCTATCCCCAGCAGAACATCCTTTGAAACGCTGCGCTTCAGCCTCAACGGACGGTCGCATCCGGCCGCTATTACGGTCCATACGCGCGCCCCGTGGTCATAGTGGAACACGCAGATGTCGCGCGTCCTTACCAGCCGGAAGTCAACTGCGTTGGTGTAAAACAGCAGCTTTCCTCCATTGCGTTTCACAGCGTCGTCCTGCCGCCGGCGGCTTGCGCCGCTCTTGCGGTCGGCGAAGAAGCGCGTCATTATCGTGTCCAGCTCAGCCTCGTCGATGGGTTTCAGCAGGAAGTCGAACGCCCTGTTCCTGAACGCCGGCAGCATATAGTCGCTGTAAGCGGTGTAAATCACCACGTAACACCAGAAGTCAGTGTCCTCCTTGAGCCTCTCCAGAAACTGTATTCCGGTCATATCGGGCAGCTCCATGTCAAGGAACAGCAGCTCAGGTTTATACTTCATAACCTGCGCTATGCCGTCCTCGCCGTTGGTGGCGGTGGCCGCCAGCGTCACGTCTTCATACCGTCCAAGCTTCGCGGCCAGGTTGTCTATGGCCGCCTGAGTGTCGTCTACAATTATAGCGTTCATGTCTTTCAGTTTGTTTTCATGCCGTCAAGCCCCGGAAGCCTCATCCCCAGCGGCATGGTTATAGTCACTTCACATCCGCCTATGGTGCCGTCGGCGGCCTCTACGTTCCTTATTCCCATCTCTATCTTCCGCTTGCTGCCATGGTTTATCAGGTTAATCGTGCTGCGTATCACCTTCAGTCCCGTGCCGGTTGACGACGGGTCGCCGCGCCGTATGTCGAAACCAGTGCCATTGTCGGCCACCACCATGCGGCATTCCTGCCCGTCAACGGCCACGGTTACACGCAAGCGCTTGGCTCCCTCGCGGCGTTTCAGGCCGTGCTTTATGGCATTCTCAACAAGTATCTGTATGAACATGGAAGGCACCATGACACCTTCAAGCACGTCGGCCGGCGGCGCTTCCACGCTGAAGTCAAGCCCGCCGTCCATGCACTTGCGCTCCACGCTGACGTAATACTTCACGAAGTCAAGTTCCTCTTTCAGCGAAACGTAATACCGGCCGGACATGTTCAGGTTGGCACGGATGAGCTTCACCAGGCCCATCAGCTCTCCGGCGTCCTTCTTGTCGGCACTGGATATGCGGTTGTTGAGCACGTTGAAGATGAAGTGGGGCGATATTCGGGAACGCACGTTGACAAGCCTTAGCTGCATGAGCTGCATGAGCAGATACAGCCTTCGCTTCCTGAAGCAGGTGTATCCGTAAAGAAGCAGCAGGGCCAGGACGGCAATTAGCAGCACGCCCAGGTACAAGTAGGAGCGCGCCTGGCGTATGTCGGCGTCCTTTTCCTGCATCTCCATCCGGTGGTGCAGCTGCAGGGTGTCCTGCGCGTAGCGCATCATTATCTCCGAGGCGCGCATGTTCGCGATGTTGTGTTTCAGCGAGTCGTTGCGCCGTATGTCGGCCTCGAGGTCGAGATAGGCGGCCTTGTAGTCACCCTTCCTCACGTAATATTCGCGCAGGTAGCGGCTGCGTATGTTGGCCATGTTGAAGTCTATCGTCACCGTAAGTCGCTCGTTGTCAAGAATCCGGCGCACGGCGGCCGTGTCGCCGGCCTTGAGCGCAAGCGCCATCAGCACCGTGTGGCAATAGTATATGGCCGTGCCGTCGCCTATCTTGGTGAAGTATGCGTAGGCTTCGCCGACCAGCCGTCGCGCCTCGTCTGTCTCTCCAAGGTTCATCTTCACGTCGGCCATGTTGAGCTTGCACACGTACATCTCATAGCTTGAGGCCATGCCGTTGTCCTCAAGCAGGCGGCGCATTCTCGTGAACACGGCCTCGGCGCCCTTGTAGTCTTCCGCGTAATAGAAATAGTTGCCGTAATTGCAAAGGAAATATATCTGCATGTTAAGCGGCAGCAGGCTGAACTTGGTGTCGGCCGTGCGGTAGCATGACAGGGCGGAGTCGAAGTCTCCGAGGTTGAGATATATGCGGCCAAGCCCCATGTAGAGGCTTACGTTGTCCTTGTCGGGCAGCCGGAGCGAGTCGGCCAGGAACAAAGCGCGGCGATACCACCAGGCGGCGCGCGGCATGTCGTTGTCGGCGACGCATGCGTCGCCCAGGTTCGCGCAGACATCGGGCAGCCGCTCCTCGCAGTCGCTGCCGAAAAGCGCGGCGTAAGCCTCCCTGTACGCGCTTATGGCCATCGAGGGCTCGTAGTGCAGCTTGTAGTAATAGCTGCCCTTGGTGTTGAGCAGCAAGCCCTTCATGCCGCGCACTCTCGGCGTCTGTTCACGCATTTGGAGGAAGGCGTATGCCTGGTTCCAGCGCAGCGATGTGCTGTCGGGCACGTCGCGCTGCACGCTGTAGCGCATCAGCCGCAGGTACCAGTCATACCATGCCAGGCTGTCGCTTGCCCTGTCCATGCCGGCATGTATCATGCCAAGGGAGTGCCCGGAGTTGACCGACACGGAGTCGTCGACGGCGGCGAGGGCCGCCACAAGGCTGTCGGGACGCGCGTCAGAAGGCGCATGTCCGCCTCCGCATGACGAGGCCGCCATGCACACTATGGCCGCAAGCACCGACAAGAAGTCTCTTGTGAAAGCCTTAGTCACTGTAATTCCCTCCCTTGGTTGTTATTCATTCAACATGCAACGGCACGCCTGCGCATGTGTGTCCGCAGGCTGGATTATGCGCTACAAAGATATACAAAAATACTTAAAACACAGGAACTGGAAGCCATCAAATAAGGCTTTTATCATTAAAATGAAACGAAATCGGGGCAAAGTGTAAATCAATGGTTTACACTATTGATTGCGAAAGACGGTTCATCCGCAAACCTTTTGGATTAAAAATAAGTTCTATTAATAACACCATCCAACCTTAATCCAGGCGGTCGGTAACTGTCATTCCGCGCTCCGACGCGGAATCCAGAGAACATCCTATACATCAAACAGCATATGCGGTATTTACTGGATTCCGCGTCGGAGCGCGGAATGACAGTTACCGACTGCCTGGATTATGGCAGGATGTATTTGTAAATGAAATAATGTGTCGCATTTGATAGAGCCATATGTCCATCCAAAAGATTTGCGGATGAACCCGAAAGACGGCAAAACGCGTTGCGATTTGCCGTCTTTCGCACGATAAAAGGCCGTCTTTTAGCGTATAAAAGACGGCCTTTTGGAACCCCGTTGATTATCAACGGGTTACAAAGCGGTTTCACTTGACGTTGCCTATCTTGACAAGATACTCGGCAATCTGCACGGCGTTGAGGGCCGCGCCCTTGCGTATCTGGTCGCCGCTGAGCCAGAAGGTGAGTCCGTTATCGTCGGCCAGGTCCTTGCGGATGCGGCCAACGTAGATGTCGTCCTTGCCCGCCGTGTCGAGCGGCATGGGGTAAACCAGGTTCGACGGGTCGTCCTCTACGGTCACTCCGGGCGCGGCGGCCAGTGCCTGACGTGCCTCGTCCACGCTTATCGGGCGCTCCGTCTCAATCCATACCGACTCTGAATGCGCCCTGAGCGACGACACACGCACGCACATCGCGGAGCACTTCACGTCGCTGTGCATTATCTTACGCGTCTCGTTGAACATCTTCATCTCCTCCTTGGTGTACCCGTTGGGCTGGAAAACGTCTATCTGCGGAATGACGTTGTACGCCAGCTGGTGGGGGAACTTGCTCACCGTGACGGGCTTGCCGTCGATTATCTCCTTGTATTGCTGCTGCAGCTCGGCCATGGCCGCGGCGCCCGCGCCGCTGGCGCTCTGGTAGCTTGCTATGTGTATGCGGCGTATGTGGCTGAGCCGTTCGAGCGGCTGCAGCACCACGACCATCATTATCGTAGTGCAGTTAGGATTGGCAATGATGCCGCGCGAGCGGTTGAGCGCATCCTCGGCGTTGCACTCGGGCACTACCAACGGCACGTCGTCGTCCATGCGGAAGGCGCTGGAGTTGTCTATCATGACTGCTCCATGCTTCGTGATGTCTGCCGCGAACTCCTTTGACGTGCCGGCTCCGGCCGACGCGAAAGCTATGTCTATGTCCTTGAAGTCGTCGTTGTGCTGAAGCAGTTTCACCTCATACTCCTTGCCCTTGAAGGTGTATTTCGTGCCTGCCGACCGTTGTGAACCGAACAACACGAGGTTGTCAATCGGGAAATCTCTCTCTGCGAGCACCCTGAGAAACTCCTGTCCCACGGCTCCGCTCGCGCCTACAATTGCTACGTTCATATTATCTTTCAGTTTTGGTTATGTCTGTTTGAAGTCAAAGAATTTACAGAAACCATGGAAATTCGTTGACTCCCAAATTCCCGTTTTTTGCCTGCAAAAGTACAACTTTTAAGCCAAAGGTTGTAAAATGATGATTTTTTTTTGCAATTTTGCACATAAAATCGCAACTTAGATAACACTTCATGCCCGATTTGTCACAATATTTTCCCATAACGTCGCCCACGATGATATTCTTCGTCGTGCTGTGCATCATCCTCTTCGCGCCGATAATCATGGGCAAGCTGCGCATCCCGCACATCGTGGGAATGGTGCTCGCGGGCGTCGCCGTCGGGCCGCACGGACTGAACATACTGGCCAAAGACAGCTCGTTCGAGCTTTTCGGGCACGTCGGCCTTTACTACATCATGTTCCTGGCCGGACTGGAAATGAACATGAGCAACTTCCGCAAGAACCGCGTGCGCACCTTCACCCACGGCATAATGGCCTTCGTCATACCTATGGCCATGGGCTTCGTGATAAACCGTTCGATACTGGAATACAGCGTGATGACGTCAATCCTCCTGGCCAGCATGTACGCCTCGCACACCATCATCACCTACCCCATCGTCATGCGCTACGGCCTTACGCGCCAACGCAGCGTCACCGTAGCCGTCGGCGCGACCGCCATCACGGACACGCTGACCCTGCTCGTGCTCGCCATAGTCGGCGGAATGTTCAAAGGCGAGATAACAGGCGGCTTCTGGCTCATGCTGTTCCTGAAGATAGCCGCGGTTTTCTTCGTCATAATGTACTTCTTTCCGCGCATAGCAAAATACTTCTTCCACCGGTACGAGGACAACGTGGCGCAGTTCATCTTCATGCTTGCCATGACCTTCCTCGGAGCCGGACTCATGGAACTCATAGGCATGGAAGGACTGCTCGGAGCGTTCCTCACCGGCCTGGCGCTCAACCGCTACGTGCCAAACGTGTCTCCGCTGATGCTCCACCTGGAGTTTGTCGGCAACGCCATATTCATACCTTATTTCCTGATCGGCGTCGGCATGCTGGTCAACGTGAAACTTCTCTTCGGCGGACTGGACACGCTCCAGGTGGCCGGAGTGATGATATTCGTGGCTCTTACGAGCAAATGGATAGCGTCGCTGTTCACCCAAAAGCTCTTCGGAATGCGCGGAGTGGAGCGCGAACTAATCTACGGACTGAGCAACGCGCAGGCAGGAGCCACGCTGGCGGCCGTCATGGTGGGCTACAACCTGATAATGCCCGACGGACAAAGGTTGCTCAACGACGACGTACTTAACGGCACGGTGATACTCATCCTGGTGACTTGCGTATTCAGTTCGTTCATGACCGAGCGCGCTTCGAAGCAGATAGCGCTGGAGTCGCAGGCCTCCGTCCCAGAAGACGAAACCGGCGACGACGAGAAGATCATGGTACCGATGAAGCATCTGGAAACAGCCGACACGCTGATAAGCCTTGCCACGATGATGCGCAACAGGGTGCTCAACCGCGGCATAGTGGCGCTCAACGTCGTCTACGACGACACCAACCGGCTGAAATACCAGGAACAAGGGCGCAGCCTGCTGGAGCACGTGGTGAAGACAGCCAACAGCACCGGGGTGATGGTACAGACTCAGGTGCGCATTGCCACAAACATCATCAATGGAATAAAACACGCCTTCAAGGAGTTCAACGCGTCTGAAATCATCATGGGAATGCACAGCGGCGAAGAGGCGGCAAGCAAGTTCTGGGGCGAGTTCATACCCGGACTTTTCTCGGGACTGAACCGCCAAATCACGATAGTACGCTGCCTAAAACCGCTCAACACAATACGGCGCATACAAGTGGCTGTGCCATCCCGGGCCGAGTTTGAGCCTGGTTTTTACCGCTGGCTGGAGCGTCTTGCACGAATGGCGGAGAACCTTGAGTGCCGCATTCAGTTCCATGCGAAGCGCGAAACGCTCTCGCTCATCAACCAGTACGTGCAAAACCGTCATCCAAGCGTGCGTGCCGAATACACCTACATGGCGCATTGGATTGACATGCCGAAGCTTGCCGGCGGAGTGGAAGACGACCATTTGTTCGTCGTAATAACCGCACGCAAGGGCACCATTTCATACAAATCGGCTCTGGAACGCCTGCCGGAAGAGCTTACCAGATTCTTCTCGGGCAAGAGTCTGATGATCATATTCCCCGACCAATACGGCGAACCGGTGGGCGCAATGACCTTCGCCGAACCGCAACACCATGAGCAACGCAGCGCATACGACATGCTCATAACGTGGATTAGGAAAAAGTTTAAATAATGGCATGAGATCTTGCGGTAGCCCGGCAATGCGGTTTTCATACGGGAACTCACAAAACCGATTGCCGCAGAAGCCGTAAAACAACATGACCACATAACCGTAAAACCGCAAAAAATGATTGACATCAAAGGAATAACCAAAAGCTTCGGGCAGCTGGAAGTGCTCAAAGGCATCGACCTCCACATTGACAAGGGAGAGGTGGTGAGCATCGTCGGCCCGAGCGGAGCCGGCAAAACCACCCTGCTGCAGATAATAGGCACGCTGGACAAGCCTGACAGCGGCGAGATAATGATTGACGGAACTGACGTCAGAAAGTTGTCGTCAAAGAAGCTGTCAGAGTTCCGCAACAGGCGCATCGGCTTCGTATTCCAGTTCCACCAGTTGCTGCCGGAGTTCACGGCGGTGGAGAACATCATGATACCGGCGCTCATCGCGGGGGCTTCAAAAGGCGAGGCAAAGAAGCGTGCGATGGAGCTTCTTGACTTCATGGGGCTTGCCGGACGTGCCGGGCACAAGCCGGCGGAACTTTCAGGAGGCGAGAACCAACGCGTGGCCGTGGCCCGCGCATTGGTCAACAGGCCGGCGGTGATATTGGCCGACGAGCCTTCGGGCAGCCTCGACTCAAGGAACAAGGCCGAGCTTCACCAGCTTTTCTTCGACCTGAGGGACAAGACCGGGCAGACCTTCGTAATCGTGACGCACGACGAGAACCTGGCAAACATAACCGACCGGACAATAAAGATGAAGGACGGAATGCTTGAAACCGAGAACATTCTGGAGCAGCCTGAGTTGCCCGGGCAGGCTGGCCTGCTATTGTAAAATGCCATTCAAACAACTATATTATGAGCTTCATTAGATTAGGCGACTACAACCGTATGACTGTGGTGAAGTCTGTCGACTTCGGGCTTTACCTTGACGGCGGCGACGAGGGCGAAGTGCTGCTGCCTGCCAGATACGTGCCCGACGGCTGCAAGGAGGGCGACGAGATAGAAGTTTTCGTCTACCTTGACAGCGAGGAGCGTCTCGTGGCCACCACGCAGACTCCGAAGGCGCGCGTGGGTGACTTCGCGTTCCTAACCGTCTCGTGGGTGAACGAGTATGGCGCGTTCCTCGACTGGGGGCTGATGAAAGACCTTTTCTGCCCCTTCCGCGAACAGAAGATGAAGATGGAGAAGGGCAAGGGCTACATCGTGCACGTGCATCTTGACAACGAAAGCCACCGCATCGTGGCCTCGGCCAAGGTGGAACATTATTTCGACCCGTCGTTTCCGCCCTACCGGCACGGCGACGAAGTGAACCTGCTGGTATGGCAGAAGACCGACCTTGGCTTCAAAGTCATCATCGACAACCGCTTCCCCGGACTCGTCTACGGCAACCAGGTGTTCAGGCAAATACACACGGGCGACCGCCTGACAGGATACATCGACATGGTGCGCGAGGACGGAAAGGTTGACGTCATGCTGCAACCTACGGGCTGGCGCATGACGAAAGAGACCGCCGACATAATCCTTGACTACATGGAAAGCCACGGCGGCACGTGCCCGCTGACCGACAAGAGCCCGGCCGAAGACATCTACCAGCAGTTCCAGGTCAGCAAGAAAAGCTACAAGAAGGCCATAGGCGACCTGTACAAACGCCGGCTGATAACAATCGAAGACGACTGCATACGCCTCAACAAGGCCGCCAGGCGCAGATAAACACACCATTACCGCAACACCCGTCAAGGCACTTTCCTCACCGAAAGTGCCTTTTTTGTTATATCGAAAAACACTTATTAACCCTTTTACATTTCTAAGACATGACAAAAATCAACATCAAGATTTCTCCCGACGTCATTCTCATGGACGGCAAGGAGATACTTATCGAGATCAACACGGACAGCGTTTCAGCGGGGGAAAAACATTGTTGCGAAAAGAAGACTACCGTGTTCGACTACATCGAGACCCTGATACAGCGCATGAAAGACGACGGGCGCGCCGGCACGGCGGCCAACTACAACTGCGCGATGAGGAGCTTCAGGAAGCTTTGCGGCGACGAGCAGCTCACGTTCAGCGACTTCGACGAGGCCACAGCCAGGCACTACGAGGCCGAGCTGAAGCGCGGCGGAGTGAAGATGAACACGATATCGTTCTACATGAGGACGCTGCGCGCCGTCTACAACATGGCCGTCAGCGAAGGGCTTACCGACGACCGCCACCCATTCCGCAACGTCTACACGGGCATAGGGCACACCGACAAGAGAGCCGTAACGATGGACACAATCAGGCAGATAAGCCGGCTCACCACCAAGTCGAAGCCCATGGCCATGGCGAGAGACATGTTCATGTTCAGCTTCTACACGCGAGGCATGGCCTTCGTCGACATGGCTTACCTTACGAAAGACAACCTGAAGGACGGCGTACTGACCTACACGAGGAAGAAAACGGGACAGACGCTATCCATAAAATGGGAAAAATGCATGCAGGACATAGTGGACACATACGACAAGCCTGACCGATCATACCTGCTGCCGATCATACGCGACTCCATGCGCGACAGCCGCACACAATACAAAACACGCCAAAGCGACATCAACCTGCAGCTGCGCCGCATAACGCAACTGCTGAATCTGGACAACAATCTCACAATGTACGTGGGCCGCCACTCGTGGACAAGCATTGCAAAAGACCTCGGCATACCGCTGAACGTGATAAGCGAAGCCCTTGGCCACAACTCGGCAAAGACCACGCAAATATACCTGCACTCCATCGACCGCAACGTTATCGACAAGGCTAACGCCAAAATAATAAAACGGATGTAGCGCCACGCGGCCCGCCGCAAGCCGGGCGGAAGCCGGCAAACGGCAAACGGCAGGAAAGCCGCATTTCGCCCGCAGGCATGCAAAAGGCCGCCAATCGCATTGCGATTCATGCCCTTTTACACGCTAAAAGGCGGCAAACCGCAAGGCAATTGACGGCCTTTTGGAAGACAGAGCGCAACCCGTTGGCTTTCAACAGGTTACGAACCGGTGCGGCCAAAGCCGTCATGACACAAAAGAAAAGCCGCCATGACACACTGTCATGACGGCTTCCATGCATCAAGAATACGGTGAGCCGGCAGCAAGACGGGCGGCACTCAGTATTCGGCCTTGTCCTCCTTGTCATTCCAAAGCCTGAAAGCGCGGATGGCCTCGGAGCGCAGCATGGGCACGGCCGGAAGCTTGCGCAAGTCGCGCGGCAGGGCAAGCTCGTCGTAAATGAACGAGTCGTCAAACCCGGCGGCAGCCGCGTCGGCCTTCGTGTTGGCGTAATATATACGGTCGAGACGCGCCCAGTAGATTGCGCCGAGACACATGGGGCACGGCTCGCAGGACGTGAATATCTCGCAACCCGACAGATTGAAAGTGCCAAGCACCCGCGCGGCACGGCGTATCGCGCTCACTTCGGCGTGGGCCGTAGGGTCGTTTGAGGCCGTGACGCGGTTCACTCCCGTGGCTATTATCTCGCCGCCGCGCGCAATGACTGCGCCAAACGGGCCTCCGCCGTTGGCAACATTCTCAATCGAAAGCCTTATGGCCTCGCGCATAAGCTGGTCGTTGGTCATGACAAAGCCCCTCCCAATCTCCCCGACGGGGGAGTCACAAGTTAGAATTCAGCGTTCTTCGGAGTGCGCGGGAACGGTATCACGTCGCGTATGTTCTGCATTCCCGTCACGAACAGAATGAGACGCTCGAAGCCCAGTCCGAATCCTCCGTGTGGGCATGTGCCGTACTTGCGCGTGTCGAGATACCACCACATGTCCTTCATAGGGATGTTGCGCTCCTCGATTTCGCCCATCAGCTTGTCGTAGTTCTCCTCGCGCACGCTGCCACCTATAATCTCGCCTATCTGCGGGAACAGCACGTCCGTGCCCTGCACAGTCTTGCCGTCGTCGTTTATCTTCATGTAGAACGCCTTGATGGCCTTCGGGTA
>CALUGP010000024.1 GCA_944320195.1 uncultured Prevotella sp. | reverse complement strand
AGAAACCGTCTTTGAATATTGACATCATTGACAAAAGCAGGCTTATTGCATAAACTTCTTATGCCGAACTCGCGTTATGTTACTTCTCAGGAAAAGGAGGCTTGAAAAAAGATCTTTCAAAGGCCATATCATTGATATCTAAGTCGGCAGAACAAGGCCATATTGCTGCAAAAGCTTTTTTGGCTACATGTTATGAACAAGGTAAAGGTGTGAAGAAAAACAAAGAAAAAGCGTTCAGTTTGTATCGTGAAGCTGCGAATGCAGGAGATATTTATGCCCAACGGTGGATGGGGCTTTTTTATCATGAAAAATATTTTTCATTATGTGTAAATGGGAAAAATCTTCAAAAGGGCATTAGATATAAAGAATATCTTCGGATGGCTTGTGACTGGTATGAGAAAGCTGCGCAGCAAGGAGATGAGCTTAGTGAGAAAATGTTAAATGAATGTAGAGACCTTTTGTATAAGATTGATAGTTTTTGATTGTTACGGTTATTTGTTTTGACGGGGAAAGATAAAAGCTTTATATATTCTCTGTTCGTCAACAATCACTATATTTGTACAAAATAGTTCGGAAAAGTGTATATCATCGCACGAAACCGAACTGTTTTGTGTAATTTGAGTTATGTGAATTGTTTAGCTAAGCCTTATTAACAGAACGGCTTGTCGTGAAATTAACCATTAATTTTTGTCCGTTCACGCATTTTTTGTAATTTTGCACTTAAATTTTAGCAATTTTAGTTTATGTATAGGACTAATACATGTGGCGAGTTGCGCCTTACTGACACCGGCAAGCAGGTTACGCTTGCCGGATGGGTGCAGCGCAGCCGTAAGATGGGCGGCATGACATTTGTCGACCTGCGCGACCGTTATGGCATAACACAGCTGGTTTTCAACGAGAACGATGACGCAGACCTTTGCGCCGAGGCTAACAAGTTGGGACGCGAGTATTGCATCCAAGCGGAGGGTACAGTGCGTGAACGTGAGAGTAAGAACGCCAACTTGCCTACCGGCGAAATAGAGATTGTGGCTACAAGGCTCAACGTGTTGAGCGAGAGCGTTACTCCTCCGTTTACGATAGAAGACAACACTGACGGTGGCGACGATATTCGAATGAAGTACCGTTACTTGGACTTGCGCCGCCCTTCGGTGCGCAAGAATCTGGAGTTGCGCCACCGCATGACCATTCTTATACGCAATTTTCTTGATTCAAAGGACTTCATCGAGGTGGAGACACCTATATTAATAGGTAGCACGCCGGAAGGCGCGCGCGACTTTGTTGTGCCCTCACGCATGAATCCGGGGCAGTTCTACGCCCTGCCGCAGAGTCCGCAGACGCTGAAGCAGCTGCTCATGGTGAGCGGTTTCGACAGATATTTCCAAATAGCCAAATGTTTCCGTGACGAGGACTTGCGCGCCGACCGCCAGCCGGAGTTTACCCAGATAGACTGTGAGATGTCGTTTGTTGACCAGGACGATGTTATCGACCTGTTCGAGGACATGTGCCGCCATTTGTTCAAGGAGGTGCGCGGAGTGGAGCTTCCGGCCAAGCTTCAGCAGATGACATGGGCAGAGGCCATGCGCCGTTTCGGCAGCGACAAGCCAGACTTGCGCTTCGGCATGGAGTTTATCGAGCTGATGGATGTTCTGAAGGGTACGGGAACGTTCGGCGTGTTCAACGAAGCCGAGTATATCGGCGGCATATGTGTGCCAGGATGTGCAAATTATACCAGGAAGCAGCTTGACCAGCTAACAGACTTTGTGAAGCGTCCTCAGGTGGGCGCCAAGGGCTTGGTTTGGGTGAAGTTCAACGAGGACGGAACGATAAAGAGCAGCATAGACAAGTTCTATTCACCCGAGGTTATGCAAAAGCTGAAGGAGACCGCAGGTGCCAATGACGGCGACTTGTTGCTGATATTGAGCGGCGACAGGGCTAACAAGACGCGTACCCAGCTCTGCACGCTCCGCCTTGAGATGGGCGACAGGCTCGGACTGAGGGACAAGAACAAGTTTGAGTGCTTGTGGATTGTCGACTTCCCGTTGTTTGAGTGGAGCGACGAGGAACAGCGCCTGATGTCAACCCACCATCCGTTTACCATGCCTAATCCTGACGACATACCTCTGTTGGAGGAGCATCCCGAGCGTGTGCGTGCAAAGGCGTATGATTTTGTCTGCAACGGCATAGAGGTGGGAGGCGGCAGCCTGCGTATCCATGACGGCAAGCTCCAGGAAAAGATGTTCAAGATTCTGGGCTTTACTCCGGAGAAGGCCATGGCACAGTTCGGCTTCTTGATCAATGCATTCAAGTATGGTGCCCCGCCTCACGCCGGACTGGCATTCGGCCTGGATCGTTTCGTGTCGATAATGGCCGGTCTTGACAGCATCCGCGACTGCATCGCTTTCCCGAAGAACAATAGCGGACGCGACGTGATGCTGGATGCTCCGTCGGCACTTGACAAGAAACAGCTTGACGAATTGCAGATAAAGGTTGATTTAAGTCAAGAAAAATAGTTTTGGCTGATGAAAAAGTCATGACAGCTTGATTTTATTTCAAAAAATTGTCACGGTTTTGAATAAAAGCATTATATTTGCACCAATAAAGATAAAGATTATTTTATAGAGTGTAGTCTTTAATGTGATTTTATTTAGATTATGACAGAAAAGAAAGAAACTGTAAAGAGAGCTGCAACCGCCAAGGCTGCAGGCGAGAAGAAGGCGGCACCAAGAAGAAGCGCTGCGAAGAAGGTTGTTTTTGACATCAATGCAGAGTCAGTAGGTTTCAAGGCTGGTGACGTATACCAGGCACTTGCAACGGCAGACAAGGCTTTAGGTGTTGCAGAGATCGCCAAGGCTGCAAAGATAACCGAGGAGGAGACACTGCTTGGTATGGGTTGGCTTTTCAAGGAAGGCAAGATCAAGGCTGAAGAAAACAAGATTACATTGGCTTAATCTGTTGAAATTATATCAAAGAAGGGTCGGCATGTGCTAAAATACCGGTCCTTCTTTCTTCTAATTCTATGAATTACGACAGCGAGATTGTTTATGTTCTAAAAGAGGCTGGCGAGAAAGGTTTAAGCATAAGGAAAATTGCACGTCATGTCTACAATAGCAAGAATAGCTTTTTTGACGTTGTTTCCTTTGACGAAGTGCATCGTTATGTTGCCGGTTTTTTAGTACGTAATAGCAAGTCTGTCAATTCTTTCATTGAACGAACAAGTGTTCGTGGTGTTTACCGCCTAAACCAGTCTAATACCGATCGTCAGTTACAGTTTGATTTTAGGGACGGGAATATGGAAAATGAAGGTGGCGATGAGGTTTGTGAAGACAAATCGTTGTCTTTGTTTTAAACAAAATTAAGAAAACAAACTGCGGAAAAAGGTAGGGAAAAGTCCTTGTCATCCGTACTATGAATAAAAACAATTATTATGTCAGGAAGATATTTGTTAGGATTTGATGTCGGCAGTTCGTCTGTAAAGGCATCATTGGTCGATGCGGACACGGGTGTTTGCGCGGCTTCAGCTTTTTATCCGGAAAAAGAGGCTCCGATCATAGCCGTTAAAGCAGGCTGGGCAGAGCAAGACCCTCAGATGTGGTGGGACAACGCCAAACTCAGCTTGAAGAAGGTCATGGCTGATGCCGGTGTGACGGGCGAGGACATAAAGGCTATTGGCATATCATACCAGATGCACGGACTGGTTTGTGTCGATAAGGAAATGAATGTGTTGCGCCCTTCTATAATATGGTGTGACTCAAGAGCTGTTCCTTATGGAGAAAAGGCTTTTGAGACGATTGGTTCGGAAAAGTGTTTGTCGCACTTGTTGAACTCTCCGGGTAACTTTACAGCTGCCAAGTTGGCATGGGTAAAGGAAAATGAACCGTCGGTTTACGACAAGATATATAAGATAATGCTTCCCGGTGACTACATCGCACTGAAGTTGAGTGGAACGCTTAATACGACAATCAGCGGACTCAGCGAGGGCATGTTCTGGGATTTCAAGGAAAAGGATATTGCCGGATTCCTGCTTGACTATTTTGGATTTGACAAGAGCCTGATAGCTGATGTGGTGCCTACGTTTAGTGTACAGGGTGAAGTGAGTGCTGCGGCAGCTGCTGAGTTGGGGCTCAAGGAAGGTACGCCCATAAGCTATCGTGCGGGTGACCAGCCAAACAACGCGTTGAGCCTTAATGTGTTTAATCCTGGCGAAATAGCGTCGACAGCCGGTACGTCTGGCGTGGTTTACGGCGTGTTGGGCGAAGTGAATTATGACAAGCGTAGCCGTGTGAACACATTTGCACATGTGAATTATACCAAAGACGTTGATCGTTTGGGCGTATTGTTGTGTATTAACGGTACTGGCATATTGAATGCATGGGTGCGTCGTAATGTAGCTCCAGAAGGCATTTCTTATTCTGAAATGAATGATATGATGGCTAACGTTCCCATCGGCAGTGAAGGTGTTTCTATAATACCGTTTGGAAATGGTGCGGAACGTGTGCTCGAGAACAAGGAAATAGGTTGCTCTGTGCATGGAATCAACTTCAACAAGCACGGCAAGGCACATGTGATGCGTGCCGCGCAGGAAGGCATCGTTTTCAGTTTCTGTTATGGTATGGAAGTTATGCAGCAAATGGGCATGGACATCAGGAAAATACATGCGGGTAAGGCAAACATGTTCTTGAGTGATGTGTTCCGTAACACATTGGCCGGCGTTAGTGGTGCTACTATAGAACTGTATGAGACAGACGGTAGCGTAGGAGCGGCGAAAGGTGCAGGCATGGGATGTGGTATATACAAGGACAACAACGAGGCGTTTGCATCGCTAAAGAAACTTTCTGTAATAGAACCTGATGAAAGATATCGTAGTGAATATCTTGAAGCATATACCATGTGGAAAGAGAATTTGCAGAAGTCTTTGAATATTTGACAAATGTGATAGTTAAACTTAATATTGTTAATAACCTGTAAACATCAATTATTATGGCAAAGGAGTATTTTCCTCAAATTGGAAAAATCAAGTTTGAAGGTGCTGACAGCACAAATCCGTTGGCATTTCATTATTATGACGCAGAGAAAGTCATAATGGGTAAGAAAATGAAGGATTGGTTGAAGTTCGCTATGGCATGGTGGCATACGCTAGGTCCTGCAAGCAGCGACCAGTTTGGCGGTGGTACTCGTGTTTATCCTTGGGACGAGAAGGCTGACGCGGTAGAGCGCGCAAAAGACAAGATGGATGCCGGTTTTGAAATCATGGAAAAGCTCGGAATCGAGTATTTCTGTTTCCATGATATTGACCTCGTTGATGAAGGTGACACAATCGAAGAATATGAGGCTCGTATGAATGCCATCACGGATTATGCCCTCGAAAAGATGAAGGGCACTAACATCAAGAACCTGTGGGGTACGGCAAACGTATTCGGCAACAAGCGTTACATGAACGGTGCTGCAACTAATCCTGATTTTGATGTTGTCGCACGTGCGGCTGTTCAGATAAAGAATGCTATCGACGCTACAATCAAGCTCGGTGGAACAAATTATGTGTTCTGGGGAGGACGTGAGGGTTATATGAGCCTTCTTAACACTCAGATGCAGCGTGAGAAAGAGCATTTGGCTACAATGCTGAAGGCAGCCCGTGACTATGCTCGTTCAAAAGGTTTCACGGGAACATTCCTGATTGAGCCGAAGCCAATGGAGCCTACAAAGCATCAGTATGATGTAGACACAGAGACGGTTATCGGTTTCCTCCGTGCACACGGTCTTGACAAGGACTTCAAGGTAAATATCGAGGTTAACCATGCTACACTTGCTGGTCATACGTTCGACCACGAGTTGGCGGTAGCTGTGGACAACGGAATGCTTGGAAGCATAGACGCGAACCGTGGCGATTATCAGAACGGATGGGATACAGACCAGTTCCCGATTGACAACTGGGAACTCACCCAGGCAATGATCCATATTATCCGTAATGGTGGTCTTGGCAATGGCGGTTCTAACTTTGATGCAAAGATTCGTCGTAATTCTACTGATCTGGAAGATATCTTCATCGCGCATATCAGCGGAATGGACGCTATGGCTCGCGCTTTGGAGAATGCGGCAAACCTGATTGAAAAGTCTCCTTATTGTGAGATGCTCAAGAATCGCTATTCATCATTCGATTCAGGCAAGGGCAAGGAGTTTGAAGAGGGCAAGTTGTCGCTTGAAGACGTTGTGGCGTATGCTAAGACTGTAGGTGAGCCTAAGCAGACTTCTGGTAAACAAGAACTTTATGAGACAATTGTAAGTTGGTATTGCAAATAATAAAACGGTCTTATAATTAAAGAAAAGGGCGGAATAAAAAATTCCGCCTTTTTTCTTTTATTTGTTTTGTCATATGTCTTTTTTTACTACCTTTGTGTTTATAAATTCTTAATCAGTTCCTATTTTATGGCTCATTCAAACAATCATTTAGTCATAATGGCCGGTGGAGTGGGGAGCCGCTTTTGGCCAATGAGTACAACAGAAAAACCAAAACAGTTTATAGACGTGTTGGGCACAGGACGTTCTTTGTTGCAACTTACGTTTGACAGGTTCAAAGGTGTGTGCAATTCTGAGAATGTGTGGGTAGTGACAAGCGTCAATTATAAAGACTTGGTAAGAGAACAGTTGCCGGAGATACCAGAAGGCAATATTCTTTGTGAACCGTGTAGAAGGAATACTGCGCCATGCATAGCATACGTGAGTTGGAAGATCAAGGCTAAAGACAGGTATGCGAATATAGTAGTGTCGCCGAGTGACCATGTGGTTATGAATACGGATGAATTTAGACGTGTCGTATCCCAATGCCTGAATTTCTCAAGTGAGACAGATGCGATAATAACACTTGGGATGAAGCCAACCCGTCCAGAGACAGGTTATGGATACATTCAGGCAGACCTTTCTTCCAGTTCGCCGCGAAATAGAGAGATATTCAGGGTGGACTCTTTCCGTGAAAAGCCTGATCTGGAAACGGCAAACAAATATATAAAAAATAGGAGCTATTTTTGGAATGCCGGCATATTTATATGGAATGTAAATACAATAGTCAATGCATTCAGGGTGTATCAGCCTTCGTTAAGCAGAGTCTTTGAGAATTTGTTGCCCGTTTATGGCACACCTATGGAACAGGAAGAGATTAATCGCAGATTTCCGGAGTGTGAGAATATTTCGGTTGATTATGCAATAATGGAGAAGGCTGAAGAGATCTTCGTTTGCCCCGCAGATTTTGGTTGGAGCGACTTGGGTACTTGGGGATCCCTGTTGGCACAGACCCAACACGATCTTTATGGCAATGGAGTTATTGGAGACAATGTTTCGTTAGTTGACACGCATAATTGCATAATCCATGCTTTGGATAAGAAACAGGTTGTAATACAAGGACTAGACGGTTATATCGTAGCAGAGAAAGATGACAAGTTGTTGATCTGCAAGCTTTCTGAAGAACAGCGCATAACACAGTTTTCTGAATTGGGAAAATGATGAAATAAATTAGACTGTAAACATAAACTAAAATGAAAAAAAACGTTGCATTAATTACAGGAATAACAGGTCAAGACGGCTCTTATCTGGCCGAGTTTTTAATAGAAAAAGGATATGAGGTGCATGGATTGTTGCGCCGCTCGTCGTCTTTTAATACGGGAAGGATAGAGCATTTGTACCTTGATGAGTGGGTGCGTGACATGAAGAAAACGCGTCTCGTCAATCTTCATTGGGCGGACATGACAGATTCGTCTTCATTGATTCGTATAATAGGCGAGGTAAAACCGACAGAGATTTACAATCTTGCCGCACAGAGCCATGTCAAGGTGTCTTTTGACGTGCCGGAATATACGGCAGAGACTGACGCGGTTGGAGTATTACGCCTGTTGGAAGCGGTACGTATTTGCGGATTGGAGAAAAACTGCCGCATTTACCAGGCTTCGACTTCAGAACTTTACGGAAAGGTGCAAGAAGTTCCTCAAAGTGAGACTACTCCTTTTTATCCGCGTTCGCCGTATTCTGTGGCAAAGTTATATGGTTTCTGGATAATGAAGAATTATCGTGAAAGTTATGGCATGTATTGTTGCAATGGAATTCTGTTCAATCATGAAAGTGAGCGTCGCGGTGAGAATTTTGTAACACGTAAGATAACGTTGGCTGCATGCAGGATAGTACAAGGATATCAGGATAAGCTTTATCTGGGTAATCTTGACGCCCGTCGTGACTGGGGGTACGCCCGTGATTATGTTGAATGTATGTGGATGATATTGCAGCAACCAGAGCCTGAAGACTTTGTCATCGCTACAGGAGAAATGCATACGGTGCGTGAGTTTTGTACATTGGCATTCAAGGAGGCTGGAATTGACTTGCGTTGGGAAGGAGAAGGTGTTGACGAAAAAGGTATTGACGTTGCAACTGGCAATGTCTTGGTTGAGGTTGATCCGAAATATTTTCGTCCATGTGAGGTAGACCAGTTGCTTGGCAACCCTGCCAAAGCAAAGGAAGTGCTTGGGTGGAATCCGACAAAGACATCGTTCAATGAATTGGTAAAGATTATGGTTCAGCATGATATGAAGTTTGTCAAGAAACTTTATATTAAGGCTCAAATGGCAGAATAAATCATGTTGGATAAAAATTCTAAGATATATGTTGCGGGCCATCACGGTTTGGTTGGTTCTGCAATATGGAATAATTTGAAGTCACGCGGTTATGAAAACCTTGTAGGGCGAAGCCATAAAGAGTTGGATTTGTTGGATCCCATGGCGGTGAAAGCTTTTTTCGACAAGGAACGCCCTGACGCCGTTGTGCTTGCTGCCGCTCATGTCGGCGGCATAATGGCAAATTTGAATTTCCGGGCAGACTTTATTTACCAGAATCTTCAGATTCAGCAGAATGTGATTGGTGAAAGTTTCAGACATGATGTCAGTAAACTGTTGTTTCTTGGAAGTACTTGCATTTATCCTCGTATGGCTCCACAACCGATGAGTGAAGAGTCATTGCTTACGTCTGAGCTTGAATACACCAACGAACCATACGCAATAGCCAAGATTGCCGGATTGAAGATGTGTGAAAGTTTCAGCATTCAGTATGGGTGTAATTACGTTGCAGTCATGCCGACAAACCTTTACGGGCCGAATGACAATTTTCATTTGGAAAACAGCCACGTCTTGCCTGCTATGATTCGTAAGGTGCATCTGGCAAAGTGTCTGAATGAAGGCCGGTGGAACGATGTTAGGAAAGACATAGACCTGCGTCCTGTTGAAGGTGTAGACGGTAAGAGTTCTGATGCCGAGATCTTGTCAAAGCTTGCCAAGTTCGGAATAACTCCCGAGGCTGTGACATTGTGGGGCACTGGTAGTCCTATGCGTGAGTTCTTGTGGAGTGAAGAAATGGCTGATGCAAGCGTTCACGTTTTGCTTAATGTCGATTTTAAGGATACTTACAAGCCTGGAGAAAAGGAGATAAGGAATTGTCATATAAACGTTGGCACAGGCAAGGAACTCAGCATACGCGAGCTTGCCGAGAAAGTTGTCAAGGAAATAGGTTTTAAGGGAGAGCTTCGCTGGGATGCATCAAAGCCAGACGGCACTCCGCGTAAGCTTACAGATGTTTCCAAACTTCATTCTTTGGGATGGCATCATAAAATAGAAATCGATGAAGGTGTGCACCGGCTGTATGACTGGTATAAGCTTGGCATTTGCATCAACCATCAGACAATGTGAGTCGAGATTTAAACTGTGATCATGTGAAAAAGTGAAGAGCGGAGAATCAATTGCATAAGCAAACAGATTCCACGCTCTTCTCTTTTGTTTATTTTATTTTTATTTAAAAAGGCATACCACTTCTTCCGCCAGGGCGGCCGCCAGGAGGAGGCCCTTGTGGTGGCCCTGACGACCGTCCGCGGCGATCCATTCTCGGCTGGTCTTTGCCTCCACCTACGAACAGGTTGATACGGTAGACGGCGTGAAGCATGGCGTAACTGTTGATGCTGTTGTATTGTGTGTCGCTACGTTGCATGGCATTGATTGTTCGGCTGAAGTTGCTTTGTTCGTGCAAAATGTCGTATAGTTGAAGCGACAATGTCAGGGCGTTGCCTTTTAAGAAGCTTTGGCTGAGTTGCACGTTCCATATCAGTTCGTTTGTGTTCATCGAACTGTCATTGTATCCGCGGCGGCTGTTTTGGTGAATGTCGGTGGATATGCTTGTGCCCCATGGCATGTAAAGGCTCAGGTAGCCTCCGTAAGCGAATTGCCATGTGTCAAGGTTGCTTTGGCTTTGAAGCAAGTTGCGTGTGTGGGTGTAATCCACCGAGCCGTCAAGCGACACTTCCATCCAACTGTTGCGGAAGCTTGCGGTGAGCTGTTCGCCAACAGTGGTTGTCTTGGTGGTGTTTTTCTGTGAACCTGAGTTACGGTCGAGTGCCAGATAACCAACATAATTGTTGTAACGCACATTGGTGAATGTGCTGACAGTCCATCGTCCCACTGAGTCGAGAGCGGTGTTGAACATCAGTGCGCCTGACATGTTCCAGTTTCCGTTTATGTTTTCGGGACGAGTGGTGCGTCCGCCCGTCTGTTCATCGTATGTCACCATGTTGCTTATGCTGTTTCGGGTGTTGCTGTAGTTCAGGTGTACCATTATTGCCTGTTGGTGCTCCTGTCGGTAGTTGTTGAAAAACAGACGGAAGGTGTTTGTAAACGAGGGCTTTAGTCCCGGGTTACCCATGGTTATGTTGAGAGGGTCGCTGTCATCTCGGATGTCGAGAAGGTCGGTCATGCTGGGCTGCGATGTCGTGCCTCGATAGTTTATGCGCAGGTTGCTGAGTTTGGAGAAGCGATATCTGAAGTCAAGCGTAGGCGTGAAGTTTAAGACGTTGCGCACTGTGTCTGTGCTTACGCCTTGGTATCTTTGTATGAATCGCGTCTTTTGCGGTTGCAGCATAACTCCGACATTGAAGTTGTATTTCTCGCGTATGACCCTGAGCATGAGTTGTATCTCGTGTATGTAGTTTTTGTATTCCGAGTAACGGCTGAGGTCGTTGTCGAGATAGCTTTCAAGCGGATTGTCCAAGCGTGCGAAGTAGTTGTCCCATCCACGGTACGTGTTGTTTACTCCGTCGAAGAATGATTCGCCGAGATTGCTGAAGTCAAACGTGGAGCGGTCGCTCTTGTTGTATTTGTAATTGAACTTGTAGCTGAACTGCAGGAACATGGCCTTGAATATGGGTTCGCTGTAGGTGAACTGCAGACTGTAGTTCAGTGTCTTTGTTGGAGTGGTGTTATATCGGTTTGTCTGGTATGTTGAGTCGTTGCCCAGCATGTCTTTCACTTGGTAAAGGTGCACGTTGGAAGTGCTCAGGCTCTTGCTGTTGGTCTTGCCGTATGTTATGTCAGTTCTCAGGGTAGCGTTGCGCCCCTTGCTGTTCAGCTTTCGGTTGAGTTGCAGCATCGCACCGACAGATGTGTTGTCAGAGTATGAAATGGAGCGGTTGTTCCTTGTGTTGACCATTAAGCCGGCATCGGCCATTTGGCCAATGGCCTCGGTTGAGAGTGGGTCTGACGTGTAAGAATAAGGGTCATCATTGTAAGACGCGCTGTTGCCGGCCGAGCGTCCGTCGCTTGTGGAGTAGCTGAACGTTGGGCGGAACATGATGTTTGTCATGGAGTCTGGTGTCCATTCAAGGCGCATGCGGGCGTTCCAACTATCTGAGCGCGTATAGTTCTGGTTGATGCTGTTGGAGAAGGAGCCGGCCGTACTTACAAAGTTTTCCGATGACTGTTCTATGCGTGTGTCGCCGTTGGAGTGGTTCCAGCGCACGCTGCCGTCAAGCTTCAGCTTGTCGCTGGGTTCGAGATTAAAGTTTGCGCCGACCATTTTTGTCGTGTTTAGTCCCTGGGCACCGCGGCCGAAGCGGCCTCCACCACCGCCGCCTGGGAATCCGCGGTCGTTCACATTGTTGGCGTTGCCCATGAGCATGACTCTTGTATTGTCCTTGAACATGGCTCCCATGAGGCGTTCCGAGTAGCGGTCGTGCGTGCCGATTGATGCATCGGCATTTCCGAACAGGCCCTTGTTCATTCCTTTTTTCACCCCGAAGTCAAGCACGGTCTGCTCCTCGCCGTCGTCAATGCCGGTGACTCTGGCCAGGTCGCTTTTTTCGTCGTAAGTCTTTATCTTGTCGATTATTGATGTAGGCAGGTTTTTCAATGCCGTCTTTGTGTCGCCTGTCATGAACTCCTTGCCGTCTACAAGCACTTTTTTCACCTCCTTGCCGTTGATTGTTATAGTGCCGTCGTCGCTGACCTGTGCGCCAGGAAGTCTTTTCACCAGTTCTTCCACGACAGAGCCTTCGGGTGTCCTGTAGGCTGACGCGTTGTAAACGAACGTGTCTTCCTTGACCGTGACGCGTGACGCCTGGCCTACAACCGTAGCGCCTTTCAGCATTATTGCGTCGGCTCCGAATGTCATATTGCCCAGTGCCAGATTCTTTTTGCCCGTCATGTTGACGTTTTTCGTCATGGGCGAATATCCAACGCTCGTGAACTTCAATATATACGAACCGGGCGAAGGGGCGCTTATGGTGAAGTTTCCCTTTTCGTCGCTCAGTACTCCTTTTACGAACGTACTGTCAGGTTTCAGCATCTGTACTGTGGCCAACATTACGCCTTCTTTTGTGTCGCGGTCTACCAGAGTTCCCGTTATCTTCAGTCCTTGGGCCGACACAGCCGCCACGGTGGCCACAGAGAGGATGGCCACCAACAATATTTTCCTTAATAAACTGTACATATGAAGACAATCAAATTATTTCATATCTGTTTTACATGTCTTAGACGCTTGCGCCCCGACTCGGTTTAATCAGCATATTATTAAAATTTACGTAAAAGCGCATAATATCGACAAAAATGACTATTTTTGCAACCATTATGATTCCTTTATGCTTATGAAACAGAGTGTTATCATTTCCAAGTGCATCGAACGTGAGCTTGAGACAGCCGTCAACGGTTGCGAACATGACAAGATTTTCATTATAACCGACGATACGACAAGGGCTAAGTGTCTGCCTGTGATAAGCCGGGCGGAATGCCTCAGTGGAGCCATGACGATATCGATAAAGCCTACTGACGAGAATAAAAGCATAGAGTCGTTGGCATATATATGGAAAGCTTTAAGCGACAACGGGGCGACGCGCCACTCTTGTATAATCAACCTTGGCGGTGGCATGGTCACCGATTTGGGAGGGTTTGCAGCGTCAACGTTCAAGAGAGGTGTCAACTTCATCAACATACCGACTACGCTTCTTGCCATGGTGGACGCGTCGGTTGGCGGAAAGACCGGTATAAACTTTAACGGCTTGAAGAACGAGGTGGGTGTGTTCAATGACGCGAAAGCGGTAATAATTGACACAAACTTCCTTAAGACGCTCGACGGGAAGAACATGTGTTCGGGTTATGCGGAAATGATAAAACACGGGCTTATAAGCGACGTGGAAATGTGGGCCGGCCTGATGCGCTTCGACATACTTGAGCCTGACTATTTGCATTTGCAAGACATGGTGGCCGAAAGCATCAAGGTGAAAGAGCGTATAGTGGAGAAAGACCCGTATGAGACGGGCCTGAGGAAGGCTCTTAACTTCGGACATACAATAGGGCATGCTTTCGAGTCGTTCGCAATGAAAGCAGGCCGTCCGCTGTTGCATGGATATGCCGTGGCATACGGGACTGTATGCGAGCTATACCTTAGTTGCATCAAGGCCGGTTTTCCTGTAGACAAGATGCGCCAGACGGCATCATACATCAAGGAAAAATACGGCACGTTCAGCTTCACATGTAATGATTACGGCATATTGACCGAACTGATGAAGCATGACAAGAAGAACACTTCTGGAACGATCAACTTTACTCTGTTAGGCGGCATTGGAGATATAAGAATAAACCAAACGACCGGCAGGGAGGAATTGTTCGAGGCCTTGGACTTCATCAGGGAAGGAATATGATGCACATGAAAACCGCAGCAACGGGCAGCTGCGGTTAAGGCATATTGTAAAAGACGGCTTTCCGCATCATGAAAGACCGTCTTTTACAACGCAAAAGGCCGTCTTCCATAATGCGGAAGACGGCCTTTTGCGTTGGCGTTGAAAATCAACAGGTTAATGACGGACTACATGTCCTTGCGCCACCATATTCTCTTCATCTTGCGGTAAATTGCAACGAGGTTTACCATTGACACCGCTACGAACAACAAAACCCCGAGCAATATCGACGGAATCATCGAGCCATATTCAACCTGTGGAAACAGTGTCTCGACAACTTCCATGTAATAACCGCGGGCCAACGCCACGGCCACCACTGCCACGACAAGCACAACGGCGTTGAGGCAGAGCGTCAACACCTCATAAGGCAACGCCACACGGAACGGGCTGTAGCCGATGAGCAAAAGATTTTCAAGCTTTGTGGTGTTCTTCTGCACAAGCAGATAGATGCTTAGCATCAATATATAGAAACTCAACACGCTTATAACCGCTCCGACAAGCATTACCACGGTGACTGTCATTCGCAGGAAATAAGTTGTCTTCTCGTTCTGTAGCCTGTCGTCATCCACTTCCAAGCCGTTGTCATCAAGATATTTTGCTATGTTCTCATCGGCCGGATTGGCAGTCTCCATGATAAGGCGTGTGGGCGCAGACTGCCTCTCTGGAGAGTAGGCAGAGTTGCTCCACTCCATGAAAGCCTGTGGCACAAGTATGGTGTTGAGCCTGCTCGAAAAGCCAATCACTTTGCCTTTGAACGCGTCATGACGGCCGTTGCCGTGGATGAATATGCTGAAATCTATCATGCCTACCAGTCCTTCGCTTATCTTGGGCAATGAATGGGTCTGCGCAAAGCCGAAATTATACATGTTGATATACGTCCGCGGCAGAATTATAGGCACCTCGTGGCTGCCTTCCTCATATTTCCAGTCTTTCAATGGCACGTCGACAAACTCGTCGGGCACGCTTTCGAAAAATATCTCGGAACTGAGTATTGGCTGTCCGCCTATGCCCATCCTGGCATCGACACGATATTCGGCTGCGGTGAATCTGCCGATTTTGCCTACAAACTTGCGGCCGGCCAAAGCGTCAATCTCAGCCTCGCTGAACGTGTTTGCACGTCCTGACAGGGTGCTGGCCGCGCCGACCTTTTTGCTGACAATGACATATCCAGGCTTCATGAAACTGTCCTGAGATGTGAATACGGGCAGCACGTCGCAATAAAACTGATAACCGAGAAGCACAATCAGCATGCCGAAAAGATTGGCAAAGGCGAATCCGGCAAACTGCGGCACGCTTATATGCTGGCGCAATAATTTCCAAACCAATGTCATAACCTGAAAACTTTTTCGTAATCCAAACTCATGTGCTTGCCTATGCTTGTGACTATTACCCCGGCACCCTGTGCCTTGGCCTCTGACATCAAGAGCCGGCCCATAGTGTCAGAGTTCGCATCGTCAAGATGACTGATAGGCTCATCGGCAAGAATAAAGTCGAATGGCTGGACGAGCGCGCGCATCATGGCTACACGTTGTTGCTGGCCGAACGACATGTGCCCAACCTTGGAACCGAACTTGTCGCCGATGCCAAGCATGTCAAACCACTCTGCAATCTGTCCGCGTGTCTTAAAACCTGTAAGCTTGTTCTTTATTTCCACATTCTCGTATGCGGTAAGTTCGGGGAACAACCGTAATTCTTGGAACAAGTAGGCTATGTGCCGTTTGCGCATTTCCACCCAGTCGGCAACCTTCATGGTGGATGCCGCAACGGAGTCAAACGTGACTCTGCCTGAATAATCATGACGGTATCCCATTATATAACTGCAGAATGTGCTTTTTCCCTTGCCGCTGTCTGCTTCTACAAGATACAAACGCCCTTTCTCAAAAGATACGTCTTTACACCATATGTCAGAAGCCAGCTTGTCGGTTCGTTGGGAAAAAACATCCGGAATAACTTTGTGAAACTCTATCTTGTTCATTATTTCATGATGAATAAAACGGTACCTGTGTTTCCTGTGAAATCTTCCAGAACGTTGCCATTTCCAAATAAGGCACTGGCGTTTAACACGACGGCCAAGCGTTGACCGTTAATCATCTTCATGGCTTTAGCCGGCAATGCGGGTTCTGATTTTGACAAAACACCGCGTGCGCTGTTCTCTGTTACGCCGGCATAAAATTGCAGGTCTTGTGAAACACCGAAGTAATAAGACTTTTCTCCGTTAGTGTAGCAATATGCATCCTTGTCCCAATCTGTTATTCTGCTGCCGGGAGGGCATGACTGCTTCCAATAGCCCACATCGTCAAGAAACTTCTTGTCTCTCAATTGGGCGGCCATTCCAATGTCTGTATTTTCACCTGTTGCGGATAAGAATATTGCCATGTCGCCGTCAATGCTTTTAATTATATTGTCCATGTCGACAGCCATGTTCATTCCGGCCAATAATGCTTGTGAAGTCTTGTTGGAGTGAAGGAGTGATATTAATTCTCTTCCGTCTACGTTCATGAACACGCCAATTGGAAAATTTTTTTGCATGTTGGCGACATATGTTCCTTTTATTGGACGGAAGACGTTGCTTGACGCTTTGATTTTTTCGTTTATGTCTTTGTTGAATGAAAAAGTCTCACCGCGTATGACCAAACAGTCGTTCTCACCTTTTTCCACGCCAGCCGCAATCATTACTTGGGAGGCGTCTGCGTCTTTGGGAGCGCATAGTGTGAACGGCATGCTGAACTTGTCAGGCAAAGCTGCCGCTTGGGCTACAAGAGATATAGGACTGTCAATGCTGTCTAGTCTGTTGAAAATAGGCGTGTCTTTTATGCCTTGGTCTGCGTCAAGTCCAAGGCATCTGGCAATTTGCCGTTTTAAATCAGCTTGTTGAGCAGGCAAAGCCGGCCCCATGACGACCAACGCGTCTGAAGAAAAGCCTGCCACCCATGATTGTTTGATAATGGTAAACTTGTAATCCCTGTATTTTGAAATGTTCTGGCAGTATCCGTCTTTCGCCATTATGTTCAGACACTTTTCCAAGTCGCCTTCGTCTGCCACTTTGGCTGAAAGTCCAATATTTCCTTCTTGCGTTTCAAATATATATAGTTTGGTTTTAAGGTCCAATCCGCAATTCTCAATGTTGTCGATGTTGAGTGTTTTGCATATCTTGTCCGCAATGTTTTTGCCGTCAAGTCTTTGCATGTCTACGGCCGTCAAAGCGATACTGTTGCTTGGTATCGTGTTCAAATAATCTTCGTCTGAACACGATGACAACAGGAAAAACATCGGAAGCAAAGCTATATAAGCGGCAGCCGATTTTAAACAAATCTTTTTCATTTACCTTAAATTAAACCTATCCACTGCGTTTGTTGTGCATAGTTGTCATTTTCTTAATGCCAACTGCGCCATCATGGTAGCAGACAATGCTGCGGTCTCTGTGCGTAGGCGGCTTGTTCCTAATGTTACAGATTTGTAGCCATTGTCCATCGCCAATTTGACCTCTTCCAAAGAGAAGTCGCCCTCTGGGCCGATGAGCACAGTCACGTTCTCGTATTTTTCGGATGACTTCAATTTGAAAACTTCGGTGAACAAGTCTTCGCGTTCTATTTCTTCATGACAATGGGCTATGTATTTTTGTCCTTCACGTGGAGCAGTTACAAAATCCTTGAACGACATCATTGCGTTCAGTTTTGGTTTCCATGGCTTGCGGCTCTGCTTGACTGCTGCAACAACGATTTTGTCCAACCGTACGGTTCGCATAACCTTGCGCTCGGATTGTTTGCAGTTTAGAAAAGTGATTTCGTCGATGCCTATTTCTGTTGCCTTTTCACAAAACCATTCCACTCTGTCCATCATTTTTGTTGGGGCAATGGCTATATGGATATTTCCATTCCATCCTTTTTCTTGTGGTAGCACTTCTTTTATTTCGTACATGCAACGCTTTGTCGCAGCGATAGTAACTTCAGCACGATAGAAATTGCCTTCACCGTCCATTAGAAACATCTCGTCGCCACTCTTAAGACGCAACACCCGCAAGGCGTGTAAAGCCTCGTCCATTGGCATTTCTGTGAGTGTCGCAGCAGAAGGGACATAAAAAAATCTTATTTCTTTCATAGTAAATCTTACATATTAATTGTCGGTTTTTTCACTCTTCTTGTTCCTGCGTTTTTTCTCGTCACGAAGGTGTGACGCAAGTTCGTAGTTTTCATCTGCAATGGCCTTGTCTAAAGCCGATTGCAGCATTTCGTCACTTATCGTGTTTACAGGCAAAGATACACCTCTTGAATTTTCTTTGTATAAAACGGATTGCCGTTTCATCAGTCCTGATTCAATGAAAAGCGGAATATCAGCGACGATTGACAACAATACGGCGTCTGATGCCCGAATAAGAATTGGACTCATGCTCTCCTTATTGTAGAGGATTGTTCTGTATTGGCCGTCAATTATATTGTCTATCAACAGTTCAAAGTCAAAACAAACGTTTTCTTTCAGCAATCTACAGAGAACCTCGGGAAGCATGATCTTTGTTATGGGTATCTTTTTAAACCTAAGTTCAAGTTGTACAGCCATCGTCTTGTCACAGACAATTGTGATCTGCCTCTCCTTTGCCTCGTCGGTAAGGATTAGCAGTCCGAGATCTTCTGTCCCGACAATCTCTGACACGCCTTTAAATATCAATCGTTCTTTTTGCATGTTCAATTGTTGCAAATCAAAACTTTACATGTTCTTTTTTCGGCCTGAACACAATGGCAAACACTACGCCAATAAACAAGGCATAACCGGCAAAAATAAACCAGCATGTTTGCCAATCTCCAATTGTGTAAAAGTCTTCTCCTATTTGTATTCCCGTTGTATAAGCGTTTATTACTGCTTGTGCGCTCAATGTGCCAATGGTTGCACCAATGCCATTGGTCATAAGAAAAAACAATCCTTGTGCACTGGAACGTACCGATGGGTCAGTATTCTTATCTACATATAAAGAGCCACTCACGTTGAAGAAATCAAAAGCCACGCCGTAAACAAGCATGGACAGCACAAAAAGCCACACTCCATTGCCGGGATTGCCTAAACCGAAAAATCCAAAACGAAGCATCCATGCAAACATGGCAATGAGCATAACATTTTTTATTCCATACCTTTTCATGAAAAAAGGTATCAATAAAATACAACATGTCTCGCTTATTTGTGATAACGATATCAGAATATTGGCATGCTGTACTCCAAATGTTTCTGCGTATTCAGGCATGGCAGCAAAACTGCTGATATAAGGATTTGCAAAACCGTTTGTTATCTGTAAACTTACACCTAACAGCATGGAGAATATGAAGAATATTGCCATGTTTCTGCGCTTGAATAGTGCAAAAGCCTTCAGCCCCAATGCTTCCGCAACACTTTTTTTCTCATCTCCTTTGGTAATGGGACATGCCGGCAGCGAAAATGTATACATGAATAATACAACACTGAGCGCAGCTGAGACTATAAACTGGTTTTGATTGGCCTGGAACCCCATGATGTCTACAAACCACATGGTAATGATAAATCCAACAGTGCCGAATACTCTTATCGGTGGAAAATCTTTCACGGTGTCCATTCCGGCCTTGGTCAGCGCATTATATGCAACCGAATTGCTCAAAGCTAGCGTTGGCATATAAAACGCGACAGAAAGAGAGTACAGGGTAAACAGCACCGGGAACTTGGAGTCCCCGTTTTCGGCCATTCCGTATATCGCCGCCAGCATCATGAAAATGCCGGCTGTAAGATGGCAAAAGCCTAACAGCCGTTGAGCCGGAATCCATCTGTCCGCAATGATGCCCAGCAAAGCAGGCATGAATATGGAGACAATTCCTTGCATCGAATAAAACCAACCGATGTCAGTGCTCATCCCTATGTTGCCGAGATAACGGCCCATTGATGTTAAATAAGCGCCCCAAACTGCAAATTCAAGAAAGTTCATGAGCGCCAAGCGGACTTTAAGATTCATAATCAATACATTTGACTGCACGCAACACGCATTGTCCCTTATAACTTTAACATCAAGGAGCTGCTTGTATAATGCATATACGACTTAACACCACGGAAATGGATGATAATATTCCTGTTTCCGCTCATTGTGTTTATCTTATGCAAAGATAAGGTAAAAATAAGTACCGTCAAAAAAAATAACATTATTTATAAAAGACAACAATCGCTTATTTACGCATTTTTCTAAGTATTTCGCTTACTTCTTCAAACTTGCGTCCCATATTCAGTTTTAAATATATGTTGTAAAGCGATTGTGCCCAATTGTCTTTCTCGTCCGGAGCTAAAGCCCTGTATTTTTCCATGTAAGGCAAAGCTTTCTTGTAGTATTCCAATATTTGTTTTTTGTTGTTACGTTTAGCCTTTACATCCGATTCAAGCGCAAGTGCCATGTTTATGTAAGACACGCCTGCGTTGAGATATATGTCCGGTATGGTGTCGTTCCGCGTTAATAGGGAATCGCTTATCGCTATGCATTCGGCATACCGTCCCATATTTAGCAGCAAGTTGCTTTTGGCGAACAAAAAGAGTCCATTGTCGCTGTCGCATTTCAACGCGGAGTCGACGACTTCCATTGCGGAATCCAGTTTGTTTGTTCCATTATAATAGTCCATCAGCCTGGTGAAGAAAAACCTTGATGTCTTGTTCTCTCCAAATCCTTTGCGTAATATGTCTACGTAATTTGTTGTATCTTTCTTCATCAAATATGCTTCAGAAAGATACATTAAAGTGCGTCTTTTGTATTTTTTATTAAGTAATGCCAAGTCTGAATATTCTAAAATACTGTCTGGCCTGCTTGTTTTAAATCCACAAAATACAGTCCAGAAAGCGGGCAATGAATATAAGGAATCAACATTATGTTCTGTATATTCTGAAAACAAAGGCTGGTGTCTGCAATTGATGTATGCTTCAAGCATTCCGTAGGCAACGTCGTAATTCTGTTTCCTTATAAAAAATAAGCCGCCGTTATACAAGTTGATTCTATACCTGTTAAGGTATTCTGCATTTTTCTTTCTGAATTTAAGTTTGACACGACCTTTCTTGTCCGGCTTCATGTCCACGCTGTCCAGGCATTCATAAGCCAAGAACATTTTAAGCGTTGTATTGAAGAACTTTGCCGTATCTGCTTGTTCTTTAAGGTATAACTTCTCATTTTCAGCCTCATATTGCGCCTTTATAGCGTCAGCCAAGGTGACATATATCTTTTCGTTGTCAATATTTGACGAGTCCTTTAAAAGATTGCGCATCATGGATTCTGCCTGGTCTAAATTGCTTTTGCTCTTTATGTAAGAACGGGCTTGACTGATTTCCTTCTTTTGTGCAAAGACGGATGAAAAACACACTAATGCAACTAATAATGGCAACAGGCGAATCGTAAACATTGTATATGAATTTGGCTGAAAACAATTAAACATTTATACACCAAGGAGTTGCCTGAAGCTGTTTAAAGTTTTCCGGCAACTCCTTGGCTTTATGGTAGTTTTTTCTTGAAAGACGTGTTATTTGGTGTAAGCTTCTGCTTCTTTTGTTTTCGGATCTTCTGCTCCGTACAAGTTGTAGCAGCAGTTGTAAAGCGAGTATCCCCAAACGCTCTTGAACTGCATGTCCTTGTCAATACTCTTTGCTTTCTCAAGATATTCCAAAGCGGGAGCGTACAACTGGTTCTTTTCTTCTTGGGACATGGTCTTGCCGCTTTGTGTCGCACTGGCTATGGCCTCTTGTGCTTTGAACAGATAGCAATTGCCTATTGAGGCTACTATGGCGACATTTTCCGGCTGCACGGCTGATGCCTTGGTTAATTCTGCTATTGCCTCGTCCCATTTGTGCTCGTTCATGTAAGACTGGCCGTTCATTGCAAGGGCGGTGAAGTTATTGGGATCTTTTGCAAGTTTGGTCTTGATGAGCTCAGACAGATTTGCTTTGTCGTTGATTGAGATGTACATTGAGCATATTGTGCTGAAAATCATGTCGTTGCTCTCATCCTTTGCATAAATGTCTTTCAGTTTGGTTATGTAGGTGAGAGTGTCCTCGTGGGATTTCAGCTGGCTTTGCATTATGGCAAGTTTTACTTGCAGGGCATCTTTGCCTACAGCCGTATCGTTGAGGGCGATGTCTGCGAACTTTTCTCCTCTTGCATAGTCCTTGGCAAAGTATGCTGCACGTGCGGCATAATATGCCATTGTGGTCAAATTCAGATCCTTGCTCTTGTCTTGTTCCTTAAACAGAGGGTAGTCTGCACTTTCTACATAAGTTGCCAGATATTTGTAAGACAGTGCTTCGTCTTTGTTCTGGTAATAAATGCCAGCATTGATGAGCTGGCCGCGTATGCCGTAGAGGCGGTCGCTGTTTGACTTATGGAACTTTGGCTTGACCTTGCCCTTCTCATTGGGTTGGTTGTCAAATTCGTCGCAAGTAACACCGTCCTCGATAGCCTTAAGCACAGCATCGTAAAGTCCTACGGTATCATAAGGTACTGTTTCCTTTCCGAATTGTTTTGCCATTTGGTTCTCGGTTTCAGTGCCTTGCTCCTTTATGACTTTCTCATACGAGATGTCTACCAGTTTGTTATAGCACTTTGCCTTCTCTTCGGCCGACATGCTTCCAAGGTTGGACTGTATGAGGTTGTATGCCTCCTTGTAGTCCTTGATTTTTGAAATTTGCTTAAACACGTCCTGTGCAAAAGCAGACGCGCTGAACACGGCAGCAAGCGCCAACATTGTTAGCTTTTTCATAATCAATTGTATTAAATTAGACTTAAATGTTTTCGTTCTCATTCTCAGGTTCGTCGCCTTCGTTGTCGGTGTCCGTATTCTCTTCGGCGAGGGTGGCGAGCGCGTCATTCCTTATGGCCTCGCTTGTTGCCGTCCATTCCTTCCGGCTTTCTGCTTCGGCAAGGGCTTCGAGGTCTGAACTCATCACCTTACAGACGCTTGATATCACGTCGTTTTTCTTTGTCAGGTTGATGAGTCTTACGCCTTGTGTAGCCCTGCCCATGATACGGCAGTCGGACACTTTCAGGCGTATAAGTATTCCGCTTTTGTTTATTATCATTAGGTCGTTGTCGTCGGTTACGACCTTGATTGCGACGAGCCTTCCGGTTTTCTCCGTGATGCTGAGTGTTTTCACGCCCTTGCCGCCACGGTTGGTAACGCGGTAGTCTTCAACTTGGCTGCGTTTGCCGTATCCGTTTTCGCTGACCACCATTATGGTTTCGACGTCAGGCTTGTTGACCACAACCATGCCTACTACCTCGTCGTCGCCATCGTCCAGTTTCATTCCGCGAACACCCGTGGACACACGTCCCATTGCGCGTACAGTGTTTTCGTTGAATCTTACGGCGCGGCCGTTTCTGTCGGCAAGAAGCAGCTCGTTGTGCCCGTTGGTCAGGCGCACTCCAACCACTTCGTCGCCTTCGAGCACATTGATGGCAATCACTCCGTTGGCTCTTGGGCGGCTGTATGCCTCGAGGCTGGTTTTCTTTATCAGTCCTTTCTTCGTGGCGAATACGACGTAATGGCTGTTGATGAATTCTTCATCATCCAGGCTTCCGCGCAGGCGCAAGAATGCCTTTATGCTGTCATCGTTCTCAATGTTGAGCAGATTCTGTATGGCACGTCCCTTTGAGTTTTTCGCCCCTTCAGGTATTTCATAGCACTTCAGCCAGTAGCAACGTCCCTTGTTGGTGAAGAACATCATTGTGTTGTGCATCGTGGCCGGGTAGATATACTCCGTAAAGTCATTGTCGCGGCTGTGGGCTCCCTTGCTGCCTACACCGCCGCGGGCTTGCTCGCGGAACTCGGACAGTGGGGTTCGCTTGATGTAGCCGAGGTGGCTGATTGTTATCACGACGGGGTCGTTTGGATAGAAGTCCTCCGGATTGAATTCTTCGCTTGAATATTTTATTTCCGTGCGTCGCTCGTCGCCGTACTTTGCCTTCACTTCCTGCAATTCGTCTTTCATGACTTTCTTGCACAACTCAGGGTCTTCAAGTATCTGTTGCAGATATGCAATGCGGCGTTCTATCTCTTCATATTCCGCGTGCAACTGGTCCATGCGCAGGCCTGTCAGCTGGCTCAGGCGCATGTCTACGATTGCTTTCGACTGGATTTCGTCAAATCCGAAACGCTGTTCCAGGTTGCGTTGTGCGTCTGATGGGGTCTTGGATCCACGTATGATGTGCACAACTTCGTCAATGTTGTCGCATGCGGTGATGAGAGCCTGCAATATGTGCTCCCTCTCCTTTGCCTTGCGCAGTTCGAAGTTTGTGCGGCGAATCGTCACGTCGTGCCTGTGGTCGACGAAATAGCGCACGCAGTCTTTCAGCGTGAGGAGTCTTGGACGTCCTTTGACCAGTGCTATGCAGTTCACAGAGAACGAGCTTTGAAGTGCCGTCATCTTGAACAGCTTGTTCAAAATCACATTGGCATTGGCGTCTTTCTTCACGTCAATAACAATGCGCATGCCGTGGCGGTCGCTCTCGTCGTTGGCGTTGCTGATGCCGTCAAGTTTCCCTTCCTTCACCAGGTCGGCTATGTATTCTATCAGTTGCGCCTTGTTTACGCCGTAAGGTATCTCCGTGACGACGATCTTGTCATGGGCCTCCGAGCTTTCAATTTCGGCCTTGGCACGCATCACAATGCGGCCGCGGCCTGTGGCGTAAGCGTCACGCACGCCCTGTATCCCGTATATGTATGCGCCGGTAGGGAAGTCTGGAGCCTTGATGTATTGCATCAGCCCGTCCACGTCGATGTCGGGATTGTCGATATAAGCGCAGCATCCGTCAATCACTTCACCCAGATTGTGTGTCGGGATGTTGGTGGCCATGCCCACGGCTATTCCGTTGCCGCCGTTTACCAGCAGGTTGGGTATCTTTGTCGGCATTACGGTAGGCTCCTGCAGGGAGTCGTCAAAGTTGTTCGTCATGTCGACTGTCTCCTTGTCCAGGTCGTCCATGATGTGCTCGCCCATCTTCGAGAGGCGGCACTCCGTATATCGCATTGCCGCCGGCGAGTCGCCGTCCACGCTGCCGAAGTTGCCTTGTCCGTCTACGAGTGTGTAGCGCATGTTCCAGTCTTGCGCCATGCGTACCAGTGCGCCGTAAACCGAGCTGTCGCCGTGCGGGTGGTACTTGCCGAGCACTTCGCCTACCACGCGTGCGCATTTCTTATAAGGTTTGTCGCTCGTGTTGCCTATGCCCATCATTCCGTAGAGGATACGGCGGTGCACGGGCTTGAAGCCGTCGCGCACGTCGGGCAGCGCACGGGCCACAATCACAGACATCGAGTAGTCTATGTAGGAGGACTTCATCTCCTCCTCGATGTTGATTTTGATTATCCTGTCTTGGTCAAACGTACTGTTGTTGTCCATTTATCTTTTGGTTGTGTTAATTTTATCCGAAACGCCGTTAAAGGCAGTTTCCTTTCGTTCTAAGACGTTCATGCGTCATTTACAGCGTGCTAAATTACTGTTTTTTTACGAACTGTGGAAAACATTTGCCGCAAAACAAGCATTTTTTAACTTTATTATAACGGCTCTGCCGTTGACTCCTTTCATATCAGCCTATCAGCGGCACAAGGTACTTGGCCATGATGTAGCCGCCGCCTATGAGCCAGGCGAAGAGGATGAAGGCCAGCAGGAACGGCTTGAAGCCTGCCTTCTTGAACTTGTCTATGCTTGTCTCGGCGCCCAGGGCGGTCATGGCCATGGTCAGCAGGAATGTGTCGAAGGTGTTGATGAAGTCCACCAGCGTGGCGGGCAGCAGGTCAAGCGAGTTGAAGCCAATCACCACGAGAAACAGTATGGCGAACCATGGCAGCGATATGCGGCCGCGTCCTTCGGTGTCGCCGTTGCGCAGGGCGGCTCGCATCACGCTGTAGCTTATTACGAGCAGTACGGGCACAAGCATCATCACACGTATCATCTTTACGATGATGGCCGGGTCAGACACCTCTTTCCCCATGGCGTTGCCTGCTCCCACCACGTGGGCCACTTCGTGTATTGTCGAGCCGGCGAACACTCCCATGGCCTTGGGGTCAAGGTCGAATACGCCTGCCTGATACAGTATCGGGTAAAGGAACATTGCCAGTGTGCCGAAGATGACCACCGTTGAAACGGCTACGGCCGTCTTGTATGGTTTTACCTTTATGGCCGACTCTGTGCCGAGCACCGCCGCCGCGCCGCAGATGGCGCTGCCTACGGATGTGAGCAGGGTTATCCCGCGGTCCATCTTGAGCAGCCGGCCCAAGAGTATTCCGCCGCATATCGTCACCGTTACGATGATGGCGTCGATTACGATGGCCGGCAGGCCTACGTCAAGTACGTTCTGGAATGTAAGGCGGAAGCCGTAAAATATGATGCCTATGCGCAGCACTCGCTTCGAGCAGAACTGTATGCCCGGCACCCATGTGTCAGGCAAGTTGTTGCGTAGGCTGTTGGCGTAAAGCATTCCCAGGATGATGCCTACAATCATCGGGCTGAGCGAAAGGCTCTTTACAAAACCCATGTCGCCGATGTAGAATGCGGCGCATGAGAATAGCGTTATTAGCAAAACCCCATGGAGCATGCTGCTCCGTTTCTCTGTCAACATAATGTCTTTGCTGTTTAAGAATGAAAAAATAAAATCCTGAATATTACGCGTGCAAAGTTACGAATTTATTTTAAGAAATACAAACAAGTGCGGATGTGGGCGTGTGACATAACGCAACAGAAACATGCCGGCGGCTTACATCTTGATTTTGAATGGCGTTCCACGGCGGCGTTTCTCCGAAACGAAAGGCAGACTGACGGAAATACGCCGGTCTCGCGTGTGCAGGCGCAACCGTTTGTAAGCCAATGCGTTGGCCCGGCCGGCGATGGAAGTGTGCAACAAAAGCAGGCCGTAAGTTAGTGAGAAGGCGGCATTTTTGAGGCGGAAATGCCGTTCCTGAGGCTCGAAAAGACGGCATTCTCGCATCTTGAAGACGGCCGGATGTGGCCTTAAAGATGGCCTTTCACTCCGTAAGCGACGGTCTTTTGTTCCGTAAATGGTGGCAAAACGCCGTCAAGAACAGTGCCGGCGACCCTGCGTCTGGTCTGTTTTTGCAAAACAGACTGATAAATCCGGAATGGACAAATGATATGAAAACACCGCTTCACGCTTACATTGTGTACGTTCGTGCGGCGGTGTTTGCCTGGCAGCCGGCATCTTGTCCGCCTCGTAAATAAATAAGGAACGCATCATGCCGGACGTTTGCCGCATCCTGCGCAAATAGCTGATTTATAGCACTTTTAAGTCGCCAAATTAGCAAAAAAAGCAAAATAAATTTCCGTTTAACAACAAAAAGCAGTATATTTGCACGCTCAAAAAAGAGTTCACAACGAACATACATCTGAAATATACGTTAAACGACATGACTAAAGCAGATATAATCGAGGAAATTGTGACATCGACCGGCATCACGAAAAAAGACGTTTCCATAACCGTCGAGGCGTTCATGGAGGCAATAAAGAACAGCCTGCTCGAGAAGAAAGAGAACGTGTACCTGCGTGGTTTCGGCAGCTTTGTGGTGAAGCACAGGGCCGAGAAGACAGCCCGCAACATATCCAAGAACACTACCTTGGTGATTGCCGCACACGACTTTCCTTGCTTCAAGCCGGCAAAAAGCTTCGTGGCCAAGATGAAAGGCGAATGACACTGAGAGGACACAATCAATAATCAAATAACTTTTTAAAACTTATAATTATGCCAAACGGTAAGAAAAAGAAGGGCCACAAGATGGCAACGCACAAGCGCAAGAAAAGATTGAGAAAGAACAGACACAAGAGCAAGTAAGGCAAATATGCCCGAATGTCTGTCTGCTCAGACACAAGGGCATGCCGACATGCCTTTGAAAAGGACTGTCGGCATGCCCGTTTTTTATTGACAAACTAAGTTCTTCAATAGGAAATGACCAGCGAATTAGTAATTGACGTCCAACAGAAAGAGATATCGATTGCCCTGCTGGAAGACAAGAATCTGGTAGAGTATCAAACCGAGCAACGCTCGGCTTCTTTCTCGGTTGGCAACATCTACATGGCAAAAGTCAAGAAACTTATGCCAGGGCTTAACGCCTGCTTTGTGGATGTGGGATTCGAACGCGACGCCTTTCTGCATTACCTTGACTTAGGAAGTCAATTCAACTCTTACGAAAAGTACTTGAAACAAGTACAAAGCGACAAGAAGAAACTTTATCCGTTCTCAAAGGCGACACGCCTGCCTGACCTGAAGAAAGACGGCAGTATACAGACAACGCTGCAAGTGGGGCAGGAAGTGATAGTGCAGATTGTCAAAGAGCCGATCTCGACAAAAGGACCGAGGCTGACGGGCGAACTGAGCTTCGCCGGAAGATACTTGGTGCTGATACCTTTCAACGATAAAGTTTCGGTTTCTTCTAAAATCAAAAGCGGCGAGGAGCGTGCAAGGTTGAAGCAGCTGATAAACAGCATAAGGCCTAAAAACTTTGGAATAATTGTGCGCACCGTGGCCGAAGGCAAACGTGTTGCCGAACTCGACACTGAACTGAAAATCCTTCTGAAGCGTTGGGAGGATGCCGTCGTCAAAGTGCAGAAAACGGAAAAGAGGCCTCAGCTTGTGTATGAGGAGACGAGCAGGGTGGTGGCATTGTTGCGCGACCTTTTCAACCCTTCATACGAAAACATCTACGTCAACGACGAAGAGGTGTACAAGGAGGTGAAGCACTATGTCACACTGATAGCCCCTGAAAAGGCCGGCATAGTGAAGATGTACTCAGGCAACGTGCCCATCTTTGACAACTTCAACATCACTAAGCAGATAAAGTCGAGCTTCGGTAAAATAGTAAACTACAAACACGGCGCATACCTGATAATAGAACATACCGAGGCGCTCCACGTCGTCGACGTGAACAGCGGCAACCGCACACGCTCTGTCAACGGGCAGGAAGCCAACGCGCTTGACGTGAATCTCGGTGCCGCGGACGAACTGGCAAGGCAGTTGCGACTTAGGGACATGGGAGGAATCATTGTCGTTGACTTCATCGACATGAACCTCGCCGAAGACAGGCAGATGCTCTATGAGCGAATGTGCAAGAACATGCAGAAAGACCGCGCACGCCATAACATACTGCCGCTGAGCAAGTTCGGACTGATGCAAATCACAAGGCAGAGGGTTCGTCCGGCGATAGATGTAAACGTAGAAGAAACATGTCCAACATGCTTTGGCACGGGTAAGATCAAGTCAAGCATACTTTTCGTAGACCAATTGGAGAGGAAAATTGACCGACTTGTCAACAAGATTGGCGTCAGGAAATTCTATCTGCACGTGCATCCATACGTTGCCGCTTACATAAACCAGGGCTTCATCAGCCTGAAGCGCAGGTGGCAGATGAAATACGGACGGGGTGTCCACGTGGTTCCTTCACAGAAGATGGCTCTCTTGCAATATGAATTTTATGACAGCGGAAAGCGGTTTATCGACATGAAGGAAGAGATTGAGACGAAATAACACGAAAGCGGATGTGCCTGAAGCACATCCGCTTTCGTGTTTATTCATTTGCCCTTTCACCCTTTCACTTTTTCACCCTTTGATCATTCATACTCCGTTTCGGCGTATCCTACAAGCCTGTCGGTGCGTCCGCCGCGCTCGCGGTAGTACACCAGAGCCTGATATTTGTTCTCCGTCTGGTAATAGCTGCCCTCCGTGGGCACCGTGCGGCTTGCCCCGTCAGTGTCCACTAAGACGTACTGGTATGAGTAATAGCCCTGTTTCTGCATCACCGTGGCCGTGTACAGCCCGCGCGCCTCGTCATATCTCATGCGGCATTCTGGCAGGAAACGGCCGCCCGTCCACGCCCCGTCAACATACACTTCGCCGTCAAACCTCTCAGAGGCCGGCAGCGTGAAGTGTACGTAGATGTATTCTGACGCAATGTCGTTCTCCACATTGTCGCCGTTGCGAATGTAGAAGGCGCCGTTGGCATCCTCGTCGTACACGTAGGTCGGGCGTGGTTCCGACGGGTATAGCCAGGCGTGATAGTCGGCTCCGTCCCACACCATGCGGTCAACGCCCATTGTGGGGTAGGCCACGTCGAGTATCTCATACTTGCGGTACTCGTTGCCCGCCTCGAATATCAGGTCGCGGCAGTGCTCCCAGCGCAGCCCGTCGGCCGTGACATACTGTGGGCGGACGTTCACCCGGGCGTTGTCCCACCGGCGGTTCTGCATCACCACCGTCTTTATCTGTTCCGTGGGGTTGGTCACGCTTAGCGCGCCATAGTTCACGCTCATCTCCACCTGTTGGTGGCTCTTGTTGGTGTCTATGTCGGTGTTCGCCGTAACGTTCAGGCCCACGCTCGCCGCCGCCTCTGTCACCATGAAGCAGGCCGTGAGTACCGGCCGGTGGCCGTCGTCCTCGTCATACACCGTCACGCGGTAGTTGCCGCTCATCTTCAGCGAGCACTCCGCGTTGGGTATTGTCATGCGGTAGTGTGTGTAGAGCGTGTCGGTGTTCACCGACTCTTCGCCTTGGCCTATGGTGTTGCCCTGGCCGAAGCCCTCGATGTAGTCGCTAGTGAATATCTGCTCAGACGCGGTCCAGTCGGCCTCGCAGTGCTCTATGCTGTAAGTGTAGCGGCGGTAGGCGTGCGTAAGTTCGTCAAAGCTTATGTTCACCCTGTCCTCCGGGCCGTCGCCGCCCAGCCTTATCACTGGCAGCGACATCCACCGTCCGCCGGCCACCACCTGCAGCGAGGCTATGCCCGGGCTGTAAGTCTCGTTGGCCTGTGCGCAGGCGGTGGTGCATCCGGCCGCCAGCATCAGTGTTGTAAAGATTGTTTTCATCCTTGCGTTTTCTTCGTATAACGGCCGGTACGCCGATTTATTGTGCTTCGCGGCGATGCCTCGCGGCTGTTGCGGTCGCGAAGCAAAGTGTCAGCCTTTTGGTTTTTTTGCTGTCATTGTGTCATTTGTAAAAGCCACGCGACTTTGACCCTTTTGGCCAAGCAGGATTTGCCCACCTTTGGCTACAATATGATTGCCCCATTAAAGTCCTGGTGTTGGGGGTCAATTTTATTTTACCCTTTTAAAATTTCCCGTTTTTCTTAGACCTTAACTTTCGC
>CALUGP010000023.1 GCA_944320195.1 uncultured Prevotella sp. | reverse complement strand
ATCTAAACTGCGGATGAACCCGATTTGCCGCCTTTTGCAAAACCGCCGGCTTGAAGCCGGCCTCTTCCGTGATAGCTCCCATCCTCTTCCAAGCGGTCGCCAGTCTTATTCCAGGCAGTCACCAGTCCTATTCCAAGCGGCCACCAGTCCTCTTCCCAGTTGTCGCCAGTCCTCTTCCCAGTGGTCGCCAGTCCTTCCTATCCGGCTTATCAGGCCCATTGGCCCCATCCTCCCATTCTGCCTATTATAATATAAATAAGGTGTAATCATGCCCTTGCGCCCTCTGTTTGGCAACCGTCCAAACAAAAAAACACCTACCTCTTAGCAAGAGGTAGGTACTTTCTCGCTGCAAAAATAGAGATAAAAACCCAATTGTGCAAGTAAAAGCGCAAGTTTTTTTGAAAAATATAAAAAATAAAACGTTTGCCGCTTGATTTTTTGAAAAGGCCTGTTTCAAAGGGGTTTCGGGCGCGAAAATCCCCTACCTCTTGCTAAGAGGTGCGTAATTCCGTGTGTGAAACAAGAATTTTTATGCATACGTTTAATTTAAATTCAATTAGTCAAATGAAAAGAAAGTTTTTTAGTGCATTGCTTCTGATGACACTTTCTGTGGCATCGGTAGGCATGCTTGTTTCTTGTAAGGACTATGATGATGACATCAACAGCGTGCGTGATGATGTCACTAGTCTGAGAAACGAGCTTGAAAGTGCAAAGACGGACTTGGAGCAACAGTTGTCTGATGCCCAAGGTTCTTTTGCGGCACAGATTCAAGAGGCTGTCGAAGGTAAGGCAGACCAGGATTATGTGGACGAGCTTAACCAGCAGCTTGACGCGCGTGTGTCTGCTCTCGAAGCTCAGATGAAAGCTGTTGACGATGCTTTGACGGCTCTCGGCGATGGGGACATTGAACAAGGTCTGGCTGTCTTGGCCTCAATCACAGGCGATGTGAGTGATTTGAAAGACAGGGTTGGGGCTGTTGAGACAAACCTTCAGCTCCAGACTGAGGCTTTGATGAACATGCTGGAAAAGCTCCAAAACTCTAATTATAAAGACGTTCAGGGGCTTATTGACGCGCTTGACGATGCCAATGGCGCTTTGGCGGCTATAAAAGAAGGTCTCGGTGTTGACGATGAGGCTGCTCTCAAGGAAGCTATGGAAAACGCAAAGGAGACCCTTGACAAACTGAACGAGGTTGTTCCCGGACTCAGTGCGCAAATCGACATTTTGACGCTTTACATTGAGCGCATGTTGTCAAGCCTTGTTTTTGCACCTGACTTCTATTATGGCGGTATTGAAGCAATGGAGGCTACAACAATCAGCTATGTTCCGGTGTTGCTGAATAACGACAGCCCGGCAGAGAAACCGTTGTCAACCGGTGAGACATGGGACTGTGCGTCAGCTGCGGCAAGCCTTACTCCTGACGTGACTGCACGCTATCACATGAATCCGTCTTACTTCGACGTTTCCAAGATCAAGTCAATGAGCGTTGTTTCTGGTGACAAGGAGTATGTTCAGCTTGGAGGTACACGCGCTGCGGAGAGCAACCCGACTGTTGTAGACAAGAGCTGGCTCAACTCTAAAGACGGCATGCTCAACGTAACTCTTAACCTTGACGCAAGCAAAATCAAGGATGATGCTGACCATGTTACCGTACTTGCTGTTCAGGCTCACTTCAATGATGCTGAAGGCAACGACACTACCGTAACTTCTGACTACGCAGCTGTTGCTAAGTCAACAATTAAGGACGTCGTAATCGCTGACGCAACAATTGACGGCAACTCTTCTTGTACAGCTAACGAAAACTTCCACGTTTATACTACAGCTGCTCAGGCTATCAGTAACAACTATACCCACGAGCTCGTCTACAACGACGATGACGGAGAAGACCTTATGGAGATTGTAAGGGCTCACTTCGTACGTAACAATGCTGCAAGCGAGCAGGAAATGGATGACGTGTCGAAGTACGGCATGAAGTGGGAGTTCGCCGAGTCACACTATACAGCCGGTGACAACAAGACCTCTGAGAGTGCTCACATCTATCTGAAGGACAACCGCGTGATAGCATGTACCGTTGACGCTAACGGCAAACCGCAGCCCGGCAACCAGGATAGGTCCACACTTGAGCGCCGTCCTATGGTTCGCGTAACTCTTGTTGACACAACCAAGACTACCAACAACATCGTAGCTGTAGGTTTCATCAAGTTCCGCATTACCGAGAAAGAGGCTGAACCTGCCGACGCAATCAATATCGACTTCAACGGTGACGGCTATGACCTGAGCTGCACTGACTACAACTTCACACAGACTTGGGCACAGGTTGAGGCACAGGTACTCAGCAAGCTGAACATGTCTAAGGAAGAGTTCGAGCAGAACTATACTGTAGAGAAGATTTCAGGCTCACAGACTAATTGTCAGCTTTATGCTCACGACGCTCAGGGTAATCCCGTTCAGTCTACCGAGTACGGAACAATTACCGAGAAGGTTGATGACCAGAATCACGAGACTACCGTCCTTTCATGGGATATCACGGCAGCTGAAATCTATGCAGCAGTATGGGATGCAGCCAAGGGCGAGTATAAGTCTGGCGTTAATCTCGAGACTGGTGTTAAGTTTGTTCCTACCAACAAGCTGAATCCTGAAGTATATGTTTGGTTCCACACAGGCGTAATCACTACTCCGACTGCTTCTTTGAGCAACGAAGACAAGATTAAGGAGAACTGGGCTGCAATCAACGGACAGATGGGCTCAGGCTATGCCGAGATACACAACAACGTAGAGGTTGTAGGCCAGCCGAACGCTGAAGACCGGTTCAGCCAGGACATTCTCGCTACCTTCGTTGGCAATGACATCACTTTGTCTGTAACCGGAAGCGACGCGTTCAAGACAGGTCTTGACTATACATTCAGGTTCATCATCAGCGACGCTTACGCTACACAGACCGGCCAGTCAGGTACTAAGTACACAATGACTGTATCAGCTGACGGACAGACTCTTTACGCTAACTACAATGGAAGACGTGAGGCTGTTGCAAAGCTGGGTGTTGAATTCGACGATGTAACGTCAAAGCAAGGTATCAATAGCGTTGTACAGTACCAGAAGTTGCAAGGAGTAGATAATACACCGGGCTTCGCTGAAGGCCTCTTGAACGCTGTTTCACACACAGATATCGCTAAGACTGTTACCGCAACAGTTGGTATTTATGCAATAAACGGCTGTGACATGGAGTTGCCGATAGCTAACAACACGTTCGATATCAAGTTCCTCCGTCCGCTCGACGTAACCGGCGCTGACGCCGTAACGTTCACCGACGCTGTTACTGGTGGTAACAAGAAGGATATGGACGAGCTTGTTGACTTCCTCGACTGGCGTGACTTGTGGGAGAGCCCGACATGGGTTGACTATTACGGTGTAACCGCAATTGCGGCTGACGTTGACGGCATTACAACAACCCTCAACGGCGGAACTCTCGGCCAGACACTGCTCAGCGACGTAACGGACGCAGTTTCATTCGAGTACAAACCGACAGGAGCTACATCTAATTACGGTGGCAAGGACTTCGGTTACCTGTACTACGGTAACAACGGTTCGGTAACCGCTAAGTTCCAGATCCGCGTTCCGCTCACAATCACTTACGATTGGGGCGAGATTACGACGGCATACGTTGACATCACAGTAGAGCCTACACAGGCTAACCGTGCTGCCCGTCGCTAATATCGCTAATCAATAAAGAGGAGGTACGTCGTTACGGCGTACCTCTTTTTAACGTTACAATCACTCTATAATTAGCTAACTATGCGTTTGTTGCATTACTCTTGTCTCGCTTTGGTTCTTGCCGTATGCCTTGTCGGGTGCTCCGGAAAGGAGAAGAAGACAGAGGACCATTCAAGGCGGCCTATGATGACTTTGGAACAGAGGGACACCGCTCATGTGTTCGAGCTGACAAAGAGTTTCCTTGAGTCGCTTAAGGCCAATGACATCGACAAGGCCGTGTCTATGCTTTATTTCCTAGACGCCGACAGGCAGGTTGTACCTTTGCCAGACTCTCTCGTGGAGCGTCAGAAGGTGGTGTTCAGGACGTTTCCCGTGCTGAACTACAAGATTGAGAGCATTATCTTCAATACCGAGACAGACAGTCAGGTAAAGTATACGGTTGAATTCTTCAAGAAACAGCCGGGTGACACACGTCCGAACACTACGTCGTTCTTCATCAAGCCGATGCGTGTGAAAGGCCAATGGTTTCTGACAATGTTTGACTCCAACACGAATAATGGTGGACAAAGTGGAATAAGAAACTAACTTAAAACCCAAAAGTTATGAAGAAGTTTAAGATTATCCTGGCCGCGCTGCTTTGTTCATGCGGCCTTTCGGCCTCGGCCCAGGAGGCAGAGGACACGGTTACGTTCAACCCTCACTGGTTCATAAGCGCGCACGGCAGCGTGCAGTACACGCTGGGCGAGGCGAAGTTCGGCGACCTGCTGTCGCCCACTGTCCAGGTTGCGGCCGGCTACCGGTTCAATCCGTGGCTGTCGGCACGCCTCTCCGTAGGCGCGTGGCAGAGCAAGGGCGGCTGGAGCGGTTACCGCGTCAACGGCGTGCCGACGACCAAGACCTACAAGTACAACTACGTTGCGCCTGCCATTGACGTGATGTTCAACCTGTCGAACGCCGTGTGCGGCTACAACCCCGACCGCGTGTTCAACCTCACGGCGTTCCTGGGAGCCGGCGCGAACATAGGCTTCGGCAACGACGAGGCCAACGACCTGGCGGCGCAGGGCTACAACCTGCGCTACAACTGGGAGGGCACGAAGGTTCGCGCCGTTGGCCGCGGCGGCCTCGGCCTCGACTTCCGCCTGAGCGACCACGTCAGCCTCGGCCTTGAAGGCTCTGCCAACGTGCTGTCGGACAAGTACAACTCGAAGAAGGCGGGCAACGCCGACTGGTACTTCAACGTCATGGCCGGCATAACGGTCAACCTCGGCAAGACGAAGAACGTGAAGCGCGCCGCCGCTCCCGTCCTGCCTCCGCAGCCGCAGCCGCAGCCCGAGGTGAAGAAGGAGGAGCCGGCTCCGGCACCGCAGCCGAAGCCCGAAGTGAAGCCGATCCGCCGCGACGTGTTCTTCAAGATAAACTCGAGCGCAATCTCCGATGCCGAGAAGACGAAGGTGAAGGAGCTTGCCGACTACCTCAAGGAGAACAAGGACGCGAAGGTGGAGATAACGGGCTACGCCGACGCGGGCACGGGCACGAAGGCCATCAACGAGCGCCTGTCGGAGCAGCGCGCCGCCGCAGTGAAGAAGGCGCTGACCACTGAGTACGGCATCGACGCCTCTCGCGTGACCACCGGGCACAAAGGCTCCACCGTTCAGCCGTTCAGCCAGAACGACATGAACCGCGTGTCCATCTGCGTTACGAAGTGAAAGCGAGTTTAAGTGAAGAGTGAAAACACTTTGAGTGAAGAGTGAAAAGTGAAGAGTGAAGAATTCACTGGCCTGAACAAAGGCGGCAAGCTGCGATGCAGCCTGCCGCCTTTTGTCATCCAGTCAGCCGCCAGCCGCTCCATGTCCAAAGTCTTCGTTCCCTCGGATCTGCAATCATTAGAGGTTGAAAGCGGAATCCAGAAAGCAGCCATAGGGGCAAGCCGCCGTTGCCTTTCGACTGGATTCCGCTTTTCAGCGGAACTGAAAGTCGCCGTTAAGGCAATGACGACTTGCCACCGACTTGCAAAAAAACTGACAAGTGTGACATTCTTGTTATGCCGAACTCACGACGTTATCTTACCGCTAATTGGTATATGGGAACGAACTCCGCCCTTGTAGGGATGTCCCATTGTGCCGCTCCCGATGTTGTTGATTACCTATCATATTTCCATTGACGGCCTTTCGTATGCTAAAAGACGGCAAACCGCACGCTGAAAGACGGCAAATTGGGATGCGATTTGCCGTCTTTCGCACGCCGATTCACGGCCTTTTGCAAGGCAGTCCGCAATGTGTTGATTTACAACAAGTTACGAACCGATGAAATTCCGGGTAAAGATTGCCCCATTCATCGCATCGTCAAGCGGATTGAAAATCCAGATACTCGATAGCGGCGGATTGCTGATCACGCTGCTACAGAATGACAAACACGCCGCTATAGAATGCTGATCACGCTGCATCAAGGAGATAATCACGCCGTAACGGGAATGGGTTTGTATGATGAAAGACGGCTGTCTTGTCACAAGGCGGCCGTCTTTCGGAGTGTTTCTTATTATTATAAAGTTACAAGGTTGGTGCTTGTTGGATTACTGCCCGACGGCTTGCAGGTACTCGCGCTTCTTTATCTGGTACTCGGCATTGGCCTCGACGTAGGCCGAACGGCTGTTCTGGTAGAGCGTCTGGGCCTCAAGCAGGTCGCTCATCGTTGCCGTTCCTGCGCGGTAGTAGTCGTCGTGCAGGCGCAGGTTCTCCTCAGCCTGGGCGATGGATTCCATGGCGATGCCTATTTTGCGGTAAGCGTCGTTCATGTCGTTCCATTTGTTCTCCATGTTGATCATCATCAGCTGGCTGTTGTCGCGAAGCGTGTTCTCGGCGTTCCTTATGGCCAGCCGCTGTTTCTTCATTTCGTGCGAGCCGCCCCACCAGCCGCTTAGCGGTATGCTCACTGTGGCGAAGCCTATCCAGAAAGGGTGGCTTTTGTCCATCAGGTTGTCCCACATGTATCCGCCGCCGATGGCCACTGTTGGCAGGTTCTGCCCTACGGCCATTTTGTATTTCAGCCTGTTTGCCTTCACGTTCTGCTTCATCATGGCGTATTCGGCGGTTTGCGGCAACGCGGCCGACGGGTCGGTGTAGAGTTGCAGGGGCGATGGCGGCAACCCTCCGCTCATGTCCGCGCTCACGTCTATGCTGTCTCCGGCGTGCCCGGTGTATTGTGCCAGCAGCCGTTTTGCCGTCAGCAGTGCGTTTTCCAGCGTTATGCGGTTGCTCCGTGTCTCGTTTTTCCGCAGGTTTACTTGCAGCAGGTCGTTCCTGTCTGTCACTCCGGCGGCCACCGCCGCGTCGGCATCCTTGGCGAATTTGTCCAGCTGCCGCTCAACGGCGGCCACTGTCTTTAGTTTCTCTTTCAGCATGACGGCCTGCCAGAAGTAAGTTTCGGCGGTGAGAACCACCTCGTCGTGCGACATGCGCCGCTGCAGGCGGCTCGTCTCCACGCCCACGTCGGCCAGGCGGTTGGCGTTCAGTATTCGCCCTCCCGTGAACAAAGGCATCTGCGCCGACACGCCTCCCATCACCCCGTTTTTCAGCATCGACATCTCCGTTCCTGGCCCGAGGCTCATCTCCAGCAGTCCCTTGTCGGCCATGAAGCCTACTCCCGACGCGCTTGCCGTTGGGAAATATTTTGTAAACGCCTGCTTCTTGGCCTGCCGCGCCGCCTCAAGGTCGTTGTCGGCGTTCGTCATGCGCACGTTGTTCTGCAGCGCGTCGCTCACCGCCTGTTCTGCGGTTATTATGCGTTGCGCCTGCGCCTGCAATGCGAGCAGCGACAACGCGACTGATAAAATTATTGTTTTCATAAGCAAAAGTTATTCGTTTTCAATGGCTTCCAGTCGTTGTCTTTTTTCCGTAGTGCCGCGGAACATCAGCAGGTATGCGGCAGGCAGCACGGTCAGTATCAGCAGCATGGTTATCAGCGTGCCGTAACATATCACCGTGCCCATGGGCATCCACAGTCCGCTTCCGCCCAAAATCATCGGGATTACGCCCATTGACGCTGCGGCGGAGGTGAGGAATATGGGGCGCATTCGCCTCTTGGCCGAGTGGTAGATGGCCTCTTCGGCGTGCATGTTCTCCGTCGAGCGCAGCTCTTCGGCATAGTCAATCATGATTATTCCGTTGCGCACGATGATACCCATCAGGCTGATTACGCCGAGATAACACGTCACGCTGAAGTCTATTCCCTGTATGAGCACGCTGGTGGCCGTGCCGAACGTGCACAGCGCAATGCTCGAAAATACGAGCAGGGCGAGGCTTACTTTCTTGAGGTGGAACAGCAGGATGAAGAATATTATGAATATAGCCACGGCCAGTCCGGCGATGATTTGCGGTATGTAGTTGTCGTTGTTCTCTATTTCTCCACCGTAGCTTACGTTTGTTCCGGGCGACAGCGCGATGCCGTTCACCGCCTTTACCACCTTGTTGTTGGCCTCCGTGATGTTCAGGCCGCGCTTTACGTCGGCCTGTACGGTCACGGTGTACACCCCGTTCCGCCGCACTATGCAGCCGTCTTTCCAGCTTGGCGTGATGTCGGCAACCTGCCTTAGCGGCACTTCTGCCAGTCCTCCGGATGTTGGAATCTTCTCGTCGGCCACGTCGGCGTTGGTAGCCTGTTCGGCCGTAGTGCTTTTCAGGGTTACCGGTATGGCGTCGCCGTCCTCCCACACCGTGGCTACCTGCATACCCTCTCCGTATCTCATGGCCAGTGTTGACTCCACCGTGAGGTTGCTGACGCCCAGCCGTGCGGCCTCGTCGGCCTTCAGTCTGACGGTGGCCGACGGCAACGGCTCGTTCATGTCGGTGCGTACAATAGTGAGTCCGGGCATCTTCCGCATCATGGCCAGCATCTTTCCGGCATCACGCTTCAGCGTGTCCAGGTTGTCTCCGCTAAGCCTTACCTCAACTGGATTCACCGCTTCGCTGTAGCTTAGCTGCTTGAAGCGCACGTAGGCACCGGGGAAATAGTCGGTGTATCGCGGCGAATAATAGTCGAGCAGTTCGACGGTCTGCTTCACGCCGGTGGTGTTCACGATGAACTGCGCAAAGTTTTCGCCGCCAGTCTGGGGTGCATACGATGTGTGGAAGCGCGGCGACGAGCATCCCTTGAACTCCGTTACAGACACCACTCTCTTGTCTTTTCTCAACACGGAGGCCATACTGTCGGCTACTGCGGACGTGCGCTGGAGCGACGTTCCGGTAGGCATGTAGATCTCAACGGCGAACTGGTTGCGGTCGGCCGTTGGCATCATCTCCTGCGGAAGGTTGCTTATCAGCACCGCGCCGATGGCAACGAAGGCCACACCGGTGCCCACCGTGACCTTCGGATGGGCGAAGCAGGTGTCCAGAAGCTTGTCATAAGCGCGCTGCAAGGTGTTGAGAAGTGAGAACCTGCGCCGTCCGCCGTCCTTCGGTTGGCTGCCTATCGGCTTGCGGATAAACCAGAACTGTATGAACGGAACAAACAAAGTGGCCACCAGGAGCGACACTCCGAGGATGATGGTTATGGCCCATGGAAAGCTCACAAGGAAGTCGCGCAGCATTCCGTGGGTGGTGAACAGGAAGGGGAAGAACGTTATGCTTATTGCCAGCGTGGCCGAGAAGATGGAGCGCAGGAAGTGGGTGGTGCTGCTGATCGATGCCTTCCAGCGCGCCACTCCTTCCCCGAGCTTCTCCATGTAGTTGTCGATGATGATTATCGAGTCGTCGACTATTATTCCGAGCGACGCTATCAGCGCGGCCAGTGTTACTGTGTTAAGCTCTATTCCGAACGCATGGAACAGGCCGAGCGACGTGAATATGGTTATGGGAATGGTGAAGGCGGCCACCAAAGCCACTTTCATGGGCAGCAGGAGCATCACCACAATGATGACGGCGCATACCGCGATGAGCAGTTCCTTAAGGAAGTTGTAGACGCTGTCGCCCACCACCTTGCTCTGGTCTGTTATGCGGAAGATGCTTACATCAGCAGGCAACGTCTTCTGGAAGCCTGCCATCACTTTGTTTATTTCTCGCCCCATGTCGACTATGTTGCGGTCTTTTTTCATCTCGACGCTCAGCAGCAGGCACTTCTTTCCGTTGTTCTCGATGTAGCTTGACGGCTTTGGGTATTCGCGGCGTACGTCGGCCACGTCTTTCAGACGCACAGTGTTGCCGTCGGGCGAGGTGTAGACTATTGTCTCGCGGATGTCGTACACCGAGTTGAGCGACTTCTCCACGTATATGGGTTCTACCGAGTCGGCGGTCTTGACGCGGCCTCCACTCGTGGTGAAGCCCTTTTGCGCCAGTGTGATGGCCAGTGTCTGGTCGCTCATGCCGTAGTGGGCGAGGCGTTCGTTGTCAACGTATATGGAGATTTGCTCCTGTCTCATGCCGCTCACGGTCATGCGTCCTACGCTCTCTATGCAGCGCAGGCTGTCCTTCAGTGCGTCCATATAGTCGGCCAGCTCGCGGTAAGTCTTGTCGTCGCTCTCCATCGTTATGAGCAGGGCAGAGGTGTCGCCGAAGTCGTCCTTCACCTTTATGGCGAGCACGTTGCCGGGCAGCTGCGCCTTGAAGTCGGCCACGCCGTGCTTGAACTTGCTCCAAAAGGCGTCCTTGTCGGTGATGTCGTCATTGAGTTCCACCTGTATGTAGGCCATGCCGTCGCGGCTCTTTGATATGGTCTTGGCCTTCTTCACCTCTTTATATGTAAAGATATAGTCCTCCAAAGGTTTGGTAACCTGCTCTGCCATCTCGTCCGCAGGCACGCCGGGAGCCACCGCCACGACGATGCCCTGGCGCACGGTGAAGTCGGGAAACTCGTTCTTGCGCATGTCGGGCAGGCTGTATATGCCGAACGCCACGAGGCAGCAGACGACGAGGATGACTATCTTGCGGTAGTGCATCGCCCATTCAACGAAGTTGCGTTTTTGCTGTTTCATAATTGATTCTTATTTTAAATAACCACCGCACCACACCTGACACCCACTCCAACCCTCCCGAAGGGAGGGAGCTTGATTAGCTTTAATTGATGGCTGTGTGACAGGTTGTAATAAGCCTGATGAGCCTGATAGGCCAAATGCGCCGCCGCAGACTACCAGAAAGGCATTCCAAGCTCCCTCCCTTTGGGAGGGTTGGGGTGGGTGTCTGGTGCTGTTGTTTGGGTGTTATTTTGTATGTTTCACTCTCATTCCTTCACTGACTTTCTGCGCCCCGGCTGTTATCACCATGTCGCCGTCGGCCAGTCCGCTTGTTACGGTCACTCCGTAGGCGGTGAAGCCGCCCACGGTTATGATGCGTTTTACGGCCTTGCCTTTCACGGCGAGCCATACAAACTCGTTGTTCGTCTCGTCAATCTGCACGATGTGCGCCGGCAGAATGCACGCCGCAGGCGAGGTTCCGCCGCGCAGGGCAACGTCGGCCACCATGCCGGGCAGCAGCTTTCTGTCGGCTTTGGGCAGGCTTATCTTCACTTCATAAGAGCGCGACAGCGGGTCGGCGGCCACGCCTTTCTCCGTAACCGTGCCCTGCATGGATGCCCCACCAAGGGCTTCAATGGTTACGTCGGCCTTCTGTCCGATTGTGATTTGCGCCATCTCGTTCTCGGGCACGGCTATTTTCACCTTCATGCGGCCTACGGCCACGAGCTTCACCACCTGCGTTCCGGCGGCTACGTTCTGCCCCTTCTCTGCGAATTTCTTTGATATTACGCCGCTGAACGGGGCGTACAGGCGGCAGTCGGCGAGCTGCTTGCGTGCCGACTGCTCGGCTGCGTGGGCGCGTTCAAGCGCCGTCTGCGCCTCCACCCACTTTATTTCGGGCAGGCTGCCCTTGTCGTGCAGCTCTTCCATGCGCCTGTATGCGTCCTCGGCCTGCTTCATGGCGGCCTGCGCGGCGGCGTGGTTGTGGGTAAGCTGCTCGGCGTCGAGCGTGGCGATGAGCTGCCCCTTGCCTACGCGGTCACCCTCGTCTACGAGCACGCGGCTCACCGTTCCGCCCACGGCGAAGCTCAACAGCGTGCCGCTCTCTTCCTCGACGGTGCCCGAGTAGCGGCTTGTGCGGTCGGCCGTGGCGGTTTTAACCTGTGTCACTTCCACTTTTACGGCTTCGTCGGTAGCCTGGCTTTTGTCGTTTTCAGCGTTGCAGGCTGACAGCATCACGGCTGCCAGCGCGAGCGCTATTGGATTAATGCTTTTCATTTCGTTGCAGTTTTGTTGTTGTCGTGCTGCAAAAATAACATTAAATGATGGCCGTTTTCTCTTTTTATGTTCTTTGAAAATGTCCTGTTTTGGAATATTTGGAGTTATAGGACATTACTTCTTACCGTCGGGACACTGCGTGTTTCTCGTGCCGTTTATGTTCTTTGGCAATGACGTATGTGTCTGTCTGCGTTGCCAAAGGCCATCTTTCAGTCTGCGAAAGACCGTCTTTTGGTCGATAAAAGGGCGTCTTTTGCAGACTGAAAGACGGCCTTTTGCAACGTGTTGAAAGTCAGGCGGTTATGCGGCAGGCCGTGAGGCGGCATACGATACGCTTCCCACGCACTGTTGAATGGCCGTCGCACTGATAAGCATCTTTAACTATCGTGCGGAAATTCGGATAACACATGATGAGTTTCAGATAACCGCGGTTTCGCGGAAAAATCGTTTCTTTGCAAGCAAAAAGCGGCAACCGGGCAAACTGGGAGATGTTGCCCGTATGCCAATATGAAACTGAAAAGCAATCAATATGGATGTAAAACGGATAAAAACAGGCGATTTGGACGTGTCCGGTCCGTTCTTTGACGACGGGCGGATATACGTCTTCGACGAGTTCACTTATGTGGAGCGCCCCGAGTATGTGCGGCTCGACGGCATCTTCGTGATACTCTGTGTGGAAGGCGAACTGACTCTGAGCATCGACCACAGGATGTTCACGGCGCGCAGGAACGACATCGTGATAGGCGTGCCCGAGGCCGTGATAGGCAAGGCGGAGGCCAGTCATGATTTCAAGTTCCGCGGCCTGTTCATGTCGCTGGAGTATGCTTTCAGGATGCTCCCCGTGTCGGTAAGGAGCTGGAATTTCAAAGTCTTTTTCGACCAAAACCCAAGAATATCTCTCGGCGAAGCCGCCGTCGGCACGTTCAACCTTTATTACGGCCTGCTGAAGCAGAAGCTGGCCGACAAGCAGAATCCTTACCGCAGCAATATCGTAGACGCGCTGATGCAGGCCTTCGTGTTCGAGTTCCGCAGCACGTTCGAGCGTTTCGCGCGGCTCAGTCCGCGCCCCTTGTCGTCGGCTGAAAACATCTTCGGCGACTTCATCGACCTGCTCTCGACGGCCAGTCCCAAGCCGCGCAGCGTGGCGTATTACGCCGACCGGCTTAACATCACGCCCAAATACCTCTCCGTTGTGTGCAAGAAAGTAGGGGGAAAGAATGCCTCGAAGATAATCGACGCATACGTGTCGAAGGACATCGAGACGCTGCTGAAAAGCTCGCGCAAGAGCATCAAGGAGATATCCAACGAGCTGGCCTTCCCCAACACCTCGTTCTTCGGCCGCTATGTCAAGAAAAACCTCGGCTGCACTCCGAACGAACTGCGCCGCAGGCTCAACGGAGTGGGGCAGTAATTCATGCGTTCATAATGCACAATTGGCTTTCGCCGACTTTCACTTCATAATTGGGCTACGCCGTGGAATGGCACGATGCCAATTGTAAAAGATAATTAAAGGTTGCGACATTTTCCGCCGTTTTCTTCATATTCAGCTTTGATTTTGCTACCTTTGCATAAGGTAGACTGTATTCAAGGCATTGATTATGATGAGCGATTTCAGCAACAGACAACGTAAGGCGGACAATGCTCGTGAGCGTGACAACCAACGTCGCGACAGGTTGGCAGGATACTTTTACGACCTGTCAAAGTTGAGCTTTGCCGGTCTTGTGATAGGTTTCATAACGCCGTTGTTAACCGATGGCGGCGGCGAAGCCAACTGGTCGGTCATTATTACAGGATTGGTTCTTACCGTGTTGTCTGCCATGCTGGCTAATAAGATATTGGAATGATTATGGAAGGACTTGTAATTATATACTCTATTGGCATAATCGTGGTTGGAGGCATTTACCTTTGGACTTACACAAAGCGCGGAAAGAAGTGGCTTGAGAACCTTTAAGCGCATTTGTAATGTCCTGTCATTACGTTGACGTTCTCCTTCCCGTGCCGCTCGACGGCCTCTTCACTTACTCCGTTCCGCCTGAGATGGAAGTGTCGGCGGAGCGGGGCAGGCGTGTGCTTGTGCCCTTCGGGCGCAATAAGACGCACGTAGGCATCATCATGAAGGTGCACGCAGACAAGCCCAGGTTTGCCGTCAAGCCGGTAAAGTTGGTGCTTGACGACGCTCCGATAGTCACCGACCTTCAACTGGAACTGTGGCGTTGGCTCTCCGATTACTACATATGCGCCCCCGGCGATGTGCTCTCTGCGGCCCTGCCGGGCGGACTCAAGTCGGCTGACAGTTACCGCCCGAAGACCGAGACGTGCCTCGCCCTTGCCAAGGAATATGCCTCGGAGCGAGCCATGCACGTGGCTTTGGACATGCTTGGGCGTGCCGAGATGCAGCGAAAGGCCTTTGCCTGCTTCCTCGCCATGAGCCGCTGGGACACCATCGAGGGAACGGCCACACGCCAACAGATAGTGGAAGTGACGCGCGACGAGCTTCTCAACACAGCCCACTGCACGGTGGCTACGCTGAAAAACCTCATAGACCGCCGCCTGCTCGTGCCTTACGAGCGCGAGGTAGGCCGCCTCAACCACGGCGGCGAGCCGCATCTTGACAACATAAAGCAGCTTAACCCAGCGCAGCAGGAAGCCTATAACCAGATAGTCTTTTCGTTCCTTAAAAAGAACGTGGTGCTGCTTCACGGTGTCACTTCAAGCGGAAAGACCGAAATATACATACACCTTATCCGCCAGGCGTTGGAGCGCAGGCAGCAGGTTCTTTACCTCTTGCCCGAAATCGCGCTTACGGTGCAGATACGCCAGAGGCTCCAGCGCGTATTCGGCGACCGTCTGGGAATATACCACTCGAAGTATTCCGACGCCGAAAGGGTCGAGATATGGAAGAAGCAGATGTCGCAAAATCCCTACGACGTGATACTCGGGGCTCGTTCAGCCGTTCTCCTTCCGTTCACCAAATTGGGGCTTGTCATCATCGACGAGGAGCACGAAACGTCGTTCAAGCAGCAAGACCCGGCACCCCGTTACCATGCACGCTCGGCGGCGATTATGCTCGCCGCCAAGGCCGGAGCGAAGGTTTTGCTCGGTTCTGCCACGCCGTGTGCCGAGACATGGCACAACGCACGGACTGGTAAATACGGATATGTGCGCCTTGACAAGCGTTTCGGCGACATGCAGATGCCCGAAATCACGGTGGTAGACACTAAGGACTTGCAGCACCGCAAGATGATGAACGGCCCGTTTTCGCCGCTCCTCCTCTCGTCGATACGCCGTGCTCTGGACAACAAGGAACAGGTAATACTGTTCCAGAACCGCCGCGGTTTCGCCCCGATGATTGAGTGCCGCGAATGCGGATGGACGCCGAGGTGTGAGGCGTGCGACGTCTCCCTTACTTACCATAAGGCTCTGGGGCAGCTCACCTGCCACTATTGCGGCCGCACGTATGCCGTGCCCGACGTGTGCCCTTGCTGCGGAAGCCGCGACCTTCGTGGCCGTGGCTACGGCACGGAGAAGGTTGAGGACAAGGTGATGGAGCTGTTTCCTGACGCCCGTGTGGCACGTATGGATCTTGACACGACGCGTACTCGCAATGCTTACGAGCGCCTGATAAGCGACTTCTCGGCGCATCGCACCGACATACTCATTGGCACCCAGATGGTAAGCAAGGGCTTGGACTTCGACAAGGTATCGGTCGTTGGCATTCTGAACGCCGACTCCATGCTCAATTATCCTGACTTCCGGGCTTATGAACATGCCTTTACCATGATGGCGCAGGTGGCCGGACGCGCCGGCAGGAAGGGCAAACGGGGTCTTGTCATATTGCAGACGAAAAGCCCGGAGCTGCCCGTCATCGCCCAAGTGGTGCGCAACGACATGGAGGGTTTTTACTCCGACCTGCTCGAAGAGCGGCAACTGTTCCGTTATCCGCCGTTCTACCATATAATAAATGTATATCTACGCCACAAGGACGAGCCTGTGGTATGCGCGGCGGCGGATGCCCTCGGCACGCTGTTGCGCCAGTGGTTCGGCACCCGTGTGTTAGGCCCTGACAAGCCGTCGGTGGCGCGCGTAAAGGCGATGAACATCCGAAAGATGGTTGTAAAGCTTGAACTTGGCATCGATTTGGCCAAAGTGCGCCTTTACCTTAACAAGGGAAAGTCTGCCGTTTTGCAGGACAACAGGTACAAAACGGTGACGGTTTATTTTGATGTTGACCCTTTGTGAAAAAGCGGAAAGTGAAAAATGAAGAGTGAAAAATCCATGGGCAAACGTTGCATACGTCATGGATTTTTCACTCTATTGTTGTTTCTTGTGGTTTATTTCACCTCTTGCAAGGTGATTTCTGTGCCTTCTTCATAGGATGTAAAACCGTCGTTCTCGCCATAGGCTTCAATCATGTAAGCGTTGTTTCCTCTGAACCTGATTACTACATTGCCGTCAGTATCGCCGTCATAGATGTTGTCCCATGAGTAAACAAGTATCCCTCTTGCAATATCGGCCCATGCCCATGTCGATACGGCCATGGTCCCTTCTTTATAAAATACGGCGTAAGTGCCAAATTTTGAGAACATTATTCGCCGTGGAGACCGGCCTGTCAAATCTACTATCGGGCCGTCGCCGTCATAGTCGGGGTCGTTTTCTTTTGCCCATTGGTCGATGTTATATACAAGTTCTTCATACGTATTACCTTCAATGTTAGCAATGGTTTTCCCGTTAATGATGTACCAATAGCGTAGTTTTACAATGTCCCAAGTGCGGCATAGTGACAGGGTTTTGGCACTGTTGCGGTACAATGGTTCGTACAGTGACGATTTTAGCAGGATTGACCTTTGCCCGTCTTCGGACACGACATTGAGCGAATATATCGCGTTGCCTTCATGTATGACTTTCAGCGTACCAATGTTTTCAAGGTGAAATGTGTTCTCGCCGGTTACGGTGTATGAGCCGCTGATGTGTCCGTAGATTACGTCTCCTGGGTTCATTTCGCCCGATGACGCTCTGCTGCAATATGGTGTGAGCATTGTCGGGTGTTGAGTGGCGGATTTGTTTGTTGCTGTTTCTGTGCCGGTTTTTGTGGTTTGTGCCTGTCCGTTCTTTGTTGTGATGATATAGAAGCCACTCTCTGTCAGTTCGATTGATTTGTAGTCGCTGCCCTCGTCGGTGATTTCATACTTTGCAGCGTAGTCGGCGAAAGCCGGTGTGTCGAAGTCGCCCACCTCATTGTCTACCTCTCCTGTTCCGGGGCCGTTGCCTCCGTCGTCCCCGCTGTCGTCGCTGCATGCCAAGAAACTTAGCGGCAAGGCGCACGCTGCAAGTGTGATGAAGAACGTCTTGCAGGCGGCGGTGAATGTGAGTCTTGTCTTTCTCATGTCGTTCTGTTTTTTTGTGATTATTGTTTAACCGTTTACAAAGTTAATGAAAAGTGTGGAACGATTGAAATTCGACATGTCTTTTCTATTGCTCAAATGGCTTGTTGTATCGTTCGGCATGTTTGTTTGGTCGTAAAACGTGGTTGTTCGGCTTCTTTTTTTCATTATGGCGCATACTGTGTTGCGGCGTGTTCGCACGTTAGTGGTGCTTGATTTTGTCGCATTGTGTAACATGTTGTTAGCCAGTGAGTTATCGGCGGCTTTGCAAAAGGCCGTCTTTCGGCTTGCAAAAGGCGGCAAACGGGAAGCCAAAAGGCCACCTTTCACATTGCGAAAAGTGGCCTTTTGTAAATTAAGAGTTGAAGGCGCATGATTTAAGTGTTCCTTTAACGGTATGACAAAGCTAACCAAGCTTCCTCCCTTGGGGAGGGTTGGGGTGGGTGTTTGCTTCCTTTTTCAGTTCAGGATAGCTCGTCCTTGTGTGGTAGATGGCCTTCAGGCGGTCTGTCAGCACCTGCTTGGCCACGGCGATGTCGTGGAACGTTATGGGGCTGTATTTAAAGAAACCGTCGGCCACTTGCTGGTCGATTAGTTTGTTGACAAGGTTGGAAATGCTGTCCTCCGTGTACTCTTTCAGCGAGCGTGCGGCGGCCTCCACGGTGTCGGCCATCATCAGGATGGCCTGCTCGCGGGTGAAGGGGTCGGGGCCGGGATAGGTGAACAGCGTGTCGTCGACAGGCTCGTCGGGGTGCTCGTTCTTGTAAGATATGTAGAAATACTTGGTCTTGCCCGTGCCGTGGTGTGTCTTTATGAAGTCTTTTATGACTCCCGGCAGGCTGTATTTTTCGGCTATCTTCAGTCCGTCGGTTACATGGCCGATTACTATTTGGGCGGCATCTATGCGCGGCATGGTGTCCAACGGGTTGGCTCCTCCCATCTGGTTCTCGGTGAAATAGGCCGGATTCTTCATCTTGCCAATGTCGTGGTAGAGCGCGCCCGTGCGCACAAGCTGGGCCTTCGCGCCGATCTTGTTGGCTATTTCTGCTGCAAGGTTGCCCACCATTACGGAGTGTTGGAACGTGCCTGGAGCCACCTCGCTGAGGTTGCGCAGCAGTTTCTTGTTTGTGTTTGAAAGCTCGATGAGCGTCACGTTGGATATGAATCCGAAGGTCTTTTCGATGACGAGCATCAACGGATAGGCGAAGAGCAGCAGCACGCCGTTTGCCACGAAGTACTTGTACATGCTGTGGTCCATGGTGAGGATGCTGTTGTCCTGCATCAGCTGCAGGGCGAAGTATATGCCGCAAGTGCCGGCGGTGACGAGCAGTGCGGTCTTGAATATCTCGGCGCGTTGCGACAGTTCGCGTAGCGAGTAGATGGCTATCAGCCCGGCCACCAGCTGCACGATGATGAACTCATACTGGTATTTCACGGCGGCGGCGCATATCAGCACCATCGTGACGTGGGCCGTGAAGGCCGTGCGCGAGTCGAGGAACACGCGGATGAAGATGGGCGCGATGGCGAACGGCAGTATGTAGACGCTGAGCACGTTGTGACTTATCATGAGCGAGACGAGCAGTGGGAAGATCGTTATCATTACGTAGAGCATGGATATGCTACGTGTCTTTTCAAAGTAATCCTTGCGGAACAGGCGCAGGTAAGTGGTGAAAAGGAGTATCAGCGTGGCGACGAACAGCGCCTGTCCGGCTATCGTCGAGGGCACCGCGCTGACGCTGGCGCTGCGGCGTTTCGTCTCCCGTTCAAACGAGTTCAGCACTCTGTAGGTATGGTCGTCTACAATCTCTCCGCGGTCGATTATCTTCTGTCCGCTCAGCACCATGCCGCTTGCCAGTGGTATTCCGCTCAGCATGTCGCCCAGCTCCGTCTCGCTTCTCTCCTCGTCGTAACGCAGGTTCGGCTGTATGTACTCGTTCAGGTTGCACCGTTGCAGCGCCTGTTTCTGCGCGGCTATCTTGGGGTCTGAGAACAGTTTTTCATACGCGGTCATGGTTGAGTACATGCACATTATCTCGATGTTGGCGGCCTTCTTGCCGTTGACCACCCTCACCATCTTCATCGTGTCGCGGCTTATCTCAGAGTATTCGGGCGCGTTCATTATGCCGGCTTGGTACAGGCGGTGCAGCCGGTCGGCGATGGTCGCCACGTAGTCTGGCGTGACTCCGGGTATGCCGTCCTTGTATTTGGCCGTGAACCTGGCTATCTGCTCCTTCTCTACCTTTGCGTCATAGTTGTAGTAAGGCTCGAAGGCGTCGGCTATGCTGTCCTGTTCTTCCTTTATGGTCTCTTCCGTCTTGTAGATGGGGAAGTCGAACTTGGCTATGAGCGAGCCGTACATCCACGGCTTGCCGACGTCGTAGCGGAACTGCGGACCGCTGTTCCTGGGCAGGAAGAACACTATCACCGCCACGGTGACTATCATTATCGCCGTGCTCGTAAGCACGCGGCGCCAGTATCCGTTGCTTGTTTTGCCGAATCTTATCATTTTCGTTTGCGTTGAGTTGTTAGCCCTGCGAAAATACTAAAAATTTATTCCACTTTTGCAAAAAAGTAGTAATTTTGCACAAAAAATAAGCCTCCCGTATGCGGCGTGGCCGTTTGTGCTACTACGGGTGCATGCCGCCGGCTTTGCAAAAGGCGGCATTTCGCGTTGTAAAAGACGGCCTTTTGCAGGCTAAAAGACGGCCTTTTGCAAGCCGTGCCGCAACGTGCTGGCTGTCAACGGGTTACAGACGGGTGTGAAAACGGTTGCCGGCCAGTCAGGCTCACGTGGTTTGCAGGCTTATTGAAAGAAACTTATCTTCATTAAATAAAATGGCAGAAGGAAAAGTAAGAGTGCGCTTCGCGCCAAGTCCTACGGGCGCCCTGCACATAGGCGGAGTGCGCACCGCATTGTACAATTATCTCTTCGCGCGCCAGAACGGCGGCGAATTAGTGTTCAGAATCGAGGATACCGACTCGTCGCGCTTCGTTCCTGGAGCCGAGGAGTATATTATCGAGTCGTTCCGCTGGTTGGGCATAAAGTTCGACGAGGGCGTAAGCTTCGGCGGCTCTCACGGTCCTTACCGCCAGAGCGAGCGGCGCGGCATATACAAGGAATACGTGGACAAGCTGCTGGCCGACGGCAAGGCGTACATAGCCTTCGACACTCCCGAGGAGCTTGAGGCCAAGCGCCAGGAGATAAAGAACTTCCAGTATGACGCTCGCACGCGCTTGCTGATGCGCAATTCGCTCACCATGGCCAAGGCTGATGTCGACGCGCTCATTGCCGACGGCGTGCAGTACGTGGTGAGGTTCAAGGTGGAGCCGGGGCAGGATGTCCACGTAAACGACATGATTCGCGGCGACGTGGTGATCAAGAGCGACATTCTCGACGACAAGGTTCTCTACAAGAGCGCCGACGAGCTGCCCACATACCACCTGGCAAACATCGTCGACGACCACCTGATGGAAATCACCCACGTTATCCGCGGCGAGGAGTGGTTGCCCAGCGCGCCGCTGCACGTGCTGCTCTACCGCGCCTTCGGCTGGGAGGACACGATGCCGCGCTTCGCCCACCTGCCGCTACTGCTGAAGCCTGACGGCAAGGGCAAGCTGAGCAAACGCGACGGCGACCGCCTCGGTTTCCCCGTGTTCCCCCTGGAATGGCACGACCCCAAGACGGGCGAAGTGAGCAACGGCTTCCGCGAGCAGGGCTATTTCCCCGAGGCGGTGATCAACTTCCTCGCGCTGCTCGGCTGGAATCCGGGCACCGAGCAAGAGCTGTTCACGCTCGACGAGCTTGTCTCCCAGTTCGACATAGCCAAGTGCAGCAAGGCCGGCGCGCGCTTCGACTACAAAAAGGCCGTGTGGTTCAACCATGAGTACATGCTCAAGAAGAGCGACGAGGAGATAGCCCGCCTGTTCGCTCCGATAGTGGCCGGCAACGGCGTTGACGAGCCGATGGAGCGCGTAAGGCAGGTTGTGGCGATGATGAAAGACCGCGTCGACTTCGTCAAGGAGCTTTGGCCGCTGTGCTCATTCTTCTTCATTCCCCCGACGGAGTATGACGAAAAGACTGTGCGCAAGCGCTGGAAGGAAGACTCTCCGCGTGTGATGGCCGAGCTGGCCGACCTGCTTGAGAGCCTTGACGACTTCTCCCTGGAGAACCAGGAGCGCGAGGTCATGGCGTGGGTCGAGGCCAAGGGCTACAAGCTGGGCGACGTGATGAACGCCTTTCGACTGGCCCTTGTCGGCATAGGCAAAGGCCCGGGAATGTTCGACATATCGGCTTTCCTCGGCAAGGAGGAGACCCTCCGCAGGCTTAGAAGGGCTATTGAGGTTCTTTGACACTCGTCACAACAACATCTGACACCCACCCCAACCCTCCCCAAGGGAGGGAGTTTGGTATGCCTTGCATTTAGTTGTGGCTGGTAATATCATGTCATGATAAATTGCAACGCTAATCAAGCTCCCTCCCTTGGGGAGGGTTGGGGTGGGTGTCGGGTGTTTTGTGATGGTTGTTGGTTGTTGTTTTTATCAATAGTATGTGGTTTTTTGTATTTTTTATCCTGCCCTTCGTTGGGCTGGCTTACGTGCTGTGGCACGTCTGGTGTCTGCTGCCGTGGAGCACGGGCGGCAAGAGTGCCGTTGTCGCGGTGTGCGTATTGGCATTCTCTACGCTGTTCCTCAACTTCTCGCACGCCATCGACCGCATGCCGATGTGGCTGGCACGGGCATGTTATGAGATAGGCAACTCTGCCGTTTTCGTGCTGCTTTACCTCGTCATGCTGTTCCTTTTGCTCGACATCGGGCGACTTGCTCATCTTGTGCCTAAGTCTCTGCTTTACGCCAACGGCTGCATGTCGGCCGGCGTTGCCGTGCTTGTGGCTGTGGTGTTCGCCGCCGCTTATGCCAACTATATGCACAAGGAACGGCATGAAGTGGCTCTGCCTACGGGCAAAGTTGAGGCTCACGGCGTGAAGCTGGTCATGATGAGCGACCTTCATCTTGGCTATCACAACGGCCGCAAGGAGCTGGCGCGCTGGGTGGACATGGTCAACGCCGAGCACCCTGACATCGTGCTGATTGCAGGCGACCTTATTGACGGCAGCCTGCGGCCATTGATTGAGGAGGACATGGTCACCGAGCTGTGCCGCATAGAGGCTCCGGTGTATGCCTGCTTGGGCAACCATGAGTATTACGCGGGTATTGACGGTTCGCTCGGTTTCTACCGCGAGGCCGGCATAACGCTGCTGCGCGACAGCGCGGCGACCGTGGGCGGCATCACAATCGTAGGCCGCGACGACCGCTCAAACCCTCGCCGCAAGAGCATCGGCGCGCTGATGCGCGGTGTTGACACGTCGCGTTACGTCATACTGCTTGACCATCAGCCATATCACTTGGAGCAGGCCGAGAGGGCAGGGGTGGACTTCCAGTTGAGCGGACACACCCACCACGGCCAGGTGTGGCCCATATCATGGATTACGGAGAGTGTCTACGAAGACGCCTACGGCCCTTGGCGGCGCGGCCGCACGCGCTATTATGTCAGCTCGGGCATGGGCATCTGGGGCGCGAAGTTCCGCATAGGCACGTGCTCGGAGTATGTCGTGGCGACGATAGGAAAGAAGTGATTTGTCTCCGCTTTGCCGAAAACAGTAAGCTGTAAGCCTTTTTTTTGTTAAGCGAAGCCGGATGCAAGGCCTTTCAGAAGATAATCCGTAATATTTACACCTGCGTTTGCTTATAATCCGAAAGGCCGTCTTTTACACGCTGAAAGACGGCCTTTTGTGTTGCAATTCACGGCCTTTTGCAAGGCGAAAGACGGCCTTTGGGAGAATTAAGAATTAAGAGTTAAGAATTAAGAAAATTACCATGTCACAGCGTTAAAAGGTATTTTTCTTAATTCTTAACTCTTAATTCTTAATTCTCAAAGCTCTTAATTCTTAATTTAATATGTACTTTTGCACCTCGAAACAACAGTAAAAGCAATATTATGGCATTGATAAAGACGGTTAAGGGACTTGCGCCGAAGTGGGGCAGGGACTGCTATTTCAGTGAGACGGCGGCCATCGTGGGCGAAGTCAAGATGGGCGACGAGTGCTCGGTGTGGTTCAACGCAGTGGTGCGCGGCGACGTTGCGCCCATAACAATGGGCAACCGCGTCAACATACAGGACGGCGCGTGCGTGCACGTTACCAACACCACGGGGCCCGTTGTGATGGAAGACGACGTGACGGTAGGCCATAACGCCACGGTGCACGCCTGCACCATACGCCGCGGCGCGCTCATAGGCATGGGCGCCGTGGTGCTCGACAACGCCGAGGTGGGCGAGGGGGCGATTGTAGCCGCAGGCGCCTTGGTGCTGCAAGGCACTAAAATCGGGGCGCACGAAATATGGGGCGGAGTGCCCGCCAAGCTGCTGAAGAAGACGCGCCCCGACCAGGCCGAGAGCTTCGCCAGGCACTATGTGGAGTACTCGAAGTGGTACTTGACACCCACCCCAGACCCCTCCCAAGGGGAGGGGCGTTGAATGCCACTGTGAGACAGATGTGTAATAAAGCCTGCATCCATGCCTTTTATAAAGGAGGATGCAGGCTTTCGTTTTATAGCCTACAAGCATGTCGGTAGCTCATGCCCCTCCCTTGGGGAGGGGATGGGGTGGGTGTATGCCTTATAAAGAGTATCCGGTCCAGCCGAAGATGCCGGTGTCGCAGCCCGTGTTTCCGCTTGCGATGTTTACCGTTGCGCCTGCCGGGTTGCCGTCGTTGGTGTCTTTCTCAACGTTGGTTGCTTCGGTAGAAACCGTTACAGCGGTGCCGTCGGCGGCATTTCCTTTCTTGTCAGTCAGATCGACAAGCTCCTCTATCACGCCCGAGCCTTTGACCAAGGCGTTCTCGATTGTGGCTTTCGCACCGCGGCGCACCTTGATTGCGTCCTGCATTGCCTGGCTTGTGGAGAGATTCTCTATGGTCATGTTCTCAATGCGGAAGTCAGCCTGCGGAGTGTGGTCGGGGCCGTCGCCGTCGAGATTGCCGTCAGCCTCCACGCCGCGCGGATCTTCCTCGGTGCTTGTGAAGCCGGCTTCCCAGCGTCCGTAGCAGTTTTTCAGAGTGCCGCAGTAGCCCTGTGTGAAGTCGAAGCAGTCGTCGTCGCAGTTCACGGCGAGCAGGTTGGTCACGTTCACCGAGCCTCCGAAGAACTCTATCGCGTCGTCAGCGCCCTCGGCGATGTATATGTTCTCAATCTTCGTTCCGTTGCCCACGCCGTTCAGGGTGAGTCCGTTGTGCTCGATGTCGGCCGTTGAGCGTGCGCCGGAGTAGAGGATGCGCACGTATGTCAGCACGCCGGAGTTGTCGGCGTTGTCGTCGCCGCCGTAGCCGATGTTGGTGTCTATCTCGGTAGAACCTTCGTTTCCGCTTTCATTCTCGCCTGAGATGACGGCCTTTCCGTTGATGATTATGCCGCCCCAGTATCCCTGTGTGGCGTCGGCTTTGTCGGCCGTGAACGTTATGGGAGCCTTGTCCGTGCCCTCGGCGAAGATTTTTCCGCCGCGCTCAACGATGATGTAGTTGCCGAAGCCTTCGCGTGCCTTGACGGTCATTCCGGCAGGAATGGTCAGCGAGCCGCCGTCCTTTACGTGCACGGAACCGTTGATGTAGTACTGCACTCCGGCCTCAAGAGTAACGTCGCCGGTGATTTCCAGAGGTATGTCTTCTTCCGCCGTTTCGGGGAACTCATAGCCCGTCCAGGTGAAAGCGGATGCGTCCGCGCCGGTGTTGCCGCTTGTAATGTTGACCGTTGCGCCTGCAGGATTGCCGCTGTTAGTTTCCGCGCCAACGCTAAGGGCGTTGTTCGTGACGTTTACCACGGTGCCTTCGTCGGCGTTGTCCTTGCTGTCCGTCAGGTCTACAAGCTCGTCAATGCGCCCTGTTCCTACAACCAATGCGTTGACGATGTTGGCCTTTGCGAGGCGGCGCACCTTGATTGCGTCCTGCATTGCCTGGTTTGCGGAGTAGTTGGCAATGGTCATGTTCTCGATTGTGAAGTTGGCCTGGGGTGTGTGGTCGGGCCCGTTGCCGTCGAGGTTCCCGTCTGCCTCAACACCGCGCGGATCCTCCTCGGTGCTTGTGAAGTCGCTTTCCCATACACCGTAGCAGTTCCTCAGTGTGCCTGAATAGCCCTGTGTGAAGTCGAAGCAGTCGTCGTCGCAGTTCACGGCGAGCAGGTTGGTCACGTTCACCGAGCCTCCGAAGAACTCTATTGCGTCGTCAGCACCCTCGGCGATGTATATGTTCTCAATCTTCGTTCCGTTGCCCACGCCGTTCAGGGTCAGTCCGTTGTGCTCGATGTCGGCCGTTGAGCGTGCACCCGTGTACCACAATTCTACGTATTCAAGCGTGCCGCTGTTGTCGGCGTCGTCTGTTCCTCCGTAAGGCTGGTTGGTGTCAATCTCGGTTGCGCCGGTGCTGCCTTCGGTCGCGCCTGATATCCTGGCGTAGCCGTTTATGATGAGTCCGCCCCAGTAGCCCGATGTTGCGTTGTCGGTGTCTGCGGTGAAGACTATGGGCTTGTCGGCCGTTCCGCGTGCGTTGATTTTTCCTCCTTGTTCCACGAGGATGTATTTGTCGAAGCCCTGTGCTGCCTTTATCGTAGTTCCGGCTGGAATCTCGAGAACTGCTCCTTCAGGAACGGTCAGTGTGGCTGTAAGGCGGTATTCTTTGGTAGCGTCAAGCTCCAAAGTGCCTTCCACGACACCTCCCAGCTCGATGGTTTCGGCCGTAGGCTCGTCACCTCCGCCTCCGGGATTGTCGTTGTTGTCATCGTCGCTGCAAGATGTAAAAGTCATCGCGCTCATCATGGCAAGCAAAGCCATGGATGTAAGAAATAATTTTTTCATGTTGCTAAATGATTTTAGTTGATGAATTGTATTCTTTTTGTATGTTTGTTCTTAAAGGTTGTACGTCAGTCCGATGCTCAGGTCCATGCCTTTCTTGTACTTGCTGAGCACCACCTCCTTGTTGTCGGCGTTGCCTTTGCGTGTCAGCTGATGGGTGGAATTGAGCAGGTTGCGTGCCTTTAGGCTTATGGAGAAGTGCTTGCCGAGCTGTGTTGAGGCTACGAAGTCAAGCGTGGGGATGCCGTTCTCCATGATGTCCTGGTAGCCTTCGGTGCCTATCGTGTAGATGCGGTCGCTGAAATAGTTGAACACCAAGGCGGCTGTGAGCGAGTTGGAGCCCTTGCGCAGCAGGTAGTTGAGGTCTGCGTTGACTATCCACGGGGCGGCTCCTTCGAGTTGTGAGCCGCTCGGGTCGGTGGCAAGAGGCACCTTGGCGCAGGTGTATGTGTAAGCTCCGTTGATTCCGAAGCTCAGTCGGCTGAGTCCTTCTTCGGCCAAGTTGTGTGAGAATATGTGCTTTTTCAGCTCCATTTCCACGCCCGCCGCGGTGGCGTGGTCGGCAATGTTCCTGTATGAGAGGAAGCCTCCGGCACTGGCAACTTCTATCCTTGAGATGGGGCGCTTGATGTATTTGTAGAAGCCTGTCACGGAGAACAGCTCGGATGGAGATATGTACCAGTCCCATTTCAGGTCGATGTTGTAGTTGTCTGACGGCTTCAAGTCTGGGTTGCCCTGGCTCTTGAAGCTTACGCTGACATATCTGTAAGGCGATATTTCCTTGGCCTGCGGCAGGGTGTAAGTCTTGCTTGCGGCCAGGCGCAGGGCGTGGTCTTCGCTGATGTTGTAGCGCAGGTTGAGGCTTGGAAGGAAGTAAGACTTGTCAATCTTCTGCGCTCCCTGGCTGCCTCCGCGGTTCACGTTGTAGTCCACTTTCAGGTCCACGTTGTCGTATTTCAGGCCTATGTTGGCTGTGAATGCGGGTGTGAGCTGGTATGTGGCTTCAGCGTATGCCGAGTGGATGTTTTTCTTCACGTCGTAGCTTTCTGTGTTGCGGTCGAGCAGGAAGGTGCCGTAGGCAAAGTTGTCTTGGGTGTAGTAGTCGTCGAAGCGTATGTTGTCGATGTCGAAGGGATACTGTCTTACAACGGACATGTCATATTCCGTGGCCTCGAAACCGTCGTCAACGAAGCGTCCCATGTAGCCGATCTGTATGTTGGAGGCCTGGTCGAAACGGTCTTTCAGCTTGTATGTGAGGGCCGCGCGGACGTTTAGGTCTTTGTCGTTGAGCTTTGAGAAATAGCGTTGCTGCACTCCAGTGCCTTTCATCGGCACGTATCCGTCGTCGGTAAGTACCAGGTTGTTGATGCGGCGGTCGGGCTCGTAGCCGTTAATCATGTTGTAGGAGACACCGGCGTTGAGCCCGAGCTGCTTGCCGAGTGTCCACCGGGTGTCGAGCTGGTTGACGATGAGCATGTTGTCGTTGGCCTGCTGTCTGCGCATGAAGCCTTCGTAAGTGTCTGACGACTGGTAGTCGGCGTCCATTCCGAGGTAGTCGCCTACCGATTCTTCGGTGGCGTGCACCATCATGAAGTTGTATGCTATGCGGTGCTTGCGGTTGTGGCTGTACTCCAGGTTGGCCATTGCAATCTGGCTTGTCTCAACCTTTGATATGTCTCCGTCCATGTCTTGCGATAGGGTGCCGCTTGTCGTAGAGTTGCGCACTTCCTCGTCATAGTGCGTGTAGTCCTTGTTGTGGCTGAGCACGGCGAAGAACGACAGGGGGTTGCCGCCTATGTCGAAGCGTTTGCCTCCGGATATGGTGTAGCTCTGGTTTACCTGCAGGTTCTGCTTCGACGGGTCGAGAGAGTTGCCGAACTTGTATGTGTCGAGATTGTCGCCGGGCTGTGTCCTGTCGGCAAAGCCGAACGAGTTGACGCCGTCCATGCGCATGAAGTCTGACGAGAGTGTCTGCGTGTTGAATCCTCCCGACACGCTAACGCTGAACTTGCCGTCGCCCGTAAGCTCCTTTGAAGTTATGTTTATGTCGGCTCCGGCAACGTCGGCGGGAGTGTTGCTGTAGAACGCCTTGTTTACGTCTATCGACTGAATGATGTCAGTAGAGAAGAAGTCGAGCGAGATGTTCTTGTACTCCGGGTCCTCGGAAGGCAGCGGATAGCGGTTCAGGGTGGTGATGTTGTAGCGGTCGCCCAGTCCGCGCACGAACACGTTTTTCACGCCTTCCTGCTTTGATATTCCCGATATTTTCGCCACGGCAGCCTGCGCGTCGCTTATTCCCTTGCGCGAAAGCTCCTGGGCGCCGATGGTCTGTATGGCTACGATGGAGCGTTTCTGCTCCATCATGGTTACGTTCTCCGACTCGCGGTTGGCCTTTGCCACAACCTCCACACCGGCCAGCTGGCGGTTGTCGGCCTCCATTTCGAAGTCGAGCGTGGTCACCTTGTTGTCCTCAACCTTTACCTGGCGCTTCACCGCCGTCTTGTATCCGATGTACTTGATTTCGATGTCATAGATTCCGTCTTTAAGTCCGGTTAGTTGGAAGTTGCCGTCTATGTCGGTCACGGCGGCTACGCTGCTGCCTACCACTTTTACCGTGGCGCCGATTAGCGGCTCGTTAGATTGCCTGTCTTTTACCTGTCCTTTCACGTCAACGTCGGCTATGTCGGCACCGAGCGCCTGCACGGCGAGGAGCGACATGAGTGCGGCCGAACTGATAAATCTTTTTACTTTGTTCATCCTTTTACAATCATTGTTGTTTTCGGGTGCAAAGTTCGGACAAACTGATTACATCGGCGTGTCAACAGGGTGAACAAGTATTTTCATTCGGGTTAACATGTTTTTTCGCTTGTGTTTATGAATTGTTACAATCAGAAAGACACATAATTCAAATATGCGCGCACGCATGAGTTTGCAAAAGACGGCCTTTCGCGTTGCGGTTCACGGCCTTTTGCACGGTGAAAGACGGCCTTTTACACTGCAAAAGGCCACCTTTTGCAGGCACGTCTGCAAATGCCTGTAAGCCAATGGGTTAACGTCGCGCATGGCGCGGCCCGTGTGTGCATGCCGGCAAGGCAGCTTCCTGCCGCAAATGCGGGCGTTTAACTATATTTATATTGCGGCCTGCACGTTGTCGGCGATAAATGGTTAACTTTGCATTGTTTAGCAGATTGGTGTAAGAATGGCAGGCTTTACATACATAAGGCGTAAGTTTGCAGGGATTGCGGCGTGCCTTCTCGCCGTGCCGGCGGCCGTGTCGGCGCAAGAGGCGGCAGACGGTTTCGGCGGGATTAAGCCATGGTTTGGCATGTCGCCGATGACGATGAACGTGCCAAGTCCCGAGGCCCTGCGCGACTCGCTGGCGTTCACGGCTCATGTGAAAGACTTTGTGCCGCGTGTGGCGGAGTTGCCGCAGTGGCGTGTGGCGGACAGCCTGGCCGTGCCGACGGCCGACTACCGCAACATGAGCCGCATTGCCCCGGCCTCGGCCGGAATGCCTTTCATGCATAATCCATACGCCTTCGACTTCGCACGTGGCGGCGTGCTGGCGTCATGGAACGGTGGTGCCGTGGTGGGGGCGTCGTTCCGTACTACGATGCCCGCGCTTATGTCGGTGCAAGGCGCGTCGGTGGGCGTGGTGCAGAATGTGGGCAACCTTACGCTTACGGGCAACGTCTCGGCAGACCGCTATCTGCTGTGGCGCGGCACGCGTACCGCCTACAGCCTGTCGGGCGCGGCCACTTACCGCTTCAACGACCAGTGGTCGGCAACCGTCTTCGGACGTTACAGCTCCAACCACGGCTTCTATTCCATGGCCGCCTTCCCGTATATGGGCACGTCCGGATACGGAGGCTTCGTCACGTTCATGGGCGAAACGGTGGGCATGGACCTCGGCGTGGAGCGCTACTACGACACGTTTGCGCGACGCTGGGTAACGTCGCCCATCATAACTCCCAAAGTAAGGTTCAGTGAAAAGTTTACGCTTGAGCTGCCTGTAGGGCCGTTGGTGAAAGAAGTGATTGACAATGCCGTGTTCAACCGCAAGGAGCGCAGCGGCCCTATGATAATGCCCGAAGGCCTGCCAAGCGTTGGCGAAATACCCTTCGGAACACCGGAAATGCCTAAGTGAGTTAAGAATCAAGAGTTAAGAATTAAGAAAAAATGCTTTGTTGACAGTTAGCGACAGCATTTTTTCTTAATTCTTAACTCTTAATTCTTAATTTATAATTGTGATTGGTTGCTCTTTCATCTCGTCGAGCGGCACAGACTTGTATTTAGTCTTGCCGAAGTTTATCTTGCCAAGGTCAATCATGCGGATTGCGCTGTTGTACATCGTGCGGTAGTAAATCTTGCGCCCCGTCATGTCTGTGGCCGATGTCCACTGCGTGGCACTGGGTATGTCGACCGCCGTTTCGCCTTCAGCCGTCTCTATTCCGATGGGAATGTCGAAGTTGTTGAGTATCTGGAAACACTGCCTTACGGTCTTGTCAGCCGTGGCAAGCGTGGGCGCTGTAGTCTGGTAAAGTGCCGCGCGGACGAAGCGCGAGGGCGGAGTCACGTCGCCGGGAAGCCCTAAGAAGCCGCTGCCCGCGCCGAACGAGGCCACCTGAACGCCGCCGAGCTTTTTCATTTTTGCCGTGCCAGGATACAGGTTTACATAGTTGTTGAGGTTCGTCATCTGCCAGTCGAAGCCCGGAGAGTTGGTCAGCACGCCGAGTTTGTTCTCGTAGACGCAGACCTTCTTGCCCACAATCTCGACCACGATTTGGCGGCCTGACGGGTCGGCCACGCGCCAGTGGGCTGTAGACGCGCGCGGGTCGATGGCTATGACATGCACGTCTTTGAGTCCCTCGACAACCTCGTCAACGGTCTTGAAGCCGCCCAATATCCACGAAACCAATTGCAGGTCGGCTATGCTTTGCGCCTTCAGGCTCTCGTCATAGTCCTCATACTGGCCGTAACCGGGGAAGTAGAACAGTCCGGCTGACAGCCCCTGCTCGTTAAGTCCCTCGGCGACAAACTCCTCTTGCTCCACCGAAAGGCCTACGTATCCGTACTTTGCGGTGAACTTCATGCCGTCCTTCACGCCGCCGGGGATGTAAGACTGCTGGGTGTATCCGCGTGGAACGATGGCGTAACGGCTGTTCAAGTCGCTGCCGCCCCATTCTATCGTGCGCGCCACTACGGTGCTGCCGTCTTGGCTTTTCAGTGTGATGCCGGTGCAAGCGTCGGCCTTGCCCGCTATCGCGAGCAGTGCCACGGCCGCCAATGCGGCCACGATTTTCATTTTACTCATAATCGTTTGTGTTTTGATTGTTGTAGTTATGTTGCCTTCATGGCGAAGGCTGTCGGTGGCAAATGTATGCAATTAAATTGACAATCAAAACATTTTGACAGGAAATATTGGAATATGCGGCCTTTTGTTTGTGCGGTTGTGGCTTCTTGTATGTGCCGCGTCTTACGTTCATGGGGCTTTGCTGACAGCCTGGTTGCACGCCTTTAAGCGCATGAAAGCATAACCGCTGTGCCGCAAAGCCCCATGAACGGATGGCCGCGTGGCCGTCATCCCATCTTTTCCAGGGCGGCCTTGCGCATCTTCTTGAGCAGGTCGCTGGCGAAGATGAAGTCTGTAAGGTTCTTGTTGTCGCTGCCCATCACTTGCGAGCTGACGCCTTCCCACTCCTTGCGTCCTTCGTGAATGAATATTATGTTCTCGCCGATGCCCATCACGGAGTTCATGTCGTGGGTGTTGATTATTGTCGTTATGCCGAATTCGTGGGTGATGCTGTGCAGCAGTTGGTCGATGACAAGCGAAGTCTTGGGGTCGAGACCGGAGTTCGGCTCGTCGCAAAACAGGTATTGGGGGTTCATCGATATGGCCCTGGCTATTGCCACGCGCTTCTGCATTCCGCCCGAAAGCTCGCCCGGATACTTGTGGTCTGTGCCTGTAAGGTTTACCCTGTCGAGGCATGTGCGGGCGCGGTGAATGCGGTCGCGGAGCGTCATGCTTGAGAACATGTCAAGCGGAAACATCACGTTTTCAAGTACGGTCATCGAGTCGAACAACGCCGCGCTCTGGAATATCATGCCCATTTCGCGGCGCATCATGGCCTTTTCCTTCTTGTCCATGGCCACGAAGTTGCGCCCGTCATAGAGCACTTCGCCGCTCGTCGGATAAAGAAGTCCGACGAGGTTCTTTATCAGCACGGTCTTTCCCGAGCCGCTCTGGCCTATTATGAGGTTGGTCTTTCCGTTCTCGAAGACGGCGCTTATGTCCTTTAGGACTTCTTTCTCGCCGAACGATTTGCAAAGATTCTTTATTTCAATCATTGTTGTTTGCTGTTTTACGGTGGTGCTGTTTTACGGTTATGGGGTGACGGCCAGGTTGCTGTTCGCGGTTTGATTACGCCTATGGGCTAATCTTTTCATCCGCATGGCCGCACAGCCTGATAACCGTATGGCCTCAAGACAATATCTGTGTGAGGAACACGTCTGAGAAAAGTATCAGCACGCTGCTCGTCACCACGGCGTTGGTGCTGGCCTTGCCAACGTTGACCGAGCCGCCCTCGACGGTGTATCCGTAGTATGAGGGAACGCTCGTTATGATGAAGGCGAAGAACAGGCTCTTGATGATGCTCATGTACATGAACCACGGATTGAAGTCGTGCTGCAGGCCGATGGTGAGGTCCTCGGCGCTGATCACGTGCCCGATGTACGACGTGGCGTAAGCTCCGATGATGCCCGAGGCCGTGCTGAAGATGACGAGGAACGGCATCAGAGTAATCATTCCGAGAATCTTGGGCATTATCAGGAAGCTGGCCGAGTTGACACCCATTATCTCCAAGGCGTCGATTTGCTGCGTTACGCGCATCGTTCCTATCTCGGACGCTATGTTTGAGCCTACCTTTCCGGCCAGGATAAGGCACATTATTGACGACGAGAACTCAAGCAGCATGATTTCCCTGGTGACGTATCCCGTGACGAAGCGTGGCATCCAGGGGCTCTGTATGTTAAGTTTTATCTGTATGCAGATTACCGCTCCGATGAAGAACGATATCAGCAGGACTATTCCTATGGAGTTTACGCCGAGCGCGGACATCTCTTTCACGTATTGTTTCAAGAACATCCGCATGCGTTCCGGGCGGCCGAAGGCGCGGCCCATGAGCATGAGGTAACGGCCGAAAGACGTGAGGTATTTTTGCAGAAGCATATCTTTAATTCATGATTCACAATTCACATTTTACAATCAGGCTTCGCTTTTGCTTTTCATAAATCACATGCAAAATGCCGGTTCTTGCCGGTTTTTCATACGGTTGTTTGCCGGTTGAAAACCGATGTGCGCCCCGATTATGAATCATGCATTATGAATTATGAATTGGCCTAACGCTGCAAAAGTAACCAAAATAACTAAAAAAACTACAACGCGAATGCGAGTTTTTGACTTTATAAACTATTATTAGGCACAATTTTGCTACTTTTGCCGAAAAATACGACATTTATGGACGAAACGACTAACAGCATGGAGGAGCGCCATGACGGGGGAATGGTGCTGCGCACGGAGGGACTTGTGAAGCGATACGGCAAGCGGACGGTGGTCAACGACGTGTCCATCAACGTGCGCCAAGGCGAAATCGTGGGCCTGCTCGGCCCCAACGGAGCCGGCAAGACCACCTCTTTCTATATGACGACGGGCCTTATCGTGCCGAACGCCGGCCACATATACCTTGACGACAAGGACATAACCGGCTTCCCCGTGTACAAGCGCGCACGCGCCGGAATAGGCTACCTGCCGCAGGAGGCGAGCGTGTTCCGCAAGCTGAGCGTGGAGGACAACATTCTGGCCGTGCTCGAGATGACCAGCCTTACGCGCAAGCAGCAGATGGAGAAACTGGAGAGCCTGATAAAGGAATTCCGCCTGGAGAAGGTGCGCAAGAACATCGGCGACCGTCTCTCTGGCGGCGAGCGGCGACGCACCGAGATTGCCCGCTGCCTGGCCATCGACCCCAAGTTCATCATGCTCGACGAGCCTTTCGCCGGCGTTGACCCCATCGCCGTGGAGGACATCCAGCACATAGTGTGGCGGCTGAAGTACCGCAACATCGGCATTCTCATCACCGACCACAACGTGGAGGACACTCTCTGCATCACCGACCGCGCCTATCTGCTTTTCGAGGGGCGCATCCTCTTCCAGGGCTCGCCCGAGGAACTGGCCGAGAACAAGGTGGTGCGCGAGAAGTATCTTACCAACAGCTTCGTGCTGCGCCAGAAGGACTT
>CALUGP010000022.1 GCA_944320195.1 uncultured Prevotella sp. | reverse complement strand
TCACCCTTAAAGATACTAAAAACATTCCATTCCCACAACTTTTCCAATGATTTTCTTATACCGAACTCACGTTAAAAAAACGTTATTGTGAACCCCACAAACTTTAAGGCCATGGCGGCCTTGGCGGCGGTGCTGATGCTGCTGTCGTGCCAGCAGGATGACGACTTCGCCTCTGCGCCGCAGCCCGTTCCGCCGGCCGCTGAGGACTACACCCTGACCGAAGACGAGGCGGTGGCCATAGCCGAAGGCGCGGTCATTGGCCTCAAGGGCGGCAAGACGAGGGTAGCGGCTAGCGGACAGGCACTTACGGTGAAGACGATAGAGCGCGTGCCCGAGTGCACACGCGCCGGCGGCGGGCCGGGAGCGTCTTCTACGTGGTGAACTTCAACGAGGGCGGATACGCCGTTGTGCCGGCCGACGAGCGCGCCACCGATGTCTACGCCCTGTCAGACGAGGGCAGCTTCGACCCCGACGCGCACAACGGCGTGCGCCTGTTCATGGACATGGCCGAGAACTACCTGCAATACGAGATATCCATAAGCGACAGCATCAGGACATCTGGCCTAGACTTGCCGGACGGAGGATGGACAAAGTTTCCTACCGACCCGGACGACCCGAGGCTGTATATCGTAGTTGAATTTGGCGGACAATTATGCCACCAAGTAGTAAAAGAAACCAAATCAGAACCGTTCTATTTGCTGGACACCCAATGGGGACAAGATGCCCCTTACAATAATGAATGTTTCACTAAAGACGGGGAGGAAGCTAAAGCAGGATGCGTACCAGTGGCATTGGGACAGATAATGGCGTACCACAAGCAACCGCAGTCTTATAAAGGACACACGTATTTCTGGGACAGAATGCCAAAGAAGTTCGATGTGTATGATGGCTCTGACGAAGCTTATAGCGTTTCATATCTTATAAACGATATCGGTAAAGCCGTTTCCATAAAATATGGGATAAGTGGGTCTAGTGCCTCTTCAACGAAATGTCCTTGGGCATTGACTATTTTCGGATATTCGTCAAGCGGCTACAAGGATTATAACGTTACAGGTGTTATAGAGTCGTTGCAGTCGGCTCGTCCAGTTTACATGTCAGGCCGTGAAGAAGGAGCTTCGGAGGGACATGCCTGGGTTGCGGACGGGTATTATTACTATCGCAAAGACTACACTTATTATACAGTAGAGAAGTTGGAAAAAGTTGGAGAAAGGTCAGAAATCGACTATTACCTTCACATGAATTGGGGATGGGATGGCAAAGGCGAAAACTCCAACAACGGATATTACAAATCAGAAGTATTCAATCCTATTTATAGTAAATATTTACAATATACATTCTCAGAACGACTTAAAATGGTAACGAATATAAGGTACACAAAATAAAAGGAGGGCGAAACGATGAAAAGAAAGTTTTTATACCTGCCATTATTGCTCCTGGCAACGCTGTTTGCCGGATGCAGTGACGAAGATGATGACATTCAAGATTCACCATATCATTATTTATCATGCATAAGGCTTGACATTTACAACGCGGACGGGACGGAACATGACATAACGCCCCCAACAGAACGGGATATAAAGGTATGCGTTATAAATCCTGACAACGAGATTTTAGGTTTAAGCGGCACTGAGTCACCTATACACTGCAAGGGCAACAGCATATACACTGGTGTCTTGTATATGTCAAACCAATACATGGAATTTTGGAACAACATTCCGTTCACCATAACATTGAACTCGCCTGCAATGTTCGGCGACGGCGAATACCGCTCGATATCGTTGACATATGACGGAGACAAATTCACAAGTAAGGAACCGTATCAACGCTATCCCGACGATTACGTAACGAAAGTGGAGTCAACCGACATGAGCATTTATTGCGACAGGAAGTTCGTTGAAGACGATTACGACCCTTACGAAGTAGGAAAAGTGCTGCCAATACGCATAACGCTGGCCTCTGCGGAGGGCGACTGACAAGCGCGGCGTTATGAAAAAGTGCAAAACATATGGCGGAATCGGAGACAACGCCTTTTACCTGTTGGACACGGAATGGGGTCAGGATGGTTATGACAATGCTTATTATTTGGCATATGCTTTCAAGCCGACGGATACCAGATATTATTCCGCAGACCTGCAAATGATAACGGGAATAAGGTATGACTACTAAAAACGATGGCCATGAAGAAACTTCTTATAATGCTGGCACTGTCATTGATGATATGCGGATGCAGCAAGGATGACGGCGTTGCCGATCTTCCCGAGCCAGCCCCGCCTGACCCTTGGGGCGACAGGTGTGATTGGGCATTCAATCTTAAATGCAGGCTTGAATTTTACAAAGAGGACGGAACTGAAAAGATTATAGACTCCAGTATTGCGGATCAGCTGACGCTAAAGATTGAAGGCTGTTGCGGTGAATGCAACATTTGGGATTGTAAGAATATGGATCTTGACATATATCGGGAGAACAATATTTATGCAACCTTAGGGTGGTTCAACGCGGCTCATCAAGACCACGCGGACAACGTACACTACACACTGACGTTAAAGTCACACCAACTTTTCGGAATAAGGGATGATAAGGTAATACACATAATATTTGAAAAAGACGAAGATCTTTATAACCTGTATTTCCCGGTAAAAAAGATCAAGGCAGTCTACTCTGACGACATCAACGTGTATTCCGACAAGCAGATGGTCGTAGACGAATATTTAGAGCAAGAGTTTCCAAGTATGACCAACAAAATCGTGCTGCCAATCCGCATAACGCTTGCCAATGAAGAATGGTCTTAATCTTTTTTAGTTTGGAACATAAAATAAAGAGAGGACGAAACAATGAAAAGAATGTTTTTATACCTGCCATTATTGCTCCTGGCTATGTTGTTTGCCGGATGCAGCAATGAAGAAGACGAGGACATACAAGACACTCCTGTGCCTACGGCATTGCCATACAGAATAGACGTGTACAATGCAGACGGAACCAAATGCGAGATTCCGCCTACAGTGGGCGACAAGATAAAGATTATAACCAACGCATGCGAGGAAGCACCCGATGACTCGTGGAGCAACAGGATAAACTATCACGGCAACAGTCTGTACGGTGAGTTTGTTTACTGGTCTGACCAACATGCCGGCCACTGGGACAACATAGTATACACCATAACGCTAAGCTCGAAATCGTTATTCAATGACGATAAGGCGCGGACGATGATTATAATAATAGACGGCGACAAAGAGTCCCCGATAAAAGTAACACCCGACGGACAGCACCTTGCTCACCTGCAGGGAGGATATATAAAGAGGTTGTACTCCGCAGACATGTCAATATCGTATGAAGAACTGTTCGAATATTATGAACGCGTTGAAGATTTTGTGCTGCCAATCAGGCTGACTCTTGCCCCTGCGGAGAGCTAATGACACGAGCCTTAATCTTTTTTAGCTTGTAAAAATTGCCTGTTCGGAAAAGAATGACTACCTTTGCAGCCGAATAGCGATGAAATAACATAGGAAGGCAAAGCGGGGATTCCGACATTCAGGGAAATGTCGGAATTCTCTTTTTGTCGTTTCTGAAACGAATAACAACTAAAACATTTTAAGATTATGGCTTACATGTCACAAGAAGGCTACGACAAGCTCGTGGCCGAACTGAAACATCTCGAAAGCGTGGAGCGCCCCAAGGCTTCGGCCGCCATCGCCGAGGCGCGCGACAAGGGAGACCTGAGCGAGAACTCGGAGTATGACGCCGCGAAAGAGGCGCAGGCGCACTTGGAAGACAAGATAAACAAGCTGAAGCTGGCCATCTCGGAGGCCAAGATTGTCGACACGTCGCGCCTGAGCACAGACTGCGTGCAGATACTTTCAAAGGTGGAGATGACCAACCTGGCCAACAAGGCCAAGATGACCTACACCATTGTGAGCGAGAGCGAGGCAAACCTGCGCGAAGGGAAAATATCCATCAAGACCCCGATAGCGCAGGGACTGCTCAACAAGAAGGTGGGCGACGAGGTGGAGATAAAGATTCCGCGCGGAACCATCAAGCTGAGGATAGACAAAATCAGCGTGGAATGATTTACGATGCAGGATTGGGAACGGGAAATCACACACATAAAAACAACAAACCATGGACATATTCTCGAAAATAGCAGCCGGCGAGATACCGAGCTACAAGTGCGCCGAGAACGACAAGTTCTACGCTTTCCTTGACATCAACCCATTGGCGAAAGGGCACACACTGGTGATACCGCGCCGCGAGGTTGACTACTTCTTCGACCTTGAAGACGACGAGCTGGCCGAAATGGCAGTGTTCGCCAAGCGTGTGGCCAAGGCGATAAAGGCCGCCTTTCCCTGCCGCAAGGTGGGCATGGCTGTGCTTGGCCTGGAAGTGGCTCACGCACACATCCACCTGGTGCCAATGCAGAGCGAAGGCGACATGAACTTCGCCAACCCGAAGCTCAAACTTGCCGCAGAGGAGTTTGAAGACATCGCAAAGAAGATAAGGGAAAACTTCTGAACACCCATTAAAGGATGAAAGGTGCACCGGAGCATGCCTGCCGTTTACATTTGGTGGGTATGCTCCGGTGTTTTTTTATCCTTTTTATTTTGCCTCTTCCGTATAAAAATTGCATGTTTTGCTTATTTTAACATTCGGGGGGGGTAATTTTATACTATTTTATTACATTTGCAACAAAATAGAAATTTATTGAATGAATGTTGTAGACAATTCCAACTCAAAAGAACTAAAATAATTTTCTACGACAGGTTTATTGGTTTAGCACTTTGATGACCGCCGGCCTGAATGTCGGACGTGGCAGCCAGGTTGATTATCGCAAGCATGCACTATATCCGGATATAGTATAGGTGTGGGCTTTATTGGGACGACAAGAAACCAAAGACTATATATATGATAAAAAAGGTTTTGATTGGCACCAGCCTTTTGCTGATGTTTTGCTTTAAGACTTCAGCACAAGACGTGGCACTGAAGACAAACGCCTTGTATTGGGCTACCACCACTCCCAACATGGGAATAGAAGCGGCGGTGGGCAAGAAACACACTTTGCAACTTTTTTATGGTCTCAATCCGTGGAAGCAGTCGGACGGAGACCAGACAAGCTTGCGCCACTGGCTTCTCATGCCCGAATACCGTTACTGGTTCTGCCAAAGCTTTAACGGATGGTTCATCGGAGCGCATCTCATGGGCGGACAGTTCAACATGGCCGGCATCAACCTCCCTTTCGGGCTGTTAAGCGGTCTTGAGAACCATCGCTACGAAGGCTGGTACGCAGGGGGCGGCATTTCCGTCGGCTACCAATGGCCGTTGTCCAAGCACTGGAATGTCGAGGCTTCGCTCGGCGTGGGTTATGACTACATCAAGTATGACAAGTTTCGTTGCGGAGAATGTGGAGAGAGGATCAAGTCCGGGCACACCAACTATTTCGGGCCTACGAAGCTTGCCCTCAGCCTTCTATACATCTTTTGAATCGGAGCGGTCTTGTCCTTATATAAAAACAAACATCATGGCACATAATAAAAAACACATATTTGCCGCAGCCATAGCCGCTGTGCTCTGCGCGCAGTCTTATGCGCAGACGCGTCTTGCAAACCGCGGCATCGGCGTTGAAGAGTTAATCGTAACACGCACCGGAGAATCTGTCTTGCTCGACATGAAGCTCAACCTCGACTCGCTCGACTTGCCGGCCAACACGCGGCTCGTCTACACTCCGGTGGTGAAGACCCGGAATGGAATGACGGCGATGCCTGAGATTGTCATCAACGGACGCCGGCAACATATAATGTACGAGCGCGGCGACATGAAGGGAACGCTCGACGGCCGTGCCGTCGTTGTGCGTCGGCTCAACGGCAAGGCGCAGACCGTGGCCTACCGTGCCGAAGCTCCGCTTAAGGCCGGCGTTGCCGACTACGACGTCGAGATACGCGAGGACCTTTGCGGATGCGGCGACAGCATAGGCGCGGACAGCTATCTGCTGAAGCGCTCACGCAAGCCCGTCGTGGCCTTCGTCCGCCCCGCCGCAGAAGCGCGCAAGGAGCGCCACATCGACAAGACTGCCTACATTGACTTCCCCGTCAACCGCACCGAGCTGCACCCTGACTACAGGCGCAACCCGGCCGAGCTTGACAGCATCGTGAAAACCATAAACATGGTGAAGGCCGACAAGAACCTCTCGATACGCAGCATCGACATACACGGTTACGCCTCGCCCGAAAGCCCGTACAGCCACAACGACTACTTGGCACGCGAGCGAGCCAAGACGCTCAAGGACTATGTGAGGCGGCTTGTGGCTCTCGACGACGAGCTCTTTACCGTGTCGCATACGCCCGAAAACTGGGAGGGTCTGATTAAGTTCCTGCGTGGGAGCGAGCTGCCAAACCGCGATGCCATATTGCAGGTCATAGCCGACACCAGTCTCGATCCTGACGCCAGGGAGTGGAAGATAAAAGGCGACTATCCAGACGACTACCGCTTCATGCTCGACACGTGGTATCCCGCCCTGCGCCGCTCCGACTACCGGGTGAACTACACCATACGCCCGTTCAACGTTGACGAGGCCAAAGAGATGATACGCACCAAGCCGCAACTGCTGTCGCTTGAGGAGATGTTCCTCGTGGCACAGACCTATGAGCCTGGCGGAAAAGAGTTCAACGAGGTGATGGAGATTGCCGTGCGCATGTATCCCGACGACCCCACCGCCAACCTCAACGCGGCATGCACGCGCCTTAATGTCGGCGATGCCGACGGGGCCAAGCGTTATCTCGACAAGGCTGGCGACAGTCCGCAGGCCGTCAACGCGCGCGCAGCCTACGCCCAGCTGAAGGGCGACCAAGCCGAGGCCGAACGCCTATACCGACAGGCTGCGGACGAAGGAGTGGCCGAGGCGGCGGCAAACCTGGACAACCTATAACAGACTTTATCAATAATTACACTTACAAAAAACAAGATTATGAGAAATTTCAAGTATTTATCCCTTGCGCTGGCAGCGCTGGCTCTCGGGGCGTGTACGAGCGACGACGTTGTTGACAACGGCAGTGACGGCGGCAATATGTTCAACTCAGACGGAACAGGCTACATCAACTTGTCAATCAACCTGCCGGCACAGAGCGGCAACACGGGAACACGTGCCAACGATGTTACAGACGACGGCGCTGCAAACGAATATGAAGTAAAAGACGCTACGCTCATCCTGTTCAGCGGAGAAAATGAAAGTACCGCCACATTCGCCGCAGCTTATGACATGGATCTCAGTATGAACACTGACGCGGACGGTGACCAGATAACATCGCAGGCAACAAAGGTACAGAAGATAAATTCGATTTCCGGAAACGGTAAGGTTTACGCTCTCGTGGTACTGAATAAAAACAATGTACTGTCATTTGAAGGCACAGGTCTTAAAATAAACAATCAATCGTTTACAGGTACGCTCAAGGATTTTACCGAAAATACGGTTTCTTCTGAAAACTCTTTCACCCAAAACGGCTTTTTCATGACTAATGCCGTTATAACCGATAAACCGGGAAGTGCTGCCATATCAGGACAAACAACAACCATCCTCACCGAGGTTACTGATAAAATACATAAAAGCGAGGAGGATGCACGGAAAGATCCTGGAGCTGAAATATTTGTAGAGAGGGCCGTAGCCAAAGTTGAGCTGACCGAAGATCCCGGCTTAAGTTCAGACAAAATAAGCGTTAAAACGAATGGAACGGCATCAGAGTCAGAAGTGGGCTATGAAATCTCAGGTTGGACATTGGCTAACAAGAATAACTCTTCTTTCCTGGTGCGTAATTGGAATCAAAGTGTTAGCGGCGATATCACTCCGAGTGGAGATGCGTGGTATGCACTCAAGTCTACCGGCGACGGTCTTTCTTCTCCAGCTGCTTTAACATCTAATCCTTACCGATTTGCCGGATATGAGGAAATAAAAGAAGATGTCAACAATCCTTCCGTAAATCGCTACCGTACGTATTTCGGAATAGATCCGAACTATGATGTTGATGATCCCAATTTTTCAGACGCTCCGGCTGCCGGCACTGGCATGACGTTTGATAAAGCAGTAAAATACTGCCTTGAAAACACGTTCGACATAGAACATCAGAATGTTAGAAACACGACATGCGCTATTGTAAAAGCCAAGATTGATTTGCCTGAGGAATGGGGAAGCACCAACTTCTATGTCATAAATGGCGACAAATCTACTATTTACAACTTAGAGAATGCCAAAAAAGCCATACTCACACTTGTGAATGAAGAGTATCCGGAATCGGACGGATATTCTGCAACAGACGTAACATATACTGTTAATTCCGAAACGAAGAACTTTCAATTCACAGAAGTCAAATATACTAAAGACAGTGAAGACCCCAAAACAATGTCTGCAGAAAATTTGCAAAAGCTGCAAGCTGCAATGACCGTTACTGAATACACCAACGCGGAGTCTTACTACACGGTGCTGATCAAGCACTTCGGCGACGACCTCACTCCGTGGAACGAAGCCAACAAGACGGACAATCCTTATCCCGACAATGACAGCAGCGCCGACAACAACTGGCTCGGCCGTTACGGCGTGCTCCGCAACAACTGGTATGAGATAGAAGTGACCGGCATCAAGGGCATCGGCAGCGCAACCGTTCCCGACGTGAACGACGACCCCACGCCCGACGACAACGTGGAAAAATACATCTCTGTAAAGATCAACATGCTCTCATGGGCAAAGCGCAAGCAGAGCGTGACTCTCGAATAACGCTGAAATAAACAAGCGACTGATATTTAATCATTCAATAATATTTGTTTTTCGCCCCGCCGTGCTGTGACAGCATGACGGGGATTCCAGGAAGCCTTACGTCCGGACTCGGACCGGAGCATGCCGCCGTTGGCGCTCCGCAGAAAACCACTTGCCAGGCACGCCGAGACGCGCCGGCCACAACCACAACCCTGAAACCAACCGCCCCGACGGCTGTGGGGCGACCACATAACGCCAACCTCCGCTGAAGCGAAAAGAAACAAAAAGCAAAGATATGAAAAGCCTGATAACGAAATGGCAAACCCTGCCGCTACTGTTGCTGGCCGCCATGGCGGCCGCGTCGTGCGACATGATGGAGCAAGACACGAGCGACTGCCCCTACGGACTTTACGTCACCTTCAAGTATGACTACAACCTGCAGCGCGCCGACATGTTCAACGATCATGTAGGCTCCGTCACGCTATACATTTTCGACGAGGACGGCCGTCTCGTCAAGACGCAGGAGGAGAGCAACATGCCCGGAGCGGCGCCATTGACCTCGCCTGCATACACCATGCACATTGCCGACCTCGCCCCCGGGCGCTACCGCATGATAGCCCTGGCCGGACAGCGTCCCTACGCCGACATGCAGGGCACGGGCCGCGCCGTGTTCACGCGCTCACACCTTGCGTCCGGCGACGGCATGGCCGCTCTCGACATTCGGCTGGACTGCGAGCGTCGCGGAGAGGGCCTCTACGAGGTGGTGAACAACGCCTTGCCTTTGGACACCCTGTGGCACGGCATGACATCCGAGCCGGTCGAGGTGTTCGCCCGGCACTCCAACCGCCCGTCTTATGACACGATATCCCTTGTGCGCGACACCAAGAAGATAAACGTGGCCCTGCGCGAACTTGACGACCCCACCACCATGGACATTGCCGACTACGACCTGCGCATTACCGACAGGAACGCGCACATATTGTGGGACAACTCGCTGGACGAGACCGACACCGTGGTCTACACCCCACACGACACCTGGAACACCGGCGACCGCACCGGCACGGCCGGCTCCGGCGGCAGTCCGCTTGACGGCATAGGAAGGATAGGCCACGCCGACTTCATGACGTCGCGCATACTCTACCACGACAACAACGCCGACGACGGGCGGCTTACCATAACCAACAGGCTGACCGGAGTGCGCGTGGCCGACGTGAACCTGCCCGACCTGCTCTCGCGCCTGCGCACCAGTGAGGACCGCTACCTCTACTCCGAGCAGGAGTTTCTCGACCGCGGCTATGACTACCAGGTAACCTTCTTCCTGCGCGGCGGCAAGCTCGACTACATAAGCATAGCCATAAGCGCGCTTGGCTGGAGCAAACGCATACAGTTTGAACAACTTTGAAAGGCGCGTGGATGCGGGGATGTTGAGAAAGTAGTGAACGCAAGAAAGAAAACGGATAAAGATGAAACTTATTGACAAGTCATACATGCTGCTCAGGTGCGCTTCGGCGCTGGCCGCGGCGCTCGCGCTGGCGGCATGCTCCGCCGACGGCGATGACGGCGTCCGCGCCGGCGGAGACGCCATGGCGTATGTGTCGGTGAGCCTCAGCGTGGCTCAGCCCGGCGGCACCCGCTCTCCACTGGGCGGCGATGACGGCGACGGCCGTGAGCCTGGCGTCAACCACGAGAACGATATAGACAACGTTACCCTGTTGCTGTATCGCGCGGAGAATGGTGTCAACGCGGAAAACGCCGATGACGTGATAATAGAAAAAGCGATATATTTCCCCTCGCTTACTTCCACTACCGACGGAACTTACACCTCGGCTCCGCGTGAATGCAAGATTGACATCTCCGCCGGCTACCACGCCATCGTCGTGGCCAACATGGGCGACGTGTCTTCCGTGTTCCAGGGCGAGACGCTCTCCTCTGTGCGCGACCATATAGTGGAAAAGGCCTGGACCGAAGCGGCAGACGTTTCCGGCTGCACAGGTTTCGCGATGGCTTCGGCCGAGGACGCGACGCTTTCGCCAACCGGCAACGACGGCGACGGCTCTGAAGCCAATCCCTACGTCATCCGCACGAGCATAGAGCGCGTGGCCGCGCGCATCGACATAGAGCCGGGCGACGGCAAATGGAACGACGGCGCAAGCACGTACACGTACAATATACTTTCAGAAGACGGACAGTCCGACACGGGCGACCGCTTCGTGCTGACACACGTCATGCCCTTCAACCTGATGAACGCCGGCTCATACCTGCTGAAAAGAGTATGCGACGGACAAGGCGGCAACATCAGTTATCTGGGCGAAGAGACGAAAGACGATGCCGGTTGTTCCACCAACTACGTGCTCGCTTATTCCCAAGCCCTGCAGGGTTCCCAGCCTGCTTCGCGTTATCTCTACCCATATGCCGGCAGCGGCGGCTATCCTGATTATGCCGACGGGCAGTTTGCCGCAAGGCAAACAACAAGCACCGACGGCACAGACAAGGGCGGCTACTACATCCTTGCCTACACCCAGGAGAACACCACCCTCGACAATTCTAAAGCCAACGCCACTGGCCTGATATTCCGCGGCACGTATTACACAGCCTCACAGTGGAACAACGGCACCCCCGGGGAAGGCGCGGGCGAGACGAAGGTCTATACCTACTACATACGCCACAGCGACCCCCTTGACAAGTATGACACGGCGAAGCCCATGCTTTACGGCATAGTGCGCAACAATATTTACCGCGTGAAGATAGACGGCGTAAGTAAAACAGACGGCGGAGAACCGCAACTGAAGCTTACCGTCAACGTGAGGAAATGGGCCTTGTACACGCATGGGGGCATAACCATGTAGCAGCCCCGGCGGCACATCCTCTGCCAAAAGGCCGTCTTTCACAATGCAAAAGGCCGTCAATGGCACGCCGAAAGGCCGTCTTTTGGAAGGCGAAAGGCCGTCTTTTACAGGTCACGGGGCAACATGCTGACAGCCAACAGGTTACCGCAAGCTCCGCGGCCCGCACCTACACCGATCCACGTAAACACATAAGCCATACAGCGATGACAACTACAAGAAACATAATCACACGCAAGCTTGTCCGCCTGCAAGCCTTAGCCCTGACGGCGCTCGCCGCCGTCATGGCCTCGTGCTCGGCCGACGAGCCCGGCGGCGGGCATGCCGGCTACGGCCGGCCTGTGACCTTCACCCTGCGCCTCGCCGTCTCCCAAGGCGGCGAAACGCGCGCATGGGACGGACAGCAAGGCGGCAACCTCGAGGGCGAGGGGATGAACAGCTGGTTCGTCGTGATAGCGGACAACAGCGACGCAATAGTAAAGATAATATCTGAAGACAACGTTGACGGCCTTGAAACAGACGAGGTGGAGCAGGAAGTCACCCTCGCCGCCGGCACGTATAAGTTCTACTCGTTCGCCAATATCGACCCGGCGCAGGTGTTGGGCGATGCGGCCGGGGGCGATGCGTTCAATCCCGCTGACGCTGTTTTCACCGTCAACGGCAACTCCGCAAGCCTGCCCGAGGGAGGCATCCCCATGAGCAACGTGCAGGAGATAAGCGTAACCGGGAGCACCACCGACGTAAGCCTCTGGGTGGTGCGCATGCTCGCCAAGATCGAACTGCGGTTCACCAACGCCACCGGCGGCGACATAACGGTGAACAGCGTTACGCTGGGCGGCGTTACGCAGAACGCCGAGGGCAACCTGATGCTGCTGCCCCGTCCCGCCGACTATGGGGAGACAGGCGCGTGCACGCCCAATGTGTCCGCCACGGCCACGGCCGGCGACTTTGAAATAGAGTGCAATCCGTCCGTCAAAATAGGCAACGACGGCGCGCCTGTGGCCTTCACGTTCTACGTCAACGAGAGCGCAAAGGCCAACATATCCAACCCCCACGGCCTGTTCACGCTGACCCTCACCGTGGCGCGCGGCGGCCAGGGCGGCGCAGGCGGCGAAGACATGCGCTACGCCCTGATAACCAACGACTCGGACAACTGGGACTTCATAGCGCGCAACGACTACCGCGTGATACCCGTAACGCTGACCGACTACGGTCTCGACATCGTGCCCTACGACTTTCCGCCGATAGGCGTCTACCCCGCGTCGGTGAAGCACGAGGACGGACTCTTCACCTGCACGTTCCACGCCGGGGGGCACTTCCACCTCGTGCCCGTGGTCAGGAAATACAGCACCGGCCAAGAGCTGGACTTCGGCACCGGCCAAGACCAATGGCAATACGCCTCGTGGGCGTCAGCCGGCGGCAACGATGACATATACGCCGACGGCCAGGCTACCGGCGAAAGCGGCGACGGCGGCGGAGCACCCGCCTGGGTGGCGGATAGCCGATGCGTAATAGGCCGCCTGAAAGACGATGCCGAGGGCCGCGCCTTCCACACCCTCACGGTCAACGTGAACGGCGGCACGGCGGCGCAACGCACCCTGACCTACGACATCTGCATCATAAAAGAATAACAACATATAAACATCCGCCACAATGGGAAACATACATATAAAATGCCTGCTCGCGTCGCTGCTCTCCGTAGCCGCCCTCTGCACGGCCTACGGACAGGACTTTGCATATCCCGACTACACGGCTTTGAAGCAAAGCCCGAAAACGGTCATCATAGAGGGTGACGCCAATTCTTTTGAAATAAACTTCCAGAACTATTATGCGGAAGTCAACGAGGCGACAAGCAATAATTTGAGATACATCCATTGCTTTATTGTAGACCGGAACACGGGGAGTCCGTTGCAAGGGCAAAACAGCTTCTTCACAGTTAATAATGGACAAATATCTGATGAACACGGACTGTTTGTTTCGAGCGATTACCCTATTACTGTAGGGCAATGGTATACAGAAGGCAAGGCAAAAATCAAGGTCACACAGCCGTCAGGTAAAAACTGGTCTGACGTTAATATAATATGTGTGATCTCGGATGATGCGGCCGGCTTCAGCCAAACGGACAATGTTGTTACGTCCGGGGCAACCGACTTGAAGTTGGCGTTTGTTTTTAATTTACAACTTAACACTTTCAACCATTACCAAGGCTTCTCGGGCAGGCCTCTTGACGAGAAAGGGCGCCAGCAGGTGCACACGTGGACGTATAATGTATATGTAAAGCCGGGGGAGAGCCTTGACTTGAAGTTGCCGTTTGTTTATGGAAACGAGCAAGAGCCTGCGGGGTATCTCCGTTGGTACAATTATGACACTGACGCGGCGTCGCCCAACCTGCATACTTACAATAATTCAACAGACCTGAAACATTTTCCGAACGGGGACGGGAGCCGGGGCCTTATGGTTTGGAATCAAAACCGGAATACGGAAAACGCAAGCTCGACAACATACAATGCTCCGGCCGGCGGCTGGGACGGCGAGGTTATAGCCTGCGACGTGAGCCGCTATGTCGACGGTCTCGACGAAAGCAAGAAATATCTGCTGCATGAGCCTACGCTCTCCATGCGTTACATCTTCAACGTCCGTCCGGCTGAAGAGATAGCCGACGCGATAAAACAGGCTATACTGTCGGGACGCGAAAACGTGCTTGAAGACAACGGCTACATAACCGTGGGCGTGAAAGACGGTGGCAGCAGTGCCAACTTGCGCGTTGAGCTGCACGACGTTAAGGATTATTATTTTTATAATTTCGAATATTCAAACAAGGTGGTGCCTGATGGTGACCTACAGGAAAGATATTTCGGCGGAGAGCTGCTTCAGGCCACTTCGGTAAGATGGTTTGTCTACGACATTTCCGGAAAATACGGTAAGGAATTAACCCAAGGCTCGGATGAAAACGGCAGGATGATGGCCGTGTCGTTGAATAATCTGTCGGGTTACTTCAGTCCCCTTGACGGTTCGGGCGCGTCTTCTTCCCAAAACTTCACTTACCGGACGGGCGACATAGCTTACATCGTAGCATACGCGGCCGACGGCGCGGGCCACATGTGCCCCATTGCTAAGTTCACCTGCCGCTTTTCAGGCAACCATCCCATGACGATAGACGAGATGCCCGAGCACCGCAAGGTGAGCTATCTCGACAGGGAATATACCAAGGTGGCCGAAATAACCTTTGACAACGACTGTGAAGGCACGTCGCTTGCCGCCCCGACCAACCCCGTAGACAACATGACGCCCACGCCGTCGCAATGGAACCGCCGCCATTACGGCTTCGTATATCCCGGGCTTTACAGCTATTACGACCAGGCGTCGGCCGGATATCACGGCCTTTCGCCCGGCCACGGCGAATACGGCCTTTACAAGAGCATGAACCTTTCAGGGGTGTCTGCCTCTGGAAATGTCGGTAATTACAAATTCCAATGGTGGGTCAGCTCCGAGCTTCGTGACAGGACTTATGCGCTCACCGACGGGGCGCAGTCAGGTTATTTCCTTTACGTAGACGCGTCAGACGAGGCCCGCCCGATAGCCTCCGTCGAGTTTGACGGCAACCTGTGCGTAGGCAGTTCAATGGTGTTCAGCGCCGCCGTGGCCGACATGACGATTCAAACAACAAAGCCCCAGCTTATGTTTAAGCTGTACGGCGTGAACACCGACTCTTACGGCAACATATTGGAAAGGAAGCTGATACACTCGTTCGCTTCGGGAGATTTCAGTACGGTTTGCGACGGATTGCAGTCAGGCAAATGGTATCAGGTTTACTCACGCATCACCCTCCAGCAACATACTGACGTTGAAAAATATAACAAGTTCCTTGTGAGCATTGACAATTACTGCAACGGAACAATGGGCGCGGACTACGCCGTCGACGACATACGCATCTACGCGAGCAACGCAAGGGTTGAGACGGCGCAAGACCGTCCCGTCTGCGCCGGCGACGGCAGCGGCAGCGGCGTAAAGCTGAAGGTGCGCATAAAGCATGAAAGCCTGTTGGCTCTGCTGAACATCCTTGAGGTGTGGAACGAAAGACCCGTGTATTACAGGATATGCAAGGCTGACGGAACCGTGGTGGAAGGCATCTACGGCGATGGCGGAAACGAAGGATACGGCATGGTGATGGTGGCGCGCGACGCTTATCAGAACGACGGCACGACGCTTAAGAGCGGGTTCGAGATATTCGAAGACGAGGTCTACGCCGTATTGGCAGACAAAGACTTCGGCCTCACTCCCGGCGAACAGTATTACATTTCGGTGGCGTTGCCCGAGGATGACGATACCGGCGGTTATCGTCCCGGCGACTGGGGCGTGCCCGCCGACATCTGCTCGGTCTACAGCGACTACTTCACCATGCAACGCCAGGAACTCGAAGTGACCGACGGCGACATGAACGTAAACCCCGACATAATAATACCGTGCAACAGTACGGCAGGCACCTATGTCATACTTAATGCCACACTGAGGCTGCCCGACCCTGTGAACGGCGGCATGATACCGGCCGAAGGCATAAAGTTCGACTGGTTTATCGGTACGATGGAAGAATACGAACGTGACGCAAAGGCTGCGCTTGAGGCGTTCAGACAGGTTTATCCGTCTGACGCGGTTACCAGTTGCGAGCAACAAACCTACGGCACTTACACCGAAGAGCACAAGGCTGCATTGCAGAGGCTTGTGGCTGCCAAGAAATTATATTTTGCCACAGACTTCATCAATCAGTCTTTTATGATCACTTCCGACCAAGGCTTGTTCAACTTGTGCCTTGTGCCGGTGACGACAGAGTATGAGGTTGCCGGCGAAAAGGTAACCTTGTGTCTCGACCCTGTAGGTATGGCTTTGAAGGTAAGGGTTGACGGCCCGAGCCTTACGCTCGGCTTCCCCGACGTTACGTATCTTGACGAAACCACGCGCTCCTTGCGCGTAGGCTTGGGGCAGCTCGGCGACATCGCCGGTTACGGCAAGACGCTGCGCATACCCGTGCACAGCTTTAATAACTATAGGGCAACGGGTAACGACGGCTTCCATCTCGGCATACATGACGGCGACGAAGCACTGACCGTAAGCGACACCAATGACCCTACGTGGAGCGGCGGCGACATGACGCTGGGAAAGGTTACAGCGGTTGCGCGAGACCACGTAGACTTGCAGTTGTACAAGGAGGCGGTAGCCCGCTTGCACGAAGGCTACTGGTATGAGCTGAACTTCCAGTTCCACGACGAAGTGCACACCGGGCAACTCACCTCCGGCCAAAGCCCGTGCCTCGGCGACGCGTTCTTCACGATGAAGACAGTGCCCGAATATGTTACGTGGACAGGCGCGGCCGACAATGGCAACAGCAACAACTGGAACAACGACGCCAACTGGACGCGCTCAACGAAAGGCGAGCTTTACAAGGAGGACTATCATGATTACGGCGCCGACGGCGCATTCTCCGCGCTGGCGCAGCAGCAGACATACGTGCCGATGAAGTTCACCAAGGTGACCGTGCCCGCCTACGTACAGGCGCCTTATCTTGCTCGGCCTACGTATTACGGCAACGGCATAATACAGCAGGAGAGCCTGACCAACGCCGACGCCTTCACGCCGACCGACGGCATACAGCTCGACATGATGGTGAAAGTCGAAGGCGAACTTTCAGACAAGCAGGTGTACGACTGCGAGAAGTTCTATGCCAACACGTGCGCCCAGATATACTTTAAGCCCGAAGCCGAACTGCGCCACCAGCAATACCTCGATTACGGCAAGGCTTGGGTTGAGAAGGAGCTGCAGCCGGGCAAATGGAGCATGGTGGCTTCGCCGCTGAAGGATGTCTATGCCGGCGACATGTATGCCCCGGCCGGGAACGGACGGCAGGAGACCGAAGCCTTCGTCGACATACGCTTCGACGCGGCCAATGGCTACAGCCGCACGGATTATCCCGTCTACCAGCGCAGTTGGGACAAGGCGGAGTCGATGGTCATCGTGGCCGACGACGATCCGTACCGCGAAGATTACGACGCGGCGATAGACTGGAAAGAGTGGAACGGCGGCGAAGCCGGTGTGATACAAACGCAATGGAGCCACGCCTACAACCAGGTGGACGTGAAGTATTGGAACGGAGGACTTGCCGGCGACGGCAAGCCTGACGGCTTCACCGGCTTCTCGATAAAGCCGGGCAGGGAAGCGGCCGACGGCCCCCAGGCCATGATACGTCTGCCCAAAGCCGACACCGAATATGAGTATTACTCCTACACCAGCGATGCAGCCGCCGGAGATAAAACATCCGTAGACAAGGCGGACAACGGCAAGCTGCTGCTCGACAACACAAACGCAGGCGAAAACGGCGAGATAACCCAGCCGTTGGTGAATGAAAGCAGCGGTAACGGCCTGTACATGGTTGGCAATCCTTATGTCTGCTCTATTGACATGAACGAGTTTTTCAATCTCAACACTGGCCTGGCGCGCAAGTATTGGACGATAGAGAACGGCGAGGTGAAGGCTTATTCGGATGCCGCGGCCTTGCCTACGGTAAGCCCCATGCAGTCGTTTTTCGTGAAGAAAGCCGAAGACGGTACGGCCGGCATTGACGAGGTGGTCTTCATCACGAACATGACGACGGCCCATCCTACAGACGCCGACGGACGTAGCAAGACCAACGCCCCCGTGCTTAAGACGCTCACCGGAGTGCGCCCCGAAGAGCCTTCGATGCTAAGCATTGTTGCCACGGTCTCAGGGCGCACAAGTACGGCCGCCGTGACAATAGACGACTGCGCATCTGAAGATTTTGACGACGCGGAGGATGTGGAGACCATCTATGACAGCAACCTTGCAGATGTTCCCACGATATACACCGTGGCAGGCACTCAGGCGGCAAGCGTCAATGCGCTTCCCGAAATAAGGATGCTGCCAATAGGGCTGATAGGAGGCGGCGCAATGGCTAGCGTCAAGATAAAAAGTACGGGAGGGGCAGGCCGCGGCTTGCAGCTCTACGATGTGAAAACAGGTAAGGCAGAATACATAGATGACAGCCTGACCGTTGACATGACGTCCAACGAGCACGGGCGTTACTTCATTACGTCAGGCAGGATAAATGACAACATTGCCGACGGCTGCGAAAACAGCGTAACGTGTTATTCGCCGAGCGACGGACTGATAGTGGCATCGTCGGTCCACGGCCTGCAACGTGTCGACGTATATGGCCTTGACGGAATGGCCGTGAAAAGCATAACGCCCGAAGGAGCCATGTCGGCAAATGTCAATGTGCAGTCGGGAATATACATAGTACGTGTCACCTCGACAGGTCATGACAAACCAAAAACTTTCAAACTTAAAGTAAAATAAAAAAAGGCGAGAAGGTGGGCGATGAGACTTGTTTCCCACCTTCTCACCTTCTTACATTCAAATAAACTCTTCTCCGTATTTTACCTGCACCTCATTTACGTACTTCCGGATAAGCGCCGAGGAGTCTTCTTTCTTGCAGATGAGCAGCACGTTGCCCTCTTCTGCCACGATGTATCCGTCCAGACCGTGGATTATGCCCAAATGGTCGGCCGGCAACTTGATGATGTTGCCGCGGCTGCCGTCGGCTATCACACGCGAGCTTATCACCACGTTGTCGCCCTCGCCTTTGCTCATGCTCTCATAGATTGAATGCCACATGCCAAGGTCGGCCCAGCCGAAATCGCATTTCATCACGTAGACATTCTCATTCTTGTCAAGAATGCCATAGTCTATCGACACGTTTGGATATGCCGGGAAGTTGTCTTTTATGAACTCCAGTTCGGCTTCGATTGAATACGGATGTCCGGCGTCCTCCTTGAAATTGCGCAACACCGGCGGAAATATCTTCCCCAACGGCCCACGCAAGTACTGCACGTTGGCGATGAACAGTCCCGTGTTCCAATAAAACTCGCCGCTCTCCATGAACATGCGCGCAAAGTCACGGTCTGGCTTCTCCGTGAACGATTTTACCTTGTACACATCCGCATGTCCGGCAGGCTCGCCCACCTGTATGTAACCGTAACCCGGCTCTGGACGCGTAGGCCTGACACCCATTGTAAGCATGCAGTCCATTCCGCCTGCGAAGTCGAGTCCCTCCAGGACGTTCCGCTTGAACTCGTCCTCCTTGAAAACGGCCTGGTCTGACGGCACCACCACCAGCCTCGCCTCCGCGTTGACGTGCGATATGCGGTGGGTAGCCCATGCCAGGCTCGGAGCCGTGTTGCGGAAGATGGGTTCGCTAAGAATGTTCTCCTTGGGAAGTTCAGGCAACTGTTCCCCGACCAGCGACTCGTAGATGCGGTTTGTGCTTACATATATGTTGTTTTCAGGAATGAAGGAGGCCATGCGGTCATACGTCTGCTGCAACAGCGTGCGCCCCGTCGAGAAGAAGTCGAGAAACTGCTTCGGGCGCTCCTCCCTGCTGCACGGCCACAGCCTCCGGCCTTTGCCTCCGGCCAAGATCAAACAAAAATTATTTGTGTTTTTCTCCATAAGTCTTACAGATTTGTTTCACGACACGAAGATAAGCATAAAAGCCCTTACGGCCAATTATTTTAAGTTTTTTCAATTAAAAATTTGTCAATTCGGATTTTATCCTTATCTTTGCACCGCTTTTAAGCCCAGATGGCGGAATCGGTAGACGCGCTGGTCTCAAACACCAGTGGGGCAACCCGTGCCGGTTCGACCCCGGCTCTGGGTACGAGTTAAGCTCGAAGCCAATCGCTAAACCTCTAAAAATAAGAGATTTAGCGATTTTTCTTTTCTCAAATTTCCCCACATTTTCCCCACATCTGCAAGTTTTCGTGCAAAGTGACTCCCATTTTCCCCACTAGAAAAGCACGAACTAGGGATGAATGGCAGATTCATTACCTTAATAAAGAGTGTATTGCAGGAAACCAATGAATGTACTTAATTGCAAATCAATATGATTAAACATCCATATTTCGGCAGTTAGAACTGCCAAATTAATTTTTTGTTGCTTTCGACGAACGAATTTAACTGTATGCTTCCCAAATCTAAATAGAAAGTGTGTATCGTTATAATTCATCAGTTAGAGCTGTAGAGTTGTTTCATGTTCACTCGTTAAAGTGAAAATAATTCACTAAAACCATATACAATTGCATCTTTTTCCTCAGAATGCGATTGTTTCAGAGAATTATTTGCCAACTTTGCACCATAATAATTATAATAAGCATGGAAGAAGCAAAAGATCTAAATCGCCTGAAAGTGATTTTGGCCGAAAAAAAGAAAACTAACAAATGGCTGGCGGAACAATTAGGTTGCGCTCCAACCACTGTGTCAAAATGGTGCACCAATTCTTCACAGCCATCATTGGAAACGATAGAGAAAATCTCTAATCTGCTTGATATAGATTATACAGAACTCATCAGAATAGATAGAAAATCATGAAGACCAAGAATACTTTCACCATATACACCGAGCTCCTTGATGGAAAACTCGATGGAGCCCGGAATATCTATATGGGTGCCAATTCCACATGCCACCTATATGTAATTCCTCGTGAAGAGATTACATTAGCAAATACTATCAACGATATTTCTGGGCAGCCTGCCTTCTATATACTCCTTAGCTCACCTGATGCATATAAGCCACAAGCTTATATAGGTCAAACAACAGACTTTGCGAATCGAAAGAATGACCATGTTCAAAAGAAGGATTTCTGGAGTACCGCTCTAGTATTTATTTCTGATAATCACAAAATCTATGGTGATGATGTTAAATACCTGGAATATCTTGGCATTGATTCGGCTCAGAATTCAGGATCGTATGAGCTTCTAAATGGGGCCAACCTTAAAAAGCCAAACATTGCTCCTTACCGAGTCAATGATATGGAGGTCTTCTTCCGGGACATTCAGTTGTTGTGTAAGTTTTACGGATGCGGTATCTTTGAGAAAGCAAAGAAAGAAACTCATTCTGAACATATGTTTTTTGTGAAGTCCTCCGACCGCCCTGCACAAGGTATGGGTTTCTATGATGAACAAGAAGGGAAATTTATACTCATGGAAGGTAGCTTTCTGGCAGCAGAAGTGGTCAAAAGTTTTAAATCTATAGCTTCGCGTGACCTGTTTATTAACGAGCATTGTAAGAAAGACAAGGGACAGATAGTCCTTCTCCACGATGTTCCATTTGATAGCCCAAGTGGTGCGTCTAGCTTTGTTCTTGGTCGTCCAAGCAATGGATGGGATGATTGGAAAGATGCTGAAGGAAAGAAGTTAAGTGAGACTGTAAAAAGATAAACTTATCAATTATGGGAACAACAGATAATTCCTCAATGCGAAGGGCTGTGGCATATAGCCTTTTGGCACATATAAAAGACTCTGGCAGCCTAACTAATGGTCCGCTCGATATATTTGTTCCATTAGTGAAAAACATCTTGCATAAGAAAAAGGATATTAAAGGCGCACATGTTTCCGAAATATGTGAGACTCTTCAGATGGAATATGGTCTTGATATTCCAAGTCCTGTTATGTTACAAATTCTTCGCTTAATAGCCAACGAAGCAAATAAAAATTCTCATGGTGATAAACCAGAAATGACAGTTAATAATGATGGAAGTTTCTGGATAGAGAACTACATATTTGACGATTATATTGATGAAATACAAAAGAGCCGGGATGATGTCAATCAAATAAAGAAACTTTATTCGCAATTCTGTAAAATTGTTGGTATAGCTGAAGAGAATAATGAAAACGCTATTTTTCACTTCATTGAGAGGAATCGAGTGGAAATCTCTTATTATCTTTCCCATAATGATAGATGTAATGAACAAGAGAGCGTTACTGCTGCAAAATTTGTAGAGATGTTCAAATCTCGGCCCGAAGTGTATAACAAATTGCGTGATATGTACTTAGGTTCTATATTAACAAGCTACATAGAATTTCATCCACAAAATGTAAAGATGGATGTTGAACTCTTATTAGACACCAACTTTATTGTCAGTCTTCTCGATTTGAATACAAAAGAATCAACAAGAACTTGTAACACATTGATATCTGTATGCAAGAATCTTGGATATACATTCACTGTATTACAAGATACTATTGATGAAATACAGTCTCTTTTAGCTTATAAATCTGAAAATCTAAATACCGCTATAATAGCTAAAGCTATTAATAAAGAGGACATCTATAATGCCTGTGAACGTCGGCATCTGTCAAGTGTTGACCTAGATCGATTGTCAGACAATTTAGCAGAGACTCTTACACAAACTTATAAGTTTTCTATAAAACCACACCCCGAATCTTTAAGGAACAAAGCCAGATATAGTAAAGAATATGAAACTTTACGTAAAGTTCGCAATACAGACAAGGCTGCCCTCCATGATGCGATGGCAATCATTTATGTACGAGAGAAAAGGAATAATAAGGCTATTAGAGAGTTTGAGAAGTGTAATTGCTGGTTCGTAAATAATGCTATTAGTCATGATTCTGACACCAATGGCACTCGTCTTGGCGAATTACAACTAAACAAAAGTGGACTGCCAGAGATTATTAAAGTAGATGATTTATTGAACATTATATGGTTGAGCAATCCTCAAATAGATTTATCGAAGGATGAAATAATTGATATGGGAGTAACATCTCTTATTTCATATACGATAAATTCATCTTTGCCTAAGTCTAGAATAATCAAGGAACTTGACGATAATATCCAGAAATATCGTAAAGATTATAATCTAACTGATAAGGATGTCGTCAATCTTTCAACTCGAATTGCAAATCGTCAGATAAAAGATGTTGATTCACTAAACCAGTTAGCGAAAAATGATGCTCAAGCATTTGCCATACGTGTAAAAGATGAGTCGAGAAAGGAAGAATTGGCAAGAACTATTAGTGCAAGAAAGTTTGAAGAATTGTTTAAAACGGCTGGTAATCTAATTAAAGAATTGCAAAGCAATAAAGAAAATCTTCAGAAGAAACATGAAGAACGTATGGAAGCGTTAGATGCTAAAGAATCCGCTTTGAAAAGTGAGTCAGCAAGACTTAAAGATAAGGAATCTGAAATGAAACGTGAAAAAGATTCTTTATCGGCTCAAATTTCAGAAAAAGATGCACTCCTTAGGAATTTATACGATAAATATTGTCGAGATATGGAATCAGAAAGAGAGGCTTATTTAAAACGTATCGTTAAAAAGAAGAAACGTAACAGCATTATATGGGTTATCATATTAGGCATTATCATTCTTTTCGCCTTCTTTTTGCAATTTTTTGACAATTCGTTATATTCACATTTTATTGCCTTTGTAGGTGGAAGTAAAGGATGGGGATGGATTTTGTCCATTGCCCTTTTAATCATTGAGTATTTTGTTATAAATAAGGCTGCAAAATTCTATGATCCTGTTTACGTAGAAGACTACAAGGAAACTATAAAAATTCCTGATAAGTTGATAACAAAATCATATGAGGTATATATTCGCGAAGCTCAACAAATTAATTGAGTATGAAACCAGAAGAAAAAGCAAGAGTCAAGATAGACCAGATGTTTGAAGATGCTGGTTGGAAAGTGGTAGATAGAGATTTCTATACTCCCACTCTTACAGCTGCGGCTATTCGAGAAGGCCTGCTTGAAGGGAATCGAGAAGCCGACTACTTCTTATTCATCAACGGTATGGCAGTTGGTGTACTTGAAGCGAAACGTAAGGAAGTGGACGTTACTTCTGACAAGGTTTGCGAACAAGCAGACCTCTATGCTCGTGGTGTGCCAGAATGCTACAAAGCCTATTCTCGTCCATTGCCCATCATCTACCAGTCCAACGGGGAAGAAACCTTCTTCCGAGACTTTCGTGATGAAGATGGTGAACTCATTGAGTTGAACCGCATCCATACACCAAAGGAGATTGTAAAGATGTTGGGGATAGATGATCCATATGCAGGTTTGCCAACATTGAAAAAGAAAGGTTTGCGTGATTGTCAATACGAAGCCATTACAGAACTGGAGAACAGTTTCCGCACCGGACAGAAAAAAGCATTGATTATATTGACAACAGGAGCAGGTAAGACTTACACGGCTTGTCTGGCAGCTTACCGCCTCTTGGCATTCACTCCCATGAAGCGCATCCTCTTCCTTGTTGACCGCAACAATCTTGGCAAACAGGCAGAAGGTGAATTCGGAATGTTCCGCCTAACGGAAAATGGTGACCCGTTCAACACCATCTATACGGTCAACCGCCTGAAATCAGCAAAAGTCCCATCCGACAGCAACGTGGTTATCTCTACCATACAGCGCCTGTTCTCTCTCCTTACTGGGCAGGAAATTGTAGATAACGACGACGATGATGAAGATACCGCCACAAGCGAGGTGCAGTTGACTGGTAATATGACGCTTCCGCCAGATTTCTTCGACCTCATTATCATTGACGAATGCCACCGTTCCATCTATGGCAACTGGAAGAAAGTGCTAGAATACTTCAATACCGCCAACCTCATAGGCTTAACGGCAACACCAGTACCCGAGACGAAAGCATTCTTCAATAACAATATCGTCGTGAACTACACCCTTGAGCAGTCCATTGTGGATGGCGTGAACGTGGATGCTCGCATCTATCGCATCAAGACCGAGGCGACCGAAAACGGCGGTGCCATCCTCAAGGGTGACAAACTCAGACGCGAAACACGCTATACGGGCAAGGTTGAGACGGTACGCAATGAGGAAACCAAGAACTATACCAAGGAGGAACTGAACCGCAGCGTCATCAATCCGGCTCAAATCAAATTGGTGCTGGAGACATACCGCGATGCCGTTTATACGGAGATGTTCACCGACCCACAGCGTGAGCCCATCATGGACTATCTGCCTAAGACCCTTATCTTTGCCTTGAATGAGATTCATGCCAACAATATCGTGCGCATAGCTAAAGAGGTGTTTGGCAGGACAGATGATAAGTTCGTACAGAAAATAACCTATTCCGCAGGTGACAGCAACGAGCTGATTCGCCAGTTCCGCAACGACAAGGAGTTCCGCATTGCAGTCACTTGTACGCTGGTGGCTACGGGAACAGACGTAAAGCCGCTTGAAGTGCTGATATTCATGCGCGACGTGGCTTCCGAGCCTCTGTATATTCAGATGAAGGGTCGTGGTGTTCGCACCATCGGCGACGACCAGTTGCGCAACGTCACGCCTAATGCTTTTAGTAAGGATTGCTTCTTCCTTGTGGATGCTGTAGGAGTTACCGAAAGTCAGAAGATAACAACGAGTCCTGGCGATGGCGAACCTGTGCATCCCATCACACTCAAACGATTGCTGGAACTGCTGACGCATGGCAATGTCAACGATGATTATCTGCGACTGATTGCAGCCAAACTCGCACGTATCTACAACAAATCATCGGATAAACAACGGGAAGAGTTCCAGAGACTGGCCTATAGTGGGATGCAGGAAATCTCTGCAGCCATCTTTGATGCTTTTGAGAAAAACTCTCTACCTCCATACGAAAGTATCGACGAACCGAATCTTGAACGCAAAGGGCTGGTGGCTCCGCTGACCCATCATCCCGAGGCACGCCAATATCTGCTTATCCTTGCCGCCGGCTTCATTGAAACCTTGATGCCGGGAGAAGACCAACTCATCTCCAAGGGATTCTCTGAGGAGGAGGCCAAGGAGGTGACATCGGCTTTTGAGCAATACTGCGATGAGCATCAGGACGAGATAGAGGCTCTGCGCATGATTTACAACAACGACGGAGAGCCACTGACCTACGCAACGCTGAAGGATTTGGAGAACAAGCTGAAACTGGCGAACAACAAGTTCCAGACTTCCCGTCTGTGGAACTGCTACACGATAGTCAATCCACAGTCTGTCAAGAAACACAGCACCAAGGAAGAGAAGGAAGCGCTGACGAATATCATTCAGTTGGTCCGTTTCGCCAACCATCAGACTGAGACATTGGAAAGCCTCTATCCCTCGGCACAGCAGCGTTTCAACCTATGGTACGGACAGGTGCAGCGCACAGTGACGGAATCGCAAATCACCATTATCCGTCAGATTGTTGACTACATCGCCTCAAACGGTGCTTGCACCATTAAGGATATTATTGACGATGACAAGACACGGGCTGCACAACTCATCAAAGCCTTTGGCGGCAAGTCGCAGGCTGATGAAGCACTTGCTTCTTTGTCGAAGTTCTTATTATATCGTAAAACAGCATAACATTTATGTCAGACATACATATCATAGATTCAATTAGGCTTAACCATAAAGGGTTATGTATCCTTGATGAAAACAGGAAATGGGTAAAATTGCACAAACAACAGGGAGACCTAGATGGTGCTTGCGCTATCTATTCTCTTGTAATGGCAATGTTATGTAAGGGGCTATTGACAGATGATGACACTAAAGTATACAATCGGCCTGATCGAAGAACAGACAAGGGAAAGTTCCTATACCAATTTTTTAATGAAAGAGGTATGATTAGAAACGGCTATTCTTATGTCACGTTAGCTAAAGAAATTAACGAGTCTCATTTCGGCATAAAAGCTATCAGAAAAGATCCTAGAACGAACGATGATAGAATAGGATTAATTTCTGATTATATCTATGACAATACACCCGTTATAATATCTGTAGTTTTCCTTGATGGAGACAAAAAAGAAGGTGCACATGCACTTCTTGCTATTGGCATAGAAGTTGACTCAGATGAAAATATTGCAAAAATACTATGTTTGGATCCAGGTAACCCATCACCAAAATATTCATCATGGAATTGTTTTATTGACGTATCCAAAGAAACAAAAACTGATTATCCATTCTACTGCGTAAGCGAATATTCACATTATAAAGTTCGTTTAGACGATATGCTGATAATAGATATAGAATAATTCAAGAAATAAATAATAACCATATAAATATGGCAACAAATAAAGAGACATCACTGACTAAGAAAGTATGGACGCTGGCCACCACCCTGTCTGGGCAAGGTATCGGCTTCACAGATTATATCACCCAACTTACTTATCTCCTCTTCCTGAAGATGGACGATGAGAACGTAGAAACATTCGGCGAAGAATCAGCCATTCCTGAAGGCTACCGATGGAAAGACCTGGTTGAACTGGATGGTCTTGACCTTATCAATCAGTATGAAGAGACCCTAAAGAAATTGTCTGAAGAAGATAATCTTATCGGTACCATCTTCGTGAAGGCTCAGAACAAGATTGACAAGCCTGTATATCTTCGCAAAGTTATTACGCTGATTGATGAAGAGCAGTGGCTGGTGATGGACGGTGATGTCAAAGGTGCCATCTATGAAAGCATCCTCGAAAAGAACGGACAGGACAAGAAGAGTGGCGCAGGACAGTACTTCACGCCCCGTTCCCTGATTTCTGCAATGGTAGATGTCACCCGTCCGCAGATTGGCGAAACGGTTTGCGACCCTGCTTGTGGTACAGGCGGCTTCCTGCTTGCAGCCTACGACTATATGAAGAACCAGTCGCAGGACAAGGCAAAGCGTGATTTCCTCCGTGAGAAAGCTCTGACAGGATATGACAATACAGCCCTCGTGGTAACGCTGGCATCTATGAATCTCTACCTTCATGGCATTGGCACCGACCGCAGCCCGATACTCTGTGAAGACTCTCTGGAGAAGCAACCGCAGAAGTTGGTGGATGTCATCCTTGCCAATCCACCTTTTGGCACTCGTCCGGCTGGAAGTGTCGATATCGACCGTCCTGACTTCTATGTTGAGACAAAGAACAACCAGCTCAACTTTCTGCAACATATCATGGTGATGCTGAAGAATAATGGTCGCGCTGCTGTGGTTCTGCCTGACAATGTGCTCTTCGAGGGCGGTGCCGGCGAGACCATCCGCAAGGAGATGTTGAAGAACTTCAACCTGCACACTATACTTCGCCTTCCTACAGGTATCTTCTATGCCCAAGGCGTGAAAGCCAATGTGCTCTTCTTCAAGAAGGGAGAACAGACAAAGGATGTGTGGTTCTACGACTACCGCACAGGCATCAAGCACACACTGGCCACAAAACCGATGATGCGCCATCATCTGGACGACTTCGTGGCCTGCTATCATGCCGAGGACATCAGCCAGAGGAAGGAAACCTACAGCGAGGAGAACCCCAATGGCCGTTGGCGCAAATACCCTGTTTCAGAGTTATTGAAGCGTGACAAGACCAGCCTTGATATATCCTGGATCAAGCAGACCAACGACGATGACGACATGACATTGGCAGAACTGATGAGCACCATTCAGCAAAAGAGCGACAATATCAGCAAGGCTGTAGCCGAATTGCAGAAACTTCTAAAAGATATAGAGGAATAGAATATGGAGAATTATAATGACATATTAACCCACTTGCTCAATCATTCGGAGAATGAGGTAGTGGAGTTTAAAGCAGCCAAGAACAACTACGACGTGGATGACTTGGGCAAATACTTCTCCGCTCTAAGCAACGAGGCTAATCTCCGCGAACATGACTTTGCTTGGATTGTATTTGGTGTTGACAACAAGACACACATCGTTACAGGTACAAATTTCAAGGAGGGTGAGCAAGCATTGAATAGGTTGAAGCAGGATATGTCTCAGCATACAACCGACAACTTGATTTTCAGAGAGATTGTACCCCTTTTCGTAGAAGGAAAGCGAGTGCTAATGTTCAAGATTCCTGCATCTCCACGTAACATCGTGATGCACTGGAAAGGAATTGCATACGCTCGTGATGGGGAAAGTCTAAAACCGCTGAATCAAACCAAACGTGACGAGATACGCCACCAGTCACCCATTCCTGATTGGACTGCACAGCTAGTTCCCAATGCCACTATTGACGACCTTGACGAATTGGCTCTCGCCACGGCGCGAATAATGTACAAGAAAGTGCATAGTAACATCCCTGCCCAAGAAATAGATGGTTGGAGCAAGGAGGATTTTCTAAGCAATAGCAATATGATGCGCGATGGCCAGATAACCAGAGCCGCCATCCTGCTCCTCGGCAAGCCTCTTTCTCTTAATAAGATTCATCCAGCTGTGGCCCAGATTACATGGACATTGCAAGACGATGAAGACATTGTTGACGACTATGAGCATTTCACTATTCCCTTCCTGTTGACCGTTGACAAGGTTCTTTCAAAGATACGCAATAAAACGATGCGCGAATTGCCAGGGGGAACCCTGTTTCCCGACACAATGAAGCAGTATGACGACTATACCATTCGTGAGGCTTTGCACAATGCCATCGCTCATCAAGACTACACATTGCGGCAGCGTATTGTCTTTGTGGAGAGTCCCGGGAAACTTTATTATGGTAATGGCGGCTCCTTCATTCCTGGCACCATAGAAAAAGCCCTTGAACATAAGGGCCCGCAGTTGCACTACCGCAATGAATGCCTTTGTAAAGGAATGGTACATTTCAATATGATTGATACCGTAGGTCGCGGCATTAAGAAGATTTATATGGAACAGAAGAACCGCTTCTTCCCAATGCCAGACTATGACATCGACAATGAGAACCGTACAGTAGGCGTGACAATCTATGGAAAGATGCTGGACGAGAAGTATTCAGAGCTGCTGAAGAGTGACAACAAGCTGACGCTCAAAGAATGTATTTGGCTTGATGCCGTTCAGAAACATCGGCCTATCACTAAACAAGCCATTGACCACTTGAAGGAACGAAAACTTATAGAGGGTCGTGGTTCAGACCTTAGTATCTCTTTGGGCGTAGCCAGAATGACGCATCAAGTCGGCCAATACACCAGAAATAAAGGTTTAGCTTTCAATACCCTAAAAAAACTCATTCTTCAGCTAGCTCATAATGCAGGAGAAGAGGGTTTTAAGCGAGCAGATGCCTTTGAAGCGGTTGGACAGGCTCTCCCCAGTGAAAAAACATTTAAGGCAAAAAATGATTATCTGGGAAGAATTCTTGCAAAGATGGCTACAGATGGTTTGCTCTCTCTCGTTGAGCGCACGTGGTACATAAGCGAAAAGGGAGAAAATGAAATTCGTGTGTAAAATGATTGTAAAATCGTGCGTAAAACATGTATAAAAGTGTGTATACAGTTTGCATCTCATGAGCCAAATAATACTGATATACACCAACTTGTACTATGCATACACACATAAAAGTGTGCGTAATATGTGCGAAAAGCGTGTGTAATTCGTGCGAAAAGTGAATGTAATTCGTGCGTTATTCGGTCAAAAGAATAATAATATGGAAACAAAGAAATTACGCCAAAAGATACTCGACCTTGCCATCCATGGTAAGCTCGTTCCACAGGATCCTAATGATGAGCCAGCATCTATATTGCTGGAGCGCATCCGAGTTGAGAAAGAACGCTTAATCAAAGAAGGCAAGATTAAGCGAACCAAAAAGGCTGCTTCCGATACGCCCCATTATGAGAACAAAACTCCTTTTGAGGTACCTGAAGGTTGGGAATGGGTACGGTTAGAAGATTACCTGCTATTATTATCTGGTCAAGACTATCCTCCACAAAAATATAATAGTGATCATCGTGGTATTCCTTATATAATAGGAGCAAGTAATATTGAAAATGAACAACTCTCTATAAATCGATGGACAGATGAGCCTTCTGTCATATCTACCTTGAATGATGTGCTTGTAGTATGTAAAGGTGCAGGAGTTGGAAAGATTGCAATGAATAATGTTGGTGATGTTCATATTGCGAGACAGATTCAAGCGATAAGGGATGAAACAGGAATTATAAACAGTAAATTTATCAAACTATGTATTGCTTCTAATATATCAGAAATTATAGCAAATGCTAATGGGCTTATCCCAGGTTTAAAAAGAGAATTGCTGTTATCTTTGATAATCCCTGTTGCCCCAATAGAAGAACAGGAAAGAATAGTTAATGCTGTCGAACAGTGGTTTACCTTGGTTGATACTTTAGAAAAAGAGACTGATGATTTGTCTGCAAGAATTAGGCAAACCAAATCCAAAATCCTTGACCTCGCCATTCATGGGAAACTCGTTCCACAAGACCCGAATGATGAGCCAGCCATTGAACTTCTGAAGCGCATCAATCCCAAGTTCACTCCTTGTGATAACGCGCATTATGAGAATGTCCCAGAAGGATGGACTGTTTGCGCCCTTGAAGATATCATTGATTACGAGCAGCCACAAGCATATATAGTACAATCAACAGACTATAAATCTCAATATAAAACACCTGTCTTAACAGCAGGAAAATCATTTATTATTGGCTATACAAATGAGTTAGAAGGAGTCTTCACGGATTTGCCGGTAATAATCTTTGATGATTTTACAACTGATTCAAAGTTCGTTGATTTTCCTTTCAAAGTAAAATCTTCTGCGATGAAAATCCTTCATGTAAAAGAAGAGGTAAACATTCAATACGTTTGTTGGTTCATGAGTATCACAAGATTGATTGGCGACACTCATAAGCGATATTGGATTTCCGAATACTCCAAACTTCACATACCTATTCCGCCAAGAAAGGAACAGGATAGAATTATAAATAAAGTTAACGAACTTTTCCAAATCATTGATAACATCAGTGCCGAACTATAAGTTGGCACTGATGTTGTCTAATATACGATAATATTGCTGAATTGCTCCAACTATTCTTTCTTGTTCTTCTTTTGTCGGAATTGGAATAATCAATTCTCGGAACATCTTTTTATTCAAGTGCGGAATGGCCGAACCGACCTTGTTCTCTCGCAAAGCCTTTTGATAGAGTTTAACGAAATAGAGAACATATTGAGCATTCATTTCACTGAAAATATTAAGCACTTTAATTGTGCTCCCTTGATAGCCTTCCACTGGTGTATGGAAAACTTCTCCAGAGTTTTCACCATCTACGAGGATTAATGTAGTACCTACCGGTATGTACTTTCCCGACTGTTTAGAAACATAGTTGCCAGTCCTTAGCCCCTTGACGTCTATGTAAGGATATTCCTTATCTGATATAGGTTTACCTTCATTCAAACCGCAGATATTGCCAAGCGGAACAATGCCCCAAGAATCAGGCACATTCTTATAATGCGCGTTATCACAAGGAGTAAACTTGGGATTTATACGCTTTAGGAGCTCAATGGCTGGCTCATCATTAGGGTCTTGTGGCAAAAGTTTACCGTGGATGGCGAGGCCAAGAATCTTGGACTTAGCCTGTGCGATTGACATTTGCAAATCTTCTTTTGCAGATTCCAGAGTGTCAATCAAAGCGAACCATTGTTCTATAGCATTAATAATCCTCTTTTGCTCAAACTGTGGCGGTATGGGAATATATGTGTCTACGATTTTCTCTTTTGATATGTTAGGCTGAGCACCACCGCCACCAAGCATAATAAATTCTTCCTTGTGTGAGAGCAAAAAATAGAAAAGATACATCTGTTCTATTCCATTATATTCTACACAAGCGCAACAAGCCTGATTTGTTGTGGCTGGGAAAGTTAGAATCCCCACTTTTCCAATAGTTGCGCCATACATAGCAATCAGTACACTCCCTGCTGGATTTAATTTGACAGATGTCTCCTCTAATGCTTTTTGAGTTATCGTTTCCGGAATCTCTTGAATATATCCGTCATTTAAGTCTCCGGTTTTTAACCATGGAATATTTCCTCCATAATATTCCTTGTTAAGGCGACTTGGTGTTGCACCAGATTGCCATACTCCGATGTCTCCAAGTTTCTGCCATTCCCAACTTTCTGGCACCTCAAAAGGCACCTCATTCTCATAATGGGGCGTATCGGAAGAGATAATTCTACCTCTTCCTTTTTACGCCATTACTACTTACCATCTTTGATGCTTGCAACAGACATCTTCTTCGATAGGCATCTTCCTCTTCATCTGGGTTGCGCCCATCCCATCTCAAATCGGAGGTGGAATCGCCACCACCGCCGGAAGACGGGATTGGCCTGCCACCAATAAGAGCATCAGCAATTGCCAGTACCTGGACTCGCATGGATGGTATGCTCAACTGATCAAGTAACTGGCGATAGGCGGAATTTTGCTGATGACTGCTGTCCATGAGGTATTCGTAGTCACCACGCAATTGATTCAACTCCCGGTAGTCTGCAAGAACATTCTTCTGTGCTGCCTTCACTTGACGTTCTGCATCCTGCATGTAGAGAGACTCTATCTTTCTGACTATTGAAGTGAAGCGTTTGGCAATCTGGTCATTCTGTTTGTCAAGCCATTTGTCAACACCGAACAATGGCGGTTTCTCCGTTATCCGTGGTGGTTCAAACTCAATCTTGTGGTTGCGGAACGGCTGGATGACGTTGCTGACGGCATCCACCTCTTTGGTCAGTTTCACTAGCTCGCTTTCCTTCCTGCCGATGGCAGCCATCTTGTCATAGACTTTGTTATGTAAATCTACAATCTGACGCTGCAAGCTCTTCCTCTCGTCCTCATAGTCTTGCAGATGTATCTTGCCACTGCGCAACTTTCCATCGAGCTCTTCCAGTTGTTTCTGCCGCTCTTCTATCTGAGCCTGTAGATTCGCTAACATAGTTTTTTGCCCCTTGATGGCCTTCTCCGATTGGTGTATGTCTTTGTTGAGTTTGCGGATGTAATCACGCTTGCCAAGGTGCTGTACATATCGTCCGTCTATACTGTCACCACGGTCAAGACCATACTTACTGCCCACCTCCTCATAAAGAGACGTATGCATCTCCTTCAGGATTTGCCCGTACTCATACTTGTTCTTTCCGAACTTGGCCGACCACATGACGCATTCCCTTCCGCTCTTTCTGTTGCCAACAGGAACAATTAAGGCGTGGATGTGCGGTGATGTTTCATCCAAGTGAACCTGAAAGCCGATGATATTCTCCCGTCCGTAGCGATGAACACACCAGTCATAGACATCCATTGCCCAACGCTCTATCTCTGGACAACGATGCAAGTGGCTGTTATCTGCATCTTTGTCTGTACAAACCGTCTGGTCACCAAATGCCATCTGGAGTGTACGATTATGGTTTCCACCAAAGATAAACTTGGCACACATGTTCGGCTGGTTCTTGCTTCCTTCCTTGAAGCTGTGCCAGCCCAGTTGCTTCAATCTTTCTGCCAGACGTACCTCCAAGGATTTCTCTTGATAGCCAAGTGGGTGAATCATCCCATCGGGCCCAATCTCAAAGTTGAGATGCTGCCGTGAGATGTCATAGTGATTGGTCGGGTCCTGGTTCTTCTGGTCAAACCGTTCCTCGTTCCAACAGCGCTCGTTCTCGTTTGCTTCTGCCGTGCTGAAGGACTTCGCTGTATCCATGTGCATGGCTTGTTTGATATCTGTTCTCATAATATTCCAATGTTTTATAAAAGTTGTTGATGGAGCTTGCTCGTAACGGTCGGGGCTGATGTTAGCCAGATACCCGACGGGACTTTATTGCTGACAGGCAAAAAGTCCTTATTGTGTTATGGACTTTTATTCTCAGTCCAAGAGAGCAAGCTCTTGGTTACTCGACTAATTCCAATTGCAACTTGTCAATGAGCAGCTGCAGCGCAGGATTACGCTCAATCATTCGCTGGAGAATCATCTGCTTGGTCTCCTGCATCAGCAGGAAATCAGAGATATCAAGTCCCACTCCACGCTGCTCATCTGTTGCCATCTTTTCTAATACGTTTGAGATGGTTACGTTTTTGGTGATGGGTGTAAGAATGGCCGATTTCTTTGTCCACTTTTCTGTCGCTCCTAAGTCAGGCATCAGAATCACATCTCTGTTATGGAGCACCTGCATGGTTTCCTCATTGAAACATCCATCTTTGCCACCTGTGGCGAGCCAAAGGAAATCCGGCATGAAGTGGGATGCTATCATACAGGTCTTTTCACTTTCCACCAACATGACAGTGGCAGAAGATGTGGCAAGCAAATGTTCTCCGAACAGGCATTGCTTCAGATGGAAGTCTGGCAGTTTTAGTTCTGAGTGTACCCAGCAGACCTGCGGCATCGGCTCTTTGATACGGTGTCCGTCCTTGGGGTTGTACCCCATTATCTTACCAGATCGGATGTTACCTTCTTTATCAATCTGCCAAAAGACGGTGGCGCCTCCCCATTTCTTGGAAGTTCCCACCTTGTAGTGTTCGAATTGTCTGTTGGCTGCATCCTTTCCGATAGTCTTGCATAGGAACTGGTATAAGGGATTGATGTCATAATGCGAGAGTGTCTTTCGCATAATGTCAGTTGACATGAAAGACGGGACCTCTGGTTCTGGCTTAACCATGACGGGCTTATTCGTCTTATCATATCTCCATGTATCATTCTCAAAGTCGTTAGGCTTCAAGTCTGGGTTGTCCCTGAAGAAGTCTTTGGGCGTATAATGGTAACCACACGAATCCTCATGGTCGCATCTTCCCACATAGTCGGGGAACTCAATCTTACCTTCTTCGTCAACATACCTGACAAAGCATTTCCTTCTGCCGCATTGGGGACACGTTTGTTTTGTGTTCCTTCCTGCCTTGTATTTCTGTAAATGGAATCTATACTCGTTCATTATTTTGTTTCTTTAGGTTATTGAACAATGATCCTTACACGATGGAACTTTACACTTTTACACTTTGGAAAAATGTAAAGTGTAAAATGTATCGAGTGTATCAGAGTAGTTTTTTATAAATGCCATGTGCCGTTTTCTGAAGAATCTGTTCTTCGCACATCTTTGCAAGATCCTTTTTGACAGTACTCTCACAGATGCCTATTTCTGCTCCTGCTTTGATAGCATCAGCTGTAGTGAAATCTGGGTGTACTAAATCAAGAAAGGCTTTCTTCAAAGGAGGCATGGAGTCGGTTTGGATGTGCGACTTGATACTCTGGTACGACAGTTCCAGATAATCATACATGCGGATGGCTGCCTGGACAGAGCGGACATCTATATGCTGCATATGGATTTCGTCGCAAGCCCAGCCCAAGAGTTGAAAGGCCAGAGCAAGGCGGGCCACATTGGAATCGGCCTTCATCATACGACTGTCTATGAGTCTTTCATCCTCAACGCTGTTGGCTTTCTCAATGAGGGTGTTTTTCCATTTTGCAAAGCATCTATATGCATCTTCGCTCATGTCTAGCACCTTGGGCATGATAACACCTTTCTCATCATAATCTGGTTCTAATGAAAGCAACTTATCGATAATCGCTTTCCACTTCCGATAGACACTCTCGGCTCTGTCGTTACCTTGCGCACCTGCATCAGGGTTCTCCTCCATCTTGGGAATATCACGATTCTTGGGATGAAGGAACAGAATGCGGTCTATCAGCCCACTTGATACATTCTCTTTCGTGAAGAGTTCCCCAATACGCTGTGTCTGGGTGGTACCGATAATGTTGATACAGGGATGCGGAATAATAATGGGAACAGGATTGTTGCAACGGGACACCTTCAAGGGCTTACCACTATAGGCTGTCAACAACTGGGTTAGTAAGGGACTATCGTTGTATCGATAGATACTGTTGAAGAACCCCATGATTTCATCCACATGGATTACGATACCACGCTGGTTGTCATTATGAATCCTCATCATGGCCTCCTGTGTGAGGTCGGAGAGAATGGTCTGCACGAGAACTGGTTTGTCGGAATCAATGGCGTTGCCTTTGTTCCCGGCATTCAGTTCTGCATAGCGTTTGTTCTCTTCAATGAACTTGCTGACCTGAAGGAAGTCATGTTCTTGAAGTGGACGGAACGCGTAGTCAAGTGGTGGTGTTTTGCCCTGCCCAGGTCTTCCTATCAGGATGACATAAAGGGCCGAGCAACTCTTCCATGAGCCACGGATACGGATATGGCAGCTATTACCGATAGCGGTAGCTGCTGCCGATAGCATACTCAGAGTCAGATACTCCAAATCGAACTGCTCTATGCGAGCCACCTCAAAAATGATGTCCTGTAGCTTCTGCGGGAAGGCATCGAGGGGGAGGCCGATGCGTTTAACGTCTTCGGCTTCCATGCGGATTTTGTTAGTTAGAGCCAGAACTCCTTGGTTGTTAATCTCAATCTTTTCCATGGTCGCCAAATGATTTGTTCTGAACTCCGAGAATCTTCTTGACATCCGACTCGCGATACTTTACTTTGGAACCAACCTTAATAGGCTTTAGGTACCCTTTCTTGTCCCAATGCCAGAGGGTGGCATCACAAACACCGAGGCGTTTCTTTGTTTCTTCTTTGGTCAGCAGACAATCTTCCTTGTTGTCTTGCATGACCATCGCAACCTCATTGACTGCACGATTTATCAGTTCCTCAGAAAAGTTGCGCAAGTCCTCTCCGGTAATCTCTAACTTGATGTTAGCATTACCTGTTGAAAGAATAGACATTAAATCTGTCATAGCTATACATGCGCCACCAGATTTTTGACCCTCTCATCTTGGTGGCATTATAGATGAAAAAGCCACCGCCCCACTTGGAACGATGACACAAAAGTATAGCTAAAAATAATTGATTTTCAACAACTTGCATTTCTTGTATTTCGGCGAAACAGGAAGCGAAATACAAGAAATCAATTTTGGCTGAAAAACATTGAAGGCGTGCTCAAATATTCGGATTATTGAGCAGAATTATCCGTTGATTGCAGCTTTTTTTTGAAGTCGTCAATGTACTTCCGTTCAAGGTTTGTGGGCAATAACAAGTCCCCAGCTTCATCAAATATCTTACGAAAAGCTATCTGGAAATTCCTCGTTCCTTTCAAGTCTATTGTTGGGACAAGTTCCTGAAGTAATTTGTGAAAGGTTGTAGCATTACATCTATCAAGGAATCCAAGTTCCTGCAATGCAGCATAGAGATAAGACATATCTGGGGCAGTATGCCTGAAAGCAAGTATGGCTTTGATGCGGTCTATCACCTCTTCCTTGTTTGAACATAGAAGGTAATCCTCGAATGTAGCCTTTGGTATTGCCATATCTGCTTTTTCGACTAACAGGCTTGCACCCTTCATTTCATCGATAACAATATCAGCCACATTCCCATTTCTCATTGCTTCTTTGTCTGCTTTAAAGAGGGCCCAGTCTTCCTTGGTTCGCATCTTGTTCCTGATACTCCCTTTGATGACGAACTTAATCATCACCTTGTATATCCATCGCTCAGCCTTGCCACATTTAGGGTCTGCAATTTCTGTCTCCAGCCGCTCTACCATCGTCTCATAGCACTTTCCATAATAAAGCCATGACAAAAGGCAGGGAACAATGGACGAGGATTCCACGTTATGAAACTCATCGACTAACAGAGACGCTGTGTTCTCATCTGCAACAAACGTTTCAAAGTCTTTCTCTTGGGGAGTTATGTCACCATGAAACTCACTCCTTGCCTTTTTCATAAGCTTGGGTGCCAATCGCATTGCCAGAGAGTATATCTGTTGAATACTCTGGTATGACTTGCCGTTGATGTCTTCCACGAAGGCATCGTACTCATCGAGATGGTTGTCAAGCCAGTTCTTTATTTCCTGCTTGAATTGCTCAAAATCTTGCTTAGCCATAGTCTAATCCAATAATTTAACCAGGTCTTTTTTCATTTCCTCATCAATATCTCTATATCTCTGGAATGCCTTGCTGCCTTCCTTATGACCAGACAGGGCTGAAACGAGATTGGGGTCCTTTACCTTTCTATAAATATTACCGATGAAAGTCCTTCGTGCCATGTGACTACTGGCAACTTCGTGTATGGGACGTTTCACCTCTTCTCGTGTCAGAGGGTCTAACGTGGTGACAATCCTATCGATGCCTGCAAGTTTGAAAAACTCTTTGATGGCAGTATTGTATTTCTGTTCTGAAATGAAGGGAAGCAGGCTTGGCCCATCATAATCCTTATATCGCTTGAGGATTTCCTTCGCTTTTTCGTTCAGCGGAACACGAACCGTTAAAGGCCGACCTTCTTTCGTCTTCTTTGGTATATACTCGATAGCTCCATTGACAACGTTTTGCTTAGTCATCCTATAGAGGTCGCTCACACGGCAACCAATGAGCGACTGAAATATGAAGATGTCACGCTGGATGGCAAGTTGTGGCCGGGCAGACAGGTCTGCATTCCATATTTTTTCCCTTTCTTCTAATGATATATAAATAGGTGTACCATACTTGCACTCCTCAATGGGGAACTTGTCAAATGGGCGATTGGTAGTTTTATCATTCTCATAACACCATAAGAAGAATGTCCTGATTCGCGAGAAGCAATCTATCAGCGTATTCTTTCCTCTGGGCTGTGGCGTTCGCTTTTCAGGAATGTCTTCGTAGATTTGAGGATATTTCTCAAAGTATTTATATTCGTTCTCGAAGAAATCCCACATGTCTGCCAGCGTCTCTTTGGTGACATCATTCACATCAAGCACAAAGTCTTTCTTGTTCCGCTTAACCTTCCTTACATAAAGCTCGTATCGGAGCATGGAGCGTTTGACAACCTTGAAATTCTTTTTACGAACCTCTGAAAGGCGGTGCTTCTCCAAGAATTCATCAAAAAGTTGCTCAAAGGTCTGTTTCCTTTCTCCTTCAGGAGTAAACTTATCAGGATTATAGTATCTGACAAGAGATGCCTTCAGCCAGTCCTTATCCAGATTATCCTTGTCCCGGTTGTATTCCTTCTCGATGAAGCCTTTGAGTTTACGCAGTTCCTCATTGGTCTCAGAGCGAAGTTTAGGGTCACAAACAGCCTTCGACTTGACGCATTCATTCTTTTCATCCCATAAGTTGGGGTTAATGGAAAGTGCCGTTTGAGCAACGGAATCTAATCGCCTGCCGTCCCTTAGACGCACGTATATGGTGGCTGTCGATTCCGTGTCATAACGCTTTGCTGACTTCTTGATAATGAACGTAACTTTCATACTTCTTTTTTGATGGTGGGGAAATCTGGGGACAAAGATAATACTATTTCTGGGTACCACCAAAGATTTTCCCCACATTTTCCCCACATCTGCTAAATATCTTGCAAATCGACTAAATACGATTAAATTTGAGAAGATGACGTAAACTACTGAAAGCCAATGTTTGTTAAGCAAATTTGAATGACTATCATTTTTATCCCCTTTAATCGATTTTATCATTTTCAAATGCGGCTCTGGGTACGAGCAAGTCGGCTAAGTGATTGAATATCAATACTTAGCCGATTTTATTTTGTGCTTATTGTTCCCGTTTTGTTCTCGGTAATCCCATATAATGTTGCTTTAAGGCTGTTCGCCCGCGGTTCAAGCGCATGTCGGTTAAGAGTCTTGAACATTTGCATCCTGCTGCAATCCGGGCTCCTGACATCCCGGATTGCAGCGGGATGTGTACATGAAATACTGCCACAAAACAAAAGAAGACGCAGCTTCCATGTCCGCCTAAACTGCGGATGAACAGCGAAAGGCCGTCTTTCGGTTTGTAAAAGGCCGTCTTTTGCACTGCGAAAGACGGCCTTTTGCAATGCGCTCAACGCCAGGCTGTCTTTTCCTGATTTATGTTGACACTTTTTCTCTAAATAAACTAAACAGGTTTACACAATCGGATTATCCGTACTGCAAGTGTTGACATTGTCGTTTTGAAGGACTTCTTGTCTTGACACTTTCGTGTCTAGCGTTGTCGTTTTTTCTTCTTTTCCACATGTTTTTTTGCTCCCCTTCCTGTAGGTGTACTACATCCGGAGTCTTGTCG
>CALUGP010000021.1 GCA_944320195.1 uncultured Prevotella sp. | reverse complement strand
ATGAAGCCGTAGCGGTTAGGCCACTTGTCTGTAATCTTGGTCATCTTCTCAGTGACCAACGGTTTTATGATAAATGCCATAATACTTTTCTCCTTCTTACTTGTTTAAGATTTCGTCGATTGCCTTCAGCGAGTTCTCTGTCATGACAAGCACATCTGCATCCAACACCTTATAGGTATTAAGTGTAGCGGCAGGCATGACATGAGTGCGCTGCAAATTACGAGCCGACAAATATACGTTTTTATTTGCTTCCGGCAAAAGGAAGAGCAGCTTCTTACCGTCAACTTTAAGATTTTTAGTGATATTTATAAAATCTTTTGTCTTAGGAGCGTCGAAACTGAAATCTTCAACAACTACAATGGCATTCTCTTTTGCCTTATATGACAATGCGCTTTTACGTGCAAGAACCGTTGTCTTATGATTAATCTTTATGCTGTAATCGCGAGGCTTAGGACCGAATACTCGACCACCGCCTTTAAGCAACGGAGAGTTGATGTCGCCACGACGAGCACCGCCGCCGCCCTTCTGGCGTCCGAGCTTGCGAGTTGAGCCAGCATGCTCGCTTCTTTCCTTTGCCTTAGCTGTACCCTGGCGCTGAGCAGCCATATAACGCTTAACGTCAAGATATATAACGTGGTCGTTAGGTTCAATACCGAAGACAGATTCGTTTAACGTAACCTTTCTCCCAGTGTCCTCACCTTTGATATTTAATACGTTAATTTCCATTATTTCTCAATTAAAACGGTTGAACCTTTGCAACCAGCAACACTACCTTTCACAAGGATGAGGTTATGCTCCGGTATAACTTTTAAAACTCTGAGATTCTGGGTAGTAACTCTGTCGCCTCCCATCTGTCCGGCCATGCGCATTCCCTTGAAAACTTTGGCGGGATAAGAACATGCGCCGATAGATCCCGGCTTACGGGCTCTGTCGTCCTGACCGTGGGTGCTCTGGCCTACACCACCGAAGCCATGACGTTTCATTACGCCCTGGAAACCTTTACCCTTTGACGTTCCCACAACGTCAACGAAAGTTGCGTCGCTGAAGATGTCAACGGTGATTGTGTCACCAAGGTTGTACTCTTCGTCAAACTTGAACTCGGCCAAGTGTCTCTTCGGTGTTGTACCGGCTTTCTTGAAAACTCCCTGCATAGGCTTGGTGGTGTTCTTTTCCTTGGCTTCGCCGAAACCAAGCTGAACAGCCTTATAGCCATCTTTCTCGACAGTCTTCACCTGAGTTACAACACAAGGACCAGCTTCGATAACAGTGCACGGCACATTCTTGCCGTCGGCACTGAAAACGGATGTCATTCCGATTTTTCTTCCAATTAATCCTGGCATTTCAATTAATATTAAAATTAAAAACTATACTTTTATTTCAACTTCCACACCGCTTGGCAATTCAAGCTTCATCAGAGCGTCCACAGTTTTTGCCGTAGAGCTATAAATGTCAATAAGACGCTTGTAATCACTGAGTTGGAACTGCTCACGCGCTTTCTTGTTTACGAACGTACTGCGGTTCACGGTGTAAATGCGCTTGTGTGTGGGCAATGGAATAGGACCGCTTACAATCGCACCTGTCGCCTTAACGGCCTTTACAATTTTCTCTGCTGACTTGTCTACCAACTTGTGGTCGTATGACTTCAGCTTGATTCTGATTTTCTGACTCATAGTTACTTTAAATTCAATTAATATTATGGAAGAGAGGAGGTACGCCCGTTAAGAGTCATTCGCTAACGCGACGCCTCACTCTCTTTGTTTTGACTTATACCAAGTCTACGCGTCCCTTGATTTCCTCAAGAACTGTCTTAGCGATCGAACTTGAAACTGCTGCGTGGTGGTCATACTCCATAGAGCTTGTCGCGCGTCCAGAAGTGATGGTACGGAGAGCTGTTACATATCCGAACATCTCTGCCAGCGGAACCATTGCCTTGACAATACGTGCACCACTACGTGTCTCGTCCATGCCTTCAACCTGGCCACGACGCTTGTTCAGGTCGCCAATGACATCACCCATGTTCTCTTCAGGTGTTACCACCTCAAGTTTCATTATAGGCTCCATCAGCACAGGGCCTGCTTTAACGCAAGCATTCTTATAAGCATTGATCGCAGCGATCTCGAACGACAACTGGTCAGAGTCTACGGGGTGGAAAGAACCGTCAAGCAACGTAACTTTCAAGCTGTCCATAGGATAGCCACCAAGCACGCCACTCTTCATCGCAGTCTCAAATCCCTTCTGGACTGAAGGTATGAATTCCTTAGGAATGTTACCACCCTTAACTTCATTGACAAACTGCAATCCGCCTTCCTTGTAATCCTCGTCAATAGGACCAACGTTTACAATGATATCGGCAAACTTACCACGGCCACCGCTCTGCTTCTTGTAAACCTCACGCAGGTTGACAGTCTTTGTAATGGCCTCTTTGTAGTTAACCTGTGGCTTGCCTTGGTTGCACTCAACCTTGAATTCTCTCTTCAAGCGGTCGAGGATGATGTCAAGGTGAAGCTCACCCATACCTGAGATTACGGTCTGGCCGCTCTGCTCGTCGGTATGCACAGTGAAAGTAGGATCTTCCTCTGCGAGTTTTGCAAGACCGATGCCCAACTTGTCAACGTCAGCCTGGCTCTTCGGCTCAACTGCAATACCGATAACAGGATCCGGGAAGCTTATTGACTCAAGCACAATCGGATGTGCCTCGTCACACAACGTGTCACCTGTACGGATATCCTTGAAACCAACGCCCGCGCCAATATCACCGGCATCAATAACCTCCATAGGCACCTGCTTGTTTGAGTTCATCTGGAACAAGCGGCTCACGCGCTCTTTCTTGCCCGAACGTGTGTTGTAAACATATGATCCGGCCTCAACCTTGCCTGAATAAACGCGGAAGAACACGAGACGGCCGACATACGGGTCAGTAGCAATCTTGAATGCGAGCGCAGATGTAGGCGCATCCTCAGACGGCTTACGATCTTCCTCTTCTCCTGTCGTCGGATTTGTGCCGACAATATTAGGAGTGTCAAGCGGAGAAGGCAGGAATGCGCAGACATAGTCAAGCAACGTCTGCACGCCCTTGTTCTTGAATGAAGATCCGCAGAGCATAGGAGTGCACTGCATAGCCAGCGTTCCCTTGCGTATCGCAGCTATCACCTCTTCCTCCGTAATGGTGTTAGGATCGTCAAAATACTTCTCCATCAGAGCCTCGTCGAACTCAGCAGCGCTTTCAAGCAGCTTGCCCCTCCACTCCTCGGCCTCATCCTTGAGGTCTGCCGGAATGTCATCAATCTCGAACTCTGCGCCCTGAGTCTCGTCATGCCATATGATAGCCTTCATCTTTATAAGATCCACTATGCCTTTGAAAGTTTCTTCGCTACCGATAGGAATAACAAGAGAAACGGGATTTGCGCCGAGAACCTCCTTCATCTGGCGGAGGACATCGAAATAGTCAGCGCCGGAACGGTCCATCTTGTTCACATATCCAAGACGTGGGACATTGTACTTGTCAGCCTGGCGCCACACAGTCTCCGACTGGGGCTGAACGCCGCCCACTGCGCAATATGTAGCGACAGCGCCGTCAAGCACGCGCAAAGAGCGCTCCACTTCAGCCGTAAAGTCAACGTGTCCCGGAGTGTCGATCAAGTTTATCTTGAACTGCTTGTTGTCATAATGCCAATAGCACGTGGTGGCGGCAGACGTGATGGTTATACCACGCTCTTGCTCCTGAGCCATCCAGTCCATTGTGGCAGCACCGTCATGAACCTCGCCGATCTTGTGAGTCTTACCCGTGTAATAAAGGATACGCTCCGAAGTTGTCGTCTTACCGGCATCGATGTGGGCCATGATGCCGATGTTGCGAGTCAAATGTAAGTCTTGCTTTGCCATGTTTCTTTTTACCTAACTATGTTTAAAACCTGAAGTGAGCGAATGCGCGGTTAGCCTCAGCCATGCGGTGCATGTCTTCCTTACGCTTGAAGGCGCCGCCCTGGTTGTTGTAAGCGTCCATGATCTCGGCAGCCAGCTTGTCAGCCATGGTCTTGCCGCCGCGCTTGCGTGCGAAGTTGATCATGTTCTTCATCGAGATGCTCTCCTTACGGTCAGGACGGATTTCCGTAGGCACCTGGAACGTCGCACCACCGATACGGCGGCTCTTAACCTCCACCTGCGGAGTTATGTTGTCGAGGGCGGCCTTCCATATCTCAAGAGCGGACTTTTCCTCGTTAGCCATCTTCTCCTTTACGGTGTCCAATGCTTTGTAGAAAATCTCATAAGATGTATTCTTCTTTCCGTCATACATCAAATGATTGACAAATTTCGAGACCTTCTGGTCATTGTAGACGGGATCCGGCAGGATCACGCGCTTCTTTGGTTTTGCTTTTCTCATTTCTTTTTTGAAATTAATTCTGCATGGGGCTGTTCACTTGTTCTTCAGTTTTCCCTCCGGAAACACTTACTCAACCTTTATGACAAATCTCCAGCAAAACGTTTAATATAAAATGTCTTTTGTGTCCTTAATCTTATTATTTCTTAGCCTTAGGACGCTTTGCACCATACTTGGAACGACGCTGAGTACGGTTTGCCACACCTGCGGTATCAAGAGTTCCACGTACGATGTGATAACGTACACCAGGCAGGTCTTTCACACGACCGCCACGCACAAGCACGATTGAGTGTTCCTGAAGGTTGTGTCCCTCTCCCGGTATGTAAGAGTTCACTTCCTTCTGGTTTGTCAAACGGACACGGGCAACCTTACGCATTGCCGAATTAGGTTTCTTCGGGGTTGTTGTGTACACACGAACACATACGCCACGACGCTGGGGACATGAGTCCAAAGCCGGCGATTTGCTCTTGTCAACAAGCGCCTTTCTACCCTTTCTTACCAATTGTTGAATTGTAGGCATTGTTGTTAATTTTTAGTTATATATTATTTTTGTTATTGTCAGACTAATATGCACGGCTCGGACACAAGCCGTATTTGGGCTGCAAAGGTACGAATAAATATTCAAAGTACCTAATTATAAAGAATCACGAAAGCCTATATCACTTGATTTTTCAAATAATATAGACTTTATTAAAATTAATTAACTTGCAATATTTCAATAACGTGTCATTTGCGAATGTTTCATCTGTCATTTTGCCATAACCCGGCTGAAAACCCCACATCACAAATCTGGCAGCGAAAAGCCACGAACAGCATGGCCTACAGCCGTCAAGCCTCGCCCTTGTTGATGTTGAAAGGAGCTATCGTACCCTTTTCCTGTTGTGGCAGCTTGATCTGTCCGAAAGCATTTTCATACCTCACAATATTGTCCTTAAGGGCCATCAAAAGACGCTTCGCATGCTCGGGAGCCAATATCACACGCGACTTCACCATTGCCTTCGGCACTCCGGGCAAGATGCGTGCGAAATCCAGTATGAAGTCTGAACTCGAATGGGTTATTATCGCGAAGTTGGCATACTCCCCTTGCGCCACGTCTTGTGGCAGCTCTATTTGAAACTGACCTTGTTTGTTGTTATTTTCCATTTGTCGTTATTTATATAATTAAGGTGAAAGTTCTGAAATTAAGAGTTAAGAATTAAGAAAATATGCTTTGGCTGCAACTTGCATGTTTTCTTAATTCTTAACTCTTAATTCTTAACTTTTCCTGTACATTTTCGCCTGCTGACGTATCAGTTCCTGATCGTCGAAATAGTTTATCTTCATCGCCTCACGCACTTCATGGAGCGTCTGCGCGGCAACTTCACGGGCAGCTTCTGAGCCTTTCTTGAGGATGTTGTAAACTTCAGGAATGTCCTGCTCGAACTCATGGCGGCGCTGGCGGATAGGCTCAAGCTGGCGGTTGAGCACCTTGACGAGGAACTTCTTGCACTTCATGTCGCCCAGTCCGCCGCGGCGGTAGTGGTCTTTCAGCTCGTCGAGGTTCTTGTATTCAGGCCAGAAGTCGGCGAAGTCGTCCGCCGTGCTGAACGCATCGAGGTAGGTGAACACGGTGTTGCCCTCCACTTTTCCCGGGTCTTCCACGCGCAGGTGGCCGGGGTCGGTGTACATGCTCTTCACCTTCTGTTCCATCTCCTTCGCCGGGTCAGACAGGTAGATGCAGTTGCCGAGGCTCTTGCTCATCTTCGCCTTGCCGTCAGTTCCCGGCAGACGGCAGCACACAGAGTTTGTGGGCAGCATGATTTGCGGCTCCACCAGCACGTCGCCGTATATGTAGTTAAAGCGTTTCACTATTTCGCGCGTCTGCTCGAGCATCGGCTCCTGGTCCTCGCCGGCCGGCACGGTGGTGGCCTTGAAGGCCGTTATGTCCGCCGCCTGGCTTATGGGGTAAGTGAAGAAGCCCACGGGGATGCTCGTCTCGAAGTTGCGCATCTGTATTTCGGTCTTCACCGTAGGATTACGCTGAAGGCGCGACACAGTCACCAGATTCATGTAATACACTGTCAGCTCGGCCAGTTCGGGGAGCATGGACTGCACGAAGAGCGTCACCTTCTGCGGGTCAAGCCCTGCCGAGAGGTAGTCGAGAGCCACCTCTATAATGTTCTGGCGCACCTTCTCGGGGTTGTCGGCGTTGTCTGTCAACGCCTGGACGTCGGCTATGAACACGAACATCCTATCGAAGTCGCCCTCGTTCTGAAGCTCCACGCGACGGCGCAGCGAGCCTACGTAGTGACCCAAGTGCAGGCGTCCGGTAGGACGGTCGCCCGTAAGTATGATCTTTCCCATTTGGTATTTCCTTTTTGTAAATTCACAATTTATGGGTTGCAAACTTACTAATTTTCCATGAGAAAACAGCAGAAAAACGAGGATTTGAACATTTTACCGGCAAAAAGCCTCACCTCTTCTTCATTATGCTGTTCACCACGCGGATGCTCGACACGAGCTTGTTGGTGGAGGTGAACACATCGACGTTCCACACATGCGACGAGCGTCCGCGGTGTACTACCGTGCCGACGGCGCGCACCGTGTCGCCCTCGTGGGCCGAGGATACGTGGTTTCCGCTTACCTGCATGCCCACGACAATCTCGTCTGGCTGGCAAGTCACCATCGAGCCGAGGCCGGCCACGGTCTCCGCCAAGGCCAGCGTTGCGCCACCGTGCAGGATGCCGAACGGCTGGCGCGTGCGCTCGTCTACGGGCATGGTGGCCTCTATGCGGTCGGGCGAGGCGTAGGTGTACTGTATTCCGAGGTTGCCCATCAGCGCGTGCTTGGCCTGGGCGTTGAGCAAGTCGAGCGGAATCTCTGACGCATGCACCTCCGAAAGGATAAGTTTCTCGACGGCCTGGGCCACGCCGTCCTCGTCGTTTGACGCCGTCACATAGTCGGCGCATATCTTCACCGAGTCTGGCGCATGCCCCATGGCAACGCTCTTGCCTGCCAGCTGCAGCATCGTCACGTCGGCCACGCCGTCGCCGATGGCTATCACCTCCTCACGCTTTACGCCAAGCTGATCCATGAGCAGAGCCAAGGTGTTGGCCTTGTCCACACCGCATGGCACAACCTCGAGGAAATACGGCTCCGACGGGAACACGTCGAGCACTCCGGCCAGCCGCCTCTTCCAGTGGTTTTCAAGTCCGCGCAGGGCTTCATAATCGTCGCTCACCAGCACGCACTTGCACGGGGCGAAGTCTATCGCGATCGAGAATTCAGGCTCTTCCATTATCTTCAGGTGGTTGAGCCACGCCTCCTTGCGGATGTGCAGGTCGTCGGCGTTGTCCGTAAGGATGTAGTCGTCATGGTAAGTGAATATGGAAAAGCCGTTCTTGCGCGACTTTTTCTCCAGGTAAGGAATCTGCTCGGGATTGATGCGGCGCTCGAACATCACCTCTCCCGTGTCTGCCTTGATCACCTGGCAGCCGTTGTAAGACAATATGTAGCCGCCGAAGTTGCCCAGCTCCAGCGCCTTTGCGAAAGGCATTATGCCGGACGTGGGCCTGCCCGAGGCCAGCACGATGCGTATTCCCATGTGTTGCACTTTCAGCAAGGCCGCAAGCGTGCGCTTGCTGATTTCCTTCTCATTGTTCAGTAGTGTCCCGTCTACGTCGAGAACCAATAGTTTGTATTTCATAGCGTCGGGCGTTTTGGTTTATAACTAAAAAGACCCTGCATACGGCCGGACGGCAAATTTGCCCGTAAATAACCTTATGCAGCTTATCTTTTGCAAATATAGCGAAAGACGACGTGAAACCAATACATTTGCAGGATTATTTCAGGTTTAAAAAAGTTAACAGCCGCGCGTTTTACAAAAGGCCGTCTTTCAGTTTGCAAAAGACGGCCTTTTGCATGGTGAAAGACGGCCTTTTGCAACGCGATTGGCCACCTTTTGGAATGCGCTCGGTAACGCGTTGTGTTACAACGAGTTAGCACAGGCCACCAGAACAAGCATGCCGCACACCACGACGCGATGCATGCGGCACGGCATGCAAGCTGAAAAGAAACTGCAAAACACGGCGGATTGCGCCGCAATGTAAAATAAAATCGCTATCTTTGCACATTATTATATTTATTAAAATAAAATCTAACACAATGAAAAACTTGCTCAACAAATTCATGATGGCCGGTTGTGCCATGCTCGCCTTGTCGTGCGGCAGCAACCTGCCCTACCAAGACCCAGACCTATCGGCTGACGAACGCGCGGCCGACCTGGTGAGCCGGCTCACGCTGGAAGAGAAAGTAGCGCTCATGCAATACGACTCGCCGCCCGTCGAAAGGCTCGGCATCAAGGGCTACAACTGGTGGAGCGAGGCCCTGCACGGCGTGGGACGCGCCGGCCTGGCCACAGTATTTCCGCAGTGCATAGGCATGGCCGCCTCGTGGAACGACAGCCTGGTGAACGAAGTCTTCACCGCCGTAAGCGACGAGGCAAGGGCCAAGAACAACGAGTTTTCAAAGTCGGGCAACATCAAGATATACCAAGGCCTGACGTTCTGGACACCCAACATCAACATCTTCCGCGACCCACGGTGGGGACGCGGACAGGAGACCTACGGCGAAGACCCCTGCCTCACCGAGAGGATGGGCATCAGCGTGGTCAACGGCCTGCAAGGCCCAAAGGACGAGAAGTTCAACAAGCTGCACGCCTGCGCCAAGCACTTCGCCGTACACTCGGGGCCGGAATGGAACCGACACGTGTTCAACGCGGAGGACATAGACCCGCGCGATCTATGGGAAACATACCTGCCTGCCTTCAAAGGCGTAGTCCAGAAGGCCGGAGTAAAGGAAGTGATGTGCGCCTACAACCGCTACGAGGGCGAGCCGTGCTGCGGCAGCAACCGCCTGCTTCAACAAATACTGCGCGACGAATGGGGATTCAAGGGCATCGTGGTGTCTGACTGTTGGGCCATTTCCGACTTCTACACCGAAGGCCACCACAATACAGAGCCTGACTCGGCGCACGCATCAGCCAAGGCCGTGATGAGCGGAACCGACCTGGAATGCGGCGAAAGCTACGCCTCGCTCGTTGACGCCGTGAACGAGAAACTCATCAGCGAAAGCCGACTTGACACAGCCGTCACCCGGCTGATGAAGGCGCGCATAGAGCTTGGAGAATTTGACGAGAACGTTCCTTGGCGCAAGATCCCTTACAGTGTTGTCGACAGCAAGGAGCACCGCGACCTGGCCCTGCGCGCCGCACAGCAATCAATCGTCCTGCTGAAGAACGACGGCAACCTGCTGCCTTTGCCCAAGACCGGACTGAAGATTGCCGTCATAGGGCCAAACGCGAACGACAGCGTGATGCAGTGGGGAAACTACAACGGGTTCCCGTCTCACACTTATACGTTGTTGCAAGGGCTGCAAAACAGGGTGCCGAAAGACAGGCTCATATACGAATACGGCTGCGACCACACTTCTTCCGTGGGCCTGCAGAGCCTCTTCGCCGACTGCAAAGCTGACGGGAAGCAGGGCTTCAAAGCTTCCTACTGGAACACACTCGACCCCGAAGGCAAGCCCGACGTGGTGACACACGTCAGCGAACCGTTCCGCTTCACGACGGCCGGAGCCATAGTGTTCGCGCCAGGCGTGCAGCTGGGAGGATTCTATGCGGAATACGAGACAACGTTCACGCCGAAGAAAAACGAGGAAATCGTGTTCAGCTTCCAGACTCAGGGGAAAGCCCACTTGCACATCAACGGAAAGGAAGTGGCCGAAGCCCTCAACACCAAAAACAGCAGGGCATACGCCATGAAGGCGGAAGCCGGCAAGACATATGACATAAAGGTGGACTTCAGGGCAAGCGAAGGCGACTGCGCAACGCTCAACTTCGACTTCGGCCGGGAGGTGCCCTTGGACATCAAGCAGAGTGTTGACAACGTGAAGGATGCCGACGTCATCATCTTCGCAGGCGGCATAACGCCCGGCCTGGAGGGCGAGGAGATGCCGATAAAGGTGCCCGGCTTCCGCGGAGGAGACCGCGAAACGATAGAGCTTCCGGCCGTGCAGACGCGCCTGCTCGGCGAACTCAAGAAGACGGGAAAGAAGATAGTGTTCGTCAACTTCTCAGGGTCTGCCATGGCACTGACGCGTGAAGCCGCCATGTGTGACGCCATGGTGCAGGCCTGGTATCCCGGACAGGCCGGCGGAGAGGCCGTGGCCTCGGTGCTGTTCGGCGAATACAACCCCGCCGGACGCTTGCCGATAACATTCTACAAGAGCACCTCTCAGCTGCCCGACTTCGAGGATTACTCGATGAAAGGCCGCACATACAGATATTTCAAGGGAGAGCCGCTGTTCCCGTTCGGCTACGGACTGAGCTACACTACGTTCAAGTATGGCGACGCTTCACTGTCATCCGCCGAGATAAAAGCCGGCGACAGCTGCACGCTGACCGTGCCCGTAACCAACACTGGCGGCCGTGACGGTGATGAAGTGGTGCAGGTGTACCTGCGCCGGCCTGCGGACAAGGAAGGCCCGGCAAAGACATTGCGCGACTTCCGCCGTGTAACGCTTAAGAAAGGAGAGACCAAGAATGTGACCTTCAGCCTCAACGGAGAGACTTTCAACTGGTTTGACACGGAGTCGAACACCGTCCGTCCATTGGAAGGCGAATACGAGATACTCTACGGCGGAACATCAGACAGCAAGGCGTTGAAGACTGTAAAGGTCAGCCTTAGATAACACAAAAAGTCCAAGGAGACTGCTCCTTGGACTTTTTTACTTGTTTTTCTTTCCGTTCCTTCTCACTTTTCCACCTTCTCACCCTTTGAAATCAGTGCCGGCCGGACGCTGGAACACGCGCAGGCCGAACTCCTTTGCCATGACTACGGCATAGTCGAGCACTGAACTTTGGAAGCGTTCGAAGGGCTGCCAGTCTACAAACGAGCAGAAGCAATACAGCTCGAGGGGCAGCCCGTCGGGCGTAGGCTGGAGCATGCGCACCATCACCATCATGTCGGCCTGCACGTCGGGATGGCTCTTCATGAAGTCGAACATGAAGTCGCGGTACACTTGCGTGTTGGCCACGGGGAAACCGGCATCGGCATAACGCCCGTCAAGGACATAGCCCTTGGCCGCAAACGACGCCAGTTCTTCCGGCGAACAGAAACGAACGGTGTTGGCATCTATGTTGACGGAGAGCTTCAGCCTGCGTCCGCCAGACTCGCGCATGCCGCGCCAGTTCTGGAAAGAGTCGCTCACGAGGGCGTAAGGCGGAATGGTGGTTATGGTCTTGTCGAAGTTCTGCACCTTTACCGTTGTAAGCGAAACCTCGAGCACATAGCCGTTTGCGCCATACTTCTGCATGGTTATCCAGTCGCCCGGGCGCAGCATGTCGTTGGCCGAGAGCTGCACGCCGGCCACCAGTCCGAGTATGGAGTCCTTGAAGATGAGCATGAGCACGGCGGCCGAAGCGCCTAAGCCCGCAAGCACGGTGGTGGCGCTCTTGTCGATGACGATGCTTACGACGAGGATGCATCCCACGACGAACGCCAGCAGGTTGAACATCTGGTAGACTCCTTTCAGCGGACGGTTGCGCAGCTTCTGGTGTTCGGCGGATATGTCGTAGAGCGAATGCAGGAACTGGCTGATGAACAGCAGGGACACTATCACCAAGTAAATGCTGCACACCTTAAGCAGTACCGACAGCAAACCGGGCGAATGGGTGAACACAAGCGGCAGCGTGGCATACCAGATGACGGGCGGAATAAGGCGGCGGAAGGCACGCATCACGCGCCGGTTGAACAGATAATCGTCCCACGTGGCCTTGGTTTTCTCCGTCAGTTTCTGCACGGCGGGCATCACGACGAAACGGAACAGGGCCGTGCATGCATACGATAACAGCGCCACGGCGAATGCGGCCGTCAGCGGATACACCCATCCGAGAATGTCGTCGGACACGCCGGCCACACTCCTCAAGAAGTCTATCAATAACTTGTCGATATGTTCCATGTGAAAATTCTTGGTTCTGCTCTTGGCTGATGCCCGGCAACGGGCGGCATGCCATGCATGCCGCCTGCGTAATCTTTGCACCTTGCCAGGTGCAAAGATAAGAAATAATGCCGACCAATAAAAGCAAAGAAAGGTTAAACCCGGAACACGTTCCATAACAAGTTGACAACCAGACACTTACGTCACGCCTTGCAAAAGGCCGTCTTTTGCAGGCTGAAAGACGGCCTTTTAGCGCGCGATTTGCGGCCTTTTGCAAGGCAAAAGAGCACAAATCATAATACAGGACGACACTGTCAAAACGGCAAAAAGAAAATATATTTACAAAAAAGCATGCTTATTGGGATTTTATTCTTATCTTTGCAAAAATAAAACCGCGCCCTGCAGTCCTGCCACAACAGCCCGCAAACACTGCGGAAACCGCAAGGCGCGGCAATCGGAACAAACTACTTCATTTAAAACTTCAGGCGCGCCGCCGTCCAATAAAGGGCATGCGGCCGATGACGGAAACCTTACACTTTAAATTAATAACAACTAACAAACTAACAAATCAATTATGAACAAACATCTACACATTGTTGTTTGCATGCTGGTTGCATTGTTGGCAACAGCCGTTCCGACGCAAGTCGGCGCACAGGACGTGACGGCCACGTGGGACTTCAAGAACAAAATCCCGGCAGAAGCGGGTGCGGCAGCTATCCAAGGAAACACTGGCGAAGTGGCTTCAAACGTTGACGGAGTAAGCCTTTTCGTCGACGCGACAAACGGAAAATTCAACTCCAAGGACCGCGACGGCGACGTGCAGGTAAACGAAGGCACCGTGATACGCGTGCCGGTAAAGTCGGCAAGAGACATAGTCAAGGTGACTCCAAGCCCCAATTACGGATTCTTCACCCTCGGCGGAGAACAGGCCGACCTTACAAACCCCACCGAGCACAAGGCTACCGTGGCCGAGGCGGAAGCCGGACACGTTGACATCGTTGCGACAGACGGATGCTACCTGTGGGAAATCAGCGTCACATTCGTCTCAGAAATGCAAAGCAGGGAGATTTACTCCACATCGTTCACAGAGTGGCCCGAGATTGACCGAAAGAAGAACACAGCAGATCCCACCACGCACGAAGTGGCAACGAAGTACAGCAACGAGCGGCTGACATTCACCTTCTGCGGCGCAGGCGTTGACCCGGACGGCACGCAGTCAAAGTTCACCGACCTTGAAAACCTGGGCCTGGGATACATCATAACAGGCAAATACAAAAGCGAACTGGGCGAAGCAGCAGAGCCTTACGTGGAGACGTCGCCGCTGAAGTCATTGTCGAAAATAGAGCTGACACAGGCGGCAACGGGCGGCAACCGCGGCATAAAGGTGTCGGTTAAAGGCGACGGAGACACCGACTGGGTTGTGCTCCACGACAAGTCGATAGGCAACAGCAAGGGCGAGACGCTGACGTTGCAGGTAAACCGAGAGAACTGCAAGATAAAGCTCGAGAACTACTCGGGCGGACTCGACCAGAACGCATACGTCACCGACCTCGCGCTATACAGCCTCGTGGACATGTCGCAATACCCGGCGCTCGGCTCGTTCGCGTTCAACGGTGTCACTTACCAGGCCGTGGACGTGTTCACTGAAACGGCCGAAGGCGTGCAGGAAGCCGTCATCGAAATCGAGAACGCGGTACAGCTGCCGTCAGCCGACAACCCGATAACCTCCATATCATGCGACAACGGCGACGTGGACGGCGATGTGGCCTACGAAAAACAAGACGAGCACACCGTGCTGGTGACAATCAAGGTTACCGCCAACGGCGAGACAATGACCTACAAGGCAACGTTCAAGCATAAGCCATACTTCACTCTGACATATCTCGACACTGACGGGAAGACCGTAATCAACAACACGCAGAAAGTAGAGAAAGACGCCAAAATAGGTACGCTCGACGACGGAGCCAACGTAACCGTACCCGAAGGCAAAGCCTTCCGCGGCTGGTTCGTTGAAGCCGACGGCGGCCGGAAATACAACGTGGAGGACATTGTAACGTCTGACATTACCCTCTACGCCGTTGCGACAGACATCGAGACAGAAAGCGCCACGGCACGCTACACGTTCAACCTTACCGACGAATACTTCTACGACGAGGACCACGAGGCCTTCAACGCCGAAGGTGCCGCGTGGCACGACGGGCAGCACGGATGGACGCTTGAGAAGGAAGGCAAGATAGACTTGCTCGTGGGCGGACACGCTTACATCATAGCCACACTGTGCAAATACAGCAAGGCCGATGCAGTCATGACACTGAGCGACACCGGAGGCAACCCCGTAGCTACGGCGAACGGCTACAGCGACACCGACGGCAAAACCGTGATGATGGAATACACAGGAGGAGCCGGCACGCTGACGCTGACAACAAGCAACGAGGTGTACCTGCACAAGATTACCATAATGAACGTTGAAGGCTCGCCCATAACGCCCAACGAGCAGGGATATTATGTGGTAAGGCGAGGCGACGGACTCGCCCTGCTGAACACCATTGACATAGCCAACGCACAAGCATCGGCCGACAGGCGCACATACATATTCCTGCCAGACGGCACTTACGACCTGGGGCACACTACGCTCACACCCATCTCAGGCGACAACATATCACTCATCGGCCAAAGCATGGACAACACCATCATCGTGAACGAGACTGAGGAAGAGGGCATCGGCGTGTCTGCCACACTGCTCGTAACCGGCAACAACACTTATATGCAGGACCTTACCATCAAGAACGCATACGACTATTACCAGCCGGGCTTCGCCGGCCGCGCCGTGGTGCTGCAGGACAAGGGCAACCGCACGATATGCAAGAACGTGAGAATGCTCTCCTACCAGGACACGTATTACTCAAACAACAACGACGCGCAATTCTATTTCGAGGACTCTGACATCCACGGAACAGTGGACTTCATCTGCGGCGGAGGCGACGTGTTCTTCAACCGCTGCACGCTAACCGTGGAGCCACGCAATGCCGACGGAAGCGGCGAATGCACCATAACAGCTCCCACCACGGAGACCGAATACGGATATGTGTTCAACGAATGCACCATAGACAGCAAGGCGGAGAAGTTCAACTACGGCCGCGCATGGCAGAACAAGGCACGCTGTGCCTACCTCAACACCACCCTGCTGCAGCCCGAACGGCTCAACGAAAACCGCTGGACGCTGGGAGGAATGAACGTGCCCGCCGACAGGTTCGTGGAATACAACACCATGGACAAAGACGGGAAAATGATTTCGCCGGAATCGCTCGTCCTGACATTCACCAAGGACAACAAGAAAAACACCTTCGAAACCATACTCACAGAAGAAGAGGCCAAGAACTTTGCGCTCGACAAAGTGTTCACCGACTGGACACCTGCCGAGTACACCGGACAGATGTCAATCGGCGTTTTGCGCTGCGAGGGCGAAAGCCGACTGGCATGGGACGCTGTGGAAGGCGCGACGGCTTATGCCATATTCAACGGTGACCGCTTCGTGGGAATGACCACAAGCACATCATACGAAATAACGGAAGGCGACATAAAGAACTACTCTGTGCGCGCCGCCAACGAGCACGGCGGCTTTGGCGAAGCGTCGAACACCGCTTCGACCGGCATCGACCGGATTGACGGAACTTCAGACGGCGAGGCAGTAAGCACAGCATATTACAGCGTACAGGGCGAACGCGTAAGCAGCACATACCGCGGCCTGGTGATAGAAGTGCAGACCATGGCAGACGGTAGCAAGACAGTACGCAAAATGATAAGGAAATGACAGAAGCTCTCCCCTGCGGCTTCGCCACGCTTGGCACGCCATACGCCACGCGGCAAGCCGTAAGGGCTTTTTACCCGTTCAACTAAAAACAAGACATCATGATAAAAGGAATTCTTCATTCACTACTACTTGCCACGGCCATGTTCGCATCAACACCGTGCATGGCCCAGCAAGTGGAAAAGACTCCGGCTTTTCCCGGAGCAGAAGGCTTTGGCCGATACACCACCGGCGGACGCGGAGGCAAGGTAATACATGTAACCAACCTCAATGACAGTGGCGAAGGCTCGTTCCGTGCCGCATGCAGCGAGGCCGGGGCGCGCACGATAGTGTTCGACGTGGCCGGCACCATCCATCTGGAGACACCGCTGGAGCTTGAAAACGGCAACGTCACCATTGCCGGCCAGACCGCACCGGGCGATGGAATATGCATCGCGGACAATCCGTTCCAGATAGAAGCGAACAACGTGATAATACGTTACATGCGCTTCCGCCTCGGCAACAAGTATGTCACCGAAAAGAACGCCGACGGATGGGACGGCCTTGGCGGAATGGACAAGGAGAACATCATGGTGGATCACTGCTCGGTAAGCTGGAGCATAGACGAATGCCTGTCCGTATACGGTGTGCGCAACGCCACCGTGCAATGGTGCATAGCGGCGCAAAGCCTCCAAGCTTCAGGCCATTCAAAAGGAGCCCACGGATACGGAGGCAACTGGGGAGGCTCGGGCGTGACTTACCACCACAACCTGCTGGCCCACCACGAGAGCCGCGTACCACGCCTCGGACCGCGCTACACTACACAGCTTGACGAACGGCTCGACATGCGCAACAACGTGTTCTACAACTGGGCCGGTAACGGATGCTACGGCGGCGAGGCCATGAACGTAAACATAGTGAACAACTATTACAAGCCGGGGCCGGGCACTGCAAAGCGTGACGCAAAAACAATACAAAGGCGAATTGCCGCAATCGGCGTAAGGACCAACGAATATGTCGCCGAATACCATGAATATGAGCCGACCCTTCACAAATGGGGCACATTCTACATCGACGGCAACGTGAACTCAAAATATGACGATGTGACGAAAGACAACTGGGCCTACGGCGTGTATAACCAGACAAAGAACGACGAAAAGGTTGACTACACTTACACGGACGAAGTGAAAAGACAGATGAAGCTTGTCAAGCCGATAGAGTTTGTCCATGTAACTACCCACTCTGCAAATGACGCTTATGACCGCGTAATCAAATACGCAGGATGCAGCAAGGTAAGGGACTCGTATGACCAATTCATAATCGAAGACACGGAAAACGGGACAGCCACGTATACGGGCAGCGGATACGAAGACGGCGGAAAGCACTACGACAACAACCCTGGAATGATCAACACACCAGAGGACAACCGCCCCGACAATGCTCCTGCAGACTGGAGCCCATGGCCGGAACTGACATATGAGCAGAGCGAAGTGCAGCCTGACACCGACGGGGACGGCATGCCCGACGGCTATGAAACGGCAAATGGGCTTGACCCGAACAATCCTGAAGACGGTGCTGAAGACAGCGGCAACGGATACACAAACCTTGAAATTTACCTCAACAGCCTTGTCGCCGACATAACCGAAGGACAACTGGCCGGCGGCGAAGTGATGGGAGAAGACAGATATGTGGGCGAAGAACCCGTTGAAACGGAATATGAATTGTCTCCTCTGACTTACAATGGCACCGACGAAAACAACAACTGGCAGTTCACCAACGGCTTCAGCATAACGCCGGAAAAAGGAGACTACTCCGACGGTTCTGACTGCGGAATAACAGGAATCAAGTTCTCACGCAACCGCGACTACACCATAAACATACCTGACGGCATCGAGATTTCAGCTGTGGCCATTACCGGATACTGCAACGGCGACGACCAGACTGCTTACCTGAGCGAGCTTGGCGACAATACATTCACAGCGGCCGACTACCTGTATCCGTCACGCACCGGAGACCAATCAGTGACACACAAAATAGTCCTTGACAACAATGCCAAGGGCAGTCTGCATTTACGCATAGGAGGCGACAACCAGTGTGTATGGATTATCACGCTTTATCCCGAGACTGCAACGGGAATAACAGACATCACCGTTGACAGCAAACCCGGCAACGGAAAGACATACAACATGCAGGGCATGGAAGTGAAAGAGCCACTGGCCCCGGGCATATACATCCGTGACGGAAAGAAATTCATCAAAAAGAGATGACGGAACAAGAACAGGAATGACAGTGAATCAACGGCCCGGACAATACGTTTGAGCCGTCCAAACATGGCGAAAGGGCCGTCCAAACGATACGTTTGGACGGCCCTTTCGCCATGTTGCAGTCAGAGCTGGTCATCACTCAGCCTCGACAGCCTCTTTCTCGCTGTAGTCAATCACATTCTTGCGGTTGGCCTGCATGCGGTCGTAGTCCTCCTTGGAGCCGACGATAATCTTGTCAAACTCACGCAGACCGGTACCAGCCGGGATGAGGTGACCGCAGATGACGTTCTCCTTCATACCCTCAAGATAGTCCACCTTGCCGCGGATGGCAGCCTCGTTGAGCACCTTGGTCGTCTCCTGGAACGAAGCGGCCGACATGAAGCTCTTTGTCTGGAGAGCGGCACGCGTGATACCCTGGAGAATCTGCGTAGACGTGGCCGGAACGGCATCACGCACCTGCACGGTCTTCAAGTCGCGGCGTTTCAGCGTCGAGTTCTCGTCGCGCAACTTGCGTGCGGTAACTATCTGGCCCGGCTTAAGCGTCTCGCTGTCGCCAGCGTCAACGACAACCTTCTTGCCCCAGATGCGGTCGTTCTCCTCTGCAAAGTCGAGCTTGTCGACAATCTCCTGCTCAAGGAAGGTGGTGTCACCCGGGTCGTTGATCTGCACCTTGCGCATCATCTGGCGCACGATAATCTCAAAGTGTTTGTCGTTAATCTTAACACCCTGCAAGCGGTAAACATCCTGCACCTCGTTGACGATGTACTCCTGAACAGCGGTCGGGCCCTTGATGGCGAGGATGTCGTTCGGGGTTATCACACCGTCAGACAACGGCGTGCCGGCACGCACGGCATCGTGTTCCTGTACAAGAATCTGCTTGGACAGCGAAACGAGGTACTTGCGCTGCTCACCAGTCTTTGAAGTGACGATGATCTCACGGTTACCGCGCTTGACCTTACCCATGGTAACCTCGCCGTCGATTTCGCTGACAACGGCGGGATTGGACGGATTGCGCGCCTCGAACAACTCGGTGACACGTGGAAGACCTCCGGTGATGTCGCCGGCCTTGCCGACGGTACGAGGTATCTTGACGAGTGTGGCACCGGTTCTGACAACCTGTCCGTCCTCTACTACGACGTGACCGCCTACCGGGAAGTTGTACGTTCCGATCACATCGCCGTTCTCATCAAGAATGTCGCAGGTCGGCACCTTGCTCTTGTCCTTAGACTCGGTGATGATCTTCTCTGTAAGACCTGTGGTGTCGTCTGTCTCAGAGTGGAACGTCACACCGTCGATAACATCGCGGAACTTCAGTTTACCGGCATATTCGGTGACGATAACGGCATTGAACGGGTCCCAACGGGCGATGATGTCGCCCTTCTTGACAACCGAACCGCCCTTGAAATAAAGCGAGCTTCCATAAGGAACGTTAAGTGTTGACAACACGATGTTGGTATTTGGATCGACGAAACGGATTTCGGCCAGACGGCTGACAACCATCTCGCACTGAACCTCGCCATTCTCTCCCTGCTCAACAAACGGAACAGTACGAAGCTCGTCGAACTCGATACGGCTGTCGTTCTTGGCAACGATAGACGCATTGGCAGCTGCGTTGGCAGCCACACCACCGGCGTGGAATGTACGGAGCGTAAGCTGAGTTCCCGGCTCACCGATGGCCTGCGCGGCAATGACACCGACAGCCTCACCCTTCTGAACCATGCGGCTGGTAGCAAGGTTGCGTCCGTAACACTTCATGCAGACACCTTTCTTGCTCTCGCAAGTGAGCACCGAACGAATCTCGACACTCTCGATGGGGCTATCCTCTATTATCTTGGCTATCGGCTCTGTTATCTCTTCTCCGGCTGAAACTATAAGCTCACCTGTAGTAGGATGTATTATGTCATGAACCGACACACGTCCAAGTATGCGTTCATAAAGCGAGGATATTATCTCGTCTCCATTCTTCAACGCCGTGCAGACAAGGCCGCGGAGGGTTCCGCAATCTTCTTCCGTGATTATCACGTCATGAGAGACATCAACAAGACGACGTGTAAGGTAACCGGCATCGGCCGTCTTCATGGCGGTATCTGCAAGACCCTTACGGGCACCGTGGGTGGAGATGAAATACTCCAGCACACTCATACCCTCCTTGAAGTTGGAAAGAATCGGATTCTCGATAATCTGCGCGCCCTCGGCTCCGGCCTTCTGCGGCTTGGCCATAAGTCCACGCATACCTGCAAGCTGACGTATCTGGTCCTTAGAACCACGGGCTCCGGAGTCGAGCATCATGTAAACGGCGTTGAAACCCTGGTCTGCCTCAGTCATCTCTTTCATCAAAACATCACCAAGCTCGTTGTTGACGTGTGTCCATGCATCGATAACCTGGTTGTAACGCTCGTTGTCGGTGATGAAGCCCATGTTGTAGTTATCGGTAATCTGGCGAACTTCCTCGTTACCCTTCTCTACAAGCTCGGCCTTCTCCTTCGGAATGATGATGTCATCGAGGTTGAACGAAAGTCCGGCAAGGTATGCCATGCGATAACCGAGATTCTTGATTCCATCGAGGAACTCGCAGGCACGGGCAAAACCAACAGCCTTGATTACATCGGCAATAATGTCACGCAAGCTCTTCTTCGAAATGATCTTGTTGACAAAGCCGACCTCGTCTGGAATTATGCCATTAACGATGACACGTCCGACAGAAGTCTCGACCATGTGGTTGTAATAATTGCCTTCCTCGTCAACATCCTTGACCACGACCTTGACCTGGGCATGCAGATCACACTTCCCTTCATTATGGGCAATGATAGCCTCTTCGGGTCCGTAGAACGTAAGTCCCTCGCCCTTGGCGCCCGGTCGTATCTTCGTGATGTAATAAAGTCCGAGCACCATATCCTGCGACGGCACGGTGATAGGCGCACCGTTGGCAGGGTTGAGAATGTTATGGCTCTGAAGCATCAATATTTGCGCCTCAAGCACGGCCTCGTTGCTCAACGGAAGGTGTACGGCCATCTGGTCGCCGTCGAAGTCCGCGTTGAACGCAGTACATGCCAACGGGTGAAGCTGGATGGCTTTGCCTTCAATCAGCTTGGGCTGGAAAGCCTGGATACCAAGACGGTGAAGCGTCGGCGCACGGTTAAGCAGCACGGGATGACCCTTCATCACATTCTCAAGAATGTCCCAGATGACCGGCTCACGACGGTCAACTATCTTTTTGGCACTCTTTACAGTCTTGACGATTCCGCGCTCAATTAGCTTGCGGATGATGAACGGCTTGTAAAGCTCTGCAGCCATCAGTTTGGGCAAACCACATTCGCCCATCTTCAGTTCCGGACCAACAACGATGACAGAACGTGCTGAATAATCGACACGCTTACCGAGAAGGTTCTGGCGGAAACGTCCCTGCTTGCCCTTCAACGAATCAGAAAGCGACTTCAACGGACGGTTTGACTCACTCTTGACGGCACTGCTCTTACGGGAATTGTCGAAAAGACTGTCAACAGCCTCCTGCAACATACGCTTCTCGTTACGCAGAATCACCTCGGGAGCCTTTATTTCCATAAGCCTCTTGAGGCGGTTGTTACGTATTATCACACGGCGGTAAAGGTCGTTGAGATCAGACGTGGCAAAGCGTCCTCCATCAAGCGGAACAAGCGGACGAAGTTCAGGCGGAGTGACGGGAATTATTTTCATAATCATCCATTCCGGCTTATTTACGTTGCGGCTGCCACGGAAAGCCTCCACAACCTGCAAGCGCTTCAACGCCTCAGTCTTACGCTGCTGTGACGAGTCGCTGTTGGCACGGTCACGAAGTTCATACGACAAAGAGTCAAGGTCGATGTTTACCAGCAAATCGTAAACAGCCTCTGCACCCATCTTTGCTATGAACTTATTTGGATCGCTGTCATCAAGATATTCGTTGCCGTCTGGCAGATTGTCCATTATGTCGATATACTCGTCCTCAGTAAGCAGGTCCATCTTGTGTGAACCGTTCACTTCAACGCCTTCCGAGTCTTTCTTCCCTTCCATGACACCAGGCTGGATTACGATGTACTTCTCGTAATAAATAACAGCGTCAAGTTTCTTTGTTGGAAGACCAAGCAGATATCCTATCTTATTTGGCAAAGAACGGAAATACCAAATATGAGCCACCGGCACAACCAGTTCTATGTGTCCAGTCCGCTCACGGCGCACTTTCTTCTCTGTAACCTCCACACCGCAACGGTCACAGACTATACCTTTATATCTTATGCGCTTGTACTTTCCGCAGGCGCATTCGTAATCCTTTGTAGGACCGAAAATTCTCTCACAGAACAGACCATCGCGCTCAGGCTTGTAAGTACGGTAGTTTATGGTTTCAGGCTTAGTGACCTCACCATATGAATTTTCGAGGATCTCCTCAGGCGACGCGAGACTGATGGTGATCTTCGTAAAATTACTCTTTATCTTTGTATCTTTCTTGAAAGCCATATTTCTTATGTTATATTTGTTATGTAAAGAGTTCAATTTTTAGTCAAGAGTTATGCTCAAGCCAAGACCACGAAGTTCGTGCAGCAACACGTTAAGTGACTCCGGAATTCCAGGCGTAGGCATAGGCTCACCCTTTACTATCGCCTCATAAGCCTTTGAACGTCCAACAACGTCGTCCGACTTTATCGTAAGTATCTCCTGAAGCACATGGCTTGCGCCGAATGCCTCCAAAGCCCAGACTTCCATCTCTCCGAAACGCTGGCCACCAAACTGAGCCTTACCTCCAAGCGGCTGCTGCGTGATGAGCGAATACGGACCGATGCTACGGGCGTGCATCTTATCCTCTACCATGTGACCGAGTTTGAGGAAGTAAGTTATGCCGACAGTGGCAGGCTGGTCGAACTGTTCTCCTGTCTCACCATCATAAAGATGTGTTGAACACAGGCGCGGCAAACCGGCCTTGTCTGTCCATTCCTGGAGATCATCCAATTTTGCGCCATCGAAAATGGGTGTTGCAAACTTCACGCCAAGACGTTTGCCCGCAGCTCCAAGAATGGCCTCGAAAATCTGTCCCAGGTTCATACGAGACGGCACGCCAAGGGGATTGAGCACAAGATCTACAGGACGTCCGTCCTCCAGGAACGGCATGTCTTCCTGGCGCACAACCTTCGATACGATGCCCTTGTTTCCGTGGCGTCCGGCAAGTTTGTCGCCAACACCGATCTTACGTTTCTTTGCCACATACACCTTGGCCATCTGAAGTATGCCTGAAGGCAGCTCATCACCTATTGTTATGGCGAACTTACGACGTTTAAGTTCGGCGTCAAGAAGCTTGTACTTCTTTATGAAGTTCATTATAAGCTTCTGGACAAGCATGTCGGTATGCTCGTCGCCGGTCCAATTGTTTGACTGTATGCCGTCATACTCGAGGTTCTTAAGTTGGGCAATTGTAAACTTACTGCCCTTGGTGATAATCTCGGCGCCGGTATAGTCTTTTATGCCCATCGAAGTCTTATCCTCTGTAAGAGCGAGAAGCTTGTCCACAAGGATGTCTTTCAAATCGTCTATTTTGGCTGCGTACTCTTCGTCTATCTTGGCAAGGACAACCTTGTCCTGCTGCTTTGAAGCACGAGTCTTAACCGCACGTGAGAACAACTTTTTGTCAATGACCACACCTGTCAGCGAAGGATTGGCTTTCAAAGAAGAATCTTTCACGTCACCGGCCTTATCACCGAATATGGCACGGAGAAGCTTCTCCTCCGGTGAAGGATCACTCTCACCCTTGGGCGAGATTTTACCGATGAGAATGTCTCCAGGCTCCACACGCGCACCGACACGGATTATGCCGTTGTCATCAAGATCTTTGGTGGCCTCCTCACTGACATTCGGGATATCACTTGTAAACTCTTCCATGCCGCGCTTGGTCTCACGCACATCGAGTGAATACTCGTCAACATGGACAGAAGTCAAAATGTCTTCACGCACGACACGCTCATTCAGCACAATCGCGTCCTCGTAATTATATCCCTTCCAAGGCATATATGCGACAAGCAGGTTGCGTCCGAGAGCAAGCTCTCCATTCTCAGTAGCATATCCCTCTGTAAGAATATCGCCTTTCTTAACCCTCTGTCCCTTGTCACAAATCGGGCGGAGGTCTATCGTCATATTTTGGTTGGTACGGCGGAACTTGGGAATTCTGTATTCCTTAAGCGCAGGCTCAAAGCTTACAAACTCCTCTTCCTCCGTCCTGTCATAAAGTATTCGTATTGTCGTTGCGTCAACATACTCTATTACACCATCACCTTCAGCGGTAATCATTGTGCGTGAATCCACACAAACCTGTTTCTCGATACCTGTTCCTACAATAGGAGCCTCATTATGAAGCAAAGGCACAGCCTGGCGCATCATGTTGCTACCCATCAACGCACGGTGGGCGTCGTCATGTTCCAAGAACGGGATAAGGCCAGCGGCTATTGAAGCGATCTGCTGAGGCGAAACGTCCATGAGGTCAACTTCCGACGGCGGCACAACAGGGAAGTCAGCATCCTGACGGCACTTCACGACATCTCGTATGAACGTGCCGTCATCGTTAAGCGGAGCGTTGCCTTGGCCTATTATATGATCTTCCTCCTCTTCAGCCGTGAGGTAAACAATGTGGTCGTTGTCCAAATCCACAATTCCGTCTTTCACCCTACGATAAGGAGTCTCTATGAAACCAAGGTCGTTGATCTTTGCATAGACACAAAGCGACGAAATAAGTCCGATGTTGGGGCCTTCAGGACTCTCAATCGGGCAAAGACGGCCATAGTGGGTATAATGTACGTCGCGCACCTCGAATCCGGCACGTTCACGCGACAAGCCGCCAGGGCCAAGGGCTGACAGACGACGCTTGTGAGTAACCTCGGCAAGAGGATTGGTCTGATCCATAAATTGCGACAACGGATTAGTACCGAAGAACGAATTTATGACGCTTGATATTGTCTTCGCATTGATCAAGTCAGTCGGCGTGAACACCTCGTTGTCACGCACATTCATGCGTTCGCGAATGGTACGGCTCATACGGGCCAATCCTATCGAGAACTGATTGCTCAACTGCTCTCCAACCGTACGTACACGGCGATTACTCAAATGGTCAATATCGTCAACAGTGGCATTCGAATTAACCAATTGGATGAGATACTTTATAATCTCAATAATATCCTCTTTAGTCAAGATGCGGACATCCATGTCCGTATCCAAACCTAGCTTTTTGTTTATACGGTAACGGCCAACAGTGCCAAGGTCATAACGCTTGTCCGAGAAGAACAAGTTTTGGATAACCTCACGAGCACTGGCGTCATCGGCTGGATCCGCATTACGAAGTTGCCTGTATATATAAAGGACAGCCTCTTTCTCTGAGTTGCTCGGATCTTTCTGTAAAGTATTAAAGATTATTGAATATTTGCTTGCAGCATCAGCATCCTTATGCAAAAGGATTGTATTAGCACCGCTGTCAACAATGTCGTCGATATTGTCCTTGGTTATTTCAGTCTCGCGTTCCATGATGACCTCGTTACGCTCGATTGAAACGACCTCACCCGTATCCTCATCGACAAAATCCTCATTCCAACTCTTCAAAACTCTTGCCGCCAACTTACGGCCTATCGCCTCCTTCATATTCTTTTTGTTCACCTTGACTTCTTCAGCCAAGTCGAATATCTGGAGGATATCCTTATCAGTCTCGAACCCGATAGCCCTAAGCAAAGTAGTTACCGGCAACTTCTTTTTCCTGTCGATGTAGGCATACATCACATTGTTGATATCAGTGGCAAACTCGATCCAAGAGCCCTTGAACGGAATTATACGCGCCGAATAAAGCACAGTGCCGTTGGCATGCACGCCCTGACCGAAGAACACGCCCGGCGACCTGTGCAGCTGTGATACCACCACACGCTCGGCACCGTTGATAATAAATGTGCCGTTGTCAGTCATATAAGGAATCGTCCCAAGGAACACGTCCTGGATGAATGTGCCAAAGTCCTCATGGTCGGGATCTGTACAATACAGCTTCATCTTGGCCTTAAGGGGTACGCTGTATGTCAATCCGCGCTCAAGACACTCATCTATGGTATAACGAGGCGGATCGATATAGTAATCCAAGAACTCAAGAACGAAATTATTTCGCGTATCGGTGATAGGGAAATTCTCCGCGAATACCTTATACAAACCGTCATTCTTGCGTTCTTCAGGCGGAGTGTCCAACTGCAAGAAGTCCCTGAAAGACTTTAATTGCACATCAAGAAAATCCGGATACGGCATCGGATTTTTCACGCTGGCAAAATTTACTCTGTTATCAACAATTTTTGAAGCCATTACAGATTTATGTTACCGTTATAAATGCCACCTTACCAAACAACATGCCGGCAATAGCACAATCAAAACTTACCGGCAGATACAGCGGTGGATGACTGCATCCATGTTAAGACACAAAAAGGTTAAGACTCTCCGACTGGGAGAATCTTAACCCGTATATTTAAGAAGCCTTGAATTACTTAAGCTCTACCTTAGCACCAGCCTCTTCGATGGCCTTCTTAAGGTTCTCTGCCTCGTCCTTAGACAGACCTTCCTTCAATGTTGAAGGAGCACCGTCAACGAGATCCTTTGCTTCCTTCAGGCCAAGGCCACAAGCCTCCTTAACAGCCTTTACAACCTGGAGCTTAGCACCGCCAACCTCAGCGAGCACAACATCGAAAGATGTCTTCTCCTCAGCCTCGGCAGCTGCACCACCTGCAGCAGGGCCAGCAGCAACAGCAACGGCTGCAGCAGCGGGTTCAATTCCATACTCGTCCTTCAGGACTGTTGCCAACTCGTTTACTTCTTTAACTGTCAAATTAACCAATTCTTCAGCAATAGCTTTGATATCTGCCATTTTATTCTAAATTTTAATGTTTTTAAATGTTAATTGTATGGGTGATTACTTATTCAGGACGCTCGCCTAATGTCTTGAGTACACCATGAATGGTGTTGGCGCCTGACTGAAGAGCCGAAACAACGTTCTTTGCCGGAGACTGGAGCAAAGCGACAATCTCTGCAATAACCTCGTTCTTGCTCTTGAGTGATGCAAGTTCTTCCAACTTGTCCGCACCTACATAGATGCTTTCTTCTGCATATGCAGCCTTCAAAGCAGGAATGCCCTCCTTAGTATACTTCTTAAGCAACTTTGCGGGCACATTGGCCGTCTCACAGAAAAGCACAGCCGTACTACCCTTAAGGCAACCGTACAAAGGCTCATAATCAACATCCGAAGCCTCGAAAGCCTTGTGGAGAAGAGTATTCTTCACAACGACCATCTTGATTTCGTTCTTGAAGCACTCGCGACGAAGCTTGCTTGTAGCGCCGGCATTCAGTCCCGTCACGTCAACGAGGTAGAAATGAGGATACGCCTTCAGCTTCTCTCCGAGTTCTACAACTACAGTATCTTTAATTTCTTTCTTCATCTTACAAAACTTTTAGAGTTATTCAACTGATTTAGGATCAATCTTGATACCCCTACTCATCGTGCTCGAAATATAGATACTCTTGACATATGTACCTTTGGCAGCAGCAGGTTTCAACTTGATTACAGTAGCGATAAACTCCTTCGCATTCTGATAAATCTGTTCCGCAGAGAAAGACACCTTGCCTATTGAAGCATGGATGATACCGGTCTTGTCAACCTTAAAGTCTATCTTACCCTGCTTTACCTCTTTAACTGCTTTAGCAACATCCATAGTTACGGTGCCGCTCTTGGGGTTAGGCATCAAGCCACGCGGACCGAGAACACGGCCGAGAGGTCCGATCTTACCCATGCATGACGGCATTGTGATGATGACATCAACGTCAGTCCATCCGCCCTTGATCTTCTCGATATACTCGTCGAGACCAACATAATCAGCGCCGGCTTCTTTTGCAGCAGCCTCAGCATCAGGTGTACAAAGGCACAACACACGTGTAACCTTACCAGTTCCGTTAGGAAGAGAGACAACGCCTCTCACCATCTGGTTAGCCTTACGTGGGTCTACGCCCAAGCGTACATCGATATCAAGAGAAGCGTCAAACTTCGTCGTGGTAATCTCCTTGACAAGTTCAGCTGCTTCCATCAAAGAGTATGCTTTCCCTGCTTCAACCTTATCAGCTACTGATTTTTGATTTTTTGTCAGTTTACTCATCTTCTTGAAGTTATAAATTATTTACCAGGGAACTCCCCTTTTACAGTGATACCCATGCTTCTTGCAGTTCCTGCGACAAGCTTCATGGCCGACTCAACGGTAAAGCAGTTGAGGTCTGCCATCTTGTCCTCGGCAATTGCACGAACCTGATCCCATGTTACGCTAGCAACCTTCTTACGGTTAGGCTCAGCCGAACCACCCTTGACCTTAGCTGCCTCCATAAGCTGAACTGCAGCAGGAGGAGTCTTGATTTCGAAAGTGTACGACTTGTCAGCATAGTAAGTGATAACGACCGGAAGAACTTTTCCTGCCTTATCTTGGGTTCTGGCGTTGAATTCCTTGCAGAATCCCATGATGTTAATACCCTTTGAACCTAGAGCGGGTCCTACGGGAGGAGAGGGATTTGCAGCGCCACCTTTAATCTGTAATTTGATTAATCCAGCAACTTCTTTAGCCATTTCTTTCGTTTATTAAAAAATTGGTGATATAAAAGAACACACGCATCCGTAACAATGCGTCATTCTTTTGCAACTTGCATAAAACCGAGTTCCAAAGGCGTCTTACGCCCGAAAATCTTGACCATGACCTTAAGTTTGTGCTTCTCGGTATTCACCTCTTCGATGACACCGGTAAAGCCGCTGAACGGTCCGTCCGTAACCTTTACCGTCTCGTCCACGCTGAACGGAATATTAACCTCCTCGGCCAGCACAGACTCCTCGGCCGTACCAAGTATCCGGTTCACATCAGACTGCTTTACGGGAGTCGGATTGTCCAATCCCCCGAGGAAGCCTAACACATTAGGCATGAAGCGCAAGGTATGGGCGACATCGCCTTTCAGTTCAGCCTCGACAAGCACGTAGCCAGGAAGAGCTATTTTCTCCTTCACAACCCTCTTGCCGTTACGCAAAGTAGCATGCTTCTCCATCGGTATAAGCACCTGGGAAACATAAGCTGAAAGCATTGCGTTGTGCTTCAATTCGGCTTCGATATATTCCTTGACCTTAGCCTCCTTGCCGCTTACAGCACGCAACACATACCATTTCTTACCTGAATCTGCCATTTACTCTTAACGGATTAATTCGGATAGACAGTACTCATTACAAACCTAAACACAGAATCCATAATGAACACCACAATCGCAATGATCAAGGAAGCAGATAATACAACCATTGCGCTGTGAGTAAGTTCGGCTCGTGTCGGCCATGATGTTTTATGCACAAGTTCGTTATAGCAAACCTTGCAATAATTTGTAACAGTCTTAAACATATTATCTCTTTTTAGCACGGGAAGAGAGGCTCGAACTCCCGACACCTGGTTTTGGAGACCAGTGCTCTACCAACTGAGCTATTCCCGTAAAAATAGGCTCCCGTCTACAAGGCGAGAGCCTTATGATTGTCAAATCTTCAGATTAGTCGATGATTTCAGTGATCTGACCAGCACCTACCGTACGGCCACCTTCGCGGATAGCGAAACGCAGACCAACGTTCAATGCAACTGCGTAGATAAGATCTACAGTGATGGTTACGTTGTCACCAGGCATTACCATCTCAACGCCTTCCGGCAGAGAGATTTCACCCGTGCAGTCCATAGTACGGAGATAGAACTGAGGACGATACTTGTTTCCGAACGGAGTGTGACGGCCGCCTTCCTCTTTCTTCAGAACGTAGATCTGAGCCTTGAACTTCTTGTAAGGCTTGATCTGTCCCGGATGGCAGAGCACCATACCACGCTTGATTTCGTTCTTGTCGATACCGCGGAGAAGCAGACCTACGTTGTCACCGGCTTCACCCTCGTCAAGTATCTTGCGGAACATCTCGACACCTGTAACGACAGACTTCTTGTCCTCGCCAAGACCGAGCAATTCAACTTCATCTCCAACCTTTACACGGCCAGTCTCGATACGGCCTGTAGCAACTGTACCACGACCAGTGATTGAGAACACGTCCTCAACCGGCATCAAGAAAGGCTTGTCGAGGTCACGCGGAGGCAGCGGAATCCAGTTGTCAACTGCATCCATAAGCTCCATAACCTTCTCCTCCCACTTTTCAACGCCGTTCAATGCGCCGAGGGCAGAGCCGCGGATGATAGGAGTATTGTCGCCATCGTACTCATACTGATCGAGAAGCTCGCGCATTTCCATCTCTACGAGTTCGAGCATTTCCTCATCCTCTACCATGTCGCACTTGTTCAGGAACACAACCAGACGAGGAACGTTTACCTGACGAGCGAGAAGCACGTGCTCGCGAGTCTGAGGCATCGGACCGTCAGTTGCAGCTACAACGATGATAGCACCGTCCATCTGAGCAGCACCGGTAACCATGTTCTTCACGTAGTCAGCGTGTCCCGGGCAGTCAACGTGTGCGTAGTGACGAGTTGCAGTCTCATACTCAACGTGAGCCGTATTGATGGTAATACCACGCTCTTTCTCCTCGGGAGCGTTGTCAATCTGGTCGAATGACTTAACTTCAGAAAGACCCTTCTTTGCGAGTACAGTCGTGATGGCTGCCGTCAAGGTAGTCTTACCGTGGTCTACGTGACCGATGGTACCAATGTTAACATGCGGTTTGGTACGTACGAATTGTTCTTTAGCCATAGCTTTATTTATTTGTTATTTTAATGAATAATCGTGTATTTTCTGCTTCTTTGATACAATCAGAAAGTCGTAGAGCTGTAACCGAGATTTGAACTCGGGACCTCTTCCTTACCAAGGAAGTGCTCTACCACTGAGCTATTACAGCAGCGAGAGCGGAAAACGGGACTCAAACCCGCGACCCCCAGCTTGGAAGGCTAGTGCTCTATCAACTGAGCTATTTCCGCAAAAGACTTCTACTGAGTGGGTGGTGATGGATTCGAACCACCGAAGGCGAAAGCCAGCAGATTTACAGTCTGCCCCATTTGGCCACTCTGGTAACCACCCTTGTTGTTTCAGCTTCGTCCTGTTGGAGCCTCTTGTCGGATTCGAACCAACGACCCCGAGATTACAAATCACGTGCTCTGGCCAACTGAGCTAAAGAGGCAAGCAAAGCAGCCGTCAGGCGCTTGTTTGTAAGGACGTGTCCTAAAACGGCTGCAAAGATAGGCATAATTTTTCAACCGCCAAAACTTTTGGCGATTTTTTTTAATTATTCCGCAGTTTTTCCTTGAATTTCACCAATTGGACCTTCATTGAGTCCACGCAGAGGTCAACTCCCTCCTCAAAAGTGTCGCACACCTTTTCAACAAAAAGACGAGAGCCCGGCACCATTACCGTCATACTGGTTTCCTTGTTTAAAGCGGTTGCAGGCTTCACAACTTTCAGCCCCACTTCCACTGTCTGAATATCCTCGTAAGACTTTTCCAGCTTGGACACTTTCTTCTCGATAAAAGCTTTCAATTGCTCGGTAGCGTCAAAATTGACCGACTGAATTCTAATTTCCATAGTTACCTCCTGTTTTTTATAAGGTTATTAAAGGTTCAAGCCCTTGGATGGGCCGATTCATAAACTTTTTTCAGTTGCTCGAACGTGGTGTGTGTGTAGATCTCCGTTGTTGTGAGACGACTGTGCCCGAGCAGTTTTTTCACACTTTCAATCCCAGCGCCATTGTTCAGCATGGCCGTGGCGAATGTATGGCGGAGCACGTGAGGGCTGCGTTTCCTCAGTGTGCATACGCGAGAAAGATGCTTCTTCACTTCGCGGCGCACGGCGGAGTAAGCCATCCGCCCACCGTCTACCGACATGAACAATGCCCCGCACCTCTTTTCAATCGCGGCATCACGCATGCGCATGTAAAAGACCAACGCTTCACGCAACTCAAGTCCGAAAGGTATCACGCGCTGCTTGTCGCGCTTGCCGGTAACCTTCAGCTGGCACGCCTCCACGTCCACGTCGGCATCGTCAAGTCCAAGAAGTTCGGATATTCTCACCCCGGTCTCATAAATAGTCAGTATGATAGTACGCGCGCGGACATCCTCATACCTCTCCATATTCCACATGCTTTCGTCAAGCAGGGTTTCCATGTCGGCCTCTCTTACAAACTGCGGCAGAGGCTTCGCCTTTTTCGGTCCCTTCACCTTCCTTGAAGGATCGGCCACCACAAAACCTCGCGAAAGTGCAAAACGATAAAAGGAACGCACCGCGCTCAGCCTTCTGTTGACCGAAGTCGCAATGTTTCCTTTATCCATCATGCTCTCCATCCAATCACGGATGACATCGGAGTCAACTGTCTCCCATGTGAGCGTGTTGTCCAAATTCTTGAAGAACGACTCAAACTTTTGCAAGTCATCGCCGTATTCCCCTATCGTCCTTGCAGAATAATTCCGCTCGTCACGCAGGTAGTCCAAAAATTCCCTAACACACATAAAAGCGTTGCCTACTAATGTTTTCGGCAACGAATTTACGAATTTTAGGCCGAACCACCAAATTTTCGGGTATGTTTTTTAATCCTCGGCAGTTCTCAGCTTCTGGACGTAAATGGCATGCTGCATCTTGAGACGCTTCAAGACAGAAGGCTTTGTGTACTGCTGACGTGCACGGAGCTCCTTAACAACGCCTGTCTTCTCGAATTTCCTCTTAAACTTCTTCAACGCTCTCTCGATGTTCTCACCGTCTTTAACTGGTACGATAATCATGTTTTGTCCTTTATTATTTAATGTGTTAAACTTATTTCTACATCGGTGCTTTTATTAGCGCCTGCAAAGTTACGGCTTATTTTTCTGATTTGCAAAATATTAAAGTGTTTTTTATCAAACCGAAGTAATATTTCCTTATAAAACCGCCGGACGACTTTTACGGCAGCCGTGTTTCCATAACAACAGCCGCACAGCTAAGACGCGAGACAAGCCTGCGTTCCAAGGTTCACGTCACGGCGGACTTGCAATCCGCCGTTAACCAATATAAGGATTCGAATCCGCAAAAGCATCGACAATCAACCATTTAGCGGATTACAAATCCTTATACTCAGAAAACAGCCCGGAAGAGCGTGCAAGATAATGGCAAAGATGTAAAGAAAAACTGAATAAAATAATAATATCGGTTAATTTTGTACAGCTACTTAAACAAATGCATTTGATGACCTTTTGGAAAATAAAAGGCCATCAAACGCACGCTAAAAGGCCATGTTTCGCGACACAAAACACGGTCTTTTATAGCTACTTTGATTATCAAGCAGTTACGCATATGCGGCACGTCTCTGTACAGTCTTCAACCAACAAAGATTGAACGCGATGCAGACAGTTATCAAACCGGCATAACGCTTGAATGCCGCAGACCGTCCTGCCGTGACTAATGCTCGTTCCACGGCATCACCCACCCGGCCTTATTCTTCGGCCAAGTCTTCAGATAATCCTCCCAAGCAGGCAGGGCGAACGTGACGAACAGAAGCCACACAGCAGCCGAGACCACAGCCGAAGCTACAATCTTGCGCCTGAATCTGTAAACTATGCAGGCCAAAAGAGCCGCCAGTCCCCAACTGCAATATATCATAACACTGCCCAGTGTGCTCTTCAACATCGGGAAAATAACCGCTGCAAATATCAAGAACCAGCCCAGCATGAACGCCACTGTATGGCTGGTGAGGCTCAATCCGGCCTTATTCACCACAGCCATGCGCCAATATGCCACGGCTGCAAGAGGAAGACCGCCCAGTGCTGCGATTGGTAAAGACTGGAAATAATTAAAGAAGCATGCGAAAACGGTCATGAAAAACGCGATGCAAAACGTAACAAAATACTCTTTCATAAGCAATATCTTTTTATAAAAAACAACAATTACATTACAAAAACTCGGAACATCTACCATTACAATCGTCAAGCCATATCCAACCACAGCCCCAATCGCTTCCTTCACATTTTACGTCTTCACACATCCCCTCCCCTGTAACATTGCAAAAGTCTGAAAGCATCCCCGTATTACAATGACAACTATTCATATCGTCCAAACGATCATCGAAAATATCCGTAACAACACGTTTACGTCCCTTTGTAGAAGCATCAATTTCGAAATCGCCACCATAAGCCGCTATTGCAGCAATTAGTTTCATATCCCACCCCAACTCATTCCGGGCAACATCAACCCATTTATAAAAGAACAGATCCAACACATTCAGCTGCTCATCCGTCAAACCGTCACCGCCAAAGAAATCAGGATGCTCATTTACAAAATCATAAACAAGTTTTATATGGGCCTGTTCTTCTTTAGTCCAGTCCATAGACATTACGTTTGTCAGCTTCTCCTTCCAAAATGAGATTTTTTGTTGCGGCGTGAATGCCACATAAGCAGCACGTTTTTTCGATGCAGGCAAAGTTTTCCATCCAGCTCTATTCATCTCACGAATCTCCGCAATATTCTCTTTTGCCCACAGATTCACACTTTCATCGCAACTGAATACCATATCATCCTGATCTGAGCAAGATGAAAGCCCAAAAGCACTTATAATGCTTATAAAAACATAAAACAAATTTTTTCTCATAGCAACAAATTATTTAGTCTTTATAGAATTCACCCTTAACTCTGATGATTTCCGGATTATTTTTTGCGTTTGACTGTATGAAAACAGCCTTGTTGAAGAATCCATCGTTACCTTCTGTATGTACTAATATTCTAATTTTTGAACTTTCACCAGCACGCAACACCTTTTTGTCAAACTCAACCTTCATGCAACCACACGACACATCTGCCTTATACAAAGACAGAGGCTTTGCTCCAGAATTTGCTATTTTGACATTCAATTCAACTATTTCCTGTCGAAACGTATTTACTTTTCCAAAATCAACAATCTTTGAACTTATGTTCAAAACCGCAGCACTATCTTTATTTATGAGATACGGTTCATCACCAGGTGAGCTATTGCCCTTCTTGTTACATGAGCTACATATCAAAATCAAGAAAAACAAAGCTAAAAGGTTAAAGCATCTATTCATTTCCTTTTTCCGCAAAAATAAGCATTTTTTGCTTTAAATCAAAGCAATGCGAAAAGGAATAGTTTTAGTTTAACATAAATTAGCTACAAAGACTTTGGATGTATAAAGACTATTATTATCTGATTGACGGCCTTTCGCATTGCAAAAGGCCGTCAACTGCACGCTAAAAGGCCGTCTTTTATCTTCTAAAAGACGGCCTTTTGCAACATCACTGATTATCAGGCAGTTACACGGGAGCGGCTGATGGCCGCTTTCGCCGCAAAGGATATCAGCATTGTTTCATCCAAAGAATATCAGTCTGTCTCTCACTTCGTCAGGCACTGAAAGCAAATAGCGCGACCACAGTGGGAGCACCGCCGTAACAAAAAACCACCACACCACAAGAGAGGCGACAACAACCACGGCCAACCGGCTCCTGTATTTATAGCACAGGCACGCCAAAGCCGCCGCCAAGCCCCAGCTGGCGTAAATCATGACAGACCCCATCGTGCTGTTCAAGAGCGGCAATATGACAGCCAAAAAGATTGAAAACCATCCCAACATATACACCGCGGCATGCTTACCCACGCCCAACTCGGCCTTGCCTACATACGAGAGGCGCCAATAAGCCACGGCGGCAAGCGGCAAACCGCCCAACGCTGAAACGAAAATCGATGAAAACGTGTTAAACGTACACGCCACTATCGTAAAGCCCAGACCCAAAAGAAAAGAAAAGAACAACTCTTTCATAATACCTTATTTTTAACAAAAAGCATATATGCCGATACACTCCGGCCTATTTCTTTTTCCGCAAAAATAGTCATAAATATTTGGGAATCAAAGCAATAAAAGCAAAACAAATTACGATTTAACAAAAAAAATAACCAATCTGTATTTCATAATATGAAAACCCATCTGTACCGGAACATTTGCAATCCAAAGTGAACGGAAAATCCTAATTATCAATGCCAAACGTGCAAACAGAAATATAATCGACATAATTTAACACGAGTTCGGCATAACAGAAATGTCACACTTATCAGTTTTTTGCAAGTCGGTGGCGAGTCGTCATTCCGCTGAAAAGCAGAACTGAAAGTCGCCGTTAAGGCAATGATGACTTGACACTGAGCGGCAGAAAAGAAAAGCGGTAAGAATTTCTATATTTGGAAAGATGATTCCTTATGCCGAACTCGCGTTAATTTAGAGTTCGAGCAAAGACTTTCAAACCGCAAAATACAATTAAACAAATGGTTCATCCGCAAACCTTTTGGATGGACATATGGCTCTATCAAATGTGACACATTATTTCATTTGCAAATACATCCTGCCACAATCCAGGTTGTCGGTAACTGTCATGCCGCACTCCGATGCGGCATCCAGTGTATGCAGCCTGTTTCGTTTGGCGTATCGGGTGTTTTCTGGATGCCGCATCGGAGTGCGGCATGACGGTTACCGACTGCCTGGATTAAAGTAGGAGGCGTACATAAAATGCTATCACAAAGACAAAAGAAGGTACAGTAATACTATACACCTAAAATGCGGATGAACCAATTGACGGCCTTTCGCATTGCAAAAGGCCGTCAACGACACGCTAAAAGGCCGTCTTTTAGAAGGCAAAAGACGGCCTTTTACAACAGCACTGATTATCAAGCAGTTACGCGGCAGCGGTAAACAGCATTGCAACCAGGCAAAAAAGTGGCTATATCGCGGCGCATGCCTTGGCCAGCCAAGCGCGGTCTTCGCCGTCAAGAAGAGGCGAAAGGCGGTCAAAGACGGTCTTGTGATAGTCGTTGAGCCACGCGGCCTCTTCAGCAGTAAGCATGTCGCGGATTATCGGCGCGGTGTCTATCGGACAGAGCGTGAGCGGCTCGAACCGGAGGAACCGGCCGAACTGCGTCTCCTTGTAAGGCACGATTAACAGGGTGTTCTCCGTGCGCACGCCGAAGAGCGACGGCAGGTAGATGCCCGGCTCGTCGGTGACGGTCATGCCCTCGACGAGCGGCGCGGGCATGTATTCCATGCGGATCTGGTGAGGTCCTTCATGCACGTTGAGGTAAGAGCCTACGCCGTGGCCCGTGCCGTGCAGGTAGTTGAAGCCGTAACACCACATGTCCCTGCGCGCCAGGGCGTCGAGCTGAGTGCCAGACGCACCCCTGGGGAACGTGCACAGCTCCAACTGAATGTGCCCCTTGAGCACTAAGGTGTAGACAAGACGCTGCTCGTCTGTGACCGGGCCAAGGGCTATGGTGCGCGTGATGTCGGTAGTCCCGTCGGCGTATTGCGCCCCCGAATCAAGCAGCAGGAATCCTTCGGGACGCAGAGGGATGTCGGTTTCAGGCGTAGGTTCGTAGTGAACGATGGCCCCGTGCTCCTGATACGCAGCGATGGTGTCAAACGACAGACCGCGGTATAACTCCTGTTCGGCGCGCAGCCGCTCCAGCTTCGTGCTGACGCTCAGCTCCGTCTGCCCTCCTGCCTCGACCGCCGGGCGCAGCCAGCGCAGGAACTTCATCATGGCAACGCCGTCGCGCAGCATGGCGCGGCGGAAGCCCTCTATCTCCGTCTGGTTCTTCACGGCCTTCATCGCTGGTATGGGCGACGGCCCGTCCACCGTGAGGCATGAGGGCATATTATATAATGTGTAGCACGTCTCGTCGCCATCCATCAGGATGTTGTACTCGCCATAGGCGGCAAGAGCCTTGCCCACGTCGGCATATCCGGCCGTGCCCACGCCCTCGGCGGCGAGATAAGCCTCAACGCCGGGTGTCAGTTTTTCCTTGTTTATGAACAATGTCGCGCGTTCAGGCTCTATAATGAGATATGCGACGAACACCGGATTGCAGTGCACGTCGGTGCCGCGCAGGTTGAGAGTCCAAGCGATGTCGTCGAGCGCGGACACCAGCATGCCGCATGCGTGGCGTTCCCTCAATGCGGCTCGGATGCGTTCCAGCTTGGCGCGGCACGTCTCCCCGGCATACTCCAAGGGGTGAATCACAGCCTTGTCGCGCGGCACGGGCGGACGGTCCGTCCATATTGTGGCAAGCGGATCGAAGTTTATGCGCACGGTTATGCCGCCTTCGGCCCGCAGTTCTCGCATAAGCGACTCGACAGACGACGCCGAGTTGACCATTCCGTCGACACCCACCACAGGACTTTCAACCCGGGCAAGCTTCATGCCGAGCCATTTCGTGATGGACGGCGTGCCCTCTATGCGCTCCTTCATCAGGCTGAAGCCCGTGCCGCGCAGCTGCTCTTCGGCCGCCAGGAAATAGCGCGAGTCGGTCCACAGGGCGGCATCGTCCATAGTCACCACGGCCGTTCCGGCGGAGCCGTTGAAGCCGCTTATCCACTTGCGCCCCTCCCAGTGCTCCGGCACATACTCCCCGTTGTGTGGGTCTGTGCTGGGAAAGATGAAAGCGTCCATGCCCTCGCGCTTCATCACCTCGCGCAAGGCTTCAATTCGTTTGCAGATTGTTTCGTTCATGTTCTTATACGGTTTTTAGGTTTTTACGGTTATCAGGCCATACGGCCAGGCATTGGGTCATACGCTTATAAGGCCATGCTGTCTTACGGCAAGTTCTGTAAGACAGACATTACAAAGATATGTTTTTTTAATTTTAATAACAAACTAAAAGGAGAATAAATACCACATTTTCAGCTTTTTTGCCTAACTTTGCACAACAGAAACCAATGAATGTCTTACACTTATAAAACAATAGGTTACTATGGAATTTTTGACTAACGAAAAACTTACAATCGTCGGCGCAGCCGGAATGATTGGTTCAAACATGGTTCAGACAGCCCTCACGATGCGTCTGACTAACGACATCTGCCTCTACGACGTGTTCTCACCCGAAGGCGTGGCTGAGGAAATGCGCCAGAGCGGCTTCGGCGACGTGAAGATCACCGCCACAACTGATGCCAAAGAGGCATTCACCAACGCAAAATACATCATCTCTTCAGGCGGCGCTCCCCGTAAGGCAGGCATGACTCGTGAAGACTTGCTGAAAGGAAACTGCGAAATCGCAGAGGGTCTCGGCAAGAACATCAAGGAGTATTGCCCCGACGTAAAGCACGTTGTAATCATCTTCAACCCGGCAGACCTTACCGGACTGGTTACTCTCCTGTACTCCGGCTTGAAGCCTTCACAGGTTACAACGCTTGCAGCTCTCGACTCGACACGTCTGCAGAGCGCGCTGGCAAAGAAGTTCAACGTGATGCAGAGCGAGGTTAAGGGCTGCGCCACATACGGCGGCCACGGCGAGCAGATGGCAGTGTTCGGCTCTCACGTAACAATCGACGGCCGCAAGCTGACCGACATCATCGGCACAGACGAGTTCCCCGAGGCTGAGTGGGAGCAGATGAAGAAAGACGTAACGCAGGGCGGAGCGAAGATTATCGAGCTGCGCGGACGCTCTTCATTCCAGAGCCCGGCTTACCTCTCGGTTGAGATGATACGCTCTGTGATGGGCGGCGAGCCGTTCAAGTATCCTGTGGGAACTTATGTTTCAACAGACAAGTACAACCACATCATGATGGCGATGAACACCACTCTCGACACTACCGGCGCACACTACACCGTGCCCCAGGGCACAGCCGAGGAGAACGCCAAGCTTGACGCAAGCTACGAGCACCTCTGCAAGATGCGCGACGAGCTGGTTACGCTGAACATCGTGCCTGAGATCTCTAAGTGGAACGAAATCAACCCGAACCTCTAATCACACTTTTTCGATTAACAATGGGGCACGTCTCTAACAGGGCGTGCCCTTTTTTGTTTTCCCAAAGACGGCCTTTCGCATTGCAAAAGGCCGTCTTTTGCACGCCAAAAAGCCGTCAATCGAAGGCCCAAAGGCCATCAACGGCATTCTGGAAGGCGGCCTTTCAGAATGCGTTTAACATCTTTCACTTAAAACATTTGCGGCATATCTCCAATTTTAATACCTTTGCCTTATACATCAAAGGTCCTAAAACCATGAAAAATCTGGTACTGACAATATTGTTCTTGGCTGCCATCAACGCCGTTTCAGCACAGAACGGAAATACAGCCGGACGGCAACCGGCAACGCCGAAAGACACCGCAATGCAAAGAAACGACAGCACGGAGACAGACAATAGCCGCCCAATAGTGGTACGTGACATACCAAAACAAGCCCCAGGCAACGGCAAGATGGACAAGAATGCGGCAAAGACAAAACGCTACGACGCATTCAACGAAAAGATGAAAGAGCCGTGGCTTGGCGGACTATTGAAAGACATCATTTCCCATTGACCGACATCCGTCAATGGTAGCAAAACCCACTATCTCATCAGCCAGCGGCCTTTGTGGAGCACCATGGGCACCACAACCTCCTCGTTAAGGCTGTCGCCGAGGCATAATACGAGGAAAACATCAGACGTGTGGACGTGCGACTTCTTGTCGGGCGACGCTATCGTGTCGTTCTCGAAACGCATTATCCTTACGTCGTGCACGCCGTGATGCTCTTCCTGCATGCGTCCTACGAACATCGAGGCGTTGGCCTCGAGCTGCTCGCGGTACGTTGGCGGAACAGTGTCGGGCAGATACATGCCGCGCACGAAGTAAGCGTAGTTCTTGGCAAAGAGCGAGTCATAATACTCTTTGGCGGCACGCGCGGCTGCATCGTCGGGCTTCTTTTCACGCGAACAGGAGAAAAAGCCCATCGCAAGACATGCAAAAACAAGAAATAAGATCTTACGCATTGAGAGGTATTTTAAGATTGCCGGGAAGCCATTTGCACGGCATCCCGGCTTCCACACTGTTTTTATTTCTGCCTTATGAAGATGTTTATCGGCGAGCCGGTGAGCTTCCAGTTCTCGCGGATTTTGTTCTCAAGGAAGCGCTTGTAAGGCTCTTTCACATACTGCGGCAGGTTGGCATAGAACACAAAAGAAGGTATCTGCGTGTTAGGCAGCTGCGAGCAGTACTTTATCTTGATGTACTTTCCCTTTATAGATGGTGGTGGGTAAGCCTCTATCAAGGGCAGCATCACCTCGTTGAGCTTGGTCGTACCGATCTTCATCTTGCGGCTCATGTAAACGTCCTTGGCAGTCTCGAGCACCTTGAAGATGCGCTGCTTGGTCAGCGCGGAGGCGAATACTATGGGGAAGTCGGTGAACGGAGCCATGCGGTTGCGTATCGCATCGTTGAACGTGTCGATTACTTTCTGGTTCTTGTCCTCAACCAAGTCCCACTTGTTCACCACCACCACGAGGCTCTTGTTGTTCTTCTGTATGAGCTGAAAGATGTTCATGTCCTGCGCCTCGATGCCTCGCGTTGCGTCAATCATGAGTATGCAGACGTCCGAGTTCTCTATCGCGCGGATGGAACGCATCACGCTGTAGAACTCCAAGTCTTCCGTAACCTTGTTCTTTCGGCGTATGCCTGCCGTGTCGACGAGGTAGAAGTCGAAGCCGAACTTGTCGTAACGCGTGTAGATGCTGTCGCGCGTGGTGCCGGCTATTTCAGTCACGATGTTGCGGTCTTCGCCGATGAAGGCGTTGATGATGCTGCTCTTGCCGGCGTTGGGACGACCCACCACGGCGAAGCGGGGGATGCCGTCTTCAAGCAGCTCGCCGCTGTCTCCCTTGAGCTTCGACACCACGATGTCTAGCAGGTCTCCCGTGCCGCTGCCGCTCATGCTGCTTATGCAGATGGGGTCTCCAAGCCCGAGCTTGTAGAACTCGGCCGCGTCGAACTGCTGTGCGCTGTTGTCCACCTTGTTGACAACGAGCAGCACGGGCAGCTTGGTGCGGCGCAAGATCATGGCGACATCCTCGTCCCAATCGGTAACACCAGAGCCTACATCCACCACAAAGAGCACGATGTCGGCCTCCTCGGTGGCCACTATCACCTGCTTGCGTATCTCCTCCTCGAATATGTCGTCAGACTTTACCACCCATCCGCCGGTGTCAACGACTGAGAATTCGCGCCCGTTCCAGTCGCACTTGCCGTATTGGCGGTCGCGCGTGGTGCCGGCCACGTCGCTGACGATGGCCTGGCGCGACTTGGTAAGGCGGTTGAAAAGCGTAGACTTGCCCACGTTGGGGCGGCCTACTATCGCTACTAAATTTGCCATA
>CALUGP010000020.1 GCA_944320195.1 uncultured Prevotella sp. | reverse complement strand
TCGCAGCTCAACGGCAATCCTGACGGCGACAGACTCGAAGACGGCCTCTACCACGTAGTCACCGTAGAGCCGGGCGCCGTGGTTGAGCTTGACGGCTTCCACGTCATCAACGGCTACGCCGCCGGCACCGCCTCGCTGCAATACGGCGCGGGAATGCTCGTTCGTGGCAACGCCGACGTCACCCTTACCAACTGCATCTTCGAGAACAACACCGCCGCCAACGGCGCAGCCATCTACGCCGCCGACGCCAACCACAAGCTCACAATGAGAAACTGTGTTGTGAATAACAATACAAATACTAATGATAAAAACCAAATAATCGTTGCAAACAACTTAACTTTGCAGCACGTCACCGTTGTGAACAACCTCGGCGCAGCACCCGCCACGATGGGAACAACCTCGTTCTCGGCAGGCAACTCGTCAGGCAATTCTTTAGATGCTTTTGATACAACAGGCGAAGACGGCGCAAAGAACTTCGCCAACCCCACAAACGGCAAAGGCGCAACCCTCGGCTTCGACACCTACCTCGGCGGCTACGCCTCGTTCCGTCCATTGACAAGTTCGGCAGATGCTGGTAACGACATCATCAACAAAGCATCAGATACTGATATTGCAAAAATCCCTACTGATATAACAACCATCAACGACCGCAACCTCGGCGGCGTGCCAGACCTCGGCGCATATGAGGCCGACTTGCCAAAGGCGCGTGAAATCTTGTATGTCCGTAAAGATGGAAATGACAACAATAACGGCTTGTCTTGGGGTACTGCTTTCTCGACGCTTGAAAAAGCTTTGTCTGTTGCCAAAAATAGTAGTCAGACAGTTAAGGAAATATGGGTGGCAAAGGGAATATACACGCATTTAAGTGAAAACAATGACAGGTTGCACGACCAACGCTATGCTTATTATTTTGTAGAAGGTGTAAATGTTTATGGTGGTTTCAGTAATATAGGGGCACCGAACAAGGACGACCGTAATCCCAAAACTTATGTTACAATATTGCAGGCGGGGAACGAAGAACCAGAAACAATGGCAAATAACAACAACCGTTCTTACGGGCGTGTACTTGTGCAGGATAGAGCGTTTAATGTTGAAACAGTATATGACGGTTTTACACTGCAACATGGCTATCTCTTTTCTTGCTATCGTCAGAATATTTCAGGTAATCTTTTGTCAGTTCAAACAGAGTTAATTGGTGTTACTGGTGGAGCTGGTGCATATTTGTTGAAAAATGGAGTGTTGGAAAATTGTGTAATACAAGACAACCTTGTTTATGTAAAACCTCTTGATCATAATATGGATCAAACGTATGAAGGTCAAGGTGGAGGTTATCATCAAGCAGGAGCAGGTATATATAATTCAGGTGGAACAATTAGAAATTGCGTCATTACAGACAATAAACTTTGGCATCGCTTATCTCCAAATCCAAATAATAATAACATTATTGAATCTGCATGGATGTATGGTGCGGGGCTTTATATGGATGATGGGTTGGTTTTTAATACCGTCATAAGCAACAACCGAGCAGAGATAACTAATCGTGACGATGTAGAGGGTTATCATGAAATAGTTGTTGGTGCTGGCGCTTTTTTGGTTAAAGGTAATTTTTATAATAATACGATAATAGGCAATGTTGCCAGAACAGGTAAGAGTAATAATTCTTACGCAGATGCAAAAAATATAACTTTAAGTGGAGTTTATGTTTACGAAGATATGACGATGTATAATTGCATCGTCTCTGGAAATACAGACGATAACGGTGGAGCAAGTCAAAATAGGAACGGCAGTATCTTCGGATACCCCATAGCAGCATTGAGTTATAATGGAAGTTCTTATTCAGCAATAGCAGGTGGTGTTAGGGTTTATTATTCGTGTATAAATATAAATGAAAACGATAATAAAAACTTGGCAGACACAAATGACGAAAAACATACAAATAAATATGCAGACCCATTAGTGGACGAAGGTTATCGGTTGATGCAAAATTCGCCCGCTATAAACTCTGGCACGGAAGATATAACAGGTGTTACAATTCCTGATTATGATGCCGACTACACCGACCGTATAAAAGACTGCGGTATAGATATGGGTGCGTTTGAAAGTGAGAACGAAGGCAACCTGAAATATACTCTTGATGATAACGTCGGAACATATTATGTCACGGCTTCGGGCTTTGGCGATCGAAGCGGGCAATCTCCCGATAACGCCGCTTGTGCGTCCAAGTTGCAAAGCATTTTGAAAAACGCAGGCGAAATGGTGGCCAACCAAACGTTGGCTGCGGCAATAGTAAAAGTGGCAGGTTATGAAACAGGTAATGACGGAAGTGTGTTCAAATATTCGCCTACTACACTTGCAAGCGGCACCGACCCGCTGAGTTACACATTCGTAGTGCCCGACGGTGTTACCGTGATGGGCGGATATTACGAGGGAGATTTTAGCGGTGGAACTTATAAAGAAGGTAGCGGCTGGGACGATGCTCAGGGCGAAAACGCCCGTAATGGCATAACGTTCCGCACGGTGTTGAGCGCGATAGCCGTGCCCTCGTCTGGCTCTACAATCACACAAGAAGTCAACGGTTACCACGCCGTGACGTTCGGCTCATGGCCGGGTACGGCGGCGTTAGCCAAGGGGGCGGTCATCGACGGCGTTTGGCTCGTTGACGGTTCGGCCACGTCGATGGCCAGAGCGGGCAACCCCGCCACGATGGGTGGCGGTGCGATAGTGCCGGGCGGTGCGCACGTTAGGAACTGCGTTGTCATGGGCAACCAAGCCGTGCAGGGCGGCGGACTCTACGTGATGCCCGGCGGCACGGTGAGCGGCACGGCCGTTCTTGACAACACTGCCGATAAGGGCGGCGGCGTTTACGCCGCCAATAAAGACGCCGACGGCACAGACGTTACGGAAAACAACCGCGCCCACATAATATCATGCACCATAGCCGACAACACGGCTGACGACGGCGGCGGACTCTATCTTGAGGACGGCGCGTCGATGCAGGTGAACACCGTAATCTGGGGCAATGCGGCGCAGGCCAACAAGAACGTCAGCGGCGTAACCAACGATAAGTTTGCCGACACGCAACTTGGCACGGTGTTCAACATCGGCACTAACGACTTCTACCCATTCAACGACTGCTTCGTTGAGAGCCAGGAGATGCCGTCAGACTTCGAGAACGCCTCGCTCGAAAGCGACGCCGACCTTTATTTCACCGATGATTACCGCCGCCTGAAAGACTACTCGCTGATGATAAAGCACGGCGTGAAGAACGAGTATCAGCAGAAAACTGACGGCACGCAAACGGGATTTGTAAAAACGTTCAACGTTGCTACGACCGACATGCAAGGCATCGACCGCATACAGCTCGGCAACGGCGCAACGAGGCTCGACGCCGGAGCGTTCGCCTACGAGGGCGGAGTGTTGCCAACGGACTTGATGACACGCATCTTCGTGTCGCAGGCCAAGAACGTGTCTATGCCCGACGGTGCGCAGATAATGGACTATCTCGGCAAGTCGTTCTACACGTCGTTCTCTACGCTTGAAGACGCCCTGGGTTACATTCGCAGCATGAGGAAAGACGGTAAGAACGCCGATGTGAAGTTTGAAATCCTCGTGGCGGGCGGCACTTACAAGCCTACGAATATGCGTGAGACCACGGCGCAAGTAACCCATGACCAACGCCTCTACTCGTTCGAGGTGCCAGCGGGCGTAAGCATCTACGGCGGCTTTGAGGGCACGGAGAAGATTTCGTCAAAGAATGAAAACGGACAGGATATAACAAGAATCCCCGGCATGGACGGAGAGACGTTCGCTTGCATGGGCGAAATAGAAAAAATCTTGTCAAGCCGCAAATACTCCGACTTCAACCAGAACAACCTGCTTGAGCCGTGGGAACTTGCCAGTCAGACGATATTGTCGGGACAGATCAACGTTTCGGGCACGGAGAAAAACGCTTACCACGTAGTGTTCAGCGACGACGCTGACGGCGACAACGCTGACGGCGGCGACGTGCTGCTCGACGGCCTCACCGTGATGTACGGCAAGACCGACGTTGCCCTCTCGACCATCCAGAGCGGCAACGAGCAAGGGCGCGGCGGCGGCATCTACAGCAACGGCGTCAACTATACGCTGCGCCGTTGCCGTGTAATAGACAACATAGCAGTGCGCGGCGGCGGCGTCTTTGTGCGCAACGCCGACCTCAACCTTACGGGCTGCATCTTGGCCGGCAACGAGACCGTGGCTAATGCTGACCAGCAGGGCAACACGCTGACCAGTCGTGGCGGAGCTGTGTACATAGCATGGTTTGATGAAAATGTCGCGCAACCTTGTCTTAGTGCAGTTAATACTTTGTGGTCTAATAACGAGTCGGCAGGTGAAGGTGGTGCAATAGGTACAAACTATGCCGAAGGCATTACGTCGGTGGGCGACCCCATGATTAACCTTATGAATAATACGTTCGTGAAGAACAAGGCTAAAACTAATCCCGTAATATACAGCAACAACGCCAAGAGCAAGATTGTGAACACCCTAATCTGGGGCAACGAGGGGGATACGTATGACAATAACACCGATATAGCAGACATATTTGACGTAAGGCATTCGGCAAGCGATGTTGACTATGGTGGAAAGTTTACGTCAGGTTCGGATGGCAACATCCTGCTCGACAAGGACAATATGGGAGAGAACGGCCCGCGCCTGACAAGCCCCTCAACCGAGGCGGGCGTAGCGGGCAACTCCGCCACCAACCTTTGGAACCCCGTGGCAATATCCGTGACGACGGACGCCGGCGACGGCGTAAGCCATACCACGCAAGCACCTGAAGATGAGCAAGACCATAAGGATAATGTCGAGACCGGTGAATACAAGGCTTGGTTTGGAAAAGACGGAAATACTGCAATCCCGGAGGCTTACATATCGACTGGAAACGGCAGCTATTCACGCTATTCAGGTCCTCGCGGAGAGAACAACGAGGAGTTGTGCAAGACTATCGACATCGGAGTTTACGAATACCAGTACATCTCGAATTTCTCAACGATGAGCAAGATTTATGTAGACACGATTTCGCGCGGCACGGGTTCGGGCAATAGCTGGGCAAACGCTACCGACCAGTTGCGCGATGCGATAATCGGTGCGGCAAACCCGACGCAAACCCCAGGTGAGAGATTCGTATATGTAAGGGATGGCGAATATTCATGGGACAGGCTGTCGGCTGGTTCGGCTTATATCCTTGCCATGGGCAATGATTCGGACTATCCGTCGCTGACGCTGAAAGGCTCATGCACGGGAACCGGCGAACAGCAAGACTTCAGCAAGCAGACCGTGGTACGCAATTCAGACCGTGTGAGTGGTACAAACCAACTGATGACGGTTAACACCAACGGCAAGCAGGTGACGATAGAGGGCTTCACCTTTATTAATACCGACGGCGACGGCATCGACGCAAGCACCGGCAACGGCGGAAGCCTGACGCTGAAGAACTGTGCGTTGCGTGAGAATGACGGTTCGGGCATAGACGTGTCTGACAACAGCGGCAAGATGCTGATTTACAACACCCTCTTCGCCGATGGCGGCACAGGCTTGACGGCAAACGCGGGCACCGACATCACATTGGTTAATACGACGTTCGCCAACAACACGGAGGATATGAGCACGGCGTTGACAAATGTCTATAACTCCGTGTTTTGGAAAAACGGAACGCAACGGATGCAGGAAGCCGACGGCAATAACAACAAGGTGTTTGCAAATACTGAAAACGCCAGCATAAACGACGGCCCGAACTTCGTTGACCCGGACAACGGCGATTACCATATCCGCCCAAGCCTGACGCTGCTCAACAATGGAAGCAACGGGCATTATGCACGTGAAGTGTTAGGCGACGCTAATGCAACTATCCCCGCCACCGAGACAGACCTTGGCAACAGCGCGCGCCTCGTAGACGGCAGTATAGACATCGGCGCTTACGAGTATGAAGCTCCGCTGCAGCCGATAGCATACGTCAAGGCGGACGTGGTTGGCTCTAACGGCGACGGCAAGAGCTGGCAGAACGCATTGAGCGACCTCCAGGGCGCAGCCGACTTGGTGGGCATTTATGCATATAATAAAAACAACGTGGAAGGCAGTGATGTAATAGACGCCACGGGCTACGTCTTCGTCCACAACAACGTAAAAGGACAGGACGTCCGCCTGACACTCCCCAACACGAAAGTCTACGGCGGCATGAACGACGAGACTACGGCGCACGAGGTTTATCCCGAAGACGGCAAGATAGCTGAGAATGAAGTAAAGCCTGCCGTTGAGGAACTGCTTGGCAAGCGCGCAGGTTTGATTGAGCGCGCAAGCGCGAACCGCTCCACACTGAACGACGTAAGGATAATCGGAAAGAACTCTGTGGTTGACGGTTTCGAGGTTAACGGCACGGCAAGCATCTCCGGGGGCTGCTACCTCTCAACGTCGATAATCAACAACGTTGTTAAGTTCAGCGGCATCGGAGGACAACTGGGCGTGCTTTATAACTCGTTAGTCCATGGCGACGTTTCAGGCGGAAAGGCCGTGAACGTGACGGCGACGGGAACGGTAGACAGTGGTTCTAATAACCGCACAAGCGCAAGGGATGATAACGCCTATATCGACGGCAACGACGAATGGAAATACCAGCTGATGGAAACATCGGATGATATGGAAACATCGGATGATATGGAAACATCGGATGATATTGACAGCGGCGATAATCAAGATGAAACGGGCAAGTGTATCAATGCCGTAGGCCACAACCGTGACATCGCCGGCAACAAGCGCATACGCAACAAGGTTGACAACGGATGCTTCGAGACATGGGATATAAACACTGGTGACAGCGTGATAACAGCCAAAGACTATCCCCACGGCAAGTCGGTTGTGTATGTCCGTGAAGGCAAGGAGCTGTCAATCGAGGGCGGCGTTTACGCTGAAGGCAAGCCGTTCAACCCCGGCGTGCTGCTGCTTGAACATCAGGCCGGTCTGCGCGGCAATGGCAACAGCGTGGCGTTGAGCCATGTGATTGTTGAGCGCAACGTTCCAAAGAACAGCGTTGACATGGCTTATGTGCCATATAAGGTTACGGATACGGAGTTTGTAAATGACAACAAAGTCGCCGTGAAGTCTTACGACGCTGCAAAGCGCGCCGCATACGACTTTAAGTTTGACGGCGACAACGGTACGGCGTGGACGGACAACCCCGACAGTTACGGACACACAGGTCTGTTGCTCGACAATACTACAGGCGCAAGCAACGCCAAGGTGCGCTTCATCGGAAAAGCCGACGGCGTTTATACCGAAAGTGCGGACGATGCAAAGAGCGTGACGTTGAAGAAGAACAACTTTGAAGACCCATGGACGGTCGGCAACGAGGGCACAGGCAAGCGGTTCACCCACAAGGAGAACATGAGCTGGAACCTCTTCGGTTCGCCTTACCTTTGCGCCATGAAGTACGACGATATGGAATATGGCCGCGTGATTTACGGACAACAAGGCGGTACATACATCACACGCAACACCGAACTGGCCGCCAATGCTGGCGGCTACATCCCGGCGGGCGACGCCGTGTTTACCCAGACGGCTACGTTGTCCGAAACGGAAACGTTCGGCGTGGAACAGCCTACGGCAAGAGCTGACGGCGATGAGGCTTACGGCGTAGTTGACGATTTGGCTCTGACCCTGACACGCACCGGCGAGACCCGCGCCGACGGCGACGCCGCAGCCGACGAACTGCAACTGACGGCTGTGCCGGCAAGCGAGGCGCGGACAGACTTCGACCTCTCGGCGGACGGCGTGAAGTGGATGGCGGACAATCGTCCGCAGATATACGCCACGCGCGGCAACGCCCGCTACTCGCTGCTCTCGGCGGTGAACATCGAGGGCGAGACCGCCGTAGGCGTCACCGTGCCCGAAGCCGGAATGTACACCATAGCCATACCTGAAAGTTGCGTTGCCGACGGCTACGAGACGGTGGTGCTCGAAGACGCCGCCACGGGCCGCACGGTAGACCTGCTTGAGGGCGGTTACGACTTCACCGCCGCCGCGCCGGGCGACATAGAGGGGCGCTTCACCGTCAGCTTCAACCGCATGGTTGACGACGGCCGCAACGACGGCATACGCGCTTACTCCGTACAGCCGGGCGTAATCCGAGTGGAAGGCGTGGCCGAGGGCGACCGCATCACGGTGTACTCTGCCGACGGCATGGCGGCGGCGCAGCGCGTGGCTGCATCTTCGGCCGAAGATATCGCGGCAAGCGTTGCGGTCGTGGCCGTGGTCAAGGTGGAACGCGACGGCAAGACCGTGGCAGTAAGAAAATTAAAGATGAAAAATTAAATCGCTTTCCTTTGCAAAAGGTGGCCTTTCGCGGTGTGAAAGGCCACCTTTTGCATTGCGATATGCCATGAATTGCACAGTAATATGCCGTGTCTTGTATCTTGTAAGGCGGCATTTTGTCTGTCATCTGTCAGTTTTTGGCGTAACGTGTTGAGTGTAAGGCTGTTGCGGACTGACAGATGCGCTGACAGACGACGGAACGGAGTGTCAGCTCGTATGTGATTGTCAGCCAGTCGGTTATGGTATAAACTGAAAGATGACAGAGTTTATGCTGGTTTTGAATTAACGTGAGTTTGGCATAAGAAGAATGTTTTATGACCCTGTATCAAGCGGTAGTGGCATTTGGCCATTCCGCGCTTAGACGGTGGATACAATCTGTTTTCCCATGTCCTTTGCTCTGGATTCCGCGTCTAAGCGCGGAATGACCAAATGCCACTGACCGCTTGAATAATGATTATAGCAGTAATATTTTATGCCGACCCGTCTCCCTGGATTTTCGGTTCATCCGCAGTTTAGGTGTATAATGTATAGGTGTCAATCCCGTCCCCGAGGGGGCGAACTGCAGGATGACATTCGCCCTCTTCGAGGACGATATCATTACGCGAGTCCGGCATAACAGTAATGTCACACTTATCCGTTTCTTGCAAGTCGGTGGCAAGTCGTCATTGCCTTAACGGCGACTTTCAGTTCCGCTGAAAAGCGGAATCCAGAAAGCAGCCATAGTGGTTGGCCGCCTTTGTCTTTTCGACTGGATTCCGCTTTTCAGCGGAATGACGACTTGACACTGAGCTGCAGAAAAGCAAAGCGGCAAGAATTTATATAATTTGAAAGATGATTCCTTATGCCGAACTCACGACGTTGGTTTATGGCTAAAACTGACAGCTGACAGAGAAATTGTGCCGATAAAAGTATAGAAGTAACGGGATATTTTTATAATTTTGCACGGACTATAAAAATAACAAGAAACATTATGACACTATATCCCAAACTGATAATGGACGCCCTGGCTACGGTGACGTATCCGGGAACGAAGAAAAACTTGGTGGAAAGCGAAATGGTGGCCGACAACCTGCGGATTGACGGCATGAAGGTGTCGTTCTCGCTGATTTTCCCGCGTGACACCGACCCTTTCATGAAATCCACGCTGAAAGCCGCCGAGGCGGCGATACACTACCACGTGAGCAAGGACGTGGAGGTGACGATAGGCGTGGAAACGAAGTCGAAGCCCCGCCCCGAACCGGGCAAGATGCTGCCGGGCGTGAAGAACGTGGTGGCCGTAAGCTCAGGCAAGGGCGGCGTGGGCAAGAGCACCGTTGCTGCCAATCTCGCCATCGCGCTGGCAAGGCTCGGCTACAAGGTCGGTCTGCTCGACACCGACATCTTCGGGCCGTCGATGCCTAAGATGTTCGACGTGGAGGACGCACGCCCCTACGCAGTGAACGTGGACGGCCGCGACCTGATAGAGCCGATAGAGAAGTATGGTGTGAAGCTGTTGAGCATAGGCTTCTTTGTAAACCCCGACACGGCGACGCTGTGGCGCGGCGGCATGGCGAGCAACGCGCTGAAGCAGCTAATCGGCGACGCCGACTGGGGCGACCTTGACTACTTCATACTCGACACGCCGCCGGGCACGAGCGACATCCACCTTACTCTCCTTCAGACGCTGGCCATCACCGGCGCGGTCATCGTGAGCACGCCGCAGAAGGTGGCTCTGGCCGACGCGCGCAAGGGCATCGACATGTACAGGAACGACAAGGTGAACGTGCCCATACTTGGACTGGTGGAGAACATGGCCTGGTTTACCCCGGCCGAGCTGTCCGAAAACAAGTATTACATCTTCGGCAAGGACGGCTGCAAGAACTTGGCCAAGGAGATGGGCGTGCCCTTGCTGGCGCAGATACCGATGGTGCAGAGCATCTGCGAGAGCGGCGACGACGGCAAGCCGTCGGCACTCGACGAGAACACCATGACCGGCCAGGCTTTCATCAACCTGGCCCAGGCCGTGGTGACAACCGTGAACCGCCGGAACAAGGAACAAGGGCCTACGAAGGTGGTGGAAGTGAAGAATTAAGAGTTAATTCTTCTTACCCCATTTTCCTCCACACATACGCGATATAGCCAACGACGAAGGGAACGAGCAGGGAGACGTAGAACATCACTGTCAGCGTGAACTCGCTGCTGCAGCTGTTGGCAATGGTGAGGCTGCTTTGCAGGTCGGCGGTTGACGGATAATATGCCGTGTCGTTCCATCCTGCGCAGAGCAGCAGGCTTAGCACGGCGAGCACCGCGCCGATGCCGGCAGGCCATATGCCGCGTGTGTATGTCGCGCTGAAGATAGTCTTCATGCAGCCGAACAGGAACAGCGTGACCCCGGCGAGCAAGGTTACGGCGAGAGGCCACATCTGGCAGAAGTTGTTGAAATACTTGTCTGGCTCGATAAATATTTCGCCCGTTACAGGGTCGAAGGCGTAGCCGTCTTTCAGCAGGATGTACACAACGGCGACTATGAAGAACACGAGGAACGGCACGAAGTTGCCAACAAGGCGCACCGTGCCCCGGCGGCGAATACTTGCGTTGTCAACGTTGTTGATGACGTAGAGTATGCCGAGAATGCGTGCGAGGAAGAACACGGCGAGGCCGAATATCCAGTTCCATCCGTTGAGCAGGGCGTCAAGGCCGTGGCTGGCATTGGCCCAGCGGCTGATTATTGGGCTTGCCTCGCCGAAGATGTTGGCCTTCTCAACGATGAAGTTAGAGCCGTTGAAGAATGTCGCTACTGCCATGCCGAGCAGCAACGGGCCTGCAATGCCGTTGATGACGAGGAACCACTGGAAGGTGCGTGCGCCGAGCAGATTGCCCAACTTGTGCTGAAACTCGTAGCTGACGGCCTGGAGCACGAATGTGAACAGGATAATCATCCACACCCAGTAGGCTCCGCCGAAGCTGGTGCTGTAGAACAACGGGAAAGAGGCGAAGAACGCTCCGCCGAAGGTGACGAGCGTGGTAAATGTTATTTCCCATTTTTTGCCTGTAGAGTTGGTTATCAGGCGCAGTTCGTCTTCGTTTTTTCCGCTGAGGGAGAACAATACGGAGTTGGCGCCTTGGACAAACATCATGAACACCAGCAACGCCCCGAGCAGGGAAACGATGAACCACCAATAGTGTTGTAAGAAATCGTATGTCATATTTTGATAATTTAATGATTAATAATAGGCCGAATAAGCCGAATAAGCCGAATAAGCCAAATGGGGCGAATAGGCCTGATAAGCCAAATGGGGCGAATGAGCCAAATAAGCCGGGTGAGAGAATAAGGCGAATTTTTATTAACTCTTAACTCTTAATTCTTAACTCTTAATTCTTAACTCTTAATTCTTAACTCTTCCTCGTATTCAGGTCCGTTCTTGATGGCCTTGCACATTATGCTGATTTCCACAATGAGCAGCAGGGTGAACAGGGCAAGGAAGATGAAAAATGTAAGCATGACGGAGCCGGAGCCGATGTCGGAGACGGCGGCCCATGTGGGCAGCATGTCTTGGATGGTCCACGGCTGGCGTCCAAACTCAGCGACGAGCCAACCGGCCTCGCTGGCTATGTAGCCGAGCGGCAGTAGAGCCATGCCCGCAATGTGCAGCCAACGCATCTTCGTGATGTCTTTCTTGTAAGAAAGGAATGTCGAGACTGCGAAGAACAAGAGGAACAATACGCCCAAGCCCACCATGACGCGGAACGCCCAGAAGCATACTGGAATGTAAGGCACGGTCTGCTCGGCGTTGCTGATGTAGCCGTAACCGAAGTGTTTTATGTTCTCGTCAAGTGTCTTGCGGTGCATGTCGGCAGCGGCCGCGTCGCCGTCAGCCTTGGCTTGCCGATAGTAGGCCAGTGCGTTGATGGCCTTGCGTCCGCGCTCCATCTTCTCGTCGAGCGACATTGCCGTGGAGCCGTCGGGCAGGGTGTATCCGCCTTTTATGATATCATTCACGCCCGGCACGTAGCCGTTGAAGTCGCGTGTGGCCAGGAACGACAGCATTTTTGGCACGGCAATCTTAAGCGGCGGCTCTTCGCCAGAGGCGTAGTCGGGCTGTTTGAAAGGATTTACACCGGCCACGAGAGTCAGCCCCTCGCCCTGTCCGCCGTCATATAGCGCCTCCATGGCGGCGAGCTTCATCGGTTGCGACTGTGCCACCATGTAAGCCGAGTTGTCGCCCGTATGTATGGCGAAGAGCGATGACACCAGTCCTACAACAGAGGCAATCTTCATGCTCTGCACAGCGAGGCGGCGGTCATGTCCGGCCAAGCGGGCATCACGGTGCCTGCGGAACATCAGGTAACAGCTTACGGCCACGGTGAAAATCGCGCCGATGATCCACGCCGAAATGACTGTGTGGAGAAACTTGTCGACGGCGAACGGCGAGAGAGCCACCTCGGCGAAAGAAGTCATCTCGTTGCGCATGGTGTCAGGGTTGAACGCCTGGCCTACGGGATACTGCATCCAGGCGTTGGCCACGAGAATCCACCACGCCGAAATCGTGGCGCCGAGGCCGGTGAGCCATGTCGACGCGAGGTGAAATCCGCGTGACACCTTGTCCCATCCGAAGAACATCACGCCCACGAACGTGGCTTCGAGGAAGAACGCCACGATGCCCTCCACGGCGAGCGGCGCACCGAAGATGTCGCCCACGAGCCATGAGTAGTTGCTCCAGTTGGTGCCGAACTCAAACTCAAGGATGATGCCTGTGGCCACGCCCATGGCAAAGTTGATGCCGAACAGCTTTTGCCAGAAGCGTGCCGCATCCTTCCAGAAGGTCTTTCCGGTGCGGTAGTAGCACGTTTCCATGATGCCCATGATAAGCGCGAGGCCCAATGTCAGTGGTACAAAGAGCCAATGGTAGATGGCGGTGAGGGCGAATTGCGCCCTTGACCAGTCTACCGTTCCTGCACTCAGGCTTAAAAAGAGATTGTCCATGATTTATTGGTTTTATTTATAATGATGTTTTAAATGTAAAAGCCTTTTTGACAGCCGCAGAGTTGTAACCTCAGTTTTCTTAATTCTTAACTCTTAATTCTCTTCACTTTTCCACTCTTTCCAATATTTGTGTTGACACGTAGCCGGCCTTGTCGCCGCCGGCTCGCCGGTTGATTATGTCAGGAAAGAAAAGCAGCTTCAATACAACGAATATGACGACAAGCTTGACAATGACGACAAGCCAGAGCGTCTTGCCGAGCTTCATGCCGGCGAAGCCTTCGCGATAGAAACCGATAATCTTTTTTATCATTTAATGGCTGTGTCTTTGCTTTTCTGTTTAAGGTTAAGGTTGTTATGTGTGATTGTAATAATAACGGTTGCAAATATAAGTAATCCTTTTAAATATTGTTCAAAATTTCGGTAAAATTACTAATTTTATCATTTTAAATATTTATAGTTGGAAAAATCTTGTCAAGTTTGAAGGAAATAGGCTAATTTTGCATCTGATGTATTCAATAATGACAAAATAAAAAGGAAAAAAGGATATGAACAAAAAAGTAATCATTCCATCTGTGATCATAGGCTTGCTGCTGGTTGGGGGCATAGTGTATCTTGCGACAAGCCTTCACCATCAGAGACAGGCAAACAAGGAAATGCAGGAACTGGCCGAACTGGACAAAAAGGAAATGGAGAACGAATACCAGATGTTTGCCGACCAATACAGTGAATTGAAGACGCAGATAAACAACGACTCGATAATAGAACAGCTTACCCAGGAGCAACTGAAGACAGAGAAACTGTTGCAGGAACTGAAGGAAGTCAAGGCTTCAGACGCGCGCGAGATAGCACGGCTGAAGAAAGAACTGGCCACATGCCGCGCCGTGATACGCAGCTATGTGCTTGAAATAGACTCATTGAACAGGCTCAACCAGAACCTTACCGAGGAGAACACCAGGGTTAAGGGACAGTATGCCGAGGCTACAAGGCGGATTGAAGGTCTGAGCGCAGACAAGCAGACACTGTCTGAAAAGGTTGCGATTGCCGCACAGCTTGACGCCACGGGGATAACGATGACTCTTAAGAACAAGCGCGGCAAGGCCACGAAGAGAATAAAAAGATGCAAGACTATTCAGGTGAACTTCAACATCGCCAAGAACGTTACCGCGGTCAGCGGAAACAAGACGGTCTATGTACGCATAACGACGCCTACGGGCACGGTGCTTTCAGGCGGCGGGTCGTTCCAGTATGAGAACCGCAGCCTGCCTTATTCAATGAAAAAGGCAATCGAGTATACCGGCAACGAGACTCCCGTCACGGTTTATTGGAACGTGAACGAGTTTCTTGGAGAAGGCACTTATAATGTGAGCATATTTGCCGACGGCAACATGATAGGCTCGAGAAACTTCGCCGTAAAGTAAGCCGTCTGCAAGCAGTATGAAGCTGCGGCTTGGCCGTCAGGCATAAAATTAGGAATACGTTTTATATGAAGAATGTGACGATTTTGCTCTCGCTGATGTCTGTCGCTCTGCCTGTCGGGGCGCAACGGGTGTTGTCGCTCGACAGTTGCCGTGCGATGGCGTTGCGCAACAACAAGCAGCTGCACATCGCCAAGCTGAAGCAGGACGTTGCGCGTGACACGCGCAAGGCGGCACGCACGAAGTATCTGCCGCATGTTGACGTGCTCGGAGGATATGAGTTCACCAGCCGGGAGATATCAATCTTGAGCGACAAGCAGAAAGGGGCTATAGGCAGCATCGGCACTACGGCCGCCGGGCAGATAGGCAACACCATGTCGTCCGTCATATCCGAGATGGCCGGGCAGGGCGTAATCACCCCACAGACAGCCGAGGCTCTTGGCAATATTGCCGGAAAGATAGCTCCGGGAATAGAGCGGGCGGGCAACGCCATCGGCAAGAACATCAACGACGCATTCAGGACTGATACACGTAACATGTTCGCCGTGTCGGTGATGCTGACCCAGCCTATTTATATGGGTGGAAGCATTGTCGCGGCAAACAAGATAGCCGACATAAGCGAACAGCTTGCCGCAAACGAAATGCAAAACAGCAGGCAGAACATAGTCTATGATGTTGATAACGCTTATTGGACAGTTGTGTCGCTGAAGCATAAGCAGAAACTTGCGACAAGTTATCTCGAACTGGTCAGGAAACTTAGTGCCGATGTCGGCAAGATGATTAAGGAAGGCGTGGCCACAAGGGCCGACGGACTGAAGGTTGACGTGAGAGTGAACGAGGCCGAGATGCAGCTTACGCAAGTGGACAACGGCCTTTCGCTTGCAAGAATGTTGTTGTGCCAGTTGTGCGGACTGCCGATGGACGGCGACATTGTTCTTTCCGATGAAGCCAAGGAAGATGTGTCGTCAATAAGCGACATGCCTGTTGCTGACGTTTCATTGGCCATAGAGAACCGGCCCGAGCTGAAGATGCTTGAAAACACAGTGGAAATAAGCCGCCAGGCAACAAGGCTTGTGCGCGCCGCATACTTGCCCCAGATAGCCCTGACTGGCGGTTATCTTGCCACCAACCCGTCGCTTTACAACGGCTTCGAGCGTAAGTTCTCTGGTGTGTGGAATGTGGGAGTTATTGTGAGGGTGCCTGTGTGGAATTGGTTTGAAGGCTCATATAAGGTGCGTGCCGGCAAGACGGCTACTAGCATTGCCATGCTTGAGCTTGACGATGCTCGTGAGAAGGTTGAGCTGCAGGTCAACCAAAGTTCGTTCAAGGTGGCCGAAGCCAACAAGAAACTCGCAATGGCGAAGAAGAATACTGAACAGGCTGACGAGAACCTGCGTTGCGCCAATCTTGGTTTCAAAGAGGGTGTGATGGACGTTACCGACGTTATGGCGGCGCAGACCGCATGGCTGCAAGCCCGTTCGCAGAAAATAGACGCAGACATTGACGTTAAACTTACACAGACAAACTTGAAGAAAGTTCTTGGAGAAACGATATATTGAGAATTAAGAGTTAAGAATTAAGAGTGGAAGATTCATCAGCGTTCCATCTTGCACAGTTCTCCCGGTTCTCCCATAAAATTAAAGAAGAAAAATGGAAAAGAAAACCCAACATAACAACATATTGCTTGCCACGCTGTGTTTTGCGGCTGTGGTTGTAATCGTCGGAGTCATCGGATTCCTGACATTTGGCCGTACACCCGACACCATACAAGGTGAAGTCGAGGTGTCTGAATATCGTGTGTCGAGCAAGGTGCCCGGCCGCATTCTCGAATTGCGTGTGCAAGAGGGCGATTATGTCAAGGTGGGCGACACGCTCGCCATACTCGACGCTCCCGACATAGAGGCGAAGAAGGCTCAGGCCGTCAGCGCGGAAGATGCGGCGACTGCTTTGCGGACGATGGCCGACAAGGGTGCCCGTCGCGAGCAGGTGCAGGGTGCGTTCGAGGTGTGGCAGCAGGCAAAGGCCGGCCTGGAGATTGCCGAGAAGTCATACGGCCGTGTGCAGCGTTTGTTTGACGAAGGTGTGATGACGGCCCAGAAGCGCGACGAGGCTTATGCCAATTTCAAGGCCATGGAGGCTCAGGCCAAGGCCGCCAAGAGCCAGTATGACATGGCTGTGGCCGGTGCGCGCCGCGAGGAGCGCGAGGCCGCCGCCGCACAAGTGCGCAGGGCGCAAGGAGCTGTTCAGGAGGTCAACTCGTATGTCAGGGAGACTGTTCAGGTGGCTCAGATGGAAGGCGAGGTGAGCGATGTTTATCCTAAGGTCGGCGAGCTGGTGGGTGCTGGTTCTCCGATAATGAGCATATCCATTATGACCGACCAGTGGGGCACTTTCAATGTGCGTGAGGACCAGTTGAAGGGGCTCCGGATAGGCGACACGTTCACAGCCTATTGTCCTGCGTTCAACAAGGACATACGCATGAAGGTTTATTACATAAAAGACGAGGGCAGTTATGCCGTGTGGAAGGCTACCAAGAGCAACGGCCAGTATGACCTTAAGACGTTTGAGGTCAAGGCGCGTCCCGTAGACAAGTTTGACGGTCTGCGTCCTGGAATGTCTTTGATTATCAAGTGATTGGTTGTATGTCGGTTGAAAACTCGTTTGTAGGAAGGCTTTTTTGCGTGGCGCGCCGTGAGTGCGGCATAATGCGCAAGAACTGGATGTACCTGTTCTGCATGGTTGTTTTTCCGATAATCGTCACAGTGTTTTTCACTTCATTGATGGCCGACGGACAGCCTACCGACATGCCCGTCGGTGTTGTCGACCTTGACGACACCCCAACTACGCGCAAGCTGGTGAGGCAGCTCGACGCTTTCCAGTCTACAGAGGTCGTCGGCCGTTATGCCAGTGTGGCTGAAGCCCGCCGTGCAATACAGCGCAATGAGATTTACGCGTTCCTCTACATTCCGCGCGGCACAACGTCTGACTTGCTTGCCATGCGTCAGCCTAAGATTTCTTTCTATTACAGTTCGGCGTCTTATACGGCCGGAGCGTTGCTCTATCGCGACCTCAAGACCATATCCACGCTCGGCTCGGCCGGTGTCGGCGCGTCGTTGCTTGGCGCCAAGGGACTGTCAGAGGAGCAGGTCATGAGCGTGCTGCAACCTGTCGTTGTAGATTTGCATACGGTGAACAATCCCATGATAAATTACAGCGTTTATCTCAACACCATGCTTGTTCCCGGCTGTCTGATGCTGTTCATTTTCCTTGTCACGGCTTATTCCTTGGGCACTGAGCTTAAGTTCGACTCTGCCCGGGAGTGGCTTTCCGCTTCAGGCGACAACATCGCCGTGGCTCTTTTGGGCAAGATGTTGCCTCAGACTCTTACGTGGCTTGCCATCTTCTATGGTTACATGTTCTATGTTTTCGGCGTGCTCCATTTCCCTCATCCCGGCGGCACGGGGTATATTCTGCTGCTCGGTCTGCTCGCCGTGTTGTCGTCCCAGGGTTTCGGCATATTCGTGTTCGGCCTTGTGCCGTCGTTGCGCATGTCCATGAGCATCTGTTGCCTGTGGGCGGTTCTCAGCTATTCATTGTCAGGCACGGCGTTTCCCCTTTCGGCCATGGATGCCGAGATTAAGGCCATTGCCCAGTTGTTCCCCCTGCGGCATTATTATATGGTTTATCAGCTCAACATCTTCAACGGCTACTCTGTCGGCTATTCAGCCTTCTACATCGGGGCGCTGACGCTTTTCTCGGCCTTGCCGTTGCTTGTTGCCGGGCGCATAAAGAAGAATGTTTTGGTTTACCGGTATCTGCCATAGGCCGGCCCCACAGGCTTGTCTGGCTTATGCCGTTTTATGGAGTTTGAAATAAATGAAGTTGATTTCGCGGATAAAGCAAGGTTTTGGCGATTTGTGCCATATATGGTATGACGAGATGCGCACCATCTGGAGAGACGAGGGTGTGCTTATATTCTTCATCCTTGTGCCGTTGTTCTATCCTTTGCTTTATTCGTGGATTTACACCAACGAGGTGGTGCGCGAGGTGCCGGTCGTCGTGGTAGACATGTCCCACAGTGCCATGAGCCGCGAGTTCATACGCCAGTTTGACGCCTCGCCAGATGTACGTGTGGCCAGGTATTGCAACAATCTTGACGAGGCTAAAGACTTTGTTGGCCGTCAGGAGGCTTTCGGCGTGATCTATTTTCCTACCGATTTCCAGACGCGTGTGGCGCGTATGGAGCAGAGCCGTGTCAGTGTTTTCTGCGACATGAGCTTCATGCTTTATTATAAGGCCATCTTCCAGACGGCCACGGCCGTGGCCGGCGAGACCAATGCCAGAATACAGGTGGAGCGTGCCGGCAACTGGACCGTGCGCGAGGATGAGATTACCACCAAGCCGCTCGACTTCGACGAGGTGCAGATTTTCAACGCTACCGGCGGCTACGGCAATTTCATCATTCCCGGCGTGTTGATGCTTGTCATCCAGCAGACGCTCCTTCTCGGTGTCGGCCTGTCTGTCGGTACGGCCCGCGAGCGCAGCAAGATAGGCTCTTTCTTGCGCGACGACGGCTATTATAACGGAGTCTTCCGCACGGTGCTCGGCCGGGCCTTGTGCTATTTTATGATTTACGCCGTCGTCACGGCCTACGTTGTCCTTGTAGTGCCGCGCATGTTCGGCTTCACCTCTTTGCTGCGTCCCGGCGACACGTTCTGGTTCATGCTGCCTTATGTTCTTGCGTGCGTGTTCTTTGCCATGATACTTTCAAGCGTCATCCGTTACCGCGAGAACGTCATTCTTATAGTGGTGTTCACCTCCGTTCCGTTCCTTTTCATTTCCGGAGTGTCGTGGCCCCAGAGTGCCATTCCGCCTTTCTGGCAGTGGGTTTCATGGCTTGTCCCGTCGACGTTTGGCATCCGCGGTTTTGTCAGGATGAACACCATGGGTGCCTTGCTTGGCGATGTCAGGGTGGAGTATGTCGCCTTGTGGGCGCAGACCATAGTCTTCTTCTTCATCACGTGCCTGTTGTACCGGTGGCAGGTGATAAAGCGGAGAAGGGCGGAAGAGGGCGCTTAGCCTTTCTCGTTTCAATCGGTCATATACGTTTTGATGGCCGGCTGGAATTATCCTAACAGTCTCAGTATTTTGCTTTCCTGTGCGTGAGGCAGCGTCTTGCACAGATGCCGTGTCATTTTGTCTTTCGATTCCTGCGGCGTGCAGCCGGCGTCAATCCGTCCGTACAGGCTTTCGGGTGTTGTGTATCGCGCCACTCCCCATCCGTATGGCCGTCCGTGCCTGTCTGTGTTGTACTCGAAGTCGGCTATTACCACGCGCAGCCCCATCATGAGGCGCGTCAGGATGGGTTCCAGTGATATCCGTCCCGCTTCTGGCATGTCGTCCACCGGCATGTCGTCCGTGCGCTTCCTTCCGCGTGCGAAGCCGAGCATGCGCCTCAGCTCTTTCACCGTCGCGCTGCCCTCAGAGGCAATTGTCTGCAGCACAACGTCGTCGAGTGCGGCGGTGTCATCGTCCTTGGCGAAGCGCAGCGTGCGTCGGTAGTTCACAAGGTGGGGCAGCCATTCCAGACTTACGTATCCGGCCTTCTTTGCAAACAGCTTGCCGTAAGCGCAGTGTCCTTCGCGTATCACGGGGCCTTTCCATTCCCACGGCCCATCGTCCTCGTCGGCAAACCACAGCTCGCTTGCCGTCATTTCCTCGATTGAAAAGCCGTCAATTCCGCAGCGGAAGAATGGCAGGAAGCCAAGTTCAAGCACTGCGCGCTCCATGTCTATTGATGAATGTATCATAATCGCCTGTCTCAAGCCCTTCTGGATACGGGCATGGTTTCATTTGTCGATGCGTCGGTTCGGTGTAAGTAATAGTCTCGCCTGTCAAAAGGCAATCTTTTCTTTTTTTGCTTTTCCGCCTCTCGGTTCAAGTCGTCATACCGCTGAAAAGCGGTATCCGGAAGAGACACCGAGGCATGCAATGTGACTCCTTAATGCTTCTCAGAAGTGCGCGTGCAACAAAGTTAGTGATAATATTCCGCCTTGCCAAGTTTTTAATGACATTTAATAGTCCTTTGTTCATTGATACGCTTGAACTGGGCTGTTCTCAAAGGCCGTCTTTCGGTTTGTAAAAGGCCGTCAATCGCATGCTAAAAGGCCGTCTTTTGAAGGCTAAAAGACGGCCTTTGGCAAACCCCTTCCTTAATCGAGGCTCTTGCATATGTCATACCGCGCCTTGACGCGGTATCCAGAAAAAGGATGCCGCGAAATGAAATCGGATGCACACACTGGATGCCGCATCAAGTGCGGCATGACGACTACCGACCGCCTGGATTGCAGTAGGATGACACCGCGGCATGGTGCGTAATGACGGCTACCGACTGCCTGGATTGCAGCAGGATGAGTACGTGGCGTGGTGCGGCATGACGACTACCGACCGCCTGGATTGCAGTAGGATGAGAACGCGGCACGGTGCGGAATGACGACCACCGACTGCCTGGATTGCAGCAGGATGAGTATGTGGCATGGTTCGGAATGACGGTTACTGACAGCCTGGATTACAGCAGGATGTTTGCAAGAACGTGAGGCAGGCATAAGGATTTGTCTTTCCTTACAAAAGACATTCTTGCCTTTTTGTTTCTCCGCCTCTCAGTGTCAAGTCGTCATACCGCGCTTGACGCGGTATCCAGGGAACATCCGCAGGGTAGGATGTCTTTGACTGGATTCCGCATTTCTGCGGAATGACGACTTGCGACTGCCTGGATTGCAGTAGGATGAGCACGTGGCGTGGTGCGGAATGATGGCTACCGACAACCTGGATTGCAGTAGTGTGGGCACGTGGCGTGGTGCGGAATGACGGTTACTGACAGCCTGGATTATAGCAGGATGTATGCAGGAACGTGAGTCCGGCATAAGGATTTGTCTTTCCTTACAAAAGACATTCTTGCCTTTTTGTTTCTCCGCCTCTCAGTGTCAAGTCGTCATACCGCGCTTGACGCGGTATCCAGGGAACATCCGCAGGGTAGGATGTCTTTGACTGGATTCCGCATTTCTGCGGAATGACGACTTGCGACTGCCTGGATTGCAGTAGGATGAGCACGTGGCGTGGTGCGGAATGATGGCTACCGACAACCTGGATTGCAGTAGTGTGGGCACGTGGCGTGGTGCGGAATGACGGTTACTGACAGCCAGGATTATAGCAGGATGTTTGCAAGAACGTGAGGCCGGCATAAGGATTTGTCTTTCCTTACAAAAGACATTCTTGCTTTTTGGCTTCTCTGCCTCTCGGTGTCAAGTCGTCATTCCGCTGAAAAGCGGAATCCAGAAAGCCGCCATAAGGGTAAGCCGCCTTTGTCTTTTCGACTGGATTCCGCATTTCTGCGGAACTGCAAGTCGCCGTTAAGGCAATGACGACTACTGACTGCCTGGATTGCAGTAGGGTGGGCACCTTGTCTTAATCGAGGCTCTCGCATATGTCATACCGCGCTTGACGCGGTATCCAGGGAACATCCGCAGGGTAGGATGTCTTTGACTGGATGCCGCATTTCTGCGGCATGACGGCTACCGACTGCCTGGATTACAGCAGGATGATCACGTGGCACGGTGCGTAATGCCACCGACCGGACTACAGCCACGCATAAGCAATTATAACATTGTGTGTTGTCAAGCCGAAAACATGTTAGCACTGTGTCATAATGTCATATTTAATCCGTATAAGATTTACCATTTCCTCTGTAACACCAATATCTGCGGCAAGGTCATGCCATGATGGATTCATGTCCTCGATGAGAGATATTTTCCATGCCCTATTCCATTCTTTCAGTTGCTTCTCACGGGCGACGGCATGTCCGAAAGCCGCAAAACATTCATAATAAACAAGGGTTTTCACGCCGTAACGACTGGTAAATCCACGATTTACGCCCGCCTTGTGCTCGGCTACGCGACGGGCAAGATCATTGGTCACGCCAATGTATAATGTACCGTTTCGTTTACTTGCCATTATGTAAACGAAACCTCTGTAATTTTTCATGGCTTTGGCTTTTGTTTTCGCAAAATTACGGATATTTTGTTTCACGAGCAAGCTTTCTCTTGCTTTTATAAAACAATTAATGCGCATCGTCATGAACGAGACCCGTCATACACGCGACACACCATGACGCAGGCCAGGCGGTCGATAGTTGTCATACGGCGCTTGACGCGGTATCCAGGGAACATCCGTAGGGTAGGATGTCTTCGACTGGATTCCGCATTTCTGCGGAATGACGACTACCGACAGCCTGGATTGCAGTAGGGTGACACCGCGGCATGGTGCGTAATGCCGGCTACCGACCGCCTGGATTGCAGCATGGTGACACCCTGTCTTAATCGAGGTTCTCGCATATGTCATACCGCGCTTGACGCGGTATCCAGGGAACATCCGTAGGGTAGGATGTCTTTGACTGGATTCCGCATTTCTGCGGAATGACGACTACTGACTGCCTGGATTGCAGTAGGGTGGGCACCCTGTCTTAATCGAGGTTCTCGCATATGTCATACCGCGCTTGACGCGGTATCCAGGGAACAGGAAGCCTCGAAATGAAACAGGATGCACACACTGGATTCCGCATTTCTGCGGAATGACGGCTACCGACCGCCTGGATTGCAGCATGGTGACACCCTGTCTTAATCGAGGTTCTCGCATATGTCATACCGCGCTTGACGCGGTATCCAGAAACATCCGGACGGAAGCATGTGGCAGAGAAACGAAAACCGGGAAACGGCTACTGTCTCGGCCATTTCCCGGTTTTCAACAACTGTTGTTCTGCGATTAACGTATGTTTCAACAACTGTTGTTTTGTGATTAACGCATGTTTCAACGTCTTGATGTAAGCGTCTTGAACGTCTCTGTTTCACCGTCGGTAGAGGTCACGCGGACGACAACCACCGTGCCCTGCGGCACCTTCGCCGTGCAGCTTGTGCCGTCGGCGCCGGCCGTCGCACTTCCATACAGCACGCCGTCAACCGTGTAAACGTCCATCCTCTCGATGCGGAAGCCTGCCGCCGCCGTGGCCGTAGCCTCGTCGCCGCGGCATGTTATGTACACGCTGCGTCCGCCCTCGGCCATCTCTTCGGCCATGCGCGAGCGCGACCTCAGCACGAAGCGGCCCACGCTGCTCGCCGCGTTGGTTATTACGACATCCTCGTCAAGGCTGTATGTGGAGCCGTCGGCCTGGTCGGTCAATTCCCAGTCGTCCATGTCCCAGTCGCCTTCGCCCCTGAAGCTCAGCGTCAGCGTGTCGGCCTTGGCCATGACAATGCCCAGCGGAATCTCGGCCGCACGGGTGCTCACTATGTCGTGCGCCTTGCCGTCAACGGCCGCGAACACTGCCACAGTAGGCTTCACCTCGCCGTCGAGCATCGTCTCCACGTTCACCCTTGCCGTAGAGTCGGCCAACACCATGCCGCTCCTCAGTCCGCCGGCCTCGGCCATGACGCGCATCATCGGCAGGCCGTATCCGGCAGAGCGTGTCGCCGCGGTCTCGTCGGCAACCGTGTTAAGCATCATGTCGCGGGTGAATACTATCCGGGCATTTTTATTACTTTCTTGAGTGCTTATGAAGAACGACTCCAGTGGGTGGATGACTTTCTTACGCTCTTTCCTTGTTTCTGGTTCTGTATTGTTTCCTTCGTCCTCAGTTTTTGCAGTGCTTAATGCTTCGCCTGAGCTTACAATCAATTCGTTACCGTTTAATGTATAACTGTCGTAATTGTTTCCATTGTATCGGTAAAGACTTCTTACGTTTGTGTTCAAACTTAAGAATGTCTTTATGTCTATGTCAGACATGAACATGTTGCCAACTACAAACTTATTCGAGTTATCATTTGTTGTGGCTTCTACGCTAACAGTTGCTTCATTATCAACAAACGGATTCTCAGGCTTTTTTGCCTGATACTTCGCGGATATCCTGTTGGCGTAAGCCTCCTCATACCCATTATTCACATACGTTGAAGCTTTGGCCTTTTCAGGTTCGGCAAAAGCCAGATTGTCATAATTGTCATTTTCATACTTCTCATATATGAACCTCACATTGTCAGTGCGCTTAAGGCTTGTCGCAGCGTCAGTATATTCGTCGTAGTTATGTGGGTCGTCATTATCTACTGCATTGGAATTCTCTTCTTCGTGTTCGGGCAGCATCACGCCGTCGGGCGTGTAATAATTATAAGACAAATGCTGCTTAGGCAGGCGCATTACCACTGCACTGTCGGCAGGCAGGTCGCCGTTGTCTATCCACACGGTGAAGCCTTCGTTGTTGGTATATGTCTGCGCCAAGAGGTTGAACGGCTTCGACCAGTCGGCGATGAAGCCCTCGGTTGTCTCCTCAAGCTTCGCGTTGCTGTAATCGTCTTTGCGCATCTCGGTGGTATTGTTATAATACAACTTGTCGAGCAGGCGCACGCGCGGAGTCTTTTTGTACATCCGCTGGAATATGCGCGGATTGAAGCGGTTTTGCACCGTGTTGCTCTCGTCGAGGTCGGTAAACTCCATTCCCGTCTGCTGTCCGTTCATTTCCGCCGGCACGAAGAGGTCGCCCGTGTGCGTGTTCTTCAGCGGAGCCGAGAACATGTAGTAGCGGTTGGGCATCATCCTTACGTCGACCCACGCCTTGGCGTAAGCCAGTTCGGGCACGTTCACCACCTGTGCCGGGTTGTCAGCGTCGCCGTCGGGCGAGGCCTTGAAGTATATTCCGTTGCAGCAATAGGTGGCAGGGTCTATCTCCGTGCCGTCCTCGGTTGGCTCGAGTGTAGGCAGTACGGGGTAACGTTCTGCCCCGTCGGGTATCACCACGTCGGTGCAGCAATACGGGTTCACGTTGCCGTCCCAGTTGTTAGGCTCGTTCCAGTCGGTGCTGATAGGAGTCTTGCGCCACTCTGCGCGCGTCGGGTGTACGGTGTACGTTAGTCCGTCGAGGTAGCGGCCTTCTTTATATAACGTTTCGCCGTTTTCTGCCTTACCGTTTTCTATTGCTTCATACACCATGATGTTAAGGCCGGTTCCGGCTTTTGTAGTCGGAATACTTATTTTAAATTGACTTGAGCCGACTGTTGTAGGTTCGCTTTCAAATGGGACCAAAGTCACATTGCCTGATTCGTCGGTTTTCTCCACCATCTGATCCGGCGCTTTTACTATAATCTTATAATTAGCATTGGCCCCTTGCACTTGGCCTTCGAGTATCATGTCCTCATAAACACAAACTTTGCTTGCGCTTAGGCCCAAGTCTTCAGCACAATTTTGGTCGGGATCCATACAGTCGGCTATGCCATTAAGGTTCTTGTCGCCACGTATGAACAGGCCGTACAGCTTGTAACTGTTGAGCACGTTGGCTATGCCGGCGAACGTTATGCGCACCTCGTCGAAGTTGCGCGTGGGCTGGTTCACAAGATAATTCTTGTCGCCGTAGCCTATGAGGTCGAGGCCGAGCACGCCCCAGTTGTCGAACTTGTCGCCCGTGGGTTGGCCGTTGTAATATGTCTCAACGGTCATCCATGTGCCAAGGCCTACGCTGGCAAGGAACGTCTCGTTGTCCATGATGATGCCGAACTGGTGTCGGTAGTCGAGCGTTTTGCCCAGTTTGACGGTCACAACCATTCCCGAACCGGCCTGCACCGTGTTTTGATAAAGGAAGTAAGAGTCTGGGTCGTTGTCTATGAGATTGCCCAAATTTTGCACGACTCCGGCAATAGATGCCGTTTGGAACTTCATGTCGGGATATGCCGTGGCACCATTGCCTGCCGTTATTGCCTCGGCGCATTTAAGTGGGTCTCCGCAATCTAATGAATTGTCCTCGATGAACGGATAATATATTCTGAGCGTGGAAATGTCAAGCTTTAACACGCCGGCAGTCCAAAGGGAGAACTCGTCAAACTCTTTATCTGCCGGCACTTCTATGCTGAAGCGTACTTTCTGTGATTGGTCACTTTCGATTAAACCTACACCTATGGCGTTGCTTTCGTCTACAAGCTGCCGGTAAACTTCTTCTCCATTTTTGTAGCATCGAATTTGGAAGAATTGCAACACGTCCGCGTTGAGGAATGTTGATTTGCTTTCCACAACGAAACCGATTCTTTTAGCTACTTTTTTACCATCAGACTCAGCGCTTATTGTAAAATTGCTTTTATCGGATGTTTTTACGGCGATTACATGTATGTTGCTGGCTATGGACAGACCACCTGTATATTCAGCGTAATTGGTAAAATCGTCATCAAGAATATATTCATAATTGTCTATGTCGCTTATAGAGATCAGTGCTCCGCTTGTATCGTGTGGTTTGTCTGAAAGCATGTATTTACTTTGTCCTTCTTCATTATAAATAGGTTCTGCACATCCATTATCGTATGAAACAATACCGCGGCGTATTACTACGGTGTCCGTACACTGAGGCTGATGAGGACAGCTGACGGCCGTAGCTATGAAAGTAAATTCTCCGTTATAGATGATTTCCTCGCCTGTTTCTCCCTCTGACGGTATGATATCGTGGAATGTGACATTGCCACTCGGTGTCACGGTTACTGCCTCTCCTGGATTCTTATAAGGGTTATAATTTTCGTCTAAAGCGCTTTCCAACCTCCATTGAACAGATAATGCCGGGTTCGATAGAAGCTGGTAAGTGCTCTGCACATCGCATATTTCGCTGTCTACCGACGGGTTTATCGGACAACTGTGCTCTACGATGGCCGGCTCGTTTACGAAGCCGTAATGCACGTTGATGGTTCCGAGGTTTACGTTCACGGCGGCATAGAAGCCTATCTCGAAGGCGTAAAACTCCTTGTCGGCCACTACCGACGAGGTCATCCTGCCGCCCTCGCCCACGCCGAGCGCAAGCACGCCGGCCTCGATGCGCTCGGTCTGGGTGGTGCCGTCGGTGTTGTAGACCTTTATCTCGACGTAGTTGCCAAGGCCGAGATCGAGGGCCGAGCCGTTGGTGTAGACGAAGCCAAGCTCGCTGCCTGCCGGGAAGGTAACGGTAGGCTCGGGGCTGCTGTTCTTTATGCCGCAATTTGGTTCGTCGGGGTCGGTAGACACCTTTGCCGCACCCTTATATCCGATGGAGAGCACGCTTACGATGCTCGTTGAGTTGGTCAGGTCGTCGTCTACGAGGTTGCCGGAGTCTACCGTCGGCGTAGGTATCAGCACCGTGGTGCACGACGAGTTGCCGCTTACCACAGGGGTTTTGCCCGCCACTCCGCGGCCGCTTTCCTCGGCGTAGTCGGCAATGTCGTTGACCACCTTGTCTGACTGATTCACCATCACGCACTGGCGGGGCGCGCCCACGAAGGCGTACTTAAACTTAAGCTCCTTGATTACGCTTACATCGAGTCCGCCGCTCTGCACTACGTAAAGCTCGTCGAAGTCATGCTGGGGAGTACACGTAAGGTTGACGGCCATGTTGTCAGAGCCGGGTATCTTGATAAGGTCGAGCCCGACGCCGCTGCCGGCCTGTCCGCTCTCCAAGTCGGAGATGGTCTCAACCAGCTCGCCGTCGTTGTAAACGAGAATCGAGAACAGCGATATCACGCTGAGCGAGAGCAGGCCTCCGCTCTGGCTCGACACCATGCAGATGCCGGCCTCGGTGCCTGCGGCGTAAGTGTTGTTGATGTCCTTGACGCTGAAGAGCGGCTGCTCCGTAACGCCTACGGCAACGCCCGTGGTGAACGTGGCGAAGTTGTCGAGGTCTTCGTCTACGAGGTTTTCCAGTCCCGATATGCCGCTGAGCAGCTGCACGTTAGTGGCAAACTGGTTGACTACGCAACCCTTGCCCACCAACGCCTTACGGCCGCCGAGCTGCTCCTGCCTTATCACCTCTTGCTCTTGCGCATCAGCCGCACAGGGCACCAGCGCAAGGCAAAGCAGCATTAATATGTTGTAAAGTCTTGAAGTTTTCATAATTCAAATACTTTTATTTTAATAGTTGCATAACTTTATGGAACAAGCAGATTGTCTTGATATTGCTCAATAATCTTACCATCAACATTTATCGAGTATCGCTTATTCCTTCGGAAATAAATAAACTCACCTGCCGCAATCGGGTCAATCACGCCAGTTGCCTGCATACCGTCAGAACTATTTTCAACGACAAGAAGGGCATCGCCTGTAACTTCAGGATTACCGTGCGCTATATAATTGTTTGCTTTAGTATATCTGAAATACAGTCGTGTTTGCGTGGGGAATAAAAATGTTTCAAATTTAACATTATCATTTTTACTATACCTATGGCAACTTTCATCATCTGGTTTAGATATATGCCCGTCAATTGCAATTGCCGTAAATGAATGAGGCGCACCGTTACCATCATATTTAAGACCGAAATCGTTTACAAAATATTTTTTCATAATGTTCTCGTCCTTATCTTCCGCATTTAATAAGAAATAAGGCGTTTTAAAATTGTCATAATCAGCCAATTTTACGGCATGCCTTACAGAGTCAGCTAACAATGCCACTGAACAAACGTGACGTGTGGAAGCCAATTCATCTATATTCGATACATTTACAGTCAATTTTGCCACACCACGATACAAATATCCAGTGAGTTCATTGCTGTCAGAGAATTTGATTATTTCCGATTTCGTATCTGAAGTTCGGCATGTACCATAATAAATCTCAGGAGTTATCATATACCATCCCGTCAGGTTTTTCCGTTGACTTTGGCTGCTAAACATATGACCAACTTTTGCTTCTTTGGCCGAAATATACGGAGCTTCCTTGCCAAACGACTTCGGTACAAGCTGGAGGCTAACATCCTCAAAGCGGCTCACGCCGTCTTGAAGCAGATGTGTGTCGGGCACGGGAGAATCCTCGTTGTCGCCGTTAAGTTCAACTTGGTCGACAATTTTAAAAAGATCGGCTTCATTATACGTATCGCTTGCAAACTTGTCAGAATGAGGATAATTTACTTTCCTCTCAGTGTTATATCCGATGGCAATAACCCTATATTCAAATCCTTTTTCCTTAGTAATGGTGTGACTGGCTGTTGAGCCGGTGATGGTCGTCTCTGCTGATTCTTCAGCCGGGAACGTTTGATTAAGTTCAGCTTCAACGTCATCGGCTGTTGAAGATGTTGAGTTGCCTGCATCGTAAAGGAAACTTGCGTCAGAGCCTTCGGCACGACGGAAAGTAAGTATCCTTATCTTGTTTACCGAGCACACTGCATTTCCGTCCTGGTCTTCCAGCCCAGTGTCAACGCCCGGAGGCACGTCGCGCGTAAAAATGTCTGACGGATTGGCTCCACCGCTTATAAGGAACTCTATCTTCTGTGTCACCGTGCCGTCGGGATTCACGTTTACAACCGGCTCTGTGGCATCGTCTGCAGTGCATGCCGCAAAGGCGGCGGCAACCGCCATCGACATTAGTTTATATGTATTGCGTATATTCATTTCTTTTTATTGCTTAAAAATACAACTTAAATCACAACTTTCAACAGGGAAAAACATTCAATTTCAACTTGGTTTATTTCCAATTCCGCCGAGGTCTTCATGTCCCTCCCACCTCGGGTCTACGTATATGTTCACTTCGGTTTCGCCGGTGCTCATGTCGATGGGTTCCTGTGCGGTGCCGATGGTGTAATAGTTGTTGGCGACGATGGGGTAGCGGCGTTCGCGGTCGAGGGCGTCTTCGTTAGGTTCTTGGCCGATGATGATGCCGGTGCCGCCGTCGGTCACTCCGTCGCTGCGCGTCTGGGCTGTGCGGTTTTCGTAAGAGTTGACGAAGAACACGCGCCGCTTTTGCAGGATTTTCATCTTGCCTTCTTCAGTGGCTTTGGCCAAGAGCAGCACGTAAAGCGTGGAGCAGTCTTTGCCGTCGCTGCTTTTACCGACCGCTCCAGGAGCCGGCAGCACGTAAGAGCCTGCGGTAACGGTGTCGCCGATTATGGTGTTTCCGTTTTCAAACTTGACTTCATGCGTGAAATCTTTGCGTTCTATCTTGAAATAAGTGCATTTATCAAGTTCGTCTTTAGTCATTGACTCGCCGACCGCCTTTATTTTAGTTGCCTTCGCTGCTTCGCCTCCATAATCAACAAACTTCAGCGTGCCGTCTTCCTGCTTCTCGTCAGCCCTTTTATAATAGGGCACGGTGGTAGGCTGCTTGGCCCAATAAACGACGCGAAGCTCGGCGACATCTTCATCGTTTAACTTTTGGGGTATTCGCCTGAAGTGCCCCTTCACGCCGGCCACGCGGCGGTAAAGGTTTATCTCCTTGCCGGCGACTTCACTTCCTTTACACGTCAGCGTGCCGGCGAACAGCTCGGACTGGTGTATGTCGTCAACGGACTTGTTGTCCTGAAGTTCGGCGTAACATTTTTCAAGAGTGGTGCCTTTTGTGAAATACTCGGCACTGCCAAGCCCGTAGGCCGCAGTAGAATTGCTGCCGGCCCATGTGCCTTTCTCGCCATTTTTATAAACGTCGTCTGAGCCGATGGCGAGGAACGTGTATGTGGCGTTCCAATTTTTGGGGTTGGCCTCGCTGATGCCCCAGTCTTGCGTCAGCGACACGCGCTGCGACTGGGTGCTTGTGCCCTCGTCCATAGCTTTGTCGAGGTCTTGGTTCCATTTGATTTCATCAAAACTCATGCCGCCAATGCATTTTGCCTTGAGGGGATCTGTTTCTCCGTCGCCGTGCTTGAATGCATAGAGGGCGACGCGCGTGGCGTGCTGAGCGCTCTGCTGGCCGGGCAGCACGGTGCGCGTGGCCGGCGTTATGCCTGACGGCACGGTTAGAGTGATGTACGCGCCGCCCTGCGACCCGCCAACGCCGTCGTCGAGCGACGCGTCGTCGGTGCATCCGGCGCACAGTGCGGCTATGAGTGCCATGCCGCACGCTTTGTATATCTTGTCTGTATTCATCATCATTGTTTTTATTTCACTTTCTCACTTTTTCACTTTTTCACTTTCTCACTTTCTCACCTTCTCACCTTCTCATTTTCTCACCTTCTCACTTTCTCACCTTCTCACTTTCTCAATATATCTTCTGTGTGAACGTGGTTCCGTCGGCTTTGGTGGCCTTTACGATGCTTATGCCTGGGGCGGCGTTCAGTTCCACTTCGGTGGTGCCGCCGTTGGTGCGGCCGGTCAGTGTGCCGTCGGCCGAGTAGACGGCGCATTCGCCAAGGGCTGTGCCGTCAGCCGAGGTTATGGTGACTGTGCCCTGCGGTGTGCGCCTTATGGCGATGCCCTGCGCCGGGGCTACGGTGCTGATGTCGGTGGCCGGCCTTACGAGCATGTAGCGGCCCGTGGAGCTGCCGGCCGTGCCGAGGCTGACGGCTTGTCCGCCTGCCAGCGAGTATGTGGCTCCGGTGAGTGTGTCATACAGGTTCCAGTCGGTGTCGCCGCTGAGGCTGAGCGTCAGCGGTGCCGCTTCGGCCAGCATGAAGCCCAGCGTGATGCGGTCGGTCTGCGGCGTCTGCTGTATGTCGGCGGCGCGGTTGCCCGCGATGGTGAACACCTGCACGCGCGGCCTTACCTCGTTGTCAACCAGGAGCGCGGCGTCTTCGCCCGGCACGAAGTCTGCCGAGGCGTCGCCGCTGAAGCGCACCAAGGCGTTAGACTCCACGTCGCCAGCGCTTGCGGTTATCGTCAGGCGGTCGCCTTCGCTTTCTGCTTTGGCGGCGCGGCTCCGGCCTATGCGCAGCTGCTGGGCGCCGTTGGGCTGGGTTTCAAGCATGTCTTCAGTGTAGGTGATTTGGCATGATTCCATTTCCCTTTCCACCGTTACGAAGAACGACTGCATCGGGGCGATGCTTGTCCACTCTTTCGTTTTACCGTTGTTGTTTGTAAGCAGCTCGCCGTCGCAGAGCACGGCTGAGTTCATGGCGTTGCCGTCGTAGACTTTCACTTCGGTTATATTCTTATTAGTTTCAAAGAACTTTGCAATGTTGATGTGCGCCATGAACGGATTGCCGGCAATGAAGACAGTGCTCTTTTTTTCTGTTTTAAGAATGATGGGGAACTCCCAATCGTCTCCTTTATCTTTCAAATAGTCTGTGTACAGTTTGCCTTCTTCCCCATTGCGGTTGATTATCTCGTAGAGGTCGGTCTGCTGGTTCTTTTCGTTGTAATAGTAATACTTTGTGTGCTTCTTCGGCAGGCGGAACTTCAGCGTGGTTACGGGCAGGTCTTCTGCATCGGCTTTCAGCGAGAAGCCGGTGAAAGAGTAAGAACTGTATGTGTCTTCAGCTTCTTGGTATGCTTGGGTGTTAAATGCCTGCTCAAAGCCGTATTGCTGCGTGAGGCCGTTGAACGGCGGAGTCCAGCGTGTCTCGTCATACTGAACTTTACCGGTGCCGCCGGTTACGTTGTCATAATCTCCCTTTTCAGTTACCGGCGCCGACTGCATCCACAGTCTTTGGTAGACGCGCGGCGAGAAGCGGTTTTCGGGCGAAGTCTCTTCGTCGAGCTTTTCGAAGAGGTTGTTGCTTTGCGAGCCGTTCATGTCGGCGGGTATGAAGAAGTCGCCGGCGTAAGTGGCCTTCAGCGGCGTTGAGAGCATGTAGTAGCGGCCGGAGGCAAGATTGAAGTCTACCGAAGCATACTCGTAGTCAAGTTTCTCTGTGCCTTGCACCTCGGCGCCGGCCATGAAGTGGATGTTTTCGCAGCTGTTGAAGTCCTTGGGCTGCTTGTCGCTGCCGCTGTAAGCCTCAAGCACGGGGAACGACTGCATGTTGTCGCCCGGTATTATCACGTCGCTGCAGCCTATCACGGGCACGCCCTGCGTCCAGTTCTCCCATTTGTTCCAGTCGGTTGAATACCTGTACAGGGCCGCATCGTCCTCGCCGCCCTCGGCCGCCGTGCTTTCTTCGTCCACCTCTATCTGCGGATTCCATGTAGTCTGCGCGGCGTGGATGGTGAACGTCTTGTAGGCGGGAGCGAGCAGGGGCTTCTCCGGAACTGTGACCTTAAACTCGTAACGGCCGTAGACGGGCACGCCGTCTTCGTCGAGAAGACCAAGCTTAGGGTCGTTGAGCTTTATCGTTTGCGTGAATTCGCCGCCCTCGGCCGGACTTGTCAATGTGCCCGAGCTTACTTTTTTCTGCCTGTCGATGTCGGTTATCGTGTAAAACACTTTCTCTGCGCCTACCGCCGTAACGGTGGCGGTGAATTTTTCACCGGGGTTCGACGCGCATATGCTGTTTATGTCTCCGCCCACTTCCGGTGTGCCGAACTCAATGTCGGTGTCGTCGCCGCAGAAGTCGGGATCCTCCTCGTCGGGTATTCCGTCGCCGTCGGCATCTGCGTAAGTGTAAAAGCCGAGATACTCAAGTCCGCTGAGAGTTTCGACAAGCTGCCCTTTCTTGAAGCGCACCTCGTCAAACGGTTTGTCCGTGTAGACCGTAAGGTAGGCGTAGTCGCCCCAGCCGATGACGTTGGTGGACAGCAGCTGTATGCCGGCGTTCTCTTCGTCGCCAGTGGATATGTTGTTGTCATACAGGGATATCTCCATGTCCGACAGCACGCTCACATCGGCAAGACCGGCATTCTTCTTCATAACCAGGCCCACCCAGCGGCCTCCGCTGTAGCGGCGGCCAGTCTTCACGGCGAGGCCGAAATCGTTGAGCACTCCGGCCACGGTGTAGGCCGTAACGCCCTGCTCCGCCTCATCTTTGGCGGTCAGCTCGTTGTCGACAAGGTAGCCCAGGCCTTCGGTTACGCTTACCACCGAGGCCAGTCCCCTGCTGCCGGTGTACTTATAGTTTATCTTTGCACCGTCGTCTATGCTTATCGGTTTTACGCTCGCATGGTCGAGTGGGCCGGCCGGCATAGCGACGCATCCGTCGTCGGCGGTGAAGGCGTTGTATATCTTCATCGTCTCGTCGGTAAGGTTGAGGTTGAGCACGCCCGACGTGTAGAGGGCGAAGCCGTCGAAGTTGCCGCGGTGTTCCGTGGGCACCGTGATGGCGTAGCGCACCATGCCGCTGCCCGGTGCGCCGATGAGCGACACGTTCACGGCGTTGTTCTCGCCCGCAACCGAGTTGTAAACTTCTTCATCACCATTATATAATACTATGCGGTAAAACGTAAGCACGTTCGCCCCGAGCACCTGCGCCGGCGTCTCGGCAACGAAGCCCACCACGGCGGCCTGCTCTTTGTCAAACATTAAGCCGTCGGTCTTGCTTACCTTAACGATGCACGTGTTGTCGGCAATCTGCAAGCCCCCTGCATAAGAGGCGTAGCTGTTAAGGTCGCCATCGATTATGTTGTCGGCGTTCTCCAATCCGTCGATAACAATCAGACCGCCGCCGCTGCCACTGCCCAGCTCCACATTGTCGGCCGTAGCGTCGAGCGGAGTGCCGCAGAAGGCGTTGGTCGTAGCATTCTCCATTTCGGTGGTCTTGCCGCGCGTTATGGTCACCGTGCCCGTGCAGCTCGTTCCGTCGTCGTGGGTGTGCGTCGCCGTGAAGGTGTAAACGCCCTCTGGGCTTTGGTTGAATTTCACCGTAGCGCTCTTCGTCGCGCCGGTCGTGACAATCGTTACGCCGTGATTCTTTATTTCTGCGCCGTCATGCTCTATTGCTTTAGTCAAAGCCCAAGTAACTTTCTCGTCGCTCGTCAGGGTGTACGATGGTTCGCTTGCGCAAATCAGCGCGTCGGCCGAAAGGTTGAGGTCACACCGCTCCGCTTCCTCGGGGATGTCAAACTTTTTGATGTAGGCATAATAAACTTCAGTGCCTTTTAAGACGTTTAACAATGAAACACCTGCTAACCGGAGCGTTACACGATTCCATTTAACACCTTTAGGGATAAATGCGGAATATCTTGCTTCTACCGAACCTAAAGCGTCAAGACCCAATATACTTTGCTTAAGTGTAAATTTGTTGACACCTTCAACTTCTTCTTCAGAAGAGTTATTTGTATCTTCAAGTTTTATGTATATGTTGTTAAGCAAACTGGCATCTAATATTTTTGTACTTTTGTAAGTAAAACCTATTTCGACATTATCCGGGCCATATCCGTCATTTTTAGTTATTCTTAATCCGAAACCATCATTCACAACCAAATCAGTTAATGCAAATTCTTCTAATGGATTATATGTATCCCCATTGGCAAAATCATCTACTTTCCAATCATAAACTGGAAATAAATAATCTGAATATGGCATGTGTTCGCTTGTATATGTATTTTCTCCTCCTTGGTTTTGTAGTTTGGTTTCCACCCCTCCGACAAAGCCATAAAACACATTCATATTAGATAAAGCGCTTATGTCGGCCACTCCGCTGCTGCATAACATTATTTCGTCAAATATTATACCTTCAGGTGCATCTACGGAAATTGTCCTCGAACCACTTGTCGAGAGAAGGTTGAGTGATACAACGCTGAGGTTATCTGCAGAAATGCTGATAGCGTCACCAACTTGTACATTATCATTGAAAAACATTATACTCAATCCTTCTAACACTGACAGGTTTAACAAACTTCCGTCTCCGCCAATGACGAAACCGACTTTCTGCCCACCCTTATATTTATGTTTAAGGTCGCGTATGCTGATTATCACATCATGCAAGGCGCTTACTTTCGCCAATGACGGTAACGTTGCATAATTCGTTAGATTATCGTCCAGCACTGCAGAATAGTCCGCCTTGGCGCTACCAACGTTTACCTCTTCAACGATGTCGTCCACCACGCAGTCGGGTGCGAGCAGTGGTCGGCATCCGTTAACGGTTATTGGCTCGTTGCCGTCTGTTTGTGTTTGCGCCAGTGCCGGTGTAGTGGCGGCGAAAGCCGCTGCGGCGGTCAGTGCGCAGAAAACTAATGTTCTTATAATAAGATGTTTCATGAGTCGGGATATATGTTTTTGTTGAAACCGTATTGTTGTTGATTATCTGAAATCACATTGTTGTTTGCTGTTGCGTCGCGTCAGTTAAAGATTATCGCGCGGAACGCGTCCCACTCCGGGTTTACGTCCATCACGAGTGTCTGCTCGTCGGCCAGTCGTATTGGCGTGTCCTCGCCGTATGTCTGGTTTGAGTTTTTCTCGCCCAGTGTGTACAGGTTGTTGCGCAGCAGGCTGTACGTGCGTGCCGTTTCAGGCGAGTCCACTGTGGTCATGTTCACGGTCTTGCCGTCCTCGGCCAGTGTCACCACGGTGCGCGGCATGGTCAGCTGTGCGGCGTCGCGCAGTTCCACGGGCCAGTGTTTCAGTATGCGTCCCTCCTTGTCGAGCAGTTGCAGCTCGAAGGTGGTCAGCCCGGCGGCCACGTCGTCGGCTGTCATTTCCGTAGGTATGAGATATCGGCTGCCATACACCGCGCCGCGCTCAATGTTGAGGCCCGAGTCGCGCAGGTATTCGGACAGTTGCCAGTTGGAGTCGGCTCCGTCCAGATAGCCGTCGCCGTTCTGGTCGAGCGGCAGGTCGGGGTCGTCCTCGTTGCCGGGGAACCAGTTTTTCAGGTCTATGCGGTATATCATGAAGGCGTGGGCGGTCTCGTCGCCGTGCATGGCTGCGTCATAAACGGTGCGCTCCGTCATGGCGTTCACCACGCGCTCGGCGTCAAACCTCGTGGGGTCTTCCTGCGAGCGGAATCCGGCCATGATGATGGTCTGGTATGCCTTGGGCGAGGCCATGCGCACCGAGGCCACGGCCACTCCGTCCACGCTGGCGGGTATCCGCGTGAAGTAGCCGAACGTTCCGCCCACCTGTCGGCGCATGGTGAGCACGGCTCCCGTTTCGTCGGGACTCATCGAGTGGGCCACGATGCGGCCGTCCTCGTTGACGAAGCTCTGCGCTCCGGCGAATATCTCGGCGGCCAGTTCGCCGTCGGGCTTGGTCGCCAGTTCGGGGTGGTCCAGGCGGTCGCCCGGCTTCAGGTTGGCGAAGGGTGCGTATCCGCCGTATGTGCCGTCGTGGTAGCCCACGGCGTAGGCTATGTATTCCTCGCCCTGTCGCAGGCGGCTGTCGCCCGTCAGTGTCAGCCGGGCCTCGCGTCCGCGCTTGTCGCCGTCATAGTAAGGCTGGCTGGCCTTGTTGTTGGTGTCGCTCCATCCCGTTATGGTCTGGCTGTACACAATGCGTCCGTCCTTGCGGTCGGCTATCACCACCACCACGCGGTCTATAGTCTGCACAGGCGTGATGCTGTTGATAAAGCTCTCGCCGGCGGCGCGCACGCGCTGCGCCTCGCCCACGCTCTCCACTCTCACGGCGAAGGTCTGCGTCTCGGCGCCGTATGCCGCCTCGGCCTTCTGCGTGGCGTCGTCGTCTCCGCACGCCGCCATCAGGGCGCATGCCGCCATCAGGGCCGTTTGCTTCAGTATGCTCGTCTTCATTCTGCTTATGTTGTTTGTTTGTGTTTTGTCTGTGTATGTTGTCGCGGCCGTGGCCGCGTGTCGTTTCTTCTTCCGGTTCGCGCCGTCGTGGCGCGTGGCTTTGTCTTGCTTGCTGGTTCCGCTTTTCAGCGGGTGGGGTTGTCTTTGTAGGATTGCGTCGGATTCAAGTCCGCCGCAACGGGTTGTTGTCGTTTGTCCCCGACGAGGTTGTCGTTTGTCCCCGACGGGTTTTGCCTTTGTCTTGTCGGATTGCAAGTCCGCCGCAACGGGCACTCCTGGTTGTTTTCTGGATTCCGCATTTCTGCGGAACTGCAAGTCGCCGTTAAGGCAATGACGACTACCGACTGCCTGGCTTGCGGTGGGATGTGTTCCCTGCGGAATGACGGTTGTCGACTGCCTGGATTCACTCCTGGCTGTTGTTCTGGAAAGACATTCCTGCCTTTTTGCGTCTCCGCCTCTCGGTGTCAAGTCGTCATACCGCGCTTGACGCGGTATCCAGGATTGCAAGTCCTTATGTCTGATTGCGTCGGATTGCACATCCGCCGCAACGTGTTGCTTCGTGTTAAGTTAAAACGGGCGCGCCGTGTAGCATCCGGCCTTGCCGTTATGCCCGCCGGCACGCCCGTTGGTTTTTATTTTCGTTGCGTTGGTTGGCTCTCAGCCTTTATGCGCATTCCCGATTCGCGTTGTTTAATCAGATTCAAGTCATATGTTCATTTATTTTTACGGCTGAGAGCGGTTTGCCTTTGTCTTGTCGGATTGCAAGTCCGCCGCAACGGGCACTCCTGGTCGTTTTCTGGATTCCGCTTTTCAGCGGAATGACGACTACCGACTGCCTGGCTTGCAGTAGGGTGATTACCCTTCGGAATGACGACTACCGATTGCCTGGCTTGCGGTAGGGTGATTACCCTTCGGAATGACGACTACCGATTGCCTGGCTTGCAGTAGGGTGATTACCCTTCGGAATGACGACTACCGACCGCCTGGCTTGCGGTAGGGTGATTACCCTTCGAAGTGACGACTACCGACTGCCTGGCTTGCAGTAGGGTGATTACCCTTCGAAGTGACGACTACCGAATGCCTGGCTTGCGGTAGGGTGATTACCCTTCGGAATGACCACTACCGACTGCCTGGCTTCGGTGGTGTGAGCACCCTGTCATAATCGAGGCTCTCGCATATGTCATACCGCGCTTTGACGCGGTATCCAGGATTGCAAATCCGCCGCAACGTAGTATCCTGTTACTCTATTTCCATGTGGTGGATAACCTCCCAGTTGTCGTTGACTTTGAGTATTACGTCCTGAGTATTCTTAAGAGGCTGTGGCTTGTCTGGGTTTTCAGGATCATCTGATCCGGGTCGCCGCCATCGCCTGGGTCGTTTTCAGGCCTATAGCCAACGCCGTAGAGGTGGTTACGCAGAATGCTGTATGCAGTTGTGCTTGTCTCATTTGCAACTTTGTTTTCGTCCCATTGAGCTGCATCCCATGCGCATATTGCATGCTTATATGCTTTGGGCAGTTTGATGTTCCATGTTGCTCCTGTTTTTCCTTGACCGGCTGTTTGGGCTACAGTCTCGCTTTCTGCATAAACAAGTTCGAGCTTAAGTGTTTGGTTGTCGCCGTTGGCAAGGAACGGGATGAGGAACTCGCCGCCGAAGGCAGAACCTACAGTAAAGCTCAGGCCTTTTTCTTTATAGATTTTTCTCTCTGCTGTCTTAATCCAGTTTTCGCCTGCATCGATAGCTCCGTCATTGTTGTCATCCTTGAGTTCTTTGAACCATTTTGTGAGGTCGATGGTGTAAAGTACGGTTGATGTGGCGCTTGGTGCTGTACGGTAACCGTTGACAACATAGTTTGCATTCTCACCAGTGTTGTTTCCGTTGCCGGGAAGTTCATTTACACCTTGTTCTCCTGTCCAGAAATGGCCGAGCACGAGGTTGTCGTTGTTGTCAGATGCAACGACTCTCAAGTAGTTGGCTACGTTGCCACCATCAACTTCTACGTAAGGAATTTCCATAACGTTGGTGTAGATACCTGCAACCTGGCGATGGAGGTAAACCGTCTCGACAAATGTGGCTTTATCTTCAGGAACATTAATTAATGTTGAACCTGCGAAAATTTCCTCAGCTTCAGGTTTGCCGGCCTTGTTTTTGATAGCGAAGTTTTCTTTAAACGTTTCGCCTGTATAGTTATCTTTCAAACCTGAGAAATAATCTTTTAACGTAGTTGTACCGTTGGTGGTGTACTCTGTGTCATCACTGTAACCGATGGCGTAAACGTTGTATTTGCTTCCAGCTGCGAGTCTGTAGTCATCACCGTTTTTCTTAATGGTAATTTTTTTTGATCTACCATTGGCACCGGTATTTGAGTTGTTTCCGTATTCGCTTGAAACAGCATTCTCTCCTGTCCAGTTGTCAATTACATCAACGTAAACGATTTTGTCCTTTGTTTCGTCGGCGTTAGCGGAAGTAATGACAACAGCTACATTCTCGATGGTCTGGTCGGGTTCTTCAGAGGTTAGTGGACGGCCACTGCGTGTAGAAAGGCTGTTGGCGTTGTCCACCGCGATTTCAATCACCTGCGCGGTTGCGTCGGTGCCGGTGTTTCCACCGCTCACTTCAACAACATCGTCGCTGCTACATGATGCGAACATGCCCGTCATTCCGAGGGCGAGTGCGCTGTACAGAAAAATGTTCTTTTTCATGTTGTTTAAAAATTTAGTTAATACTTATGTTGATTAATATTTGGTTTTTAGGGTTATGGCGTTGTCAGTCTATTTCCATGGAGTGTATCTGTTCCCAGTTGTCGTTCACCAGCACGTAGATGGCGAATCCGTCGCCGGGCGTTCCCTCCTGGTAGACGAATCGCACCACGGTCACCACGTTGCGGCTCATGGTCAGCTTCACGTCCTCTGGCTCGGCTGCCTTTGTCTGCGCCGCAGCGTCAAAGAACTTCACGTCGAGCGTGGTTTCCTCGTGTCCGGTAGACGGGCACAGCAGCATGTCTGTCGTCATGTTCTGCGGCTCGGGCCATTCGGTGTCGGTGTGGAACTCGGTGACTCCGGCGTATCTCAGTCCGCGGCCCACGTATCGGTAAATGTTGTCAATGTCCTTTGTTGAGAAGTCCACGTGCGCGGGCAGGTTCTCGGCCATCACAATCAGCTTTCCCTTAGTGCGTTCCAGTTCGGCGGTGAAGTTGGCCGCGGTCATGGTGTAGTCGAGCGTGTCCACGGTCACGTAGATGTCGTTTTCGGCTGCGTTGTTCTCTGTCACCTCGGTGTATGTGGCGTCTTCTGCGAGCGGGCGTTCGCTGTGCATGTTTCCCCATACGGTGAGGATGTAGCGGCCGAAGGGCAGGCTCTCGGGGAATGTCACGCCGTAGGCCGTGCCGTCGCCGCTTACTTCAAAGTTGGTCTGCTCAATCACCAGTTCGCCCGTTTCGGCGTTGTCCAGCCGGTAGTACAGCGTGCCCACGTAGTCCTTGAAGGGCAGGTTCTCGGGCCTTACCGGCTCCAGCCCCTCTGTCGCGGCGGCGTTGAAATAGTTTTTGTCTTTCACCACGATGTCCACGTGCATCGGCGGACATGGGGGCAGCTCCTCGCGTATGCATGAGGCGAGCACGGCGCAGGCCATGACCATGGCCAGTGCTCCCCAGGGCAGCGCGCCCAGCATGCTTTCGAGGCTATGTCGTATGTTTCGTGTCATGTCGTTTAGCGTATTTTTCGGTTATGCGGTTTCACATTCTCACCTTCTCACCTTCTCACCTTCTCACTTTCTCACTTTCTCACTTTCTCACTTTCTCACTTTCTCACCTTCTCCCATCTCTCGTCAGCGTGGTAAGGCTCGAAGTCGTAGTCACCGCGCATGCGGTCGGCCAGCCATGCGTCTTTGGCGGCGTTGGGCAGGTGTGCGAATACGTCGTCGGCGCGTCCCAGGCGTGCTGCGGCCTGCGCCCTCACGTATTCGGCCAGAGGCGTGGTGTCGGCCTTTGCCGGTCCGTTCATTATGCCGTCGGCCTCGTTGTTGCGGTCAAGGCAGAGCGCGGCTATGGCTGTTGCCACGTCGTTGTATGGCTTCAGCAGGCGGTAAGCCTCGTCGTAGCGGTGCTGGCAGGCTCGCACGATGCCGAGGTTGTAGCGTCCCTGGCGGTCGCCGGCCTGTATTCTTGACAGCAGCTCAACGGCCTGCTCGTACTTGTTCTGGTAGACGTATGCAGCGGCGAGGGCGTTGCTCAGCCGTGCCGACGTGGCGTCGCACTGCTTCAGTATCTTCTCCGCCTCGTATGCCTTGCCCTGGCGCAGGAGCAGTATGGCCAGGTTGTTGGCGGCCGTTTCCGACTGTGGGAAGTATCTCAGCACCGTGCGGTAGACGTCGGCCTTCTCGCCGGGCGTCTTCTTCAGCGTGGACACGCGCAGCAGCTCGGCCTCGCTGAATGCGTCGGGGCGCACGTCGTACATGCGCAGCAGCTCTTCGTCGGTGGTGAAGTTCTTTATCATGTATGTGTAGACATACTCCACCTTGCGGTCTTTCTGCAGGTAGTTGTCACGTATGACGGGCCAGCACTTCAGCCGGCGTATGTATTTCTCGGCCACGTCGTCGTTCTGGTCGGCGTATTTGTCGAGAATGGCGCGCACCTGCACCGAGTCAGGATTGCCGGCGGCGGTCATGGCCTGTACCACCGGCTCCCATCCCTCGGGGCGCGACGCCGTGGTGAACACGCGGCGCTGTGCGGCGCTGAGTCCCAGCCTGTCGCACAGCCACTGCTTGGCGGCGTTGGCGCGGTTTCGCGACAGCGGCGTGTTGAAGCTTAGCGGTCCGTCGGCCGAGGCCAGTCCGTATATGTGGACCGCTGTCAGCTCGGCCAGCGTGTCGGCCACCACGGGGCGCAGCCTTGCCAGCATGGTGTCAAGCTCGGCGCGGTTGTTGCCCAGTTCGGGGCGTATGTCGTAGCGGTTGATGATGAACTGCATGTGCGCCGTGCCGCGTCCTTCGCGTATCTTGGGCTTTATCGTGAACTCAGGCTCAATCCATTCCAGGTTGTACTTGCGCTTGATGAGGTCCACGGGGTCGTCGATGGCCGCCAGCAGCACTGTGTCTACGGCCGAGCATTCGCCGCATCCGTCGGTGGTCACCACGCCGTATATGCGGCGACCCGTCTGCGGCCCTTCGGGCAGTGTCACCCTGTTGCCGTAGGGCACGACGATGGCCTCGCCCGTGCTCTCCACCTTGTGCCGGCGCGAAGCCAGCGAGTCCTGGTAGCCGTAGAGCTTCTCGAGGCGGTGCATCTTCTTTGAGTATATGGGTGCGTCGAGCGCCACGGGGTCATACTCGCAGAGCAGGCGCGAGCTGTCGCGCAGCTGCGGCAGCACGACGAGCCGGCTGCGCCGCGAGAAGTAGTGTGGCGGAACAGATATGTCGAGATCCATGTTGACGGCTCCGGTGCTGTCGGGCAGCAGCACGGGCACTCGCGGCGTGACGCTCACGGCCGCGTCTTTTGCCGCCGGCGAGCATGCCGCCGCGCCAACGGCCAGCGCCAGTGCGCAGGCATACGCCATTATCGTAGTATTCTTCATATTCATTGTTATTCCTAAAAAATGTAAGAGAATGTAAGCGCCAGCTTGGTCACTCCGAAGTAGTTTCTGAACTCGTCCTCGGTACACTTCACGCAGGGGCCGTCGGGCATCTTGTCATACCACAGGCGTGCGTATCCCACGCCGACGGCAGCCTCAAGGTTCCAGTGGGGCGAGAGAATCCAGTCGTAGCCATAGGTCACGCCTCCGCCGGCCAGGTAGCCGTCGTAGATTGTGCCGTTCCATCCGCTGTAGAACTGTGCGGCGTGTGCGTGCAGGCCGACAAAGTGCCCCTCGAACTTCTCGCAGAACCAGTAGCGGGCCTCGGGCTGCACGAGCCAGAAGCGCGCGTAGCGGTCGTCCTTGATGTTGAAAGGCTTGTATGCTCCGCCCAGGTCGAGCGTCCATTTGGGCGAAAGCCCTATCTCCACGCCGATGTTAGGCGTGGCGGCCGCCCAGTAGAGGCTGTTGGTTTTCAGCGCCACGTCTTGCGCGCAGGCTGTCCTGGCCGTCATGAGCAAGGCGAACAGCAGCAAGAATACTGTCTTTCCTGATTTCACCATTATATATTATATGTGTTCAAAAAGTTTGTATATTAATCACTCAATCTTGGTTCGCTACATATGAGGTTTTCGCGCGTTGGCCGCGTGGCGTTGCGTGTGTGCGCCTGGGGTACGCGGCCTGTGGCGTTGGTACAATGTGCAACCTCTTTTCTAAAGCCGATGCAAAATTACAGCCTTTTTATATGTTCGTAACATTTTATATATATCAATAATCAACCAAAAAACTACGATATTCAACCACTTTTCAGCATCAGGCGTGTTTGCCTGTCGTGCCGGCCGTGCCGCTTGCGTGTGCCTGTGTGGCGAGAGCCTCCTCGGGTCGGTTGAATTTCTCGCGCAGCTCGGTGGGCGTCATGCCGAAATGCTCCTTGCAGAACTTGGCAAGGTAGTTTGACGTGAAGCCGTATTTCGAGGCAATGTGCGCAATGTTCATGCCCGACGTGATGACGTCGCCCAGTATGCCGTCCTTCTTGCGCTCGGTGAGCCATTGGCCGGCCGGAATGCCGAATGCGCTCTGGAACTTGCGGTTGAACGTGGAGGGCGGCATGCCGAGCATGTTGACCATCTCCTTGATGCTCTTCGCCTCGTTGCAGACGCTGAGCACCCTGTTCTTGAAGCCTACGTCGAGGCTGAGCATGGGCCTGAAGAGCTGCGCCAGCTGCTCCTTGAGATAGAAGGCGCGCAGCAGGTTCATTATGATGTTGGTCTTTGCGCTTTGGTAGTGTATGCATAGAAGTCCGTGGCGTAGAGCCTCCTCGGTGGCTGCCAGCTCAATGGCCAGCGGCTTGGCTATGGGCAGCAGGCATGCCCTGGGCTCGTGGTCGGCCTTGTCGGCGTAGGCTGCCAGCTGTGAGAACGAGTACTTGTTGCACAATGTGAGCTCGGCGTCGAACGACATGCGTATCAGCGTGCTGTCGCTCTCGGCCCGGCTGTAGAAGATGTCTCCTACGGGCACGAAGAACATGTGACCCATGTCGACTGTCTTGACGAACTTTGCCGAGGTGACGCTGATGCCGCCCTTCACGACGAAAAACAACGCCGACCGCTTGAGCTTGCTTCTGATGAGGCATTCGCCCGTTTTAAGCTCGTACAGTCCGAAGTAGGCCTTGTCTCCTGTCGAATAGTTCTCGCAGTTGATGTGCTCTTCAATGTACTTTATTCCGTTTTCCGTCTGTTGGTTTTCCATCTTGCATATCATATAATGGGACATGCCGGCGCGTCAGAGATAATCGTTGGATATATTGTCTGATTAATTGAATGCATTGATCATTAGTGGACATACGCTTATGCCACTGTTGGGATTGCTCTTGGCGCATCCGGCACGCCCCAAGCTCTTGTGTCACTTAAAGGTTTTAGCCGTGTATTATTTCCGTGGCAAAATTATAACATATTTTAGAAAATCTGTTCGGGGGGGGTAAAATTGTGTTAAAGGTTTTTTATAAATGGTAAAAACGGCGTGTTTGTGCAATGATTTTACCGTTGGCAGCCGGCATTCCGCACCGTGCCGCGTGCTCATCCTGCTATAATCCAGGCAGTCGGTAGCCGTCATGCCGCACTTGATGCGGCATCCAGTGTTTAGACAAGGCTGTTTACCATTCGGA
>CALUGP010000019.1 GCA_944320195.1 uncultured Prevotella sp. | reverse complement strand
TTACCTGAAAACGAAGTAATTCTTCTAACTCTCTTGATTTCAAAGAGGTATATTCCTTTATACAGATTTACGCAAAATTTTGGTAATCTCAAATTTAATGCTTACTTTTGCAATTCAATTATCTAAAGATGGGTATATGAAAAAATTAGCAGTTTTGTTGGCTGCCATTCTTATGTCAGTGGTGGCTAATGCCCAGTTTGAGCAGGGCAAATGGTATGTTGGAACATCTGTCACAGGGCTTGGTATAAGTTACAGTGGCGTAGAAGAGTTTAATATCGGCCTTGAGGCCAAGGGCGGCTACATGATTGCTGACGACTGGATGCTTCTCGGCCAGTTAGGGTGGCATCATAGCGGCCTTGAAGGTGCGGCAGACGAGGTTTCTCTTGGCATAGGCGGCAGGTATTACATTGTACAGAACGGATTATATCTCGGGGTCAATGCCAAGCTCGTGCATGCCAATCATAATTATAACGACCTGATGCCTGGCATAGAGGTGGGCTATGCGTTTTTCCTGAACAATAACGTTACAATCGAGCCTGCAATATATTATGACCAATCGTTCAAGAGCCATTCTGACTATTCAAAGATTGGATTTAAGGTAGGTTTGGGAATTTATTTGTAATGAATGATAAATTGATTTTGCATATGTATTCAGTTGACGAATTGGAAGACAGGCTTATCGACCTGGCCTTTGCCGAGGACATAGGTGATGGAGATCATACAACTTTGTGCTGTATTCCCGAGGACGCTATGGGAAAGTCTCATCTGTTGATCAAGGAAGACGGAATCCTGGCCGGTGTTGAGGTGGCCAAGAGAGTGTTTGGCAGGTTTGACCCGACCCTTAAGGTTGAAGTACTTATGGGCGACGGCTCAAAGGTGAAGGGGGGCGATATCGCAATGGTTGTTTCAGGCAAGGTGCGCTCCTTGTTGCAGACGGAGCGACTTATGCTCAACATAATGCAACGAATGAGCGGCATTGCAACGATGACGCATAAATATGTGGAGCGCCTGAAAGGAACTCATACGCGTGTTCTCGACACAAGAAAGACGACTCCCGGCATGCGAATTCTTGAAAAACAGGCCGTAAAGATAGGTGGAGGAGAGAACCATAGGATAGGGCTGTTTGACATGATATTGCTAAAGGACAATCATGTAGACTTTGCCGGCGGCATAAAAAACGCCATAGACAGATGTCATAAGTATCTTAAGGAAAAATCGCTCGATTTGAAGATTGAGATAGAAGTGCGCAACTTCAGCGAAATCCAGCAAGTGCTTGATTGTGGGGGAGTTAACCGTATCATGTTTGATAATTTCTCTGTTGACGATACAAGGACGGCGGTGGAGATGATAGCCGGCCGGTATGAGACGGAGTCGAGTGGTGGAATAACATTCGACACGATACGTCAGTATGCCGAGTGTGGCGTCGACTATATATCCGTTGGAGCGTTGACTCATTCCGTCAAAGGACTGGATATGAGTTTTAAAGCTTGCTGACGCGGCTTTTGAAGGCGGAAAGCCGTGTGGATATTTTCATGTATCCTGGCTTTCCTCCTTTTTGTTTTTATGTTGTTTCAAGTTTCTGTCAAGATGGGTTTCTTAATGTCTCTGCTCCTTTGTTCGTCACTTTCGTTCGGGTCGCCGGTTAATTATCCTATTTCTCTGGCCGGTAATTTTGGAGAGCCGAGACCCAATCATTTTCACGGCGGCATAGATATAAGGACAGGGCAAGTTGAAGGAAAGGCCATATTTTCGGTCGCGGACGGTTATGTCAGCCGCATAACCGTTGGTATTGGCGGTTTTGGCAATGCGGTTTACGTGCGTCATCCTGGAGGAATAACCACAGTTTATTGTCATTTAAAAAAGTTTGTGCCGCAGTTGGCCGCAATTGTGCGTAAATGGCAATATCAGAATCAGACATGTTTTGCCGATGTGCGTCTCCGTCCTACAGACTATCCGGTCGCTAAAGGGCAATTCATTGCTGTAAGCGGAAATACAGGAGCAAGTAAGGCTCCTCATCTTCATTTGGAATTCCATTCGACAAAGACATGGGACTTTCTTGACCCGTTGGATTATCTGAAAGACTATGTTACAGACACGACAAAGCCGATAGCCCATTCGTTTATGGTTTATCCTATAGAAGGCGAAGGTGTGTTTTGTGGTTCTACACGTAAACAGTCTTATGGTTTTTCATCGCCGGAGCTTGTACGCAAGTTTACCGCTTGGGGCAAAGTTGGTTTCGGTATTTGGGCAAATGATTATATGGAAGGCAGTTATGGCATACTCGGAGTGCACAAGACGACATTGACAGTTGATGGGAAAACCGTGTTTCAGAGTATAGTTGACAGCATTCCAGATCATTGCAATCGTATGGTCAACTCATGGGGAGACTATGAGCATTATTGCAGAACGCATGTTTGGTATATGAAGTCGTTTGCAGAGCCAGGCAATACATTGCCTTTCATGCATTGCGGCACGGCAGACAGGGGCGTTTTTACATTCAACAAGGAGCGTGATTACCGTTTTGTTTATACGGTAACAGACATTTTCGGGAATTCGCGCCAATATGCTTTTACGGTAAAAGGGCAACGTCAGCATATTCCGGACGCGCCCAAACGGAGCGTTATGAATATTCTGTATTATGACAGGATGAATAATTTTCAGCGGCCAGGGCTTATGCTTCTTGTTGCTCCAGGCATGTTGGCGGATGATCTGGTCCTGTCGCCTAAAATCAAAGTAAAGCCTGGCTCATTGTCTGACGTTTGGAGTTTTTCTTATAAATCTTCACCTCTCTTGGGTTGGGCAAAGATTGCTTTAAGGTTGAATACAAAGGTGAAAAAAACAGACAAACTTTACATAGTCTCTCATTATGGAGCAGACAGGTATATGGGGGGAGTTTATAGAAACGGCTGGGTTACCGGGCGGATACGTGAATTAGGAGCGAGCTATGAAATTGCATATGACGACGAACCTCCTGTTCTCACTGTTTCAGATGTGTATTCTGGCAGGTTGCGTGCAGTAGCTTATGATAAGAAAAGCGGTTTGCAGTCGTTGAAGGGGTTTATCGACGGCCGTTTCGTATTGTTTGAATATGTGGAAAAGGCAGGAGTCTATGTGTGTAACCTTAATGAAGCCTTAGTGCAAAAGACTGGAGATGAGCACAAACTGAAGCTTGTTGCAATGGACAACCGCAACAATCAGCGAATTCTTGAATCGACGTTTAGATATTAGTATTGTAAAATCAATAAGGATATGAGAAAGATTTTTTCAACATTGTTGTTGCTCGTGGCATATGTTTATGCCACGGCGTGCACTAATTTCATTGTCGGCAAAAAAGCTAGTGCCGACGGCTCTGTGTTTACAACCTATAACGCCGATGATTATGGAATGTTCATCGGATTATGCCATTTCCCTGCGTCGAAGCATGCAGAAGGGGAGATGCGCCAAATATATGACTGGGACACTAAGGAATATCACGGCCAGATACCGGAGGCAAGTGAAACTTATAATGTTATAGGAAATATCAACGAATACCAGGTTTCAATTGGAGAGACAACTTTCGGCGGACGGCATGAAATGGTTGACACGACAGGTGTTCTTGATTATGGCTCGCTTATATACATAGCCCTTCAGCGTTCAAAGACAGCACGCGAGGCTATCAAGGTGATGACTACGTTGGCTGAAACGTATGGTTACTGTTCTGAAGGTGAGACTTTTTCCATCTGCGACCCTGAAGAAGCCTGGATAATGGAGATGATGGGCAAGGGGCCAGGCAGTAAGGGTGTTGTCTGGGTGGCTCTGCGAATACCTGATGATGCAATATGTGCCCATGCCAACCAGAGCCGTATACGTAAGTTCGACCAAAAGGACAAGAAGAATGTGATGTTCTCAAAAGATTGTATCAGTTTTGCACGTGAGAAAGGATGGTTTGACGGAAAGGACGAAGACTTCAGTTTCTGCGAGACTTATGCTTATCCTGATTTTTCCGGACGGCGTTTTTGTGAAGCTCGCGTGTGGAGTTTCTTCAATCATTTTTCCGATGATATGGACAGGTATCTGCCTTATGCTGAAGGCAAGGTGAAAGATGCCGAGCCGATGCCATTGTGGATCATTCCCAATAAGAAAGTTACTTTGCAAGATGTACGTGACTGCATGCGCGATCATTATGAAGGCACTCCGTTTTCTTTGGATAATGACCCTGGACAAGGATTGTGGGGTATGCCTTATCGTCCTACTCCTTTGACGTTCAAGGTTGACGGAAAAGAGTATTTCAATGAACGTCCTACTTCAACCCAGCAGTCTGGATTTTCGTATATAGCTCAGTTGCGTTCATGGCTTCCAAGGCAGATTGGAGGTATATTGTGGTTTGGCAACGATGACGGGAACATGGTTGCTTACACGCCTATATATTGCGGCAATACAGAACAGCCTGAATGTTATAATACGCCTGGTGCGGATGCCGTGACATTCAGCGACAAGAATGCATATTGGGTTTGCAATTGGGTGAGCAACATGGTTTATCCGCGTTATTCGATGATGTTCGGTTCGCTTAAAGAAGTAAGGGACTCATTGGAAAGAAGTTATGATATGGCCCAGGCTGATGTTGAGGCTGCGGCAAAACAGTTTTATACCGTAAGTCCGGTTGAGGCTGTAAAATACCTTAACTCTTACAGCAACGAGAAAGCTCGGCAGATGCTGTCAAGATGGAAGGAACTTGCCATATATTTGATCGTGAAATACAACGACATGACCGTCAAGCCAGAGGACAATGGAAAATTCAAGCGTACATCCACAGGTCTTGGCGCGACTGTGGAACGTCCCGGTTTTACAGAGAAAGCCGCGCGTGAGGTTGTCCGTGTGGCTGGTGAAAGATATGCGGTGCCTGAATAGTTTGAAATGAAAAAGCCAACAGTCTGATTGCGTTATGGAAAACGGATTCGGAACTGTTGGCTTTTTATCTTTATTTGATTATCGTGGCTTTGATAATCTTTATGTCTTCTTTTGGGCGTGCATTGTCGTCGGTGTCTGTCCAGTCTATGTCTTTCACCACGTCGAGTCCGTCGACTACTTCGCCGAAAACCGTATATTGTCCGTCCAGATGAGGTGTTCCGCCGATGGCTTTATATGTTTCGCGCACTTTTGGAGTGAGCTTTATTTTCCCTTTTGTCTGTTTGTCGAGTCTGCGTTGCGTCTCGTCGAGCATGGTGTCGTTGAAGCGCCGGCCATATACAATGTAGAATTGTGATGCCGACGATTCAAATTCCGGATTAACCTCGTCGCCTTCCCTGGCAGCGGCAACCGCTCCGCGTTTATGGAACAGTGACGGGTAGCATATTTCCGCCGGAACTTTGTATTCTTCGGGCGAGTCGCCCAGAAGTTGTCCTGGCTTGGCGTGGCGGCTTGCGCTGTCGCCTGTCTGTATCATAAAATTGTATATTACGCGATGGAACAACAAGCCGTCGTAAAATCCATCTTTTACCAATTTCAAGAAATTGTCTCGGTGTTGTGGAGTTTCGTTATACAAGGCTATGCGTATGTCGCCTTTGCTTGTCTCGAGCAATACCTCGTGCCTGACAGTGTCGTTTGTCTGTGAGTTTGCACATAATGCCATGCCGGCAAACAAAAAAGTCAATAACAGGGGCTTATTCATGATTGTGTAAAACGCCGTTTTCTTCATCGTATATCTTGTCGAATATTTGTTTGAGCCTTGCCGGTTGAAGTATAAGTTGTCTTATTTTCTTGAGATTTGCTTCGTTTTCAGAGCCTTGTATCCATAGTTTGATGTATCCGTGGCTGGAATATTTGTTTTCCATGTGTTCGCAGAATCTGCTCCATTGTTCCTTTTTGTCTTTTTCCGGATAACGGTCAAGACCGAATTGTATGGTACGTCTGAAAACGGTTTCCGGTTCAAGTTCACGGTCGGCTTCGGCCACAATCTTGCCGTATATGCTCCGTGGGGCGTGTGATGCCGATGCCCTATGGTCTTCTACGGCTTCCTTCATTATCTTTATCTGCTCCTGCGAGAACCATTTTCTCAGCCTTGCGTCAGCAGCCAATATCTTTCCTCCTGTTATGTGGTGTATGGCGCGCGGTCCTTCAAGGCCGAGGTCATGGTAGGCGGCTATGGCGTATGCCATGTTTATGTCGGCGCCCACGTTTTTCGCAAGCTTTATCGAGCGTTTTATTACGTGCGTCACATGCGCCAGGCCGTGAGCCTTGTCGAATTTTGTGTATCGTGGCAGTATTTCCGTCTCGATGAATGTCATCAGGTCCAAGCTTACGTTTTTATCCATGTTTGCACGGTTTGCGGTTATGCGGTTATGGGGTTGTGCGGGAATGCGTCATAACCCGACAATCTTCACCGGTAAAAGCGTATCAGTTGTTATTTTCTTGCAAATTTACGATTAAATGTTTACTTTTGCAAGCAATACGCTTATAAAACGTTCGCGTTCTGTTTATTTGTGGTTTTAAGGTTATAGGGGTAGGGGTGTAAGGTGTGTGTCCGGCAACCTGCGACCGAGGAACCGTATGATTGTAAAAAAGTTTGAAGATATGGATGATAAAGTAATTCCAGGTTCGTTTAAGGCTTGGATTCTTGCATCACGGCCTAAGACTTTGTCGGCCGCGGCGGTGCCTGTGATGATTGGCTTGTCGTTGTCTTTCGCCGATGTCGGCGTTGACGGGTTCAAGGTCTGGCCGGCTTTGCTCTGTGTCTTGTTTGCCTTGATAATGCAGATTGACGCCAATTTCGTCAATGATTATTTTGATTTTGTCCGTGGCAATGACGATGAGAGCCGTCTTGGACCGCGGCGTGCGTGCGCTTCCGGATGGATTGCGCCCAGGCAGATGATGCGCGCCGTGGTTGCAACAACGCTTTTAGCCTGTGCGGCAGGCTTGCCGTTGGTTGTCTATGGAGGCTGGGAGATGGTCTTGGTTGGCGTGCTGTGCGTTGTGTTCTGCTTCCTTTACACTACGTCATTGTCATATATGGGCATGGGCGATGTCCTTGTGCTTGTGTTTTTCGGCATTGTGCCGGTTTGCGTTGTGTATTATCTGCAGGCCGGCACGGTTTCTCTTGAAGCGTTCGTTGCTTCTTTGGCATGCGGTTTTGTGATAGATACGCTTTTGTTGGTAAACAACTATCGCGACATCGACGGCGACTTGCGTGCCGGCAAGCGTACATTGGTGGTACGCCTCGGGGCGCGTCTTGGACGTATGGCTTATCTCGTTTCTGGCATTCTGGCATTCCTGTTGGGCGTGCCGTTCGTGTTTTTCGGCCATGCCGCCGCTTCCTTATTGCCTGTGGCTTACATCATGATGCATTGTCTGGCCTACCGTAAGCTGGTGAAGATAAACAAGGGCAAGGCGCTCAACATTGTGCTTGGAATGACCGCGCGTAACATGTTTTTCTATGGCCTGCTTGTGTCTTTGGGCTTTTTGTTGGATTTTTGACGGTTGTGTTTATGAAAAGAGTTTTCCTTTTGTTGGCCTTTATTCATGTTGCCTTGTGCTTGTATTCACAAGACGATGTTGCCGATGACGGCGATCATGTTCTTGTAACGCTTAATGACGGCAGGGTGGTGGAAGGATACGTCCAGACTTACTGGACTCAGGGCAAACTGTTCAAGCGTATGAACACGTCGTTTACAATGTCGCCAAAGCCTGACGGTGAAAATGCCGAGAAGTATGACGCGGACGGCGTGAAAGCCATTGACTTCGTAAAGAAGACCTCGGCCGACGGCCGTTACGACCATCTTGAGTCACACCTTGTGGCCAATCCATCCACTTTCAGTCCTAGGCGCGTACTCCGCCAGTTTGTCTGCGTCGAGGGTGAAAACGCTGTCGGGCGCATGTATTGGTGGAATGGTGTGGACTCGCAGAAAATGCAGCTCGGCAAAATGAACATTTCCACAATATACGGTGTATGCTTGCGCGGCGACAGCGTCATAGTGCCGTTCATGACGGGCAATGTGGTAAGCCTGAATGCCATGCGCATACGATATAAGAAGACCAATCCCGGCCTTGTTAACTATGTTGACAGGCGCATCCTGAAGGGTGGGCGCCGTCTATGGGAAGACATGGCGTACAGGCCTATGCTGTTTCTCGAGATTTGCGAGGAGTATTTCAGCCGGCAATCAGACGGCCGACGTTAACCCCAAATCGGTCATTAGACTTCCCCCGTATTTCGTGCTGTTGTCAGGCAGATTGTTTTCCGCTTTTGTCGAAGATGTAGTGGGCTACATCGAGAAAAAGCGGAAAACAAGATGACGATGGCAGTGCGGAAGACGGATGAAGAGTTGACGGATAAACGTAAATGTAAGATTGGCGGTCTAATGACCGATTTTGGGTAAAGCGTTTTTTTATGCTGATTGTCCCAAGCCGGGTTTAGGCTAAGGGGTGTCACAAAAGGCCGTCAATCACATCGCAAAAAGCCGTCTTTTGCGATGTGATTGACGGCCTTTTGAGAGCCGAAAGACGGTCTTTTGCAACAAGCATGTTTCTTGCCGGCAATGGCTGTGGATGCACATGGCTAAACCCGTCTGTGCGTCCAACACATCTTACGGACATACGGCAAGCCGAAATATACAGAGAAGATGATTACGTAAACCATCAACAGCTGCACAACGTTGATCTTAATCCCGTCAATGCTTGCGCCAGGGAGCGCGGCTATAAACGAAACATAGGCATTCATTATGTCCACAGTCTTTAAAAGGACAGTCCCTAGCATATCCTGAAACCACGGCAGCCAAGCGAAAGCAAAGAACGTTGCTGCGCCGTAAAGGATGATTGAAGAAGCGGGAATGGCGACAAAGTTGGCAAGTAAAAAGTAACAGGAGAAACGGCTGAAATAGAAAGCCACCAACGGCGCAACGCCTAACTGGGCCGCAATGGAGACTGAACACATCTGCCATACAATCCTTACCGTAGGAACTCCCCTCAAACGTTCGGGCATGACGTTGTAAAATATGGGATAAAAAAGTATTATGAACATTACGGAGACAAACGACATCTGAAAACCTACATCATAAAAATCCAAAGGGTGGGCGATGAGCACGGACCATGCCGCGACAGACAGGACGTTCAATGAAATGTTGTCACGGTTAAGCAGGCAGACTAACGAGTTGACTGTGAGCATGACCGCTGAACGAACCGCCGATGCAGGCAAACCGGCAATAAAGACATAGGTCCAAACCGCACAGACAATAAGCACCTGCACTATGACGGACTGTCGCCTCCTGAAAAACAGCAGCAGCAACATTGAATAAATAATGCCAAGATGCAGGCCTGACAGTGATAATACGTGCAATGCTCCTGAGACAGAATAGTCGTCGGTCATGGCCTTCGACATGGAAACTCTTTCGCCAAGCACCATGGCCGCCAGCACGGCATATCCCTGTCCGCTGATGCCTGACGCTTTGAAGTGTCTTGACAGCTTGTCACGAAGCTTCAGCGCCATAATCTTTGTGCGGTCTATCGATGACAAGTTTCGCAGGCTGATCCGGTCGCTGTGCCAGTCGTTGATATAAAGGAATGTTGTTGCCGAATAGCCATGATACAACAGATAACGGCTATAATCAAACGTTGAGCCTGCAAAATTTGCAGGCTTTCTCAGTATTCCTTTGGCTCTAATTCCAGAACCGGGCTTGAGCGCCTCCGACCTGTTGTCGCGGAAAATGCTTGCCTTTATCTTGATGGGCTTGTGCCTGTCTGTTATAATCATGTCGCAGCGCACAACTTTACCTGTAATAACGGTCGGGCTTACGACCACCGCCTCAAAACATACTTCGTCTTCAGGAAGGCTTATGTCAACTGAATCCAACTCACGTACCGTAAGGCAGCCACCGAGGCAGGTATAAGCAGTGAATATCAACACCGTCTGGGTGATGGCATGTCTGTCAAACACATAGGCTGCGACAAGCGACAGCAATAACGCCGCAAACCACCATGCAAAAGGAATCATGCCGAAGGACTCGGTTCCAAGAACAATTCCGATGATGAAAAAAATCACGACACGCAGTATGGGATAAAGCTGTATTCGCCCGTTTACTTTCATAATATTAAAATGTTTTCCGCAATACTGAATTACAAAGATACAATATTCTTGTGACAAGCTGGTGTTTTTACGAACAAAAGAACTATCTTTGCGCCCGGATTCATGAATGTTGAAGCCTTTTAATTTCTTCTGAACACCCAAACATCAAGAAGCGTATGATTTTCTATCTGTCAGGAACAGGCAACACAAAGTGGGCGGCAACGACGATAGCGCAGGCTACGGGCGAAGAACTCATAAACATTCTGGACATAAGGGATGAAGGAACGCCTTGGCGCTTGAAAGAAAACGAGCGCATAGGCTTCTGCTTTCCTGTGCATGGGTGGCGCCCACCGGTTGTCATGAGGGAATTCATTAAAAAGCTGGATATAAGTGAGCCGTCAGGGCATTATGTTTTTGCCCTGTGTACGGCAGGTGACAACATAGGCGAGACAATTGACATTTTGAGAGATGACCTGTCAAGCAAAGGCATACATCTTGACAGCGCCTTTTCACTTATAATGCCAGAATCATATGTCGGTTTGCCATTTATGGACGTGGACACGCCTGTCAAAGAAAAAAAGAAAAAAGAAAAAGCGGCTGAAGACATTGAGATTGCAATCAAGTCGATCACTAATGATGAAAAAGGCGTCAATGAACTTACAATAGGCAGATGGCCGCGCATCAACAGCCGTTTGATAGGCGGTTTCTTTACCAAGCATCTGATAACGGACAAACCGTTCCGTGTAAGTGGTGACAGATGCATTGGATGTGGTTTGTGTGCAAAGTCATGTCCGACCAGCAATATTGTACTCGACTTGCAAAAACAACCTGTATGGAAGCACGACAAGTCATGTCTTGCATGTTTTTCATGTTATCATCACTGTCCGACACATGCCATAGAATATGGACTCATGACCAAGAATAAAGGACAGTATTTCTACAAATAAAAAATAGGAAATCAAGAAGTGCCTTTGCGTCGAATCAGCATAAAAGCGTTTCTTGATTCCCACGCGTTTGTTTTACGTCAACCTCTAATGAAGTTCGTTTTAACAGCTGGCTCATCATAAGGAAGTTCAACACCAGCCTTTCTTCCTGCGTCTATACACTTCAACAGCCAAGCCATGTTCTGGCCCAATCGGCGCATTGTCTGCATGCCTTCCTCGTCTTGGAATATTTCTTCTGGCTTGTTGCCGTGCACTTGGTTCCAATATGTAGATGGCACGGTTGGCATGTTGCTTATCCCATAATATTTGTTCAAATCGTCAAACCCGGCAGTTGCACCGCCGCGCCTGCAGCTTACAACTGTTGCGGCTGGTTTGTTTGAATACATTGACGACTTGCTGCAAAACGCCCTGTCCATAAACGGTTTTATGAACCCTGACGGTCCCGCGAAGTGTATGGGAGTGCCGAACACGAATCCGTCCGCGCCCTCTGCCTTTTCAAGGAAAGCATTGACTGTATCTTCACTATGCCAGCAGCGGTGATTGGCCTTACACTTTCCACAGCCAAGACAACCTAAAATTGGCTTGTTGCCACACCAGAATATCTCTGCGAACAATCCGCATTTCTCAAGTTCGCCGGCTACAACTTCCAATGCGGCATTTGTACAGCCGTTTTTATGCGGGCTGCCATTCACCAATAATACTTTCATGATGTTTTGTATTTATTATCAAACTTCAATAAACTCTGTCACCGAAAATCGCAGTGCCGACACGTACCATCGTGCTACGGCATTTGACGGCTATGCCGTAATCGCCGCTCATTCCCCATGACCGTTCGCGGAATGCGTCATGGTCTTGGAAATACTTGGCTTTTACTTCGTCAAAAAAGTTTGCCGCAACGTTGAATTCGCTGCGTATCTGAACCTCGTCGTCAACGTTTGACGCCATCATCATCAATCCGCATATCCTTACGTTGTCAAGGGCGCGCCATTCTCCAGATTCCAGCATTTCGCGGCACGCATCAAGCGTAAAACCGTATTTGGTGGCTTCGGCCGCAATGTGTAGTTCCAGCAACACATCGATGATACGTCCGTGTTTGGCTGCCTGCTTGTTGATTTCCTTGAGCAGCTTGACCGAGTCGACGGCGTCTATCATCGAGATGTATGGTGCAATGTATTTCACTTTGTTGGTCTGCAAATGGCCTATGAAGTGCCACTCTATGTCCTTTGGCAGCATTTCATGCTTTTTTGACAGTTCCTGTTCATGACTTTCTCCGAATACACGTTGGCCTGCATCGTAAGCGGCCTGTATGTATTCGGCCGGGTGGAACTTGCTGACTGCAACAAGTTTAACGCCGTCGGGCAACGTGCCTTTCACCGCATTGAGACGTGCGGCAACGTCAACATCAGTTATCATTTTGCCTCCTCTCCGCCGGCCTGCTCATATTCAGGCTTGTCATCGACTTCCGTCTTGCCTTGTCCGGCTATCTTGTTGTGCTCGAACACGTCCATTATCTGTGTTTCAGCTACGGCGGCTATTAAATAGTCAACCATTGTGCCGCCCATCACCTCGTCTATGCTTTTCACTGCCTGGGGCAGTGATGCCGCATGCACCAGATAGTTGACGTTCGAGCGTTTTTCCTTTTCTGTCTTGTCGTCTATGGTTATGAACTGCAGCTTTGTCTTGTACCAACGGTCTGCCGACGGCGAGTCGCTGAAGAACACTTCGCCGTAAGCCGCTTTTTTGATGTCGCGCACCTCGAACTCGCCGCTGATGTAGGCTGACATTTCTTCTATTATGCTGGCCTCGGCCTCGGTAAAGCTCAGCGCGTCAACGGTATAAGTTTCTGTCACTTTCTTCTGGGTGCCGTCTTCCATCGTCTTTTCATAACGTATCTTACACTCAAACCATGTAGTTGTCCTGCTTCTCATTTTTTCCTTGATTTTATTGATTGTCTATTGAAAACCCTGCAAAAGTAATCAAATATGGCGACAATGCAAAACAAGAGGACATAATTTATCCGTATGATACATTCTTTGTGCCGATAAGAATGTTATTTGGCCGGTCTGAAAATCAGCGGCAGAAATTCGTTCAGACATCTGCGCCATGTCAGCCATTCATGGTGTGTGCCGGGTGATTCGTAATATATATTGTTTATGCCGGCGGCTGTCAGCTTCTCGCTCAACTGTCTGCTGCCCATGTTCTCTTCAGACCCCATGCCGAGGAACAGGGTGTGCACTTGCCTGTTGAATGTTTCTGCATCGGCGAACACGCCGTTGTAGACTTTGCGGATGTCTGCGTTTTTGGGCAGGAATATCGCTCCGCTGAACGCTCCTATGTATGCGAATTTGTCAAGATTTGCCAGTGTTGTCTCGAATGTCTGGTGTCCTCCCCACGACAGGCCGGCCATGGCACGGCTGTCTCTGTCGGTTTTCGTTCTGAACGTTTTGTCGATGTAAGGGATTATGTCGGTGAGAAGTATCGGTGTGAACGAGGCTCCGAAGTCTTCACGCCGTTCGCCGGGCTTGGTTCCGAAGATATATCCGCAGTTGCCGTAGTCCATCACTACAATCATGGGCACGCATTTGCCTGCGGCAATCTGGTTGTCCATGATGTCCGCCATCTTGCCTTGGTTGCTCCAGCCGCGTTCGTCCTCTCCCATGCCGTGTTGCAGATACAATACGGGGTAACGCCTTGACTGGTCTGTGTCATAGCCGGCCGGAGTGTATACAAAGCAACGGCGCACGTTCTGCTCCACGGTTGAATAGTAATGGCATTCCCTTACCTGGCCGTGGGCTATCGACTTGTCATAAGTGTAATATGCGGCATTTTCGGGTGCTTCTGGTATCTCTATGCCGCTGGCCATCTTGCCGCATCCGAAGAATGTCTCGCTCGACGGGTCGGCCACGGGCACGCCGTCTATCAGCAGAAAATAGTAATGGAAGCCCACTACAAGCGGCTCGGTGGTTACGCTCCATATTCCTTCGGCGTCTTTCTCCATAGGCCATTTCTTGCCACAGATGTCCACTTGCACGTTGTGTGCCTCTGGAGCCTTGATTTTGAACGTGGCGCGTGACGAGCCGTCGACGCACGGATATTTCATCTCTGGCACGTTGGTCTGTGCCGGAACGCCGGTCTGCGCCGGCTGGGCTGTTGCTGAATGGAAAGCAAAAACCAATGAGAATATGAAAAGAAGCTTTTTCATTTATTACATATTTTAAGTTATGTGATTAATGTTTGTTTCTGATTGCAGCCTTTGGCAATTGGGAATGTGTCTTCATGGCATGCCGCTTGCGCCATTCTTGGTTTGCTCGACATACATCATTGTGCCGTCCGGGTTATATGAAAGCCTGTCCACACAGACGCTTCTGCGGCCTATTGCGCCGTGGTGTCCGTCAAGCGTGAGGACGGCGTTGTGGTAAAACAGATACCACTTGCCTTTGAACTCGATGATGCCCGGATGAATGGTAAAACTGTTTTCGGCCGGGCCGGTAAGCTCACCCCGATAAGTCCACGGGCCTGTCATAGCCGGAGCCGTGGCGTAGGCAATGGCTTCTTGGCCGTCATGCATCGAGGCGTAAGTGAGGTAATACATGTCGCCACGTCTGTGCAGCCACGGCCCTTCCATGTATTTCGGCAAGTCGACGACTTGTATGCCGCCGTCAAGCTCAATCATGTTAGGTTTCAGTTTCGCCAAGAAGCAAGTGCCGTTGCCCCAGCACAGCCACCCTTGTCCCTTTTCGTCTATCAGCACGGTCGGGTCGATGTCGTTCCACCATCCGCGTTCGCCGTTGGATGTCATAGTGTCGCAGACCAGCGGCATGCCCAAAGCGTCGGCGAAAGGCCCTGTTGGAGTGTCGCCTACAGCCACTCCTACGGCCTTCCCCTCATAGGGTTTGCCTGCCTGTACGGTGACATAATAATAAAACTTGCCGTTGTGTTCCACCACTTGTGACGCCCACGCTTCGCCCACGGCCCAAGTGAACGAGGCCGGGCTGAGCACCGCTCCGTGGTCAGTCCACGTCTGCATGTCGCCGGTGGAGTAGCACAGCCATTCGGTGATGTTGAATTCTTTTCCGCCTGAAGCTGTGTCTTGTCCTTCGTAATACTCATCGTGGCCAACGTAAAGATAAAGCCTGTCTCCGTACACCATGGGCGCGGGGTCGGCCGTAAACTTGTCTTTTATCAGCGGATTTCCCGTGTTGAGGAACGTCTTGCACGTATCAACTTTTTGTGCCAAGGCACATTCGGCAGACAAGAGCACCATGACTGCCGCCGTCAGAATAGAATGCAATCTCATATTGTCGTGTTTTCATTTTATTAATCAACGGTAGATGCAAATATACTAAATATAACTCATATAATGGCAGTTTATTTTGCGAATTTTGTTTGTCTTGGAAAATAAAAATTAATGGTTGTTAGGTTGAAGTGGATTGCTGAGTAATGGGTATGATGGATTCCAAGGCGTGTGCGCATTGTCAAAGCCGGCCGTTTTGAAGGCTTGCAAGAGTTGCTTCAATGATGGCTTTTCGTTTGTTTGGTAAGTATTTGATTATCAGTGATATATGTACAATTGCGTAAAAGACCGTCTTTTGGGCTGCAATATGCGGCATATTGGAATGCAAAAGGCCATGTATTGTAATGTGAAAAGCCGTCTTTTGTAAAAACGTTTTTCATGGTTGTCAGACTTACATGTGTTAATCCGTTTGTAAGATACGTGAATTCGGCATAAGGAATCATCTTTTCAATTATATAATTTCTTACCGCATTGCCTTTTTGCCACCGACTTGCAAAAAACTGATAAGTGTGACATTCCTGTTATGCCGAACTCACGACGTGTAAAATGTGTCTTAATAAAAAGATGTCATACAAAAAGGGCTTGCAGCGTTGTTCCCGTTGCAAGCCCTTTGTCATGCGCTTTATCGGCAGGTATGCCGGATAAAACTTTTTGCTTATGGTTTATGCCTCTTCGTCGCTCCAGTCTTCCTTAGACTTGCGTATGTAGCTCTTGTAACGCAGCTTAGCCATGCGTTCAGCCTCGGCAAACAGTTCTTCGGCCTCGTTGGGGTATGCCTTCTTTACAGATAGATAGCGAACCTCGCCGAGGAGGAAGTCGTGGAACTTGCTCCAGTCAGGCTCCTTGGAGTCGAGCGAGAACGGGTTTTTACCCTGCTCTGCCAATTCGGGGTTGTAACGCCACAGGTGCCAGTAGCCGCATTCAACAGCCTTGGCTTCCTCTGCCTGGCTCTTGCCCATGCCGCCCTTAGCCTTGAGGCCGTGATTGATACACGGAGCGTAAGCTATCACGAGTGAAGGTCCGGGATAAGCCTCGGCCTCGCGAATGGCCTTGAGGCACTGTGCATTGTCAGCTCCCATCGCAATCTGGGCAACGTAAACGTAGCCGTAAGTGGTAGCCATGAGGCCGAGATCCTTCTTGCGGATGCGCTTGCCCTGTGCGGCGAACTGCGCGATGGCGCCAAGAGGAGTAGCCTTTGAAGACTGGCCGCCCGTGTTAGAGTAAACCTCGGTGTCGAGAACGAGGATGTTAACGTCTTCGCCGCTTGCGATAACGTGGTCGAGACCGCCGTAACCAATGTCGTAAGAAGCACCGTCGCCACCGATAATCCACTGGCTGCGCTTTACGAGATAGTGGTCGAGAGTCTTCAGTTCCTTGCAGACTTCGCATCCAGCTTCAGCACCGGCTGCGATAAGCGGCTTCAGCTTGGTAGCTGCGGCCTTTGAAGCTTCAGCGTTTTCCTTGCCGGCAATCCACTCTTGTGCTGCCTCCTTGAACTCTGTGGGAGTCTCGTCCTTTGCAATAGCGTCGTTGAGCAGCATTGTGATGCGCTCTTTCATCTTCTTGTTGCCGAGCACCATACCCATGCCGAACTCGCAGAAGTCCTCGAACAATGAGTTGTCGAAGGCAGGACCTTGCCCCTTGTCGTTCGTGCAGTAAGGAGTTGAAGGTATTGAAGCAGAGTAAATTGAAGAACAACCTGTTGCATTGGCTATCATCTCACGGTCGCCGAAGAGTTGGGAAATGAGTTTCACATACGGAGTTTCACCGCAACCTGAACAAGCTCCTGAGAACTCAAACAGAGGCTGTGCGAACTGAGAGTTCTTGACGTTTGACTTGATGTCAACCAAATCCTGCTTGCTCTTAACGTTCTTAACGAGGTAATCCCAGCGTGCAGCCTCAGCATCGTCGCCAGCGAACGGAACCATCGTAAGAGCCTTGCCCTTCTTCGGGTTGCCCGGACAAACGTCAGCACAGTTGCCGCAGCCAAGACAGTCGAGCACGCTCGGCTCGATCACGAAGTGCATACCCTTCATTGCAGCAGGAGCCTTCATCTCGATGGTTGTACCATCGAAGCCTTTGAGCTCTTCGTCTGTCAGTACGAACGGACGGATTGCTGCGTGAGGACATACATATGCGCACTTGTTACACTGAATACAGTTTTCAGCGTCCCATTTCGGTACAAACGCTTCTACGCCGCGTTTCTCATAAGCTGATGTCCCGTTCTGCCATGTGCCGTCTACGGTGTCGTGCTTTATGAAGTCAGAAACCTTTAGCAAGTCGCCGGCCTGTGCGTTGATTGGACGTACAAGTTCTTTAACGAATGCCGGGGCGTCGTCTTCTGCCTTCACGTCATCTGCAAGATTTGCCCATGCAGGGTCGATGGCGAGCTGCTTGTATTCTCCGCCACGGTCAACTGCTGCATAATTCTTGTCAACCACGTCTTGTCCCTTCTTGCCGTATGACTTGACGATAAACTTTTTCATCTGTTCTACTGCGAGATCTTCAGGAATAACCTTGGTGATGCGGAAGAAGGCGCTCTGAAGGATGGTGTTCGTACGGTTGCCGAGACCAATTTCCTGGGCTATCTTTGTAGCGTTGATGTAGTAAACGGTGATGTTGTTTTGCGCGAAGTAACGCTTAACCTTGTTAGGAATGAAGTTTACAAGTTCCTCGCCGTCGAATATTGTGTTGAGAAGGAATGTTCCGTTCTTCTGCAAACCGCGTGTGACATCATACATGTGCAGGTATGCCTGTACGTGGCATGCAACGAAGTTGGGCGTGTTTACAAGATATGTGCTGCGGATGGGCGTATCACCAAAGCGTAGGTGCGAGCAAGTGAAGCCTCCAGACTTCTTCGAGTCATAAGAGAAGTATGCCTGGCAGTGTTTGTCGGTGTTGTCGCCGATGATTTTCACTGAGTTCTTGTTTGCGCCTACTGTACCGTCTGCTCCCAGTCCGTAGAATTTGGCTTCGAACATGCCTTCGCCGCCGAGTGCCATCTCTTCAACCTGTGGCAGAGATGTAAATGTAACATCGTCGACTATGCCGAGCGTAAAGTGGTTTTTCGGTTCGTTGAGCTTCAGGTTGTCGAATACCGAGATTATCTGTGCCGGGGTTGTGTCATTTGAACCGAGACCGTAACGTCCGCCTACGATGAGTGGTTTGTTTTCCACATCGTAGTAGGCGCTCTTCACGTCGAGGTACAGTGGCTCACCCTCTGCGCCCGGTTCTTTGGTCCTGTCGAGCACGGCAATGCGCTTGACTGTGGTTGGGATGGAAGCCAACAGGTGCTTTACAGAGAACGGACGATAAAGGTGTACGGAAATCATGCCGACTTTCTCGCCGTTCTTGTTCAGGTAGTCGATAGCCTCGCGTGCGGCCTCTGTGGCTGAGCCCATGAGGATTATCATCCTGTCTGCGTCTTCCGCTCCGTAATATGAGAAGAGGTGATACTCGCGGCCTGTGATCTTGCTGATTTCGCCGAGATAATGTTCCACCACTTCTGGAACTTTGTCATAATATTCGTTGCATGCTTCGCGGTGTGTGAAGAATGTCTCCGGGTTTTCAGCCGTACCGCGTGTCACGGGGCGTTCGGGTGACAAGGCGCGGTCGCGGAAGCGCTTTACATCGTCCATGTCAACCAGCGGAGCTATGTCTTCCTGCTCAAGCAGTTCGATTTTGTGATATTCGTGGGATGTGCGGAATCCGTCGAAGAAGTTGAGGAACGGAACGCATGTCTTCAATGATGCAAGGTGGGCGACGGCCGTGAGGTCCATCACTTCCTGCACAGAGCCTTCGCAGAACATGGCGAAGCCTGTCTGGCGGCAAGCCATCACGTCCTGGTGGTCGCCGAAGATGCAGAGTGAATGAGATGCCAGTGTACGTGCCGAAACGTCGAACACGCATGGCAGCAGCTCGCCTGCAATCTTGTACATGTTAGGTATCATTAGGAGCAATCCCTGCGATGCTGTGAACGTTGTTGTCAGCGCACCGGCCTGGAGTGAGCCGTGCACTGCTCCGGCTGCGCCTCCCTCTGATTGCATTTCCTGGACGGACACGGTCTGTCCGAAAAGGTTTTTGCGTCCTTTTGCGGCCCATTCGTCAACGTGTTCCGCCATAGGGGATGACGGCGTGATAGGGTAAATGGCTGCAACCTCGCTGAACATATAGCTTATGTGAGCGGCTGCCTCATTTCCATCACAAGTGATAAACTTTTTTTCTTTAGCCATTTTAATAAAACATTAATGTTAGTGTATCTGTTGTTAGTATAAAAATCCGAATAGCCATAGCGGAATCTGGTTGTCCTTGCCTATTTCAGTGTTGTAGCGTGCGTAGACCGTGTCTGGGTTCATGCGTATTTTCCCGTTTCCGGCCGCGTCGCATATTCTGAATTTCTTTCCGCCGTCTATTATGTAGTAGTTGTCTTTGCTGCCTTGGTTTACCTTATGGTCTTTCCACATCGAGTTGACGAAGAATGTCTCCATGATGTCTTGCAGTTCCACCCTGATGGGATAGATGGCGTACATCAGGTTGGGATTGTGCATCATCACTTTGCTCGGCTTCTTGGGAAATTCCATGCCGTGAGGGTATATCACGTTGATGAGTCTCGCCTCGGCCAGGTATTTTATGTAGTTCATTACTGTCGCGCGGCTGGTTTCTATGTCGTTGGCCAGTTGGCTTACGTTGGGTGCTTTGGGGCCGTCGACGGCCAGCAGGTAAAACAGTTTTTTTATTTTTGTAAGGTATTTCAGTTCGATTTGCTTTATTAGCAGTATGTCAACCTCGGTCATCATGTTCATCGTCTTGAGCAGGTTTTCCGAGAAATTGCGGTTTTCAAGGAAGAACGGATAGAATCCGTGGTGCAAATATAATGGAAAATATTTGTTGGGTGAAACTTCCGGCAATATTTGTCTTGTTATGTGTTCGTGCTCGTGCAGAATCTCGTCGAGCGTGTATGCGCGGAAATGTGTCCCGACGGTGAGGTTTAGGAATTCACGGAACGAGAAGCCGCGCAGGTTGTAGCTTTTCACGATTCCGTTGAGTTCCGGGTTGTCCTCTTTCAGCCGCATCACGCTGCTGCCCGTGAATATTATCTTCAGCTCGGGGTTGTTGTCGTGGCACAGCCGCAGTTCTTTGCTCCAGTTGGGTTCTTTGAACACTTGGTCTATCAGAAGCACTTTGCCGCCGTTCTTGCAGAATTCGCTTGCAAAGTCGGCTATGCCGCGGCCTTGGAAGTAAAAGTTGTTCATGTTCACGTAAAGACACCTGCGGTCGTTCGGCGTGAAATGTTCTTTGGCGTATTGCAGCAGGAAGGTGGTCTTTCCGACTCCCCGCGTGCCTTTTATGCCAATAAGCCTGTCGTCCCAGTTGATCTCGTCCATCAGCAGGCGGCGTACAGGTGCGTTGGTGTGTTCTACTAAATAGGTATGGGTGCGATAAAAGGCTTCCATTCTTTCCAATTTGTTTTATTGCCAAGACACGGCGAAATCTTTTGCAAAGATAATATTTTATTCTTTATTTGCAAACCGAACATTGCAAAATCTCGTAATTTTTACTTATTTTTACAGTATGTATTGGTCGGCTGTTAGTGAGGTGTTCTGTGGCGCGGGCCATGTCGTCCATGCGTGTGGAAACGCTTGTTTTGCAATACATGGCTTTTCGCGTTGTGATTTGCCGTCTTTTGCATTGTGAAAGGCCGCAAATCGCAGACTAAAAAGCCGTCTTTTGCAATGGTTTCGTTAACATGCTGGATTCCAGGCGGTTATGCTCGGGAGTTTAAACTGGTGGTGTAGTGTGATTAATGCGGCCATGCAAGGTTGGCAATGTGTGTATGCCGTCAGTTTGCCACTGGGTGGCATTGTAAATAAAGTCTTGTTTCTCGTGCTTTTATTTTGTATTGCGCCCAACTTGCATTATCTTTGCATCCTGTTAAAACGATGCTGCAAGGTGAAGCTACATATTTTTAATCCTGAACATGAGATGGCATTGGCCGCTGACGCGGCTCATGTGGCGTTGCCTCATGCGGTGCAGGAGTTCAAGACCAATCTTGGTTTCCTGCCCGCGCTGTGGGCTGATGACGGCGACTTTGTGCTTGTCGACGATGTGCTCTTTGCGCTTAAGGCGTTGGCTCAGTGCCGCATGCCGCATGCCGATGTGCTTTTTGTCTCGCAAGAGGATATGGGCAAGCTGGTGTTTTCGGGCTTCGAGCCGTGGGGGTGGGACAAGGCCGTGCGCCGAATGCTGGCTGACGCCGGCATGGACGTAGGCGGTCTTCCCTCAGACGAGTATCTGGACTTTGTGCGCAGTCTGGCTGACAGGCGTAATACTACCGACGCTCTTTTGCGCATTCGCTCGGGCCTTGAATGCGCGACTTGTGGCGAGAGCCGTTTTTGCAAGTCCCTGGATGAAGTGCTTGACGAGATGGACAAGTACGGCGCGGTGGTGGTAAAGGCGTTGTGGAGCAGCAGCGGTCGTGGCGTACGTTACGTTGACAAAGGCTTCAGCGCTTCGCTGCGCGGATGGATGTCAAATACAATCGGGCGGCAAGGCGGTGTCATGGTGGAGCCTTATTATAAAAAGGTGAAAGATTTTGCGCTTGAGTTTTATTCGCATGGTGACGGTAGGGTGGATTATTGCGGCTTGTCCCTGTTTGAGACGAACAAGAGCAGTTATGCGGGAAACGTTGTGGCGGCGGAGGAAGAGAAGGCGGCCATGTTGGCTCGCTTTGTTCCGGCCTGGCTTTTGAATGAGACGAGGCAGCGGCTTTTGAGATATTTTTCCGAAGGCGCCTTCAGCAAATACTCAGGGCCGTTGGGCGTTGACATGATGGCCGTTGCGCGTGATGACGGCCGTGGCTTCTTGCTGCATCCGTGTGTGGAAATCAATGTCAGGCGCACAATGGGGCATGTCGCCAATTCGTTTGGCGTGCAGGCCACTGAGCCGGCGAAGCTGATGCGCATCGTGCATGATGTGAATTATAAACTCAAGTTCGACACAATCGGGAATAATTTTGTGAAAGTAATATAATCATTCCTTGAAAAAACAAACAAAAAACATTTAAAAACATGAAAAAACAAATCTTCTTGGCATTGGCGTTATCGCCTCTGTTTGCCAATGCCCAGTACAAGTCGGAGGTGTGGTGTCCTGACAATGGCGACGGCACATACACTAATCCAGTAATCAATGCCGACTACAGCGACCCCGACGCGTGCGCGGTTGGCGAGGACTATTATCTTACGGCAAGTTCGTTCAACTGCATGCCCGGCCTGCCTGTCCTTCACTCTAAAGACCTGGTGAACTGGGAGATAATCGGGCATGCGCTCAAGACGCAGTATCCTACCGACGAGTTTGATCGTCCGTCGCATGGAAACGGCGTGTGGGCGCCGTCCATACGCCACCACAATGGCGAGTTCTATATTTATTGGGGCGACCCAGACCATGGCGTGATGATGGTCAAGACGAAAGACCCTGCCGGTGAGTGGAGCAAGCCTTTGTGTGTGATACCAGGAAAAGGCATGATTGACACTACGCCGCTTTGGGACGATGACGGCCGCTGCTATCTTACATACGCTTACGCCAACAGCCGCTCACGTTTCGCGTCAATAATCGTTGTGCGCGAGCTTTCGGCCGATGGCACCAGGGCCATCGGCGATCCTGTCATCGTGTTTGACGGCAACGGCACCGAGTGCCGTACAAGTGAAGGCCCTAAATTCTACAAACGGGACGGCTGGTATTGGATAATGTTTCCAGCCGGAGGTGTCCCTACGGGCTTCCAGGTGGCCATGCGTTCCAAGAACGTTTACGGTCCTTATGAGAGCAAAATCGTGCTTGCTCAGGGCAAGAGCAGCGTCAACGGGCCTCACCAGGGCGCATGGGTGCACACAGCTTTTGGCGAAGACTGGTTCTTGCATTTTCAGGACAAGGGATGTTACGGTCGCGTTGTCCATTTGCAGCCAGTCACATGGAAAGACAACTGGCCTGTGATGGGAGTGGACAAGGACGGCGACTATTGTGGCGACCCCGTCATGACATACCGCAAACCCAAGACGTCTGCTAAGGTTCAGATTCAGAACCCTGTTGAAAACGACGAGTTTGACTCGCCATTTATAGGTAAGCAGTGGCAGTGGCACGCCAACTATAATCAGATGTTTGGCATGCCGACGGCATTCGGTACGTTTAGGATTTACACGCATAAGTTGAGCGAGGATTTTGTTAATCTTTGGGAGGTGCCTAACCTGTTGTTGCAGAAAACCCCGGCGGATAAGTTTACGGCGACGGCTAAGATCCGCTTTACGTCCAAGGCTGAAAACCAGTTCGGCGGATTGATAATGATGGGTTTGGATTATTCAGCTCTCGTAGTGAAGCGTGTCGGCGACGAGTTCCAGCTGCAGCAGGTGACATGTAAGAGTGCCGACAAGGGCAAGCCGGAGACAATAAGCGTGATAGCCACGCTTAAGCCTACCGCCGTTGATGCGATAGATTATCAGCCGGGAACGCATGAGGACATATATCTCCGCATGAAGGTGGATAAGGGCAAATGCCGTTTCTATTACAGTCTTGACGGCAAGAAATATAAGAGCGCGGGCACGGAGTTCGCCATGCGTGAAGGCAAATGGATAGGTGCAAAGATAGGCTTTGTCGCAGCAGAGCCGGCAGGCAAGGCCAATCGTGGATGGATTGACGCTGACTGGTTCAGAGTTACAAGGTGAGCCTTTGGTGGCAATGGCTCAATCCACATGGCAAAATGCCGCATGACGTGCTTCTTGCACAGGTCATGCGGCATTCTGTTGTATGCTTGGTTGGCTTTGTTATTGCATTTGTGCTTATGCGTTAGAATGTTTTGGACGTAACCGCGTGTCGCGGCGTGTCGTGTTAATTGAACGGAATAAGGCAGGGTAGGGCCGTGAACGGTAGTATTGCCGATTGGGCGAAATTGTAGAAAAAGATATACAGACCCGTACAAAGTATTGCCGCTGTCATGTAGCTTGATTCAACACCTCCTTTGAAAAGGTTGTCATTTAGCGTTTTTTCCGAAACTGCAGTTATCTTGAAATATATTTTCCTTATGACGATGTTCATCCCAAGCCCGACGGTGAAGCCTAACAGCGCCCCGCAGAAAATGTCGCCAGGATAATGCACGCCGAGGTATATGCGTGAATAACTTACAAGTACAGACCATATTGCCAATACTACGACTGTTGTCTTGCGGCGGAATGTAGGGGCGAGAAATGCAAGTACGCCGAAAGCGTTGGCGGCGTGGCTGGACACGAATCCGAACTGCCCGCCCTTGCGGCCGTTGACGAAATGCAGCATGGAGCAGATCTCTTCATTGTGTGATGGACGCAGACGCGAGAAATAAGGTTTAAGGAATGACGATGCAATTTGGTCGGCCAGGGTTACCGTAAGTGCCAGGCCGATGACGAATAGAACCGGTATCAGTATGCTTTTTTTATAATATGCTAGTATTGCAAGAAGCGTGGCGCCAAGTGGAACCCATACAAATTTGGAAGAGACTCCGCTCCAGAATCTGTCTATTGCCTCGCCGCCGTCAAAGTTTAGGGTAAGCATGAGGAGTTTGTCCATGTGGTCCGCCCAGTGGACAAGCGGAGCCGCCGCCTGCAGGTTAAGCACGATGAATATTGCGATGCATGCCGATGCCAGAATGCAAAATGTCTTGTCTGTTTTAGAAAAATCCTTGCCCATTTCGCTTTTTGTTTGCAAAGGTAAGGATATTTTTAATATGAATGACGGGAATCAGGCCATAATTATGTTAAAATTGATTGTATGCTGAATCTTGTGCATGTATTTGGAATAAAGCAAAAGGCACTGGAAGCCAGTGCCTTTTGCTATAGATGGTGTTGTATGTGTTTATACGATGCCTTGAGCCATCATCGCTTTCGCAACTTTGAGGAAACCGGCGATGTTGGCGCCCTTGACGTAGTTGATGTAACCGTCAGGCTCAGTGCCGTACTTGACGCAGTTTTCATGAATGTTGTTCATGATGCCGTGCAGTTTTGCGTCTACCTCTTCACGGCTCCAGCTGAGGCGCTCTGAATTCTGGCTCATCTCGAGGCCTGATACGGCAACACCTCCGGCGTTTGCGGCTTTTCCTGGAGAGTATAGAATCTTGGCGTCTTGGAACACCTTGATTGCCTCAGGCGTAGTAGGCATGTTGGCACCTTCGCTGACAGCGATAACGCCGTTTGCAACAAGAGCCTTTGCTGCCTCCTCGTTAATCTCGTTCTGGGTTGCCGAAGGAAGTGCGATGTCAGCTTTCTCAAACCACGGCTTTGCGCCCTCTACGTATTTCACTCCGTACTTCTCTGCGTATTCGCGTATACGTCCACGCTCGATGTTCTTCAACTCCATTATGTAGTCGAGCTTTTCACGGTCAATGCCGTCCGGGTCGTAAATGTATCCGTCAGAATCTGAACAGGTGACAACTTTCGCGCCAAGCTCGATGCATTTTTCTATTGTATACTGTGCCACATTTCCGGCTCCGCTCACGAGCACCGTCTTGCCTTTGATGTCAATGCCGCGCGTCTTGAGCATGTTCACGAGGAAATAAACGTTGCCGTATCCGGTCGCTTCTGGACGAATGAGTGAGCCTCCGAATTGTAGGCCTTTGCCGGTTAGCACGCCGCTCCACTGGTGTGTGAGCTTCTTGTACATTCCGAACATATAGGCAACTTCGCGTCCGCCAACGCCGATGTCTCCGGCTGGAACATCCTCGTCAGGGCCGATGTGGCGGTAAAGCTCGCTCATGAAAGCTTGGCAGAAACGCATCACTTCGGCATCGCTCTTGCCGCGCGGAGAGAAGTCTGAGCCTCCCTTTGCGCCACCCATGGGCAGTGTTGTCAATGAATTCTTGAATGTCTGCTCGAAAGCGAGGAACTTCAATATGCCCAAGTTCACCGACTGGTGGAAGCGAATTCCGCCTTTGTAAGGGCCAATCACGTTGTTGTGTTGTACGCGGTAACCCATGTTTGTTTGTACGTTGCCTTTATCGTCAACCCATGAAACGCGGAATTCTATGACCCTGTCAGGAATGCACAGGCGCTCAATGAGGTTTGCTCTGTCAAATTCGGGATGTTTGTTGTACTCCTCTTCAATTGTTCCGAGTACTTGGCTTACAGCCTGGATATATTCAGGCTCGTTAGGAAATCTCTGCTTGAGATTCTCGACAACTTTTGCTGCGTTCATAATCTTACCTATTGATATTTATTTGTAATTTGTCATCAAACTTGTTTTAAACGTTTGCAAAGGTACACTTTTTTATGCGAAAAACAAATAAAATGATAAATATTTTTGTAAAATTATGTCTAAATATAATATTTGTCCCATTTTAATGCGCATTTAATCAAAAATTAAGTTGTTACAAGGTGCTCATTTTGTTGCGTTTCATGTTGTCGTCTTGACATTTTGCATATAAGATGGTTCGAAAGTTGTCTTCCGGTTCGAACGTTGTTGCGAAGGCAGAATGAAGGTAAAGATTGCAGCTTGTGAGGGATGTCATTTGATTCATATAGTGGAATGACGGGAATGCGTCTGATACCGTTACGTTTCCTGTTAATGCGGATTCCCGTGTGGCGATTATATAACGTTGACTTGTATGTTCGTGGCGTTTGTTTCTGCTGTTCCGTTTGTTTGTCTTCGGGGTGACACTAAAAAGAAAAACAAAGCCCACAAATCATTGATTTTGTGGGCTTTGTCACTTGTAGGCATTCATTTGTCTCTGAAGCCTTGCGGTGCGTACGGGACTCGAACCCGTGACCTCCTGCGTGACAGGCAGGCATTCTAACCAGGCTGAACTAACGCACCTGATGCGAATAAGGTTTGTCTTTTATGTCTTGCGGTGCGTACGGGACTCGAACCCGTGACCTCCTGCGTGACAGGCAGGCATTCTAACCAGGCTGAACTAACGCACCTTGGATGTCTTTCAGATTTGCGGTTGCAAAGGTATGAATATTTTTTCTAATGACCAAACATTGTGCTTGTTTTTTATAAAAAAAGTTGCATTAACAGCGCATTGTGGTATGTTTTGCCGTATGACAGCCAATCTTTCAGCTCTGCCGACCGCTTAAATCCGCATTTTTCGAATAATCTTATTGACTGGCTGTTGTCTTTGTCTACATAGGCATACAACTGATGGAGATGCAGCACGTTGAGCGAATATTCCTTTATTTTTCTTATGGTGGCTTGGGCGAGGCCTTGTTTTCTGAATTTGTTTATTATGACTATTCCTATTTCGGCCCTCATGTGTTTCGGCTCGAAGTTGGTAAGGTCGACGATTCCCACAACTTCATGGGCGTCGTTTTCGATCATCATTCTTACCTGGCGGTCTGTGTAGATGTCGTTTTTCGAGTTGGCGATGTATTCGTAAAGGGTGTAACGTGAGTATGGTACACTTGTCGTACCCACGTTCCACATGCTTGTGTCGTTCTCGATGGTGTAGAGCATGTCGAGATCTTCAGGCTCGATGGCTCTCAAATGTACGGATGGCAGTGTGACAGTCATCAGCTTATTGTTTCTTTGTCGGTTATAATGATGTTGTGTTTCGGATTGTATGTGCCGATAAAGACGTTCTCGCCATGGTGGTGGGCGAATATTTCCAATATCGTTCCGTAAGTGTATGATGTGGTGTCATAAACGACATATACGGGACTGTTTTTGTCGCCTTTCGGTGAGAGCCTGACGTGTCCGTCGGGGTTGGACTTTTCGTCGCCTTCCATATAGTCGGCCGTGAGTCCGTTTTTTAAGGCTATGCGCCTGCATGCCTCAAGCGATTCTCTTGAGCCAATGACCAGGTATCGGGGATAAGCCTTACGTCTTGCCGTGCTGAACCCAAGCATCTTCTTTGTGCCTGCATACCACATTCCGGCCAACGCGCACGTGGCTTTCGCGTAGATGGCTGCGTTTATCGGTATTGAGAGCCAGAGGCCTGTGTGTCCGTAATGTTTCTTGAAGAATATGAGCATGGCTTCATAGAAAACGTGTACGTACCTGAACGATGATTTCTGAGTGCTTTCGCCTTTGTAGTGGAGTATTTTTGCCGGCAGATACCAGTTCTCATATCCATGTTTCAGCAGTCTGTATGACAAGTCGATGTCTTCGCCGTACATGAAGAAGTCTTCGTCCAGCAGGCCTGTCTCCATTAGAGCGCTCCTCCTTGCCATGAAGAACGCTCCGCTTATGATTTCAATTCGTCCCGGTTTGTCCCACGGCATGTCGCACATGTAATACTTGCCGAAGCGCCTGTCCGTGGGATGTCTGGCGCACAGACCGCACATCTTGTAAAATGATGTCATCGGCGTTGGCAGTCCGCGCCGGCTTTCCATGGCCTTGCTTCCGTCGCTTTTCAGCATTTGCACGCCCAGTCCTCCGGCGTTGGGGTGCGTGTCCATGAAGCCGAGGCATTCTTTTATTGTTGTCTCGCCGACAAACGTGTCAGGGTTGAGCAGCAGTACGTATTCTCCCGTGGCCTGCCTTAACGCTATGTTGTTTGCCTTTGCGAAACCGTTGTTGTGATTGCTTGCCGTCAGCTTTATGGTGCTGAATTTGCGGGCTATGGTGTCGGCAGTGCCGTCCTTGGAGTGGTTGTCTACGACGAAGATTTCGGCATCCACACCGTCCAGCGCCCTTTGCAGGCTGTCAAGGCATTGAATAAGATAATGCTTGACGTTGTAGCTGACAATTACTACCGACAGCTTCATTGTGGGTTACCTGTTTCAGACACGCATCGGGAAGTGCCCGGATATATGAAAACGAGGCAGATGAGGCCTATTATCGCCATGTAGCCGAAGGCCACGTTGAGTCCGCTCATGTAGTAAAGAAGCGTGTTCGCAATCATCGGGAGGCAGAGCATGGCCATCCTTATGCTGCCCCATTTTGCCAATGCCTGCCGGCCTGACGCAGCAAGCTCTTTGCTTATTCTTTTCAGCTTGAACAGCCTTAGCGCAAGCGGCATCAGGCATATTGTAAGTATTTCCATGGCCGATACCGTTATGAACTCGGCGTTAGCGTCGCCGACCAGGCAGCCGGGCATCAGTGTCTCCGTCTCGTACAAGGCCACTATTGCGGCGGAAACGAGTATGCAGCCATACATTTCGGCGGCTAAAAGTCGTTGGGCTTTTCTTATTGTTGATGATGTTTCCATTGTTATCGTATATATATATAATGTGTAAGCCGTTGATGTTTGGCACTTACTGTTTCCCGTCGAAAGGCACCCTGTTGACGATCGAGCGTCCAAGAGTCACCTCGTCGGTATATTCGAGTTCGTCACCGACAGACACGCCCCTGGCTATCACACTCAGTTTCACGTCATACTTCGCAAGCTTCCGGTAGATGTAGAAGTTCGTGGTGTCTCCTTCCATTGTGGGGCTAAGGGCCAGTATCACTTCTCCGATGCCGCCTGCCGCGACCCTGTCCACAAGCGAGTCAATCTCTATGTCGCCCGGCCCTACGCCGTCCATGGGCGATATCGCTCCTCCCAGCACGTGGTAAAGGCCGTTGTATTGCTGCGTGTTCTCTACGGCCATCACGTCTTGCACGTTTTCCACTACGCATACCGTCGATGCGTCGCGGTGCCTGTCGGAGCATATCGGACACACGTCGGCGTCGCTTATGTTGTGGCATACGCGGCAATATTTTATCTCGTTGCGCATGTCGCCAATGGTTTTTGCGAAGCGTGCCACTTTGTCCTTGTCTTGCCTTAACAGGAACAAAGCAAGCCGCAGGGCCGTTTTCTGCCCTATGCCGGGCAGTCCGGCCAGTTCTGAAACAGCTTTTGAAAACAGTTGTGACGGATATTGTTGAAGCATGTCGTTATGATTTTCGGCGGCAAAGTTACTTCAATAAGCCGTAATATCCAAGACAAAACATCTTTTTGTTGACATGCCTTGGCCACATTCGTGGCTATGCATTCGGTTGCAGCCTTATGCCTTTGGAACAGGCCTTTGGGACGGCCGCGTAATTCCCTGATTGTCAATAGGTTTGCAAAAGGCCGTCTTTTAGCGTGCAAAAGACGGCTTTTCGGCTTGTGATTGACGGCTTTTTGAAAGCCCAAAGACGGCATATTGGGTTCATCCGCAGTTCAGGTGTATAACGTATAGGTATCAATCCAGTCCCCGAAGGGGGCGAACTATGCTTAACCGCATGTGGAGTGACCGAAGGGAACGGAACTTGCGGCAAGTCAAAACTAACAAACCCGTCCCCAAAGGGGGCGAACAGCAGGGTGACATTCGCCCTCTTCGAGGACGAAATCATTGACTGCATACCTACCGCAAGTTCCGCTTCGCTACACATGCGGTTAAGCATAATTGGACCTCTTCGAGGCCATATTACCACGAATGACACCACCACTGACGACTACCAGGCCATTGTGGCGCAGATAACGCCAGAGGGAGAAGGCGGAACATTCACCGACATCGCCACACGCACCGGTGAAGGCACTGGCGGATGGAGCGTCAAGGCAAAGTTCAATAGTGACAACACCGCCACACTGGCAATAACCGCAGGCGCAAGCATCAAAGCCGTGTTGCGCGTCACCCTCATCCGCAATGACGGCAGCGAGCTGGCGGCTTCGCGCATCGTGGAACAGTCCTACAAAGTAGAAAACGGCACTTACATTGTTTATAATGCCACCGGACTGCGCGCATGGGCCGAAGCTTTGAAAGACGACCCAGCCACTAACTGTACCCTTGCCGCCGACATAACCTTTCCTGACGTTGCCGAAGGCGAAAGCAACTGGACGCACGTCGTTCCTTATTCTGGCATTTTCGACGGAGCAGGGCACACCGTCAGCAATGTAGTCGTCAACGACGAGACAACCATTAATGTAGGATTTCTCTACGGAATAGTTAACGGCGGAACAATAAAGAACCTCAACCTGGCCAATGCCATCATTCATGGTGAAAAAGATGGGGCAGCTGTCGGTGGCATTGTCGGAATAGTTGGTTCGGGTGCCAACGTTATCGCCTGCAGCGTTTCCAACTGTATCATAACCGGAAATAATTATGTCGGCGGAATTGCGGGGTATGCAAGCCTGGATGATGACGGATGCATCACCGCCTGCAGCGTTTCCAATAGCGCCATAACCGGAGATCGTTTTGTCGGTGGAATTGCGGGGATTGCAAACCAGGGTGATGACGTATACATCATCGCCTGCAGCGTTTCCAATAGCGCCATAACCGGAGATGATCGTGTCGGCGGCATCGTGGGACGCACCAATGAAGGACATATCACCGCATGTTACACTACCGCGGATGTCTATGGAAGTAGCTATGTAGGGGCATTCGTAGGTTATAATGAGAGTTTTGTTGTTAATGGCGAAACAATCATCACAGCCGGCTATTGGCAGACAGATTCCCAGGAAAGTGCCGTAGGCTTTGGGGAAAGCGGCGGAGCGACCCGGGTGGAAGGCACCGTTACATGGAAAACCGCCACCGAGGAGATGAACCGGGCGATACCCACGGATGGCTCCTGCCCATACCGGTTCGTGCAGAAAGACGGAGAAAACAATCCGCCAGTGATAGAAAAGACCGGCGAATAATCCGCCCCTTGACATTACCGGATTGGATTATGCGTGGGTAGCTCTGGTACGGGCGACCCACGCAAACATAAATAAAAGTCTGATTATGCCGTTTTTATTTTGCATTGCGCCTGATAAGCATTATCTTTGCACAATGAAACAAGCCGACAAGCTCTTTGCCGGCTTGTTGTTTGATTTAAGAATAGGGCATGGCTGCCGAAACTGCAGTTGCTACGGATATGTTAACGATGCGTGCTATGCCTGAAAGCATGAGAATATGGAAATAAGAAAGTCTGAATTTGTAATAAGCAACTCCACCTGGACGAAATGTCCGGATGACACAAAGCCTGAATATGCGTTCATCGGCAGGAGCAACGTTGGCAAGTCAAGCCTGATAAACATGCTCTGCAACCATAAGAACCTGGCAAAGACTTCTGCGACACCGGGGAAGACTTTGCTCATAAACCATTTCATAATCAACGATGAATGGTATCTGGTTGACCTGCCCGGTTATGGTTTCGCCAAGCGCTCAAAGTCGGTGCAGAAGAAGCTGGAGCAGATAATAATATCATACATACTTCAGCGCGAACAGCTTGTCAACGTCTTCGTGCTGATAGACATACGTCACGGCTTCATGCCGATAGACAGGGAGTTCATCGACTGGCTGGGACGCAGCAGAGTGCCTTTCTCGATAATATTCACAAAGGCAGACAAGCTTGGACCGGTGAAGGCCAAACAGTCGGTTGTGGCATATATGGACAGTCTGAAGGACACCTGGGAGGAACTGCCGCCTTATTTCACTACAAGCAGCGAGAAGAAGACCGGGCGCGACGATGTGCTTGATTATATAGAAAAGATAAACAAGACGTTGAAGGAGGGCAAGTAGGGGCGTTATGGCTAGTGTTACACCGTATTTGGACGTGCAGCATCTCACGAAATCGTTTGGTGCCCATGTGCTTTTTGAGGACATATCGTTCAGCGTTGCTGAGGGGCAAAAAGTTGGGCTCGTGGCTCGTAACGGTACCGGCAAGTCCACCCTGCTTTCCATTCTGACAGGAGTTGAGGGGTATGACTCGGGGCAGATAATCTTCCGCCGCGACATCCGCGTCGGCTATCTGGAGCAGACACCTAAGTTCAACGATGCCGACACCGTGCTCGACGCCTGTTTCAACCATTCTGGTGACGAGGCAAAGATACTTAAGGCCAAGCAGATACTTACACAACTGAAAGTCGGCAATATGGATCAGGCCATGGGAACGCTCAGCGGCGGACAGCAACGCCGTGTGGCTTTGGCCAATGTGTTGATTACAGAGCCTGACATGCTTGTGCTGGACGAACCGACCAACCATCTTGATCTGGAGATGATAGAATGGCTTGAAGGTTTCCTGTCAAGGGGCAACAAGACTTTGCTGATGGTCACTCATGACAGGTTCTTTCTTGACCGTGTGTGCTCAGTAATACTCGAGCTTGACAATAAGACAATCTATACGTATCGCGGCAATTACAGTTATTATCTGGAAAAACGGCAAGAGCGCATTGACAATGCACGGGCCGAGATTGCAAGAGCAAACAACCTGTACCGGAAGGAACTTGACTGGATGCGCCGCATGCCGCAAGCCCGTGGCCACAAGGCGCGCTATAGAGAGGACGCCTTCTTTGAACTGGAGAAGGTTGCGAAGCAGCGCATCGAGGAACGCCAGGTCAGGTTGAAGTCAAGAAATGTTTACATAGGCAGCAAGATATTCGAGTGCCAGTATATATCCAAAAGCTGGGGATCTGACAACGTCATTCTAAAAGACTTCTATTATAATTTCGCCCGATATGAGAAGATGGGCATCGTAGGCAACAACGGCACAGGCAAGTCAACATTCCTTAAACTTCTGCTTGGCTTGGAAAAGCCTGACAGCGGACGGTTTGACATAGGCACGACCGTAAGGTTCGGATACTTCTCGCAGGAAGGAATAACGTTTGACCAACAGAAGAAGGTGATAGATGTGGTGACAGAGATTGCCGACTACATTGACATGGGCGGCGGCAAGCACATGTCGGCCTCGCAATTCCTGCAATATTTCCTTTTCACGCCTGAACAGCAGCACAACTATGTGTATAAGCTAAGCGGAGGCGAGAAACGCAAGCTGTATTTATGCACGGTATTGATGAGAAACCCGAACTTCCTTGTGCTTGACGAGCCTACAAACGACTTGGACATCCAGACATTGCAGATATTTGAGGAGTATTTGGCCGACTTCCCCGGTTGTGTGATAATCGTAAGCCATGACCGCTACTTCATGGACAAGGTGGTTGACCATCTGCTTGTGTTCAACGGTGGCGGGGCGGTGCAGGATTTTCCCGGAAACTATACTCAATACCGTGAGTGGTGTTCATTGAAGAGCAAGAATGAGGAAAAGGTTGCAAGGAAAGAAGGTTCCACTGGCGAACGTGAACGGCGCCGCACGGAGCAGCGCCGCAGGATGACGTATAAGGAACGTGTGGAATACGCCCAGTTGGAAAAAGACATAGCCGAACTTGAAGCCGAACGCAAACTTATCGAAGAACAGCTTTGCAGCGGAAAGTTGTCGATAGACGAGCTTACGGAGAAAAGCAAGCGGTTGCCAATATTGAAAGAAGAATTGGACAATAAGGAGATGAGGTGGCTTGAATTGTCGGAAATAGAACAATGAAGGTTAAAAATAAGTTAAATTGCAAGTCTGCTTTGATAAAAATTTCTTTTTGTTCAATATAATTTATTACTTTTGCATGTCAACTTAAAGTCAATAGTTTGTTTCCATTCGTGAAACAAATTCAATCATTAAAAAATTTCCACACATACATTATATTTTATGTATAGTAAAGACGAACTGTTATCTAAGGATGTCGCCGAACTTGAAAGTATTGCCGAACAAATGGGGGCAAAACTAAAGTCTGGAGATAGTCAAGAAGATATTATCTATTCGATTCTCGACAAACAAGCAGAAGTGGAGGGAAACAAAAACCCTCTTGGAGCGAAGCGCCGCAGGGTTCGTATCGTAAAGAAAGATACGGACAGGGTGTATTCTGTGAATGGCAAGGACGGCGAGAATTTTGATTTGAAGAAAAACAAAGTGTCAAACGAACAGCCTTCGCTTTTCAATGATGCGCCTGCGGCCACACCGGCAAAGCCGAAGGCTGCAAGGGGTAGAGCCAAAGCAAAGGCGGAAAGTACGGTTTTGCCTGAGTCTCAGCCAATGGAAGACAAAGACACGGAAGACCATGTGGAACCGGTTGTGGCGGATATGGCAGAGTCTTTGCCAGATGCAAACGGCATTCATGATGATGTCTGTGAAGACGTTGTGCAAGGTGCAGATGTTCCGCCGTTTATGAAAGATGAGGAGGCGGTTGAGCCGGATACATTGCAGGAAGTGCCTGAAGCGGATTATTCGCCTGCTGAAAACAGCGAGGACGATGAAGACCAGTCAGACCTGATAGCCCAATTGCAGGCTAAGGTTAACGCACATAATGAACTTGTTGATGAGAAGCGCGAGGCTATAGAATCTGGCGTATGGGAAGGAGATCCGGCAGACGGGACAGACTTTATACCTGTTGTTGATTTGCCGATCGAGGATCAAATGGCATTGCCTAATTATGACATGTTTGACAATCCCACGGCACCTTTGGATATGAACACTGTGGCTTATGCTCCGAGAATGGAGCAAGACGCGGTTGTCTCATTCGATTTTGAGGATATTATTACAGCCAATGGAGTGCTTGAAATCATGCCGGACGGCTATGGCTTTTTGCGTTCAAGCGACTACAATTATTTGTCTTCACCAGATGACATATATGTTTCGATAGCACAAATAAAGCGTTATGGGCTCAAAACGGGAGATGTGATAGAATGCCATGTTAGGCCTCCTCATGACGGAGAAAAATATTTCCCGTTGACGACAATTGACAAAATAAACGGACGTGATCCGGCTGAAGTGCGTGACCGCATACCGTTTGATCATCTGACTCCGCTTTTCCCGGACGAGAAGTTTACCTTGTGTGGAGATCGGTCTACGACAAATCTCAGTACGAGGATTGTAGACTTGTTCTCACCGATAGGTAAGGGACAGAGGGCTCTTATCGTGGCGCAACCCAAGACGGGTAAGACTATCTTGATGAAAGATATCGCCAACGCAATTGCGGCGAATCATCCGGAGGCATATCTTATGATGCTGCTTATTGATGAACGTCCAGAGGAAGTGACAGATATGGCCCGTACTGTCAATGCAGAAGTTATAGCTTCTACGTTTGACGAACCGGCAGAACGGCATGTCAAGATAGCAGGCATTGTCTTGGAAAAGGCTAAGCGCATGGTTGAATGTGGACATGACGTTGTTATTTTCTTAGATTCAATAACTCGTCTTGCCCGTGCCTACAATACTGTAGCTCCTGCAAGCGGCAAGGTGCTGACTGGAGGTGTTGATGCAAATGCGTTGCAGAAGCCTAAGCGTTTCTTTGGAGCTGCCAGAAATATAGAGGGGGGTGGCTCGCTTACAATTGTGGCGACAGCGCTGATTGACACAGGCAGCAAGATGGACGAAGTGATATTCGAGGAGTTTAAGGGAACAGGCAACATGGAACTTCAGCTTGACCGCAACTTGAGCAATAAGAGAATATTCCCGGCTGTGAACCTTGTAGCTTCAAGCACGCGTCGTGATGATTTGTTGCAAGACAAACTGACACTTGACCGCATGTGGGTGTTGCGTAAGTTCATTGCAGATATGAATTCGATTGAAGCAATGAACACAATACATGACAGGATAGCGCATACGCGCGACAATGACGAATTTCTGGCGACGATGAATTCATAGGCAGTTGCAGATTTGGCAATGAAGGGCTTGTGTCCGTTCGTGTAATGAAGTGTAGAATTTAGAATATATCTTTTATTCTGAAAAATTTGGGTATGTAGATTATTTTAAGTAAATTTGCAGCCGATTTGGAGGTTCCGTAGCTCAGTTGGATTAGAGCAACGCCCTTCTAAGGCGTGGGTCTAGGGTTCGAATCCCTACGGAATCACGGAAAAGGACTTCAATTGAAGTCCTTTTTTGTTATTATTGAAGGAATAGTTTGTACTTCTCTATTCTTGTAATACAAATATTGCTTAATACTTGTAGAAAATCTAAAAAATGCTTATATTTGTACGTTGTAATTAGTTCTTCATTTGCAATTAGCTTGTTTTATGAAAAATAGAGTGAGCTTATGGGATGTGAAGGGGGAGCTGAGTTATGGATTTCATAATAGAACCTTGAATTTAGAATGAAAAAATATATATATGCGGTCTTGTTGACTTTGTTTTCTTTGCAAATGAATGCGCAGCAACAGCACGAATGGGAGCAATATTTATATCAACTTGGTGAGTTTGAAGATTTAGAAGCAAACGCTTTGGAGGCGTCTTTCGATATGTTATGTGATTTGGAGGTGAATCCTATAAACATAAATACGGCCACACGTGAGGAACTTGAGCAATTACCGTTTCTTACAGCGAAAGACGTTGAAGATATAAGCGAGTATCTTTATAGGTATGGCCCGATGAAATCGCTTGGTGAGTTGGCCATGATTCGTGACTTGGATTATTTTAAGCGTCGCCTGCTTTTTTATTTTACATATGCAGGTGATGTGAAAGAAAGAAAGTTTCCAACAATCAGAAATGTCATGAAGTATGGAAAGCATGAATTGATTGGAACTGTGAAGGTTCCGTTTTATATGCGTAAGGGAGACAAGAACGGATATTTAGGCTATCAATACAAACACAGCATAAGGTACGATTTCACTTACGGTGACAAGGTGAGGTTTGGCGTATTAGGAGCACAAGATGCGGGCGAGCCTTTTTTTGCCGGTAAAAACAGCATGGGGTATGATTTTTATTCTTTTTATTTTGTATTAAAAAAGTTGGGAAGAATTAAGACGCTTGCATTAGGACGTTACCGCGTAAGATTTGGAATGGGACTGGTAATTAATAATAATTTCAGTTTTGGTAAATTGTCAACATTGTCGTCCATGGGGCGTGGCGGCAGCAACATACGTGCCCATTCGTCATTGTCAAGTGCAAATTATCTGCAAGGAGCAGCTGTTACGGTAAATGTTGCAAAGGGACTGGATGTAAGCGCTTTTGTTTCATACCGTAAGTTTGACGCCACATTAAATAAAGGGGACAGTTCTATTGCGACAATATTAGATTCGGGATACCATCGTACTGAGACTGAAATGGAGAAAAAGAACAATTCTTCCCATTTCTTGTGTGGTGGCAATGTTGATTATAGGTTCAAGGGATTCCATGTTGGCTTGACTGGCATATTTGTTTCTCTTGATAAGGAACTTAAGCCCAAAACCGAGGCTCTTTACCGTCGTCATTATGCCCATGGTAAGGATTTTTATAATATAGGTGTTAATTATGGATATACAGGGCATAGGCTTTCGTTTTGTGGTGAGACAGCAACAGGTGGATGCAATGCTGTGGCTACTGTGAATTCGCTGACTTATAATCTTTCAGACAATATGGAGTTGTTGGCTTTGCAACGTTTTTATTCGTTTAGATATTATTCATTGTTTGCGGAAAGCTTTAGCGAAGGTGGGGCTGTGCAGAATGAAAGTGGAGTATATTTAGGTGTGAAGTGGCACCCCATTCCAAATATGAATGTTATGGCATATACTGATTTTGCTTATTTTGCATGGCCCAAATATCAAGCAACTGGTAGCTCACGTTCGTTTGACAACCTGTTGCAGGTTGTATATGTGCCTGGAAGTTGGACATTTTCAGCCCGGTATCGTTTTAAGATGAGAGAGCGTGATAACGAGTCGAAGAACGGTCTGATATTTAAGAAAGAGCATAGAGGGCGCTTTGCTGTGGCGTATAATGGTGCTGTTTTGAGTGGAAAAACGCAAGGAGACATAGTTTATACAACATATAAAGATAAAAGTTTTGGTTGGATGGTAAGCCAGAATGTTAATTTGAATATAAAAAGGGTGTTAAATGCCACTTTGTCTTTTGGATATTTTAATTCAGACAATTATGATAGCAGGTTGTATGCATATGAACGTGGATTGTTATATTCATTCTCTTTTCCTGCTTATTATGGCAATGGCATGAGGTTCGCCTTATATGCTTCTTATGGATTTTCTGACAAACTTACGTTCATTGCTAAAATTGGAACTACAAAGTATTTCGATCGAGACAAGATCGGTAGTAGTTATCAAGAAATAGACGGTTCGTCTGCTACGGATCTTGAAATGCAGTTGAGGTTTAGGTTGTAAATGGAATGTCTAATATGTAAATGCCTTTTGTTTATTTATATGAATTAAGCGGAATGTCCGTTTCCTTTCAGGTGAAGAGTTGACATTCCGCTTAAAAAAGTAATATTGAACTTATGATATTATCCGAGGTATTTCATAAGGATCTTGGCGTTTCCACTTTCGCGTAGTTTGGCTATGCTCTTCTCACGTATCTGGCGTACACGTTCACGGGTAAGTCCAAGTTGGTCGCCAATTTCCTCAAGTCCTTTTTCATGGCAGCCTATGCCAAAACATTCGCGAATGATTGTTATCTCGCGTTCTTTTAGTACTTTGCTGAGAACCGTGTTCAATTCAAGCGCCATGGATTCATGATCTACCACACGGTCGGTCCTGCTGTCTTCTCCACTCGGCATAACGTCAAGCATGCAATTGTCTTCGCCGTCCTGGAAAGGAGCGTCAATGCTTACGTGATGTCCGTCTGCGGCCAGAGACTGTCCTATTTTCTCCTCGTCAAGTTTGGTAACCTCAGAAAGTTCTGATACTGAGGGGTGACGTTGGTTTTCTTGTTCGAACTTGTTTATCTCATGGTTTATTTTGTTCAGTGAACCTACTTGGTTGAGTGGCAGGCGTACTATGCGGCTTTGTTCGGCAATAGCTTGAAGTATGCTTTGACGTATCCACCAGACCGCATATGATATGAATTTAAAGCCGCGTGTTTCGTCAAACTTCTGGGCTGCCTTGATAAGACCAATATTACCCTCGTCGATCAAGTCTGTAAGTGTAAGTCCTTGGTGCTGGTATTGCTTTGCAACTGAGACTACGAAACGGAGGTTGGCTGTTACGAGTTTGTTTTTTGCTCTTTCGCCTTCAGGTCCGCCTTTTTTTATCTTTTGCGCCAATTCAATTTCTTCGTCAATTGAAATTAATGGAGCTCGTCCTATTTCAACAAGATATTTGTCTAAAGCCTCACTTGAGCGGTTGGTAATACTTTTTTGAATCTTTAGTTGTCTCATCTGATTGCCTTAAAAAATTGTAAGTTGCTGATTACTAAGCTAATAGCCAAATCTTTCTCTAAAAACGGTGCAAAATTACAAAAAATACCAATATGTTGTTCTTTCTTGTTGGTTAAAAAATCAAAATTAGGCTGCGGCTAATTGTCAGACTTGTAGATGTATGCAGATCATTGTATGAAAAACTTTATGTATTCGTGCTCAAAATTGGGTGTGAATACATCTTTGCCTATGTTTTTCTTAATTTCTTCTGTTGTCCAAAAACGTCCGCCTGCCAATTCTTTCTTGTTGGGGTTGAGTTTCCCGTCGTACACGGTCTTGTGTACATGTATCAGCTCTTTTTCCATATCGCTTTCATAAATGTAGCGTCCTAAAAATACGCTGTGGAAGTCGGAAATGCCGAGTTCTTCTTTGACTTCTCTGTTCAAGGCTGTAGAGGTGTTTTCATTTGCGTCCACATGCCCGCCAACGGCTGTATCCCATTTCCCTGGTTGAACGTCTTTCCATTCAGGCCTTTTTTGCAGATATATGTCGCCGTTGGGCGAGAATACGTGCAGGTGGACTACAGGGTGTAACTTTTTCGAGCCGTCATGCGCTTCTTCGCGTCTCATTTTGCCTATGACATTGCCGTTTTCGTCAACGATAGGAAGCATCTCGTTTTTGTTGTCCATTGGTCGATTGTTTTTCAGACTGTTGCAGTGAAATATTTTGTGAATGTCATGCTCAGGTTTTCCGGCTTGTGTTTGAATATTCCGAACACGGCGCTTCCGCTGCCACTCATTGCTGCATATAATGCACCCATTTTGTACAGTTGCCGTTTTATCTCGCCTATTTCCGGGTGGCTGCATGCAATGCTTTTTTCGAAGTCGTTGGCGAGCAGTTCTTTCCACGTGTCGATTGGCATGCGTACAATGTCTTGGCAAGAAGTTTTAGGTTGCTGTGGAGTTATTTGTGCGAACGCTTCTTTAGTGCTTATCATCACCGGTGGTTTTACTATTGCGATGTGATAGCCGGTTAAATTCACATTGACAGGTGACAATTGTTCGCCTATTCCGGTAGCGAACGATGGAACGGGATTGACAAAAAATGCACAATCCGCTCCTAATTTTGATGCAAGTCCTTGCATCTCAGTCGTTTGCATGCCAAGATTGAACATGTCGTTTAACATCCTGATCGTGTAGGCACCATCAGATGACCCTCCGCCCATTCCGGCTTGCGACGGTATGTTTTTTGTCAATTTGATTGTAACAGGATGTATTTCAGGGCGTTCTTTTTTTACCAGATTATATGCTTTTACTACCAGATTGTCTTTGTTTTCACCTGCTATTTTTATTCCGTCCATCTCCAGCATGCAGTCGCAACCACAGTGCCCGGCATCTGTAGCCTCGTTTATTTCAAGCTTGTCACATAGGTTTATTGGATAGAACACTGTTTCCAGGTCATGGTATCCGTCGGCTCGTTTGCCTGTCACATTCAGTCCGAGGTTAATCTTTGCGCATGGAAATGTAATCATCTTATAATTGGTTTTTGCCTGCAAATATAATTATTAAATTTGTAACAGATGGTTTGTAACCGAATATTTATTTGTAATTTTGCAAAGAAAATAAAGAAAAAACGAATGCCTGACAATAAAAAGACCCGTGCGCTTGACAGCAATTACGCGCACATGCAGCCGCAAGCCGTAGATATAGAGCGCATTGTTTTGGGTGCGTTGATGATAGATAAAGACGCGTTTTCGGTTGTTAGCGAGATTTTACATCCTGAAACTTTTTATGAGCCGCGCAATCAAAAGGTGTATAGCGCGATACAGAGTCTTAGCCTCGATGAAAAGCCTGTTGACATAATGACTGTCGCAGAGGAGTTGAAACGGCAAGGATCGCTGGAAGATGTCGGTGGCCCCGCTTATGTCCTGGAGCTGAGCTCGCATGTGGCTTCGTCTGCCCATATAGAGTATCATGCAAAGATATTGGCGCAGAAGTTTCTGGCCAGGCAGCTTATTTCGTTCGCAAGCGTGATCGAGACCAAGGCTTTTGACGAGACTACCGACGTGGACGAGCTTATGCAGGAAGCCGAAGGGTCGCTTTTCGAACTGTCACGTAAGAACATGCGGCAGGATTATACCCAGATAGACCCAGTGGTGAAACAGGCCGTGGAGATATTGCAGAAGGCTGCGGCCAACAAGGGTGGGCTTACAGGTATTCCTACGGGATATACAAAGCTTGATGATTATACGGCCGGATGGCAGCGGAGCGACCTTGTTATTATAGCAGGCCGCCCTGCCATGGGCAAGACTTCGTTCGCATTGTCGTTGGCCAAGAACATCGCAGTTGACTACGGCAGGCCGATAGCGTTTTTCTCGTTGGAGATGAATAATGTGCAGCTGGTAAACAGGTTGATATCCAATGTTTGCGAGATAGAGGGACGGAAGATTCTCAACGGACAGCTTGACGATGAGGAATGGAAGCGCCTTGACCTGAATGTCGGAAAATTGCAGGCCGCACCTATTTATATAGACGATACTCCGGGCATGTCGATATTCGAGCTTCGCACCAAGGCCCGCAGGCTTGTACGCGAAAAAGGCGTCGAGCTTATAATGGTAGACTATCTTCAGCTTATGAATGCCAGCGGGGCGCGTTTCGGCAGCAGGCAGGAGGAGGTGTCAACCATAAGCCGCTCTCTGAAGGGGCTTGCCAAGGAGCTGGATATACCTGTGCTAGCCCTTTCCCAGCTCAACCGTACTGTTGAAGGGCGTGAAGGCCCTGAGGGCAAGCGCCCGCAGCTGAGCGATTTGCGCGAGTCGGGTGCCATCGAGCAGGATGCGGACATGGTGCTTTTTGTCCATCGTCCTGAGTATTACAGGATATTCACTGACGAGAAAGGCAACGACTTGCATGGAAAGGCTCAGATAATAATAGCGAAGCACCGTAAGGGCGGCACCGGCGACGTGTTGCTGAATTTCCGTGGAGAGTTCACGCGTTTTGAGAATCCCAATGATTCGAATAATGCCCCGTTTGGCGGAGGCGAGATAATCGGCTCTAGAATCAACGGTGACGACAGCATGCCCATGCCTCCTCCGTATGGCGACGGCATGCCGGCCGACGGGCCTCTTCCGTTCTGATTGTTTACAGCTGCGTAAACGCCAGTTTCTCAAACGCCGTCAATCGTATCTTGATTGACGGCGTTTTGTTCTCTGAATGACGGCCTTTGCCAGCCTTGTTCGCCGTCTTTTCCATGCCGTTGGTTTAGGCATAAAAACAAGCGCGGTAAAACATATTGGCTTTACCGCGCTTTGCCATATTTGGCTGATTTGTTTTTTAGTATGCGAAAAGCGGATATTTGGACATTGTTTCGTTCACTTTTTCGCGTACGTTCGCTATTACTTTTTCGTCTTCAGGGCTGTTGAGCACTTCCTCGATAAGGTCGGCTATCAGCACCATCATGTCTTCTTTAGCTCCACGCGTGGTGATGGCCGGCGTTCCGAGGCGGATTCCCGATGTCTGGAACGCGCTGCGCGTGTCATAGGGCACCATGTTCTTGTTTACCGTGATGTCTGCCGAAACAAGGGCGTTTTCTGCCACTTTGCCGGTGAGATCCGGGTATTTTGAGCGTAGGTCAACGAGCATGGAGTGGTTGTCTGTACCTCCGCTTACTATGGTGAAGCCACGCTTGACGAGTTCGTCGGCCAATACGGCGGCGTTGGTTTTCACTTGTTTTGCCCATTCCTTGAATTCTGGTTGCAGCGCTTCGTTGAAAGCCACGGCTTTTGCCGCGATGACATGCTCAAGTGGACCGCCCTGCGTACCGGGAAATACAGCGCTGTTCAGCAGCTGGCTCATCATCTTGACTTGGCCCTTCGGCGTTGTCTTTCCCCACGGGTTCTCAAAGTCTTTGCCCATAAGGATGATTCCGCCGCGTGGTCCGCGCAGGGTTTTGTGGGTTGTAGAAGTTACAATGTGTGCATATTTCAACGGGTTGTCCAGAAGTCCGGCGGCGATGAGTCCGGCGGGGTGGGCCATGTCGATCATGAGCAGGGCTCCTACCTTGTCGGCTATTTCGCGCATGCGCTTGTAGTCCCATTCGCGGCTGTATGCGGAACCGCCGCCGATTATCAGTTTGGGTTTGTGCTCAAGAGCCAGTTGCTCCATCTCGTCATAGTCAACACGCCCAGTCTCTTTGTTGAGATTATAGCCCACAGCATGATACAGGATTCCGGATGTGTTTACGGCTGATCCGTGCGACAGGTGTCCTCCGTGGGCAAGGTTAAGGCCGAGGAACGTGTCGCCCGGGTTGAGGACGGTAAGCAGCACGGCCGCATTGGCTTGGGCCCCTGAGTGTGGCTGCACGTTTGCGAATTCGGCTCCAAACAGTTTCTTGACGCGTTCTATGGCTAAAGTCTCGACTTCGTCCACAACACCGCAACCTCCGTAATAACGTTTCCCTGGATAGCCTTCGGCATATTTGTTGGTTAAGCATGACCCCATTGCCTGCATGACCTCGTTGCTTACGAAGTTTTCGGACGCAATAAGCTCCATGCCTTTAAGTTGGCGCTGGTATTCTTTCTCGATAAGGTCGAAAATCAGTTGGTCTTTTTCCATTGTGTAAATGTTTGTGTTATTTGTAAATGTATATGTTATTTCAAATGAGTTGCACTTGGCTTATGTCTTGTTCTTTGTCGCAATAGTGGCATCGTATGATGCCTGCTTTCTTGTCCGTTACGGTGAAGATTGTGGCCATTGGTTCGTTGTTTGTGATGCATTTCGGGTTGTTGCATTTCACTATGCCCCTCAGCTCGTCTGGTGTTTCTACTTTTTTCTTTTCCACGACCTCATAGTTGCGTATAATGTTAAGCACAACGTTTGGCGCAACTACTGACAACCGTGAAATCTCTTCATCGGTAAAGAATTTGTTTTCGATTTTGATTATGCCCTTGCGGCCTATTTTCTTTGACAGGTAGTTGTAGCCTATCGTGACGACAGTGTCAAGGTTTTGCAGTCCTAGCACGCTTGCCACCTCATACGTCTTTTCTGAAGGGATGTGGTCTATGACGGTGCCGTTTTCAATGGCCGCAACCAATCTTTCTTTCTTGCTCATACTGGTATTGATGCTTTTGCTGTATTGTTATTCTATGATTGTATTGTCGTTGGCAATCTCATCGAATGTGATTCCGAGCACGTCGCAGATTATGGCCTCGCGTGCGTAAAGTCCGTTTTGCGCTTGTTGGATGTAATAAGCGTGCGGATTCATGTCCACTTCATATTCTATTTCGTTGACGCGTGGCAGAGGGTGTAGTATCTTCATGTTCTCACGTGCGTTTTTCAGCATGTCGTTTTTCAGTATGTATACGTTCTTCACTTTTTCATATTCCATAAGGTCTGAGAATCTTTCTTTTTGCACACGTGTCATATAAAGAATGTCGGCCTTGCTTATTATGTCGTCGTTGAAGTCCGTATGCTCAATGTATTTTATTCTGTTTTCCTTGCAGTAAAGTTTGTATTCGTCAGGCATGGCCAGTTCTTTTGGCGCGATGAAGTGGAAAGTCGGATTAAAGTGGCGCATTGCCATTATCAATGAGTGAACGGTGCGTCCGTATTTTAGGTCTCCGACGAGACAGATGTTAAGGTTTTCCAATGTGCCTTGTGTCTTGTAGATGGAATACAGGTCAAGCATGCATTGTGACGGATGCTGGTGCGCTCCGTCTCCGGCGTTTATGATAGGGACCGGTGCCACTTCGCTGGCATATTGTGCTGCGCCTTCTATATAATGCCTCATTACAATCACGTCTGCATAATTTGACACCATGAGGATAGTGTCTTTAAGGGTCTCTCCTTTTGTCGCACTGGTCACTTTTGCATCGGTGAATCCTATCACACGTGCTCCTAAACGGTTGGCTGCTGTTTCAAAACTGAGTCTGGTACGTGTGGAAGGCTCGAAGAACAATGTGGCTACGACCTTTCCTTTTAGAAGCTCCCTGTTGGGGTGTTTTTCAAACTCTTGCGCCGTTTTTATCATATAAAGGATCTTTTCGCGTGACAAATCGGCGATCGTAACGAAGTTATGTATTCCCATGCTGTTTGTTGTAATTACTATTTCGTGTGCTAAGTTAAGCATTATTTTTAATTTATGATGGATAAATAAAAAGAAAAGTAGTATTTTTGCAGCTAATTAGTCTATTATCGCATAAAAATGAGGAAAACATTTGTACGCATATTGTGGGGGATGCTTTGCGCTTCCGTAATTTTTCTTGCAATAGCGTTTACGTCAATATGGTTCGGGTGGGTAGGGTATATGCCTGATATCGCAGACTTGCAAAATCCCATTAGCCGGTATGCGTCTCAAGTATACTCGGTTGACGGCAAGATCTTAGGCACGTATAATATGAATAGGGAAAATCGCGTGCATGTTGATTTTGACGGTCTTTCGCCTTATCTGGTTCAAGCACTTGTGGCAACGGAAGATGAAAGATTTTATGAGCATTCAGGGATAGATTTCATTGCTTTGACCCGTGCCGTGGTTAAGCGTGGCATTTTGGGACAGAAAAGTGCCGGAGGTGGTTCCACGATAACCCAGCAGTTGGCAAAACAGCTTTATTCAGCCACGGCCAAAAGTACGCTCGAACGTGTGATGCAGAAACCGATAGAGTGGGTTATTGCTGTCAAGCTTGAACGCTTTTATACCAAAGAAGAGATAATTACAATGTATCTCAATTATTTTGATTTCTTGCATAATGCCGTTGGTATAAAGACTGCTTCTGACGTCTATTTCAGAAAAGATCCGAAGAACTTGACGGTTACTGAGGCGGCAACGCTTATAGGCTTGTGCAAAAATCCGTCTTATTATAATCCTGTAAGATATCCGGAAAGATGCCTTGAGCGCCGCAATGTCGTGTTGGGGCAAATGTTAAAGGCCGGTTATCTTACTGATGGACAATATCATGAGGCATTGGAAAAACAATTGGCGTTGAATTTTCACAGAATAGATCATAAGGACGGCATTGCTACTTATTTTAGGGAGTTTTTGAGAAGGTACATGATGGCCGAGAAGCCTAAGACGAGTGATTATCCGTCTTGGAATCGAGTTCAGTACAGTATTGACTCAACTGCTTGGGAAACAGACCCGTTATACGGATGGTGTAATAAAAACTTTAAGAAAAACGGGGAGCCTTATAATGTATATACGGATGGCCTTAAAATTTTCACGACCATAGATTCCCGTATGCAAAAGTATGCTGAAGAAGCCGTACTGCAGCATGTCGGACATTATCTTCAGCCGGCTTTTTCGAAAGAGAACAGAGCAAAGCCAAATGCTCCTTTCACCAATGCTTTGACAGCTTCAGAAGTGAGAGGCATATTGAACCGCTCAATCCGTCAAAGTGAGCGTTACAGGGCGATGAAAGAATTAGGAGCGACCGACGAGGAGATACAAAAGGCTTTTAGGACACCTGTGGAAATGTCTGTCTTTACATACCATGGGGATGTGGATACGGTCATGACACCGTTGGATTCGATAAGGTACATTAAATCGTTCCTGCGCTCAGGCTTTGTAAGCATGGATCCGAGAAACGGAGCCGTGAAGGCTTATGTTGGCGGGGTGGACTTTACGCATTTTACATATGACATGGCGACTCAAGGACGACGCCAAGTCGGGTCCACCATTAAACCGTTCCTTTACGCGTTATGCATGTCAAACGGAATGTCTCCTTGCGATGTCGCACCTAATGTGCAACAGGCATATGGTAACTGGACACCGAGAAATGGCAGTAGGGCCAGATATGGGCAAATGGTTACTTTGAAATGGGGGTTGGCGCAGTCAAACAACTGGATATCGGCATATCTTATGAGCAGGCTCAATCCGCAAGATTTCTTACGTATACTTAATGACTTCGGAATAAATACATTCGGCGCATATCCTTCTATGGTGCTTTGTTTGGGGCCAAATGAAGTCTCTGTGTGCGAAATGGTTAGTGCTTATACCACATTTGCAAACCACGGAATACATTGTTACCCGATGTTCGTTTCGAAGATAGAGGACAATGAGGGGAATGTTGTTGCGACTTTTCAGCCGCGCATGAATGAGGTTATAAGTGAAGAGAGTACGTATAAAATGCTCGAGATGTTGCGTGCTGTAATGAATGGTGGTACAGGTAGCAGGATGAGATATAGATATGGTATAGAGTGTGACATGGGAGGAAAGACCGGAACGACAAACCGCAATGCAGATGCATGGTTCATGGGCTTTACGCCGTCTTTGGTCAGCGGTTGCTGGGTCGGTGGAGAAGACCGTGACATACATTTCGATTCTACACGTATGGGGCAGGGAGCCAACATGGCTTTGCCCGTATGGGCGTATTATATGAAAAAGGTATATGCAGACCCTTCATTGGGGTATGATCCTGCCGAGAAGTTTGATATACCTGACGGGTTTAATCCGTGTTCTTCTGAATTTGATGATTATGTGCCAGGTGGTATAGAAGAAGTTTTTGAATAGTTTGCGTCTTGTGTTGCAAATATACGCATTAAGAATGAATCAATGTGCAATCAATCTTCTATTTTTGTAGTGAAATTGCATCTGAATTGTTAGAATAGCAATTTTCGGGTCGTTGTTTAGAAGATAGTGCAGTAACTTTGCACCATCAATCTAAAAGCCAAACGACATGAGAATAAAAGTTTTAATAATGACAGCTCTATTAGTGGCTGCAAGCAATACTAATGTATCTTCACAAGATATGGAAACAAAGAAAACAGTAACGCCGCAAGAGTCAAAGGAGCATATTGTCGTCCTGTTTGAAGTGAAACCCAAAAAGGAAGGGAAAGAGGAATATCTTAAATTAGCTGCGGCATTGAAAACCGAATTGGCAAAGATGTCGGGGTTCATCCGCGTGGAGCGGTTCGCCAGCTTGAATGAGGAAGGCAAGCTGTTGAGCCTCTCGGTATGGGGGAATGAGGATGCAGCCGCTGCATGGCGCAACCAACTCAACCATCGGGGCAGCCAGAAGAAAGGGCATGATGCGTTGTTTGAGCGTTACCATATCTCGGTGGCATCCATTATCCGCGAATACACGCAGGATGACCG
>CALUGP010000018.1 GCA_944320195.1 uncultured Prevotella sp. | reverse complement strand
TCACCCTTAAAGATACTAAAAACATTCCATTCCCACAACTTTTCCAATGATTTTCTTATACCGAACTCACGTTAAAAGACGGCCTTTCGCATCGTGAAAGGCCGTCTTTTTCATGGCATGTCGTAACGTCTTGGTTTTCAAGGTGTTGCCGACAACGTTCTCAGAGTATCTTTATCGCTATTGCGGCGCATGCTTCAGCGTCGGCAAGGGCGTTGTGGTGTTGGGTCAGGTCATATCCGCATACGGCGGCAACGGTTTGCAGCTGGTGGTTGGGCAGATGTCGTCCGAATGCCTTTCGGGAAGCGCGGCATGTGCATTTGAACTTGTATCCAGGATAATCCAGGCCGTATGCGCAGAACACGGCCTTGAGACAGCCCTCGTCGAAGGGGCTGTTGTGGGCTACAAGTGTCAGTCCGGTGACAAGTGGTTGCACCTCCGCCCACACTTCGGGAAATGTTTTCGCTTGCGCCGTGTCTTCGTATGTGATGCCGTGTATGCGCGTGTTGAAATGGCTGTAAGTGTTTGGTATAGGACGTATCAGGCTGTAATACTTGTCTGCAATCTTGCCGTCACGCACAACGACCACGCCAACGCTGCATACGCTTGACTGGCATCGGTTGGCCGTTTCAAAGTCTATGGCTGCAAAGTCTTTCATGCACATTCCTGTTTTTCTGTATGAAACGAAACGTGAAAAGCTGGAATCCGGATTTGAATCAATGGATCTTTCACTTTTCACTTTCATCTTTTAAATCAGAAATATCTCGCCGCTGCCGAAGCACTTGTGGTGCTCTTCGTCGTAAACCGTGCAGAACTGACCAGGAGCCACGCCTTGTATCAGGTCGTCAGAGTGTATGGCGAACGAGTCTTCAGAAGTACGTTCAAGTGTGGCATGGTGAAACTCCGGCGTGTGCCTTATCTTGAACGTGACGCGCACGGAGGCCTGACCCAGCCACGGGTCGCACGTAAGGAAGTTGAAGGCATGCATGTTGAAGTCCTTTTTATACGCCGTCAACGGCTCGTATCCCTTGCTTACGTAAAGGATGTTGGCATCCATGTCTTTCTTCACCGCATACCATGGGCCTCCGCCGAAGCCCAGGCCGTGGCGCTGCCCGATGGTGTGGAACCACAGCCCTTTGTGCTGTCCTATTTTGCGCCCGGTCTCCAGTTCGAGCACGTCGCCAGGTTTCTCGCCCAGGTAGCGGCGAATGTAGTCGTTGTAGTTAATCTTTCCGAGGAAGCATATTCCCTGACTGTCCTTGCGCTTCGCGTTGACCAGATGTTCGCGTTCGGCAATGGCGCGCACCTCTTCCTTCATCATTCCGCCTATCGGGAAGAGCGCTTTCTTCAGTTGCCAGTCGTGAATCTGGGCAAGGAAGTCTGTCTGGTCTTTCACAGGGTCGGGGCTTGTGGTGAGCCATTTCATGCCGTCAATGATTTCAGTCTGGGCGTAATGGCCGGTTGCAATGAGGTCGTATGAGTGGCCGGCTTTCTCGTCAAACGCGCCGAACTTTATCAGCTGGTTGCACATCACGTCGGGGTTGGGAGTCAGTCCGGCACTCACTTTGTCCATCGTGTAGCGCGTCACCTTGTCCCAGTATTCCTTATGGCAGTCAACAACGGTCAGCTTGCACCCGTACTTTGCGGCCACGGCGGTCGCCATCTCGAGGTCTTCCTCGCTCGAGCAGTCCCACTCTTCAGTCTCTTCAGGTCCTATTTTTATGTAAAAGCAGTCAGGGTGCAGACCTTGCATGGCCAGCTCATGTACCACAACGGAGCTGTCCACGCCGCCGGAGAGCAGTACGGCTATCTTCTTGTCCTTAATTAGTTCATAATCCATAATCCACAATTCAAAATTGTCTTTAGCCGGCTTTCAGTTAATACTAAGGGTTTGCGGCGTTTTTGCTTTTTGCCGTTTTACGTTTATTACCTTTCATCCTTGTTTCCCAAACGATATTTCCCGATGTCCCTCATGCCGTTAAGGAAAGCCTTTGCGTCCATTCTTTTCTTGCCGCTGAGCTGTATTTCGTCCAGTTGCAGCCAGCGGTCTGTCGTAGCGGTGAGCAGTTTCCCGTCATGCGCCATTATCGTTCCAGGTGCCTTCCCGTTGCAAGGCATTGCGGTTTCGGTGGTCTTGAATATTTTAAGGACAGATGATTTGCCGTTCTCGTCCACCATGTTTGTCCATGCGCCGGGGTAAGGTGACAGCCCCCTTATGAAGTTGCGCACCCGCCTGGCGGTGGCCTGCCAGTCTATGGCGCACGTCTCTTTGAAAATCTTTGGGGCGTTGTGCAGCTCCTGGCCGACGGCAATCATCTCGCTCTGCGGTAATGAGTCCACGTGTCCTTCGCCATCTATTATCTTGTCTATGGTATTCAGCGCGACATCAGCTCCCAGCCTCATGAGTCCGTTGTAAACGTCTTCCACGTTGTAGTCGTCCTTTATTTCAAACGGTTCTTGCATTATGATGCGCCCCGTGTCGATGTCATGGTCGAGGAAAAACGTGGTAACTCCGGTCTGTGTCTCGCCGTTGATTATTGCCCAGTTGATGGGTGCTGCGCCGCGGTATTGCGGCAGCAGGGCGGCGTGTACGTTGAAAGTGCCGAAGCGGGGCATGGCCCAAACTACTTCAGGCAGCATGCGGAAAGCCACCACAACCTGCAGGTCGGCATCGTAACTCTTCAGTTCCTCAACGAAAGCCGGGTCTTTCATCTTGACCGGTTGGAGCACTGGCAGGCCGTGTTCAACTGCATATTGTTTTACGGCCGACGGTTGCAGGGTGTCCTGGTGGCGGCCTACGGGCTTGTCGGGTTGGGTCACCACGGCCACAACGTTGTATCCGCCGTCAACCAATGCGCGCAGAGTTTCGACGGCAAACTCGGGCGTTCCCATGAAGATTATGCGTAAATCACTTTTTGTCATGTCGTTTGTTTCTTTTTGGTAAAGGAGTAAGTAGCATAGGAGTAGGTAGTTTACTCGTCACGTTTAACTTCTTATTCCACCGTCACGGACTTCGCGAGGTTTCTCGGCTGGTCTACGTTAAGGCCTTTCTCTACGGCAACGTGGTAGGCTATCAGCTGCAATGGAATGACCGAGAGCAGTGGTGCCAATGGAGCCAGGGTGGCAGGCACTTCCACAGTTGCTTCCGAAATGCTGCTTACAGCCTCGTCTCCTTCGGTGACGACGGATATTATCCGGCCGTTGCGGGCCTTCACCTCCTCGATGTTGCTGAGTATTTTCTTGTACAGCTGGTGGTGGGTGGCGACGAAAACTACGGGCATGTCCTCGTCTATCAGCGCTATGGGGCCATGTTTCATTTCGGCTGCCGGGTATCCTTCGGCGTGTATGTAGCTTATCTCTTTCAGCTTCAGCGCGCCTTCAAGAGCCACGGGATAGTTGAAGCCGCGCCCCATGTAGAGGGCGTTTTCGGCGTAGGTCAGCGCACGTGCTATTTCTTTTATCTTGCCGTCTTTAGACAATACGGCCTTTATCTTGTCGGGAATGTTGGCCAGTTCTTCTATCGTCTGCTCGTATTCTTCTGGCGAGATGGTGCCGCGTTCGCGTCCAAGTGCGAGGGCGAAGAGCGTCAACACGGTTACCTGTCCGGTGAAAGCCTTGGTTGAGGCCACGCCTATTTCAGGCCCTACGTGGATGTATATGCCCGTGTCTGAAGCCCGGGCAATGCTTGAGCCTACTACGTTCACAATGCCGAAGCACATGGCGTGGTTGTCCTTTGCCAGCTGGAAGGCCGCCAGGGTGTCTGCCGTCTCGCCGCTCTGAGATATTGCTATCACCACGTCGCCTGGCAGGATTACCGGATTGCGGTAACGGAACTCTGAGGCGTATTCCACTTCCACAGGCACTTTGGCCCACTGCTCGATGAGCTGTTTGCCGATGAGTCCGGCGTGCCACGATGTTCCGCATGCCACGATGATGAACCTCTGGGCTTTTGTCAGTTCGTCGTGATGAAGGCTGAGGGCGCTCAGCACCACCCGCTTCTCTTTCAGAAGAAGGCGTCCCCTCATGCAGTCGGCTATGCAGCGGGGCTGGTCGTATATCTCTTTCAGCATGAAATGGTCGAAGCCGCCTTTCTCTAGCGACTCAAGGTCGATGTCAACCTCCTTCACGTCATGCGTTATTTCCTTGTTGTCAAGGTTTCTTATTTCAACCTTGTGTCCCACGCGCAGAAGCGCCACTTCGTTGTCGTTGAGATAGACCATCTGCTTTGTGTATGCCACTATGGGCACCGCGTCCGACGCGATGAAGAACTCCTTGTCGTCCTCGCCTACGCCGATTACCACGGGGCTGCTCTTTCGCGCCACCACGATTTTGTCCGGACAGTCGCGGTCTACCACGGCTATGGCGTATGCGCCGACCACGCGTCGCAGAGCCATCACCACCGCGCCTTCAAGGTCTTTGCCATACTCGCGCTGCATGAACTCGATGAGTTGCACCAGCACCTCGGTGTCGGTCGAGCTTTTGAACGTGAAGCCTTTGCCCGTAAGGTATTCCTTCAGGCTGGCGTAGTTCTCGATGATGCCGTTGTGCACGAGGGCGAGCCGTCCGCTCTGCGACACGTGCGGATGGGCGTTTACAGCCGAAGGCTCGCCGTGGGTGGCCCACCGCGTGTGGGCTATGCCTATGTGCCCGGTGGTGTCGCGTTGGCTTGCGATGGCTTCAAGGTTGCTCACCTTGCCTTTCTCCTTGTAAACGTTAAGCTCGTCTTTGTCGTTGATGAGAGCCACGCCGGCCGAGTCATAGCCTCGGTATTCAAGACGTTTCAGCCCCTCAATGAGTATCGGGTAGGCCTCTCTTGGGCCTATGTATCCTACTATTCCACACATATTCCTATCTGTTTGTTGTGTAAATATGCCGCAAGTGGGGCTGGGCTGGTGTGCCTGCAATGCTCAGTGTACGGCTTATTTTCTGCAAAAATAATAATTAAAAACGAGAATATTGCGCGGCGTTGACGCTTTTTTGCTAAATGCCTGAAAATCAACGGCTTTCCTATATGCCGTCTTTTAACTTGCAAAAGATGGCCTTTTAGCGTGCAAAAGATGGCTTTTGGGAATGCTAAAGACGGCCTTTCGGGTTCATCCGCAGTTCAGGTGTATAACGTATAGGTGTCAATCCCGTCCCCGAAGGGGGCGAACAGCAGGGTGACATTCGCCCTCTTCGAGGACAATATCATTACGTGAGTCCGGCATAACAGTAATGTCACACTTATCCGTTTCTTGCAAGTCGGTGGCAAGTCGTCATTCCGCTGAAAAGCGGAATCCAGTCGAAAAGACAAAGGCGGCTAACCACTATGCCGCTTTCTGGATTCCGCTTTTCAGCGGAATGACGACTTGCCACCGAGCTGCAGAAAAGCAAAGCGGCAAGAATTTATATAATTTGAAAGATGATTCCTTGTGTCGAACTCACGTATATTATTGGCGGCATACCTACCGCAAGTTCCGCTTCGCAACACATGCGGTCAAGCATAGTTGGACCTTTTCGAGGCCCCATTACCACGAATGCCAATACACCTGAACTGCGGATGGCCCGCCTTTCGCAGAACCGTTGGGCAAAAGTAAAGTCCGCCACACCGGCATACGGCGTGGCGGACTTTCGTTGTTTATCTTAAAAGAGAGAGTATATGCTTATTTGTCAAGGCTTAGCATGGCGAGCTTCAGCAGGTCTTTTTCGTACGGGTCGTTCCGTCCCGACGCCATGTCTTTCAAGCTTTTCATGCAGATAGTGCGCTCATCTTCATTGAGAAGTTTGCCATGTTCGCGGCACAGCTCCACGATTTTGTTGATTAATGATGCCTGTACCGTCCGCTGTCCTATAAGCTCGCGGCTGAGTAGCGTTGACCTTAGGCTGGTGAAACGTTTGATGAAGTCCATGCCAGTCTCAATCTTGTTGTTTGCGGGCATGTCGCTTTCAATCTTGTACTCCTTGCCGGTGTCGGTGTCTTTTACGGTTATGGTGCCGTCTGAATTAATCATAGTGACGTGTCTCAAACCGCTTGAATACGGTGTGAGTACGGTTACTGTATTTGCTTTCTGTGGGTCGCGGCCATATATTTCGGTTATCGTGCCGCGCAGGCTGTCGCCGTTAGCCGTCTCGGCCCACACTATCGCGTAGGCGTAACGGCGCAGGCTGTCCTGCGTGTCGCGTACGAACATCAGGCGGTAGTTCCTGTCCTTGTACGAGCCATAGCTTATGCTCTTGTCTAATTTCTCTCCGTATGCTATGTTTGAAAGCACACTTTTGCTTATGCCGGCATCCCTTGACTGCACATTATAAGCCTCGCCTATGTCTTTCTTGAAGGCTGCAAGCACCTTGTCAAGCTCCTTGCGCTTGCTCTTGGGCATGTTGAACGAGTATTCGTTGCAGTACGACATGGTTTTCACTCCGTTGTTGTCAGAGTTTTCCATGCTGTTTTGTTTCTTGAGGTTGCCGTCCAGCTCTTTGCTGTTTATAAAGTTCTCGATGGCCTGTTTAAGGTTCTCCTGTGCGCTCGATGCAGTCGGAATGGCGGCGCAGAGCAGTGCTGTTGCCAGTAATCTTGTAATTTTCATATCTTTTGTTTTTAGTAATATTCATCTTCAACGTCATAGTTTTCCATGGCAGTTACGTACAGGTCGATGCCAGCTTCGATGCGTTTGTGCTCGTCATAGATACTGTCGAGCACTGCCTCCTGTTGCATCTCTGCCACTTTTACCGTAGCCTCGGCTATTATTTCGGTCGCCTCAATGGCAGAGTCTGCCTGTGTTTCGGCTATGTAAGTCTTGGGAGGCAGCGGCTTGTAGCGGTCTATCCTCGGTCTGCGCTTGCGTGCCTTCTTCATCGGAACAACGGTTGTCGCGGTGTCGGTGGTAAGCGTATCGGGCGTGGTTTCAGGCTTGCCGGCTTCTGGCATGTGCCGCAACGGCGTATTTTCAACTATTTCTTGTGGCTCCGTTTTAGGCAATGCCACAAGCACGAGCAGGGCTATTGCCGCGGCGGCCGCCGCGATGAGGCCGAGGATTTTACGGGGCAACTGGGAGGACTGGGAGTCTTGTGAGGGCTGGGATGTGGCTTGTTTGCCTGCAGACTCGCTAGTTAGTCTGCTCTTAAGAGGCATCCCCTCGTCAAACCATGCGAACATCTGCTTGTACGGTTGCAGGTCTTCGTCCACCTCATGGGTGCTGAAGTATTCGGCCAGGCGGTCTTCCTCTTCTATCGAGGTTTGTCCGTCCATGAAGCGTTTGATAAGTGTGCGTATGTCTGTTTCCATAATATTACCTTTCCCTTTTCCTAAATTCGTTCAACATCTTGGCTCTTGCACGTGAGAGGATGGTGGATACTGACGACCGCTTAACGCCCACGATGCGCGCTATTTCTTCGTGGCTCTTGCGCTCAACCTGCCTCAATCGGAGTATCTGGTATTCCGTTGACGGCAGCGCGGCGAGGCGTTCGGCGAGCCAGGCCATGTTCTCCTTGTCTTCCATGACGCGGTCGGGGATTGCCGTCTTGTCGTCAATGATGCTCCGGCCTGCGTCCAATGATATGGTGCGTCGCTGGCGGATGCAGTCTATGGCGCGGTTGTGCGCTATGCACGAGGCCAGCTTTTCGGCGTGTGCCGGGTCGCTGATTTCAGTGCGCAGAGTCCATAGCTTCAGCATGGTTTCATGCGCTATGTCCTCGGCCTCGTCGCCGTTGGCGGCGAAGGCGAGTGCCGTGGCGACGGCCCTTTGCCTGATGTGGGTTGCTATATGTTCAAACTCAGCCTGTTCCATTGTTGCCTTTCTGAACAATAAACGGATAAGTGTGTGAAAACAAAACAGGCTTTAAACTTTTTTAAGATAAAAGCCTGCGCATTTTGATTTATGGATGAATTGCATTAAATTTGCATCGGAAAAAAGAAAGAAAAGCATGTTGTTTTCGCGTGAAACGTTTTTTGAGCTTGTGCGCTTCGGGGTTGTAGGCGTTGTGGCCACGGCTCTGCACTATGGCGTTTATTGGCTGCTGCATGGCGTGATGGATGTCAACGTGGCTTACACGTTGGGCTATCTTGTAAGTTTTGTGGCCAATTATCTGCTATCGGCGCGCTTCACGTTCCGTAAGAAAAAGTCGGTGAAGAACGGCTTGGGCTTCGCCAGTGCCCATCTGTTCAACTATCTTTTGCAGATAAGCCTGCTCAATTTCTTCATATGGCTGGGCGTAAGCAAGATGCTTGCGCCTGTCCCAGTGTATTGCGTAGCGATACCTACGAATTTCCTTATTGTAAGGCTTGTGTTCAGGAAACTTTAAGAATAAAGAGTTAAGGAACGTGAGTTCGGCATAAGGAATCATTTTTCCAATTATAGAATTTCTTACCGCTTTGCTTTTCTGCCGTTCAGTGCGACATCCCTGTTATGCCGAACTCACGTCAAGAAAGCATGTTTTACTGTTAAAAATGCCAACAAGACATGCTTTTTTAACTCTTTATTCTTAGCCTAAATCATCCTCTTTGCCACCAATGCTTTTTCTTTGGAACATCGTCATAAGCAGGTCTTCCCATACGTTCCATCATGATGTCGTAATACGTCTTGTGCTCTTTTATCATGCGGTAGATGGTGCCCCAGTCGGGCAGTCCGCCTATGTTGCGGTCATCGATGAACATGTCGACCTTGAGTTTGCGCGAGAAGTGGTTGTTGTTTTCTGTTCCGCGCTCTTCCGGGTAGTCACGGTTTACGGCATAGAACTCAACGCCGCGTTCCCTGCACCAGTTTACTGCATCGTCAAGCAACTTGCCTTCGCGCACGGACCAAAGTATAAGCTTGTGGCGGTCGGCTATGAGCATCTTCAGCGTATCCGTGGCAAAAGGAATCTCTTTGCCTATCTCCGGATACATGTGTTCCACTATTGTTCCGTCAAAGTCTACTGCTATTGTCATATTACTGATTGTGAGTGATGAAGTTATTTCTTGACCGAATTGTCGTTCTTGTTGCCATAATGGCTGTTGGCATAGTCGCCATAGCTGCCGTAATGTCCGTAACTGCTGCCCTTGCCGTAATGCCCGTAGCGACCGTACTTGCCGTATTTGCCATAGCCGTAATAGTAACCGTACTTCTTTTCGGACAGGTCGATGCCGTTGATAGCAATGCACATGTTGGGCAGCTTCTTCTCTTCGGCCAGGTTGTTGATAATGTCGAAGCTGGCCTTCGGAGTGTAGTCTGCGCGGCACATGTAAATACTGATGTCGGCAAGCTTGCCTATTTGCAGAGTATCAGTTACCAAACCTACGGGTGCGGTGTCGATAAGCACGTAGTCGTAATGCTGCTTGAGTTGTGTTATTACTTGCTCCAAAGCCGGACGCGACACCAGTTCGGCCGGGTTAGGAGGAACTGGGCCGGCCATAAGCAGGTCGAGATTCTTGTTTATTTCAGATGGCACAATCTGTTTCTCTATGTCAGTCCATTGCGGATTGTCGAGCACAAGAAGGTTTGTTATGCCTGACGTGTAGTTGTTTATCATGAACAGTTCGGCCAGTCTTGGCTTGCGGATGTCGAGTCCGATGAGTATGACCTTCTTTCCGAGCAGTGCGAAACTTACTGCAAGGTTGGCTGCGGTGAACGTCTTGCCTTCACCAGATGTGGACGATGTGAAGAGAATGACATTCTGTCCTGGTTTCAACATGAATTGAATGTTGGTACGCATTGAACGGAAGATTTCTTCCATTTGGTTGTTTTGATTCTCGTGTACAACGATGTCGGCCCTTGTCTTAGCCGTGTCGCTAGCAACGACAATGTCGGCAATGATGGGCAGCTTCGTGAGGCTTGCCACGTCTTCATGTCCCTCAATCCTGTATCGGAAGAAGTTGATTATGTAAATGAAACCAGACGGGATGGCTATGCCGAGCACCAAGGCTATAAGCATGACAATGCTGCCCTTGGGGCTTATTTTCTTGTTGAATTGTGGTTTCTCTATAAGTTTGCCCTTGTCGGCAGTGGCGGCTAGCGAGATGGAGTTCTCTTCGCGTTTTTGCAAAAGCATGAGGTAGAGGCCTGATCTTACTTCCTGTTGTCTGCCTATTTGTGTGAGTATGCGTTCCTGTTCTGGCGCTTTTGTCACTTGCGCGTCGTAGAGGCCGAGTTGTGCGCTTATGGAGTTGCGCTGTATGATGAGGCCTTTGCGTGCTTGTTCCAAGGCTTCGTGTATGCTTGCTTGCATGTTGTCCAATTGTGATGTAAGTTCTATCACGACTGGGCTGTGTTCAGAAGCGGTACGCAGCAGTCGGTTGCGCTCAAGCGCAATCTTGTTGTATTCATTTATCAATGACGTGGAAGCCTCGTCTTGCAGTCCGATGTTTGACGGCAATACTTGATGCTTGTTGCCCGGTCTGTTGGCGAAGTTTATGAGGCTGCTTATTAATGATATTTGCGTGTTGGCCTCGTTAAGTTTCTGTTCATAAGTCGATGTGTTCGTAGACGTGGTCATGGCATCAAGCTGCAGTTCCATCAGCCTGTTGCGTTTTTTGTAACTTTCCATGGCTCCGTCCGTGGAACTTAGTTCGGCGTCGATTTTTGCGAGCCGGTCGTTAATGAACTCTTCCGTCCTTACGGCAATTTCGTTCTTGTCTTTATTGGCTTGGCGGTTGTAGCATATTACCAGTTGGTTTAGGTAATCGACGCTTCGTGCAATGTCTTGATCATTGAATTGCAGGTTGAATACGGAAGACGTTTTAGACGTTAATTCCATGCTGAACTTCTTGACGTATTCGTGAGACGTGAGGCGTGGTGATAAAAGATGTACATATTCCGTCTCGCCGTCTTCCAAGGTGTAATTACCGTTTTTGCTGAGAGTAAGTGTGCCGACCTGTGTCCTTATGACAGCCGGCAGGTTTGATATTGTTTTCTCTATTTTATAAGGCCCGGTGAAAGTTATTTCATTTTCAGCGATATAATATGAGCCTTCTATTTTATATGAGTTGTTTTCACGCTTGATTTTCAGTTCAAAAGGTGCGTCAAGTTTTTCAAGATGCAACTGATCCATTTCCACGCTTATGGGTTGCTCCTTGTAGACGAGACGTTTCTTGACGTTCTCCTTTACATAATAGTCGGCGTAAAGCTTCAGGTCGCGTATTACCTGTTCGGCAACGGTTGTCGATGTCAGTATTTCCTGTTCGTTCTCAGTGCCGTAATTGCTGCTGATGAAACCGAAGTTTGACATGCTTTCCAACGCTTGCAGCGCCCCTCCTTTGCTCCTGTTTTCATTGTCGCCGTCTTTAATAAGGAGCTTTGCAGATGTGTTGTATATGGGAGTGGAATAACGCAAATACAAAAGTCCAATACCCATGCATATGAATATTGATAAAAGAAACCACTTCCAGTTAAGTATGAATGCGGCGTATATTGTCTGGAAATTAAACGAAGACTGTTCTTCGTTTGTTTCTTGGATCTGCTGGTCGTTCTTTAATTCGTTCATCGATTTTAATGTTTTGTCTTTGTTGATTGTTCTGTGCTGAAATTTCTATTTTTTGTTAGTCAGACTTATCAGGTATCTGCCATAATCGTTTTTCAACATGGGTTTGGCTGCTTCCTTTAATTGTTCAGCGCTGATCCAACCTTGTTTGAAGGCTATCTCTTCAAGGCATGCGATCTTGAGGCCTTGCCGTTTTTCAATGACTTCAATGAATGTGGACGCTTCGCTAAGGCTGTCGTGTGTGCCGGTGTCGAGCCAGGCAAAACCACGTTGGAGCGTTTGGACTTTTAATAAATGCCTTTTCAGGTATTCTTGGTTTACTGACGTTATTTCAAGTTCTCCGCGTTTGCTCGGCTTGATGTTCTTGGATATTTCGACAACGCTGTTTGGGTAGAAATAAAGACCTACTACGGCATAGTTGCTTTTGGGGTATTCCGGTTTTTCTTCAATGCTCAGGCAATTGCCGTTAGAGTCGAATTCAGCCACTCCGTAACGTTCGGGGTCGTTTACGTAATATCCGAATACGGTGGCTTTGCCTTCTTGTTCTGCGGCTTTAACGCAGCTTTTCAATATTTGGGAAAAGCCTGCACCGTGGAAGATGTTGTCGCCTAATACAAGGCAGACGCTGTCTTTCCCAATGAAGTTTTCGCCGATTATGAATGCTTGCGCAAGACCGTCGGGTGAAGGTTGTTCCGCATATTCAAATTTTATTCCCATACTTGAACCGTCTCCTAATAGACGCTTAAAGCCAGGTAAGTCATATGGAGTGGATATGATGAGTATCTCTTTAATACCGGCAAGCATTAAGACGGATATAGGATAGTATATCATGGGCTTGTCAAAAATAGGTATCAGCTGCTTGCTGATACCTTTGGTGATGGGGTATAATCTTGTACCAGAACCACCTGCCAGCACGATTCCTTTCATATACAATATGTTTACGTTATGGTGAAAAATGCGAATTTTGTTATTAAGCGAGCCTTTTTGTCATTTTGTTCTTGTGTATTTGGGGTATAATTCATTTCGCTTACTGTCGTGCAAAGGTATAATAAAAATTGATAATAATCAAATTTTATTTTGATTTTCGCCGTATTTGATGTAATTTTGCACTTGTAATTTTTTTGTGAGGCTTGCCTCATGTTTTTTATTAATGTTAAAATATCATGGGATTTTTGGGAAAGATATTCGGTAAAAGCGATAAAAAAGAGCGTAAGATTGGCGGAATGGAAGACTACATGACGCTGGTCAGGGTTTATTTGCAGGCTGCAATCGCCGAGAATGCCGGCATTACCAATCTTGCAATGTTGCCTGATTTGAGGATGTTCAAGACAACCCTGCATGTGCCGACGTTGAACAACAAGCTTGGTGTAGGGGAGAAAAAGCATTGCCGGAAGATGCTGATAGATTTGTATAAGACTGACGATGACTTTTTCAAGGAGTTGGATCAAAGCATACGTCGTAACTGCCGTAAGATGCAGGATGTGCAGACATACCTTATCCAATTCCAGAATTTCACGCAAGACGTGATGATGCTTACAGGCAATCTTATGAAGTTTAAGTTGAGGATGCCGTCGTTTATGAAAAAGGCCATTTACACGATGACGGAAAAGACGGTGTCGGATATTTTCAATAAAAATGATTTCAAGGATGCCGGCGTGATGAAGACGATTGTCGCAATACGTACATATAACAAGCGTCTTGGGTTCAGCGAGAAGTGGGTGACAGGCTTTGTGTATCAGGTTGTCATGCTTGCCAAAAAAGAACCTCGTCCGGATTCAGACGACACAAAAAAGTAAATCAAGCTGGATTCTGAAAATAACAGGCTGAAAGCGTGGTTATAACTGCTTAATTGTCTGTTTTTTCTAAAAATACGTTGCATAAATTTTGCAATGTGATGAAAAAGGCCTAATTTTGTAGACAAAATCCTTTCAGATGGCTGATGATGACAAGATTTTGACGCTTTTTACAACGCGTGTAAGGCAACTGATTCTCCAATACAAGGACTTGAAAAAGGAGAACGACGAGCTTTACGCGATGGTTGATTCGCGTGACAGCGAAATAAAAAGCCTCAAGGCTAGTTTGGAACAGGCTCGTAAGGATTATGAAAGCCTCAAGACAGCAAGAATGATCGAAGTCTGCGACGGTGACATTGATGCCGCCAAGCGCAGATTGGCCGGGCTGATCAGGGAGGTGGACAAGTGTATCACGCTGCTGAGCGGAAAATGAACAGGTGGCGATGGCTGTAGAGAACGACAAATTACATATAAGACTGCACGTTTACGATGCGGATATTCCTGTGACTATAAGTCCGGAATACGAACCGTATTGCCGTAATGCGGCAAAGCTTATAACAGAGAAGGTCAATTCGTTGATGGATGTGTATAAGACAAGTCGGAGCAAAGAAGATATCATACGCATGGCGATGCTTGACATTGCTATCGACTTGGAGTTTGAGAAGTCCAACAACGATACCAAGCCTTATGACGATATTCTCACAAAAATCACATCTGAAATTGAGGACACCTTGGGTGTAAATGGTTCTGCCGGCGCAAGAAAATAGTGAGAATATTAACATTAACAAATAACGCAAATGATATTAAATATTGTGATTGCCGTGGTTGCCCTTGTGTTGGGCGGCGTTGCGGGGTACTTTATTTTCAGGTATGTCATTACCGGGAAATACAAGGAAATGGTAAGTGCTGCCGAGAAAGAGGCAGACGTGTTGAAAGAGAAAAAGTTGCTTGAGGTTAAGGAGAAATTTCTTAACAAAAAATCTGAACTGGAGAAAGAGGTGCAGGCGCGTAACCAAAAGATACAGCAGAGTGAGAACAGGCTCAAGCAACGTGAGATTTCATTGAACCAACGTCAAGAGGAACTAGGCCGCAGGAAGCAGGACTTAGACCAGCAGCAGCAGCGTATCGACAGTGAGAAAAAACTGATACAGATACGTCAGGACGAGCTTGACAAGATGCAGCTTCAGGAGCGTGCGAAGCTTGAAGAACTGTCAGGCCTCAGTGCGGACGAGGCCAAGAACCGCCTTGTGGAGAGCCTGAAAGACGAGGCTCGTACTGATGCTGCAAGTTATATAAACGAGATAATGGATGAGGCCAAGCTCAACGCCAATGCGCAGGCGAAGAAAATCGTCATACAGACGATACAGCGCGTTGCGACAGAAACGGCTATTGAGAATTCGGTAAGCGTGTTCCACATAGACAATGACGAGGTAAAGGGTCGCATCATAGGCCGTGAGGGTCGCAACATACGCGCCCTTGAGGCTGCCACAGGTGTCGAGATTGTAGTTGACGATACGCCTGAGGCAATTGTTATTTCAGCATTTGACCCAATTCGCCGCGAGGTTTGCCGTCTTGCCTTGCACCAGCTCGTCGCCGATGGACGTATTCATCCTGCGCGCATCGAGGAAGTGGTTGCCAAGGTGAAGAAGCAGCTTGACAACGAAGTGATAGAGACCGGCAAGCGCACTGCCATTGACCTTGGCATACATGGCCTGCACCCGGAGCTTATCCGCATAATCGGCAAGATGAAATATCGTTCAAGCTACGGTCAGAACCTTTTGCAGCATGCACGCGAGACGGCCAATCTCTGTGCCGTAATGGCATCTGAGCTAGGACTGAACCCGAAGAAGGCAAAGCGTGCCGGACTGCTTCACGACATAGGAAAGGTGCCCGACGAGGAGAGCGAACTGCCTCACGCACTTTACGGAGCGAAGATAGCAGAGAAGTACAAGGAGAAGCCCGACATTGTAAATGCCATCGGTGCGCACCACGACGAAATGGAAATGAATACGCTGCTTGCGCCAATCGTGCAGGTGTGCGACGCCATAAGCGGTGCCCGTCCCGGTGCCCGCCGCGAGATCGTCGAGGCTTACATCAAGCGTCTCAACGACCTTGAGGCCATCGCGATGAGCTATCCCGGCGTTACCAAGACTTACGCCATACAGGCCGGACGCGAGCTTCGCGTAATCGTTGGTGCGGACAAGATGGATGACAAGGAGACCGAGAAGCTTTCAGGAGAGATTGCCACGAAGATTCAGAACGAGATGACTTACCCAGGACAGGTGAAGATAACCGTCATCCGCGAGACGCGCAGCGTGGCTTACGCAAAGTAAACAAAGCATAAAATCAGTGCTTTAACATAACAAACAGAGGCCGCTTTACGTTATTAAGTAAGGCAGCCTTTGTCGTTATATAAAGGTTGAATGTGTTTTCATCCACATTTTAATGAAAGATAAAGAACAGCGAAATATGACACTGAAAGACTTTCTTAACCAAGGCGACCGCTTCGCCGCCAACGCCGGAGCACAGATAATTGAGGTGCGCGAGGGCTACGCACGCGCTGAAATGACCGTCACCCGTGAACATCTTAACGCCGGAGGCGTATGCCAGGGTGGGGCATTGTTCACCCTGGCCGACATCGCCCTCGCCGCCGTGATGAACTCGCACGGCAAGCTTACGTTCAGCATCGAGAGCACTATCTCATTCCTCCGTTCGGCCGTAGAGGGCGACGTGCTTACGGCGGAGGCCGTAGAGACGCACAGCCACCACAAAATACCTTACCTTGAAGTGAAGGTGCGCAACCAGTGCGGCGAGCTGGTATGCGCCTTTACGGCTTTGGGGTATTGTAAGGACAAGGACTTGGGTGTAGGCTGATTGTTGCCTTTGCTCGCTTGTTTTTTGTCTGTTTGTGCTTTGTTGTGAGGAGATTGTGGCGTTGTTACGATTTGTTTGTATGTGGCAGAGTGTAAATGATGTGTAGGAAATAGTGTCGTTTTGTCAAATCATAAATGTCTGTCGTTTTTGCAAGAATAGGGATGTGTGGGCGCACGCGGCATCCTTTTTTATGGCAAAATGCCGCCGTCTGCATGTTGAAAGACGGTTAAACGGGTTGCAAAAGGCCGTATTTTATGCAGTCAAAGGCCGTCTTTGTGATTGGTAAAGGCCGTCTTTACGGGGCGTGATGACGGCCTTTACACATCTTTTTGACGGTTGTCGCTATTTAAAATTGCATCTTTTATTGCACACTTTTGCGTTTGACATGCTTAACGTGTTGATAAGATGGCATTTGCGTTTGCACATAAAAAACGGGCGTTTTTCCGCCCAAGATACTTTGTTTTCGAAATAAGTCCATTGCAGAGCGTCAGCGTGAATCATAGTGTAGGCCTTGTCGTGATTATGTTGTCAAAATGTTTTCCTGTATGACAATCTGTAAGACGGGTACAAACTTCCGTTGTTTGTATATGTCAGATTCGGTTTTTTCCAACTAATTTTGTATCGTCTAAAAAATGAAAGAAACATGAAAGCATTTAGGATTTTGTCAACGTTGATCGCAGTTGTTGCCATGTGTACAAACATTTGTGCCTGCCGTCAGGGCAACCAGGAGAAGTCTGGTGGTGATGCAGGCAAGGTGAAAACGCTTGTGGCTTACTTCTCGGCCACGGGCACCACGGCTCGCGCCGCGCAGCAGATTGCCAAGGAGACGGGCGGCGAGCTGTACGAGATTGCTCCGGCGCAGCCTTACACGGCGGCTGACTTGGACTGGAACGACAAGCAGTCTCGCTCGTCGGTGGAGATGAACGACCCTAAGAGCCGCCCGGCGTTGAAGGCAAAGAAGGCCGACATCGGCGGTTACGACACTATTTACCTTGGCTACCCGATTTGGTGGGGCGTGGCTCCGCGCATCATCAACACGTTCATCGAGAGTCACAACCTGCGGGACAAGCGCGTGTTTCCGTTCGCCACGTCGGGTGGCAGCGGCATAGAGCGCAGCGTGGAGGAGCTGAAAGCCGCCTATCCCGACATCGTTTGGGGAGAAGGGAAGATGTATTGAGTTAAGAATTAAGAAAATTACCAACGCAGCATATTTCCTTAATTCTTAACTCTTAATTCTTAATTGAATTTTAGTCCTCTGACAGGTCGGCCACCATCTTGCGGTACATGGCGTACATGTGGGTGCGCGATATGTAGCCGTACAGGTGGCCGTCGGCGTCGAGCACGGGCAGCATTGACGAGTCTGTGGTGTCAAACCGCTGCATCACTTGCTCCATAGTGTCGTTGACGGAGAGCACGGCTTCGGGCTGCGACATAAGCTGTTGCACGTGGAAGTGGTGGTAAAGCTCGGTGCGGAACACGATGTGTCGCAGCTTCGTAATGTCTATCTCGCCAAGCAGGTTGCCTGCGTCGTCAAGCACGGGCAGTATGTTCTTGTGGCTTTTGCTTATTGAGTGTACGAGCGAGGCCAGGTCTTTGTCTGGGCTGACGGCCGTGAAGTTCTTGTCTATCACGCTGTCCAGGCTCATCAGTGTGAGCACGGCGCGGTCGGTGTGGTGGGTTATCAGTTTTCCCTGCCGCGCCAGGCGCATGCCGTAGATGCTGTGCGGCTCGAATATTATGATGGTAAGGTAAGAGCAGATGCTTACAATCATCAGCGGAATGAACATCTGGTAGCCGCCCGTGATTTCGGCAATGAGGAATATTCCGGTGAGCGGAGCGTGCATCACTCCGGCCATCACGGCGGCCATTCCGAGCAGGGCGAAGTTCTTTTCGGGCAGGTAAACGCCTATTTCATATATGTTCCACACTCTTGCAAAGAAGAAACCGGCGAATGCGCCGATGAACAGTGACGGCGCGAATGTACCTCCGCAACCTCCTCCGCCGTTTGTTGCCGACGTGGCGAAAACCTTGGTGAGCAGCACAAGGGCGACGTATGGCATGAGCAGAGAGCCTTGTCCGTAGAACGGCGAGTTGTGCAGAAGCGCATCCCAGTCGGCTTCCGTCTTTCCGCTGAGCAGTATGTTTATGCTGCCATAGCCCTCGCCGTAAAGCGACGGGAACAGGAATATCAGCGGACTAAGCACAAACGCGCCGAGCAGGAGCTTTGCTATCGGCTTGTCCTTGAGCCGTGCGAAGACGCCTTCGCAGGCCGTCATTGTACGTATGAAGTAAAGACTGACGAAACCTCCGAAAACTCCTAACAGAATGTTTGCCGGTATGCGCTCAACCGGCCATGGATTGTCGAGCGTGAATACGAAGAGCGATTCGCTGCCCGTGAAGATGTAAGTGAAGCATGTGGCGGTGACACTCGAGATGAGAATTGGAAGCAGCGAAGCCATCGTGAGATCAATCATCAGCACCTCGAGCGTGAAGACAAGCCCGGCTATCGGCGCCTTGAATATGCCTGCTATGGCCGCGGCCGCGCCGCAGCCTACGAGCAGCATCATCGTCTTGTTGTCAGTCTTGAACAGTTGTCCCAGGTTGCTGCCTATGGCCGAGCCGGTGAGTACGATAGGGGCTTCGGCTCCAACGCTGCCGCCGAAGCCGATTGTTATGGCCGATGCGATGACCGAGCTCCAGCAATTGTGCCCTTTCAGGCGGCTGCGCTTGCTGCTTATGGCGTAAAGGATGCGCGTTATGCCGTGGCTTATCTCGTCTTTTACGACATAGCGCACGAATAGGGAGGTGATGTAAATTCCGATTACAGGGTATATGAGATATAGCCAGTTGAACGTGTTTGCGTCAAATCCAGACGTTAAAAGGTGGGCTATTTCTTCGATGAGCCAATGCAATATGAAAGCGGCCACGGCGGCGAAAAGACCAACGAGAAAACTTAATATGAGAGTAAACTGCTTGTCGGTGATGTATTGTTCACGTAGTCTTATGACGCGTTGCATTAGCGTTTGTCCGCTTTGCGCAGTGTTTGGGTCCATGCTGGTGAGGCTCACTTTGTTTCGTATCGGGATTAAATGTGTATGATATGCTTGGCTTTGTTGATGGGAAACGGTCTTTTTTTTGGGGGGGGTGCTTGTGCCCGCTTGTCGTATCGGATGGCAGTTGAGTCACTGTTCCCAACCGTAAAGATTAGCCTTACTGGCTCATTTCCTTATTATCTCAACCTGTCCGTCGTTTTTTATGCGTATGATGCTCGAAGGCGTGTGCGGATTTTTTTCCTGCCTGCGGCTGTAGCATACATAGTCTACGGCGTTAAGCAGTTCTTCGGAAATGTCTTTGTAGTTCTCTGCCGCAGGCTCTCCGCTGATGTTCGCGCTTGTGGACACGATGGGTTTCTGGAATCTGTAGCACAGTTCTTTTGAAAAAGGTTCTTTGGTGATGCGCATTGCTATGCTTCCGTCTTCAGCGATGAGATTGGGCGCAAGGTTCACAGCATTGTCGAATATCACAGTCGTAGGCTTTGTGGCCAGTTCCATGATTTGCCATGCCACTTCGGGAGCGTTGCGCACGTATCTTTGCATTCTGACATCAGAGTCGACCAGGCAGATTAGGGCTTTGGAGTCGTCCCTGTGCTTTATCTTGTAGACTTTGGCTACGGCTTCGGCGTTTGTTGCGTCGCAGCCGATGCCCCATACCGTGTCGGTGGGGTAAAGTATAACTCCGCCTTGACGCATTGTCTCGACGGCTTTTTTGATGTCTTCCTGTACGTTCATTTGTCTGTATGTTTGTTAATGACGAGCGACAAGTAAACAATGATATTTGCTTAAGTCTTGCAAGGATTGGTGCAAATGCCATTGTTTGCCTGTCGCTCTGCTTTTGTTCGTCTGTTGTTTAAGGTTGTTCCTGTATGTCCCAGCCAATCGCGCTTGCTCCGAGAACGGCTGCAGACGAGCCGTCGAGACCGCTTATCAAGAATTGCGCCTTGCCTTTGAATACGTTGAGTACGTGTTCGTCGTAGCTCTTTTTTATCGGATCCATAATCAAATCGCCTGCTTTTGTCAGGCCGCCAAAGAATATGAATGCCTCGGGAGATGAGAATGCGGCGAAGTCTGCGCATGCCTCACCCAGCATCTCGCCGGTGAAGTCGTAAACCTTTCTTGCCAGTTCGTCGCCTTTGCTTGCGGCTATAGATACGTCAAGAGATGTTATCTTTTCCGGTTCCATTCCGCGCAAGGTGGACGGTGTGTCCGTTGTAGCCAGAAATTCACGCGCCGTGCGTGCCACTCCAGTCGCCGAGCAGTAGGCTTCGAGGCAGCCTGTACGGCCGCATCCGCACGAACGCCCGTTCTCACGGCGCATGATGACATGTCCCAGTTCACCTGCGAATCCGTCGCTTCCGTATACAAGCTGACCGTTAATCACGATGCCTGAACCTACGCCTGTGCCGAGAGTGAGCACTATAAAGTTTTTCATTCCACGTGCCACGCCGTATGCCATTTCGCCTATGGCGGCGGCGTTTGCGTCGTTTGTTATCGCGACTGGAATCCCCAGTTTCTTGCTGAACATGTCTGCAAGCGGAACTATGCATTCATGTGCCCAAGCAATGTTTGGCGCATATTCGATCGTTCCTTTATAGTAATTCGCGTTTGGAGCGCCTATTCCCATGGCTTTTATTTTGTCGATGCCGCCCACCTGGTCAATAATTATCTGCAAGGCTTCAGTTGACGCTTCCACGTAAGCGTCCACTGTCGAGTATGCCTGCGTCTTTATGGCCGTTGTGGCTTTTATGTCTCCACGGCTGTCAACTACGCCGAACACTGAATTCGTACCGCCAAGGTCAAGTCCGATGACGTATGGTTTTAAAGGTTGTGATATCATGATATCGAAAAATTTGATGTTGAGTCTTGTTGAATTTACCGGTGGTCAATACGGTTTGACAGCCTTTGTATGTTGTTGCCAAATCCTGTCTGCCGACAGAATGCAAAGGTATCAAAAATCTCATATACGACAAAGTTTTATCGGCAAAATTTGTTTCTTTCGCAAAAAATTAGCAATTTTGCACGCGTTATGCCGTTTCAGTTTCATTTAGACATACTTGATTGGATTTTCAAAGGCATGCTTATCGGCATCGTCGCGTCGGCGCCAATGGGTCCGGTGGGCGTGTTGTGTATTCAGCGTACCTTGAACAAGGGGCGCTGGTACGGGTTTGTCACCGGTATTGGCGCCACGGTCAGCGACTTCATTTATGCGCTGATAACAGGCTTCGGCATGAGTTTTGTGATGGACCTGATAAACAATAACCATAACCGTTTCATCTTGCAGATTACCGGAAGCGTGATGCTGATGGCTTTCGGAATATATTGTTACCGTTCAGATCCTACGAAAAAAATCCATGTAAGCGGCAACAAGAAGGGCACGCTGATTCATAACGGAGTCACGGCTTTTCTTGTCACGTTCTCCAATCCGCTCATAATTTTCCTGTTCATGGCGGCGTTCGCACAGTTCGCATTTGTCATTCCGAAACATCCTTTGCACATGTGCATAGGTTATTTCAGCATCATCTGTGGGGCGTTGTTGTGGTGGTTCGGGCTGACATGGCTGATAGACAAGGTAAGAGGAAAATTCGACAACAGCAGCATTGTGATTATTAATAAAATCATCGGCAGCATTGTCATGATTTTTTCATTGATTGTGCTCGTCGGGACTGTGTTCAATTTGTATACATTTCATTATTAGCAGGTAAGGTGCAAGCTGGCAATTTGTGTTTCCGTGCATGTTGCCTGCTTGTGTCTTGTTTGTTTGTCAATTGATAGAAAGATGTTCATATCGCAGGATTTACGTAAAAAGAACATAGCTGAGTATTTGCTTTACATGTGGCAGGTGGAAGACCTGATACGTGCTTACGGGTGCAACTTGGGACGCATCCGTCGTGAGTATATTGACCGGTTTGAATGTTCTGACGAGCAGAAAGAGGATATGACCGACTGGTATGGAAACCTTGTGAGGATGATGAACCAAGAGGGATGCCGTGAGAAAGGTCATCTGCAAATAAACAAAATCGTGATGCAGCAGCTTGTCGAGCTCAACGCCCAGTTGTTGCAAAGCACAAAGTTCCCGTTTTATAACAGTGAGTATTATAAGGTTTTGCCTTTCATTGTGGAATTGCGCAAGCGCGGAGCCGACAATGGAGAGACTGAGATCGAGACGTGTTTCAATGCTCTTTACGGTGTGATGATGCTGCGTTTGCAGAAGAAAAAGATCAGTCCCGATACGGAACATGCAATTAAGGAGATAAGCACTTTTGTCGGCATGCTTTCCGATTATTATCTGAAAGACAAGGAAGAGCCGCTTGAATTTGATTGAATGCAAGTTTTACGCTTGTACGGTTTTATGGCAATGGCTGGTTCCATGTGTCCGCACGACGGCTCCAAGTGTTATAACCGTAAAACCTTACAACCACCAAACCTCATAACCGCAAATAAAAATGAACATACTTATTACTGGCGTCAACGGCCAGTCGGGCAACGAGATAAGGCAGTTTGAGGATAATTACGGACAACATGCTTTTTCAATACGGAAAGTAGCGAACTTGGCATAACCGACCGGTTGTCCGTGAATGATATTGCGGACAGCCTTGAAGAATGCGTGAAAATATTGAGAAGTTAAATCGCTTCATGCCGCCGTCTTTAGTCGGTAATGGCTGCGACTTCTTTAACTCCAATAACTTCTTAAACTTAAAAAAATGAACAAGGAAATCGAAAGACGGCGCACGTTCGCCATCATATCTCACCCTGACGCGGGTAAGACCACGCTTACCGAGAAGTTCCTTCTTTTCGGAGGACAGATACAGGTGGCCGGAGCGGTGAAGAACAACAAGATACGCAAGACGGCAACGTCTGACTGGATGGACATAGAGAAACAGCGCGGAATATCCGTGTCCACGTCGGTCATGGAGTTTGACTATGAAGGTTACAAGGTCAACATACTTGACACGCCTGGTCACCAAGACTTCGCCGAAGACACTTACCGCACGCTTACGGCTGTTGACTCGGCCATAATCGTAGTGGACGGAGCCAAGGGCGTGGAGGCGCAGACGCGCAAGCTGATGAACGTGTGCCGTATGCGCAACACGCCGGTGATAATCTTCATCAACAAGATGGACCGCGAAGGGCGCGACCCCTTTGACCTTCTTGACGAGCTGGAGCAGGAACTCGAGATAAAGGTGCGCCCCCTGTCGTGGCCCATCAACCAGGGAGCGAAGTTCAAGGGCGTTTACAACATTTACGAGAACAAGCTCGACCTGTTCACGCCCGACAAGCAACGTGTCACCGAGAAGGTTGAGGTTGACATTGCGAGCGATGAGCTGGAGGCTCACGTTGGCGAGGCCGACGCGGCCAAACTGCGTGAAGATCTTGAGCTTGTGGACGGTGTTTACCCGGAGTTCAATGTTGAGGACTACCGTTCGGCCGAGGTGGCGCCGGTGTTCTTCGGCAGCGCGCTTAACAACTTCGGCGTGCAGGAACTGCTCAATTGCTTTGTTGAGATAGCCCCAAGTCCGCGTCCCACGAAGGCCGAGGAACGCATGGTTGAGCCGGAAGAGCCCAAGTTCACGGGCTTCATATTCAAGATAACGGCCAACATTGACCCCAACCACCGCTCGTGCATAGCCTTCTGCAAGGTGTGCAGCGGCCGCTTCGAGCGCAACAAGCCCTACCTGCACGTGCGCCTGGGCAAGACCGTCCGCTTCTCGTCTCCTACGCAGTTCATGGCCCAGCGCAAGAGCACCATCGACGAGGCCTGGCCCGGAGACATAGTAGGATTGCCCGACAACGGCATCTTCAAGATAGGCGACACGCTCACCGACGGCGAGCTGCTGCACTTCCGCGGACTACCCTCGTTCTCGCCCGAGATGTTCAAGTACATCGAGAACGACGACCCAATGAAGTCAAAGCAGCTGGCCAAGGGCATAGACCAGCTTATGGACGAGGGCGTGGCGCAGATGTTTGTCAACCAGTTCAACGGCCGCAAAATCATAGGAACGGTGGGTCAGCTGCAGTTTGAGGTCATACAGTACCGCCTCGAAAACGAGTACGGAGCCAAGTGCCGTTGGGAGCCGGTGCATCTGTACAAGGCCTGCTGGATAGACTCTGACGACCCGCAGGAGCTTGAATCCTTCAAGAAGCGCAAGTACCAGTACATGGCCAAGGACAAGGACGGCCGCGACGTGTTCCTGGCCGACTCAGGATACGTGCTCCAGATGGCGCAGCAGGACTTCAAGCACATACGCTTCCACTTCACCAGCGAGTTCTGATACAGACATGTTTTTTGTCAGTCTTGTCTGCCTGTAAGGCATGACAAGAGTATTATAAGACTTTATTACTGGGAGTTCGGCATAACAGGAATATCACACTTTCAGTTTTTTTGCTAGTCGGTGGCAAGTCGTCATTCCGCTGAAAAGCGGAATCCAGTCGAAAAGACAAAGGCAGCTTATACCTATGGGCGCTTTCTGGATTCCGCTTTTCAGCGGAATGACGACTTGCCATTGGGCGGCAGAAAAGCAAAGCGGTAAGAATTTCTATAATTGGAAAGATGATTCCTCATGCCGAACGCACGTTTTATTAACACAACGTTTGAGCCGTGGGGGCGCACCGCATAGACTGTCTATGCGGCGCGCTTCCACGGCTTTTGTTTCCTGTTTCGTAATGGCCTGTGTCACAGGCGGTTACGCATGGCTTTGCAAAAGGCCGCCTTTTGACTTCTAAAAGACGGCCTTTGACACGCTGAAAGACGGCCTTTTACAAGGCGAAAGGCCGTTAACCGTAAAATGGTTTGATGTGCGCTGCCGTGCCGGCAAATGTTATTTTCAATCATTTTCGCCGCCAAATGCCTGTTATCTCGCTTTTTTGTATTACCTTTGTTCTTTGCAAGTATAGATTTGGTTACAACAGCATGGATGCGAACTTACGTAAACAGCAAGTCATAGTGTCTATGACATCATTTCCGGCGGCGATAAAATATGCCGCGGGAGCCGTCAGATCCATATTGGACGGCTCTGTGCTTCCTGACAAGCTGGTGCTTTATCTCACGTTCTCGCAGTTCGGCGATGACGGACTTCCGCAGGAACTCATCGAGCTGGCCAACGCCAGCCCGGTGTTCGAGATACGCAACTACGACCGCGACATACGCTCATACCGCAAGCTTGTTCCTGCATTGCAGGATTTTCCCGACGCCGTCATAGTGACGGTTGACGACGATGTGCGCTATCATAAGAACATGCTTCGCGACCTCTTGCGCCTGCACGGACAGATGCCAGGCGCTGTTCTGGCGCACCGCGCCAAGCTGATGAAGCCGGGCGAGCCTTACCGCCGGTGGCGGAAATACAGGTGGTACCACTTCCTTTTCAAGAGGATACATTCAGGTTTCACCAACATAGGGACTGGCGTTGGCGGCATACTGTATCCGCCGCACAGCCTGAAAGCTGAAATGCTTGACGCGGAGCTGTTCACCAGCATGGCCCCAACGACAGACGACATATGGTTCTGGGCGGCCGCCGTGGCCAACGGCACGCCGATTGTGCCCGTGCCCTTCGGCCACAACAAGCCGCGCGGACTGGGCAAGCCGCGCGAGCTTTCGCTCAAGACAAGCAACTTCAAGACCGGCACCGACCGCAACGCGGCCGCGCTGGAGGCGATATTTGTGAAGTATCCGGAAATTAAAAAGGCTGTTGAAAATGAATAAGAAGATTGCTGGAGAGCGGGTCATCGTGTCTTTGACCTCGTTCCCTGAGGCCATACCATACGCAGTGCAGGCCATAAGGTCTGTTCTGCACGGCTCCGTCCTTCCCGATAAGATAGTTCTTTATCTCACATTTTCTCAATTTGGCGAGAACGGCATACCGCAAGAACTGTCGGACTTGGCTGCGGCAAATCCGATATTCGAGATACGTAATTATAACCGCGATATACGCTCATATCGTAAGCTTATCCCAGCGTTGGCTGATTTTCCTGACGCGGTCATCGTGACGATTGACGACGACGCGGCTTACGACAGGAACATGCTGCGCGGCCTGTTGCGCTTGCATAAGCAGTTGCCTGATGCCGTATTGGCGCATCGCGTCAGACATATCAGACTGGACGTTCCTTACAGGCAATGGAAAAAGTACAAGTGGTATCATTTCCTGACTAAGCGGATACATGCCGGATATGACAATCTTCAGACCGGAGTCGGCGGCGTGTTGTATCCGCCGCATTGCCTGAAAAAAGAAATGCTTGACGTTGACTTGTTCACGAAAATTGCCCCTACGACAGACGATATATGGTTCTGGGCGGCTGCCGTGGTCAACGGCACGAAGATAGTGCCAGTTCCGTTCGGCAAGCGTAAGCCGCGCGAGCTTGATAAGCCGCGCGAGCTTTCGTTGAAACTTGTCAACTTCAGGTCGGGAGTCGACCGCAATTCAGCCGTGATGAAGGCTGTTCTTGAAAAGTATCCGATAATAAGACAAAGACTGGAAGATGGAAAATAATCCTGAAGCAATAGACCTTGTTTATCTATGGGTAGACGGCAGCGACCCTGTATGGCAGGCAAAACGCAACGCTTTAATAGGCAGTGTGGAAAAAGATATGCCTGAGAATTGTAAAGGTCGTTACGCCGATAATGATGAACTGAAATACAGCCTGCGGTCGGTGGCGGTGTATGCGCCATGGATACGCCGTGTGTTCATAGTCACAGACGGGCAAGTGCCGGCATGGCTGGACGTGTCAAACCAGAAGGTCAAGATAGTAGATCATACAGAGATTATGCCCGAGGAGAGTCTTCCATGCTTCAACTCGTGCCTTATAGAACATTATCTGTATCGCATCCCCGGGTTGGCAGAGCGTTTCTTGTATGCCAACGATGACATGTATCTTAACAAGGAAGCCACGCCAGGCGACTTCTTCACCCGTGACGGCTTTCCCATAGTAAGGCTTACGCGCAAGCCTTTGAGGAAGTTGCGCTGGTTCTGGCGCGAGCGTATATGCCGTAATCCTCTGAAAAACTACAGTGCGACGATAGCCTTGGCCGCGCGTCTTGTGGAGAAGAAGTATGGAGTTTATTACACGGGAATGCCGCATCACAACATCGACGCTTACCTGAAACGCGACTACAGGCACGTTGCCGAAGACGTTATGAATGAGGAGTTCATGGCAAACCGCAAGAACAGGATGCGTAGCGATGACGACGTTCAGCGCATAGTATTCTCTTATGTGCCGTTGGCCGAGAAGCGTGCGCGGCTGCGTTACGTTACGGGAAAGGAGTCTCTGCACGTCGAGATACACAAGGACAGGCATTATGCAAGGCTCGACAGGCTCCGCCCGATGTTTTTCTGCATGAACGATTCTGAGTATGCTACGGATGAAGACCGCATGAAGGCAAAGGCGTATTTGGAAAAACGGTTTCCTGAAAAGTCGGAATTTGAAAAATAAAAACAACCAGAACGATAAAAGAAAATGGACATAGACATGGTATATCTTTGGGTTGACGGCAACGATCCGCAGTGGCTGGCAAAGCATAATGCGTGCATCGGGAAGACGGAAGACAAGTCGGCCGTAAACTGCAAGGGCCGTTATTCGGACAATGACGAGCTTAAATACAGCCTGCGCTCGGTCGAGATGTACGCCCCGTGGATACGCAAGATATTCATTGTGACCGACAACCAGGTGCCGAAGTGGCTTGATACTTCAAATCCAAAGATTAGGATTGTCGACCATAAGGAGATTCTTCCTGAAGTCAGCCTGCCGTGTTTCAACTCAAGATTGATAGAGCATTTCCTTTATAAAATACCCGGATTGTCCGAGCATTTCCTTTATGCCAACGACGACATGTTCATCAACAGGCCGGTCACTCCGGCTACCTTTTTTGCAGCTGACGGCTTGCCGATAATACGTTTTAACCGCAGGCCGTTCAGGAAATTCACCTTGTGGTTCAAAGAGAAAGTGCAAGGCAAGGCGTTGAGCAACTATGTTCAGGCCATACGTAATTCCGCCGAGCTGGTCGAGAAAAGGTATGGCATATATTACGGAGGCAAGACCCATCATAACATCGATGCTTACCTGAAGAGCGACTACAGGCATGTGGGCGAGGTGTTCAAGAACGAGATAGGAGCTATGTTGACGCATCATGTCCGTAGCGCGGACGATGTGCAGAGGAACATTTATTCTTATGTGGCGTTGGCCGAGAAGCGTGCGCATCTGCATTATGTCACACGCAGGACATCGTTCAGGCTACACATACAGAATGAGAGTCATTACGCCAAGCTGGAAAGGTACAACCCCATACTGTTCTGCATGAACGATTCGCAATACGCAAGAGACGAGGACAGGGAAAGGGAGAAGGCTTACTTGGACAAGCGTTTCCCTGAGAAGTCACAGTTCGAGAAGTGACTTTCAGGCTTCCTCGATGTCGTTGAGGTCGTATTTGGCGAAATATCTGTCGGGAACTGTCCTGTTTGTGCCGCTGGCTCTTCCCCGTGCTTGCTTTTCCAAGAACTCTTCGTAAGACCTTACGGCGTAATGGTTTATGCGGATTACGTCTTGTTGCGGTTCGCGCTCACGGAAATTCTTTTTAATGGGATTGCCGTGAGAGTCGGCCGCGCGGCCTGAAATGCGTGCTGCCTCGTGGCATCCCGTCATGGTGAACACGCGCCGCGGATTCACGATGCTCTTCACATGGCGGTTGAGATAATGGCCGGGCGTGGCGTGGCGTTTGAAGCGTTCCATCATCGTGCCCGGCTCTTTGGCCTTGGCTCCGCCGCTTCCGTATATCAGCCAGTTTATCTCTACGGCCGGGAATCCTTCAAACCGGCTAAGGAATTCTGCAATATTCTTGTCTTTTACGGGGACTATGAACTCGTCCAAGTCGATGAAAGCGATCCACCGTGTGTCGAAGCGGTGCTTGTCTATGCAGTCGTCATATGCGGCCAGCTGCATCCTGTAGCCAGGAAAATAAGTGTATTCCACAAGTCCCGACTTTATGTATGGCTCAAGCACTTCCTTCGTGCAGTCCGTGCTTTCGTTGTCATACACGTAGAATTTGTCAACGCCCTGCTTGCAGTGCCATTCTATCCATTCCTTGAAGTATGGGCCTTCGTCCTTGGCTATGGCGCAGACCGCCAGGTAATATTGTGGCAGGGAGTGGTTATGGTGTAGCCGGCACATCAGTCTTAGTGCTTTGAAAACTCCGTAGCGCAGCAGTCCGCGCCAGCGGTTGCGCGCCATTTTGCATGGTATCATGCCGGCTATTATTTCCGCGTAAACTTTCTTCATTGCTCGTGTTTGTTACAATTCAAAGCTTGACTTTTCCGGGAGTATGTGCTCGAAGGCGTTGCGTATGTTCTCCATCACCTGCGCGTAGTTGCGTATGTGTACGTTGTCGTTCAGGCAGACGAGCTTGTATGTCTGGTCGTGTATGGCCCTGACGGCCTGCTTGGGGCGCACCATGAGGGGAAACATCTTGGTGTCGCGGTATGTGTTGTACGGCTCGAAGTTTCCCCTGCATATCTGCCATGTGCGGAAAAGCTCGGGCGTATAGTCGGTAAGTGCGCGGAAGCGGTTGGCCGAGGTCTCGGTAAGCTCCTGTCCGGCCGCGGCCCACACCTCCTCGAAGGTTGACTTCAGGTAGGGCTGGGCGTTGTGCGGGGTGCGCAGGGTGATGAATTTCCCATAGGGCTTGAGCAGGTAGTTCAGGCGCGCCTTTGAGCCGTAATCCTTGCAGAACCATTTGTCGTGGTGCCGCTTCATCACTTCCTTTTTGTCGAAATGGCGGTTGATTATCTTGAGGTTGTTCTTTATCCTCTTGTACCATTGCGACCATGACGGGTTGTATTGGAACACGGATATGTCGCAGGGCAGTCCGTTGCGGAAGAAGCGTTCAGGCCCGATGCTGTTTATTATGTAGAAGTCGTCGTTGAAATATACGAAGTGTTCGGCCAGGCCGGGTATCTTGTGCAGGTATCGCTCGATGACCACTGAGTTGTATGTTGGCAGGAACTGCGTTGGAATATAGTCCTTGTGGCTTACAAGGTTGATTTTCGGGTTGCTCTCGTCGAGCCATTCCGGCTTTTGTCCGCTGGTAACGAAATGAATCTTCCTTACCCAGGGGGCGAACTTTTCCACTCCGCGGAACCAGTATTTCAGGAATCCGTAGTCGCGGAAGCGAGCCTCTGACACTCCGTTCCTGGTGTTGTCCTTGTTGCCGGAATACTTCGCAAAATCAGCCTGCCACTTAGGGTCGTTCATGTCAACCCATGTGATTACAAAATCTATGTCCATGTTGTGTGAAAGCTTCTTGTTTTGTTTATGATTCCATTTTCACGGCATGCTTGAAGCGCCTGTGTGTCCACAGGTACAGTTCCGGCTGCCGCATGATTGCCCGTTCAAGGTGTTTGAAGTATAGGGCGGTCAGTTCGAAGTCGGGCAGCGAGCTTGGGGCGTCGTGCATTTTGACGAACTCAGCCTCGTAATATCCGCGTCTGGTTCTTCGTACGTCAAGGTAGAATGCCTCGTATCCGTAATGCTTTATGATTTTCTCCGTGCCTGTGAGTACGGGCGCGTTATGGTTGAGGAAGTGCAGGAAGTGGCGCGACTCCTTCTTCCTGGGCGACTGGTCGGCTATGAAGCCGATGGTGCATACCTTTCCGGCGGCGGCCAGTTCGGTGATGTAGCGCGCCGTCTTGTGCATGTTAACGCTGACGGCGCCCATGCGTTCGCGTATGTGAAGCATCAGGCGGTCCATGCTCTTGTTGCGCAGCTTATGGTAGATTTGTGCGCCGATGGTGCCCTTTTCAAGCCATAGGGGCATGGACGAAACCCATTCCCAGTTGCCGTAGTGCCCTAAATATACGGCTACCGACTTTCCGCTGCGCAGCATCGAGTTGACCTCCTCAACGTTCTTGAACGCCATGCGACGCCTTATTTCTTCACGCGACATGGATGCCAGCTTGCAGCTCTCGAAGAACATGTCCGTGAAAAAGTGGTAAAAGCTCTTTTCTATGTGCTTGATTTCGTGGATTCCCTTCCCTGGGAAAGACTCGGTAAGGTTCTGCCGCACTATCTTGCGGCGGTAGCCTACGACGTAATATAACAGGTAAAACACACCGTCAGACATGGCGTAAAGCACACGGAAGGGAATGTATGACAGCAGTTTCAGGAAAAAACGGAGCAAATGGTATGATATTTCCACCATGGTTGTTTGCGTTTTGTCTCTTTATGTTTTGGCGACAAATTTAAGACTTTTTTTCCATAATAGTGATGTTTTTCCGTACTTTTCGGCGAAAAACAGCTTATATGTGTCATCGGTGTGGACTGAAGGCGCTATGGCGCTGGCATGGCTTGTATTCCGTCTTTGAGCGTGCTGAAATGCAAAAGGCCGCAAAACGTCCTGCAAAAGAGGCCCTTTCATCGTGTGAAAGAGGGTCTTTTGCAGGGCGTTTTGCGGCCTTTTGGAACGGAGCGTGTAATCCGTTGGATGTCAATGGCTTACAAAAAGCTGATCCTCTGCAGTGGAAAGGCGTGCAGGCTTGCCGCCCGTCATCTTTAATCTTGTTCTCCGCGTGTGTCGTTTTTCGGATATTTTTTGTACTTTTGCACCCGGTTTTAGACTAAGAACAGGGCAGATGCAAAGATATTTCCTTTATTTGAAGTATGACGGCACGGCGTATCACGGCTGGCAGGTGCAGCCCGGCGGGCGCACGGTGCAGGGCGAGTTGCAGAGGGCTTTGTCCACGCTGCTGCGCGAGGATGTGCCGGTGGTGGGCGCCGGACGCACCGACACCGGGGTGCACGCGCGCATGATGGTGGCCCATTTCGACGCGGCCGAGGGGCTGGATTGCGGCCAGACGGTGTACAGGCTGAACAGGATTCTGCCCAGGGACATGGCCGCCGACAGGCTTGAATGTGTGCCGGCCGACATGCACGCACGCTTCAGCGCCGTCTCGCGCACGTACCGTTATTATGTGCATACGCGCCGCGACCCGTTCCGCAGGGCTTATTCGTGCGAGATGTTTTACAATCTTGACTTTGACATGATGAACCGGGCGGCGGCCCTGTTGCTTGAATACGACGACTTCGCGGCGTTCTGCAAGAGCCATACCGACGTAAAGACGACGTTGTGCAAGGTGGCCGAAGCACGGTGGGTGAGAGACGGCGAGTACACATGGCACTTCGTGATAACGGCCAACCGCTTCCTGCGCAACATGGTGCGCGCCATTGTGGGCACGCTTATAGACGTGGGCCGCGGACGCATCGGCCTCGAAGGTTTCAGGAAAATAATCGAGGGACGCTCGCGTTCGGGAGCCGGCGACAGCGTTCCGGCCTGCGCGTTGTTCCTGGAAAACATTGAATACGGAGAGTTGGAAATTAAGAGTTAAGAGTTAAGAATTAAGAAAATTACCGATGCAGGTATATTTTCTTAATTCTTAACTCTTAATTCTTAACTCTTAATTCTTAACTCTTAATTCTTAACTCTTCATTAAAAAATTTATGTGGTTACTATTAGCATTTCTTTCTGCGGCGTTGCTCGGGTTTTATGACTCGTTCAAGAAAAAGTCGCTCGACGGCAACGCCGTCATCCCCGTGCTGTTTCTCAACACGTTGTTCTCATCGCTGATATTCCTGCCGTTCATAGCCCTGTCGGCCACCACCGGTCTGCTCGACGGCACCATGTTTTACGTTCCGGCCGGAGGATGGGACGTGCACAAGTACATCATCCTGAAGAGCCTCATAGTCCTGGCCTCGTGGGTGTTCGGCTATTTCGGCATGAAGCACCTGCCCCTTACCATCGTAGGCCCCATCAACGCCACGCGCCCGGTGATGGTGCTCGTGGGAGCGTTCATAGTGTTCGGCGAGCGCCTTAACGTCTACCAGTGGATAGGCGTGGCGCTGGCCGTGGCGTCGTTCTTCATGCTTAGCCGCAGCGGCAAGAAAGAAGGCATAGACTTCAAGCACGACCGCTGGATATACTTCATAGTGCTGGCCGCCCTGCTCGGCGCGGTGAGCGGCCTCTACGACAAGTACCTCATGGCTCCGGCGAGCCATGGCGGAGTGGGGCTCGACCGCATGACCGTGCAGAGCTGGTACAACATTTACCAATGCTTCATGATGGGAGCGATGCTGATGCTGCTTTGGTGGCCCAAGCGCAGGCACACCACGCCGTTTCGTTGGGACTGGTGCATAATACTGATAAGCGTCTTCCTCTGTGCGGCCGACTTCGTGTATTTTTACGCCCTTAGCATACCCGGAGCGATGATAAGCATAGTCTCGATGGTAAGGCGCGGCAGCGTGGTCGTGTCTTTCCTCTTCGGAGCGGTGTTGTTGCATGAGAAGAATCTGAAGAGCAAAGTCGTAGACCTCGTGCTTGTGCTTCTCGGCATGCTGTTCCTTTACATCGGCTCAAGATAGTTTTGGCAGACAAGTAGACTGACGGACAGGTGGTACGCCATGTTCGTCAATCCCCATGTCGGTTCGTTACTTGTCAACTTGTTTGCTGAAAATTTTGCTTTTTGATGTAAAAATAGTATTTTTGCATTCGATTATAATGAAATAAGCATAATTTTATGGCACATAACATATTCAAAGGGCTTGGTATTGCCCTTGTTACGCCGTTTACGGCCGACGGCTCGGTTGATTATCAGGCGTTGAAGAAGCTTATAGCTTATCAGCTTGCCGGCGGTGCCGACTTCTTTTGTATCCTTGCTACAACGGGTGAGACTCCCACTTTGACAAGGGACGAGAAGTCGAAGATAAAGCAGATGGTTGTTGAAATGGCCGGCAGCAAGGTGCCTATACTTATGGGTTGTGGCGGCAACAATACCGCGGATGTGGTGAACGAGTTGCAGACCGGAGACTTTTCCGGCATAGACGGCGTGCTGAGCGTATGCCCGTATTATAACAAACCGTCTCAGGAAGGGCTCTACCAGCACTTCAAGACGATAGCAGCCGCAACCAAAATGCCAGTCGTGCTTTACAATGTCCCGGGGCGTACCGGAGTGAACATGAAGGCGGAGACCACATTGCGTCTTGCCCATGATTGCCCTAATATCGTTGGAATTAAGGAAGCGGCCGGAAGCCTTGAGCAGGTTGACGAGATAATAAAGAACAAGCCGGACACGTTTGACGTCATAAGCGGCGACGACGCCTTGACGTTCCCGATGATAGCGTGCGGCGCGGCCGGAGTCATTTCTGTGATAGGCAACGCTCTTCCCAAGGAGTTCTCTCGCATGATACGCCTTGAGATGAACGGCGAAATAGAGAGCGCACGCAAGATACACCATAAGTTCACCGACCTGTTCAACTTGCTTTTCGTTGACGGCAATCCGGCCGGAGTGAAGGCCATGCTCCATGAGATGGGCATGATAGAGAATGTGCTCCGCCTGCCGCTCGTGCCCACCAGGCTCACCACTATGCAGCGCATAAGCGAGTGCTTGAAGTTCAGGCTTTAGGCGTTTCTGCCTTTATGATATTGTAACAGGCGGCATCTCCAGCACGGGAGATTGCCGCCTGTTCTTATGCGTAATGTGGCTCGGTAAGGCAACGAAAAAACCGCAAGACTTAGTCCTGCGGTTTTCCATGCTTTTAATTGTTGTAGCTAATTACTCGGCAACAGTTGTGTCAGTTGCAGTAGTGTCAGCAGAGATGCTGTCAAGAGTGTCTACAACTGCAGTGTCAGTTGCTGTAGTGTCAGCAGCCTCAGTGTTGGCTGTTTTGTTGCCACAAGATGCGAATGAAATAGCTGCGATAGCTACGAACATTAAAACTAACTTTTTCATTTTCTTTGCTTTTTAAATCTGTAAAACAATCATTTGTTTATTAAAACGCTGCAAAGGTAAGTATTTTTTTGATACGTTGTTCTCTTTTTATGCTTTTTTTTCGATATGTTCTTGTAACTTTTTTGTAAGTGTTTGAAAATCAAATAAATACAAAGTGCTAATGACTGTTAAACTTTTGCCTGGCATTAAGAAGTGTTGTAAACGGACACTTATTTCGACTTTTTTTATTACCTTTGCGCCATGCAACCGACACCGTTGGAAACGTGAATGCCTTTCTTGTTTTCCGGCTTGTGTTGGCAAGTTATTAATATAATAAGGTATAAGGTGTAACGCCTTGGTCTTTCTTGTGGAGGCCGGGGTGTATGTAAGATATGAAATGATTGACACATCGGCTTTTCAAGGCAAGTCTGCCGCTTATTTTACACTTGGCTGCAAGTTGAATTTTTCCGAAACATCCACCTTTGGGCGGTTGTTGGGAGAGATGGGAGTGCGCACCGTCGACAAGGATGCCGACATTTGTATCATAAACACATGTTCGGTGACAGAAGTGGCCGACCATAAATGCCGTCAGGCTATACACCGCATGGTGCGTAATAACCCGGGGGCGTTTGTGGTAGTGACGGGATGTTATGCCCAGTTGAAGCCCGAGACGGTGGCACGGATAGACGGGGTTGACCTTGTGCTTGGAGCCAACGAGAAGGCGAATCTGATACAGTTCCTGTCCGAGGCGTGGTCTGGAGGAAAGCAGGACGCGTCTCTTCACATCCATCATACGGTTAAGACGAAGGACATAAAGACGTTTGCACCGAGTTGCTCAAGGGGCAACCGCACGCGTTATTTCCTCAAGGTGCAGGACGGGTGCGATTATTTTTGTACGTATTGCACCATTCCTTATGCCCGAGGCTTCAGCCGCAACCCTGGCATAGAGTCGCTTGTAGCCCAGGCGCGGCAGGCTGCGGATGAGGGCGGAAAGGAAATCGTGCTTACCGGTGTGAACATAGGCGACTTCGGCAAGACGACGGGCGAGAGCTTCATTGACCTGGTGAAGGCTCTTGACGGAGTGGAGGGAATCAGCCGATACCGGATAAGCAGCATCGAGCCAGACTTGCTTGATGACGGGCTTATAGAGTATTGTGCGGGCAGCAGGGCGTTCATGCCTCATTTCCACATACCTTTGCAAAGCGGTTCTGACGAAGTGCTGCGCCTTATGCACAGGCGTTATGACAGCAAGTTGTTCGCCCATAAGATTGAACTTATAAAGAAGGTCATGCCTGACGCCTTTATAGGAGTCGACGTGATGGTGGGCACGAGAGGCGAAAAGCCAGAGCTGTTTGAGGAGACATACGGGTTCTTGAAGTCTTTGGACGTGACTCAGTTGCACGTGTTCCCTTATTCGGAGCGCCCTGGCACGGCGGCGTTGAAGATTCCTTATGTTGTTTCAGAGCAGGACAAGAAGGCGCGTTCGAAGCGCCTTCTGGACTTGTCTGACGAGAAAACGGAGGCGTTTTACGCCAGGCATGTCGGCTCGGAGGCGGAAGTCTTGTTTGAAAAGGCCACGCGAGGACGCGCCATGCACGGCTTCACGCGCAACTACATACGTGTGGAATTGCCTTCCTCTCCGGCGAACGAGAGCCTTGACAACCAGATAGTCAAAGTGAAACTTGGCGGTTTTAATCATGACAAGACCGCACTTAAAGCAATACTCTGATATGGACAAGACCGCTATTGTTATTCTGAATTGGAACGGCGTTGAGATGCTCACGCGTTTTTTGCCCAGTGTGCTTGACTTCTCGCGCGGCGAGGCCGTGGTGTATGTGGCTGACAATGCCTCTACGGATAACTCGCTCGAGGTTCTGAAGATGCACTTTCCCGAGGTGCGCATCATCGTGTTGGAGAAGAACTGGGGGTTCGCCGAAGGATACAACCGCGCGCTTGAACAGGTGGACGCAGAGTATTACGTCCTGCTCAATTCCGACGTGGAGGTGTCCCACCATTGGCTTACTCCTTTGGTGGAATTTATGGACAACCATGCTGATGTGGCGGCATGCCAGCCTAAGTTGTTGTCCGAGAAGAATCGTGACGCGTTCGAGTATGCCGGGGCGTGCGGCGGATATATTGACCGTTACGGCTACCCGTTTTGTAGGGGGCGCATATTTGACACTGTTGAGAACGATGACGGCCAGTATGATTATGCGGCCGAGGTGTTGTGGGCCACGGGTGCGTGCATGGTGGTGCGCGCGAGCGATTTCAGGCTTGCCGGAGGGTTTGACGCGCGTTTCTTCGCCCATAGCGAGGAGATAGACTTGTGTTGGCGTCTTCGGCTTATGGGAAAGAAGATATATTGCATACCTGACAGCTATGTTTTCCACATAGGCGGGGGGACGCTTCCGAAGAACAATCCGACGAAGACTTACCTTAACTTCCGTAACAACCTTACGATGCTTTACAAGAACCTGTCCGACAGGGAGCTTCGCCATGTCATGCGTGTGCGCCTTGTGCTGGATTATGTGGCGGCGTTCCAGGCTTTGCTTGCCGGAAGGACGGGCGATTTCAAGGCCATATTGAACGGACGCAGGGCTTTCAAGAAATGGCTTCCCGAATATCGTGAGGTAAGGCGCGAGGTGCAGGGCAGGAGAGTGGCTGGTGATGTTGTTGGCATATACCCCCGTTCCATCCTTTGGCAATATTACGCCAAAGGGCACAAGAAGTATGCGGAAATATTATGAAAGGTGAGAAGGTGAGAAAGTGAGAAAGTGAGAAGGTGGGAAGGTGAGAAAATGATTTATGCCTTCATTTCTAACCTTCCCACCTTCTCACCTTCTCACCTTCTCACCCTTTCGTAAATCCCAGCGACATCACGCTGAATCTCACGTCCCCGGCCTTCATGAGCTCACGGGCGCACGACACTACGGTTGCGCCGGTGGTCACCACGTCGTCTATTATGAGTATGTGTTTTCCTGTCAGGGCGGAGCCGTCAACGAGCGAGAACACCCCTTCGACGTTCTCGTTTCTTTGCCAGCGGTTCATCTTTGTCTGGCTTCCCTTGAACGATTCTCTTATTACGGCTTTGTCTATTATTGGCATTCGTGTCACCGCGCTTATTCCGCGTGCTATCTCGAATGCTTGGTTATACCCCCGTTCGCGCATCCTTTTCCTTGCGAGCGGCACGGGTACTATGGCGTCCACGCCGTCGAAGAAGCCGTGAGCGGCGAATTCCGCGGCGGCCATGCGTCCCATGAGTTCGCCTGTCTCTGGGTGGCCGGAATATTTCAGATTGTGGATTATCCGGCTCGATGCGGAGTGGGGCTTGTAGAAGAACAGTGCCGCCGCCCTTTCCACCGGCATGCGTCCCCATAAGAGTTTGGCCATGTCGTTGCTGTATGGATTTTCCTGGTAGCGTGTTCTTGGCAGGTCCATGTCGCATGCCGAGCATATCGTGTGCTCGCCTATGGCCAGGCGGCATCCGCACATTGCACACTTCCTTGGCACTGCAAGGTTTGCCAGGCGCATGACGAGCCTGCCAAGGCGCTCAATCAGGGCGCGGGCTTTGTTCTTTGTTGTCATTTGTAAGTGTAAGTGGATAAAAAGTTAAGAGTCAAGAAAACCAGCGGCCGGGCATGGCTTTCTTGACTCTTAGCGCTTGTTGGGGTTCTGGTTACCAGAGTTTCAGACGCTCATCCTCCGGCAGGTACATCTTGTCGCTGGGCTTTACGTTGAACGCGTCATACCATGCGTTGATGTGCGGCAAGGCGCCGTTCACGCGCCATTCGCCGAGAGAGTGCGGATCCATCTTGGTGAGCTGGCGTATGCCTTCCTCGGTTATGTTTCCGGCCCACACTCCGGCATAAGCCAGGAAGAAGCGCTGGTCGGGAGTGAGTCCGTCGATGGTGCCGAGCGGCGCGTCCTTGGTAGCATGCTTGTATGCGTTGAACGCCACCTCAAGGCCTCCGTGGTCGGCCAGGTTCTCGCCAAGGGTGAGCTTTCCGTTGGCGTTGAGGTCGGGCAGCACCTTTATGGCTGAGAAGAACTCGGCGTACTTCTCGGCGCGCTTGTTGAAGTTCTCCGCGTCCGAGGCCGTCCACCAGTCGGTCATGTTGCCGCTCTTGTCATAGTGGCGTCCCTGGTCGTCGAATCCGTGTGTCATCTCGTGTCCTATCACCACGCCGATGGCTCCGTAGTTGAACGCGTCGTCGGCCGTGGGGTCGAAGAAGGGCACCTGGAGTATTCCGGCCGGGAAGCAGATTTCGTTGGTCGTGGGGTTATAGTAGGCGTTGACCGTCTGCGGAGTCATGAACCACTCCTCCTTGTCCACGGGCTTGCCGGCGCGGTAGTCGATGTTCCACTTGTCCCAGAACAGGCGGCACCTCTGCACGTTCTCATAGAACGAGAGCTTCGGGTCGATTGTAAGCCCCGACATGTCTTTCCACTGGTCGGGATAGCCTATCTTGACGTAGAACGAGTTGAGCTTGTCAAGCGCGGCCTTCTTGGTCTCGGCGCTCATCCAGTCCTGAGCCTCGATGCGCTCTGCCAGTGATATCTGGAGATTCTTGACGAGCTTCTGCATGCGTTCCTTCGACGATGCCGGGAAGTAGCGCTCCACGTACATCTTGCCGAGGGCTTCGCCCATCTGTCCCTCGACGTGCGACGTGGCGAGCTTCCAGCGCGGATAGTTCTCCTTGCGGCCCGACAGGGTGCGGCCGAAGAAGTCGAAGTTGGCCTCTACCACCTCGTCGCTGAGGTAGCTTGCGGCAGAGAGTATCGCGTCCCACTCCATGTATGCGCGCAGGCCGTCGGCGGTCATTGACGCGATGACGGCGTCGGCTCCCTTGACGAAGTCGGGCTGGCCTACCACCATCTCCTTGAAATACTCTGTCTTGACCCCCTCTGCGTTGAGCAGCTTGGTCAAGTTGACGTGCGGATAGCTGCTTTCAAACTGCTCCAGTGTCATCTTGTTGTAGTTCGCCTCGACGTCGCGAAGCTCCGTCCTTGACTTTGACACCTTGGCCAGGGCTGTCTCTATCGACATTATGTTCTCCATCTTCTTCACGGCGTCTGCCTCCGGGAAGCCGAAGAGCTTGAACATGCGCACGATGTGCTTCTTGTAGGCCTCGCGTATGGCGGTAGTGGCCGAGTCGGTGTCGAGGTAATACTCCTTCTGGCCGAGCACGAGTCCGCCCTGGTAGATGTTCAGGATGTTCATCTTGGCGTTCTTCTCGTCGGCTCCGAAGCCTATGCCCATGGGCACGCCGTAGCCGAACGCGGCATACTTGAGCTGCAGCGCGCGCAGGTCGGCCACGGTCTTGGCTCCCTCAATCTCGCCTATGAGCGGCATGGCCGGGGTTACGCCTTCCTTGTTGCGGCGCACGGAGTCCATGGCCAGCTTGTAGAAGTCGCTCAGTTTCTGCTCTGTGGTTCCGGCCTGGTAAGTGTTCTTGAGCAGGTCGGTCAGGATGGAGTTGATACGCTTGTTGTTGTCAAGCGCCAGCTGGTCAAAGCTGCCGAAGCGCGAATAGGCGGCCGGCAGGGGGTTCTTCTTCATCCATCCGCCGCATGCGTACTTGTAGAAGTCTTCGGCCGGCTTGACGCTCGTGTCGAGGTTGGTCAGGTCGATACCCGATTTCAGTTGTGCCTGCGCGCCGGCCGCGAACGGCGCGGCCGCGAAGAGCACAACGGGGATAATGTGTCTTACTTTCATAATGATAATATAGTTAATGTCATTTGTAATTGTAATTGTAAGCGATAGGGGCGATGAGCCGGATTAGCCCGATGAGCCGTGGAAGCCAGGTTGGGCGGATAGGCCCGATTAGCCTAATGTGCCGGATGAGCCGTGGATGTACAGGGGATAATTTTTAATTTTTAATTGTTAATTGTTAATTTATTCATTTCCTCATTTCCTCCAGCTCCTCTGAGAGCCGTTCCCAGCGTTCCACCTCCTCGTCGAGCGTCTTCTTCGTCTCGGTGTACTCGGCCACGAGGGTCATGTCCGAGGCCTTGTCGGGCTGGCACAGTATGCCGTCAAGCTCCTTGAGGCGTGCCTCGAGCCGCTCTATCTTGGCCTCGCTGTCCTCTACGGCCTTCTCGGCGCGGCGTATTTTCTTTTGCTGTTCCTTGCGCTCGGCGTAAGACTCTTTAGCCGAGGATTGGGGGGCTATGGGTGACGGATCCTCTTGCCGTGCGGAGGAATCGGATTTCCCGCTTTTCACTTTCCCGTTTTCGCTTGAGGAGGCTTCTTCGCCCTTCGTCCTTCGTCCTTCGCCAAGATACTCGTATATTCCTCCCAGGTGCTCCCTCACGCGGCCTCCTGCGAACTCGTAGACCTTGGTCACCAGCCCGTCGAGGAACTCGCGGTCGTGGCTCACTATTATGGCCGTGCCGTCGAAGGCGCGTATGGCCTCCTTGAGCACGTCCTTCGAAGGCATGTCAAGATGGTTGGTGGGCTCGTCGAGTATGAGCAGGTTGACCGGCTCGAGCAGCAGGCGTATCATGGCCAGGCGGCTGCGCTCGCCTCCGCTGAGCACGCCCACGCGCTTCTCTGACGCCTCTCCGCCGAACATGAAGGCGCCCAGAATGTCGTTTATCCTGAGGCGCACGTCGCCGCGCGCCACGTTGTCTATGGTCTGGAACACCGTGAGGCTCTCGTCGAGCAGCTGCGCCTGGTTCTGCGCGAAGTAGCCAATCTCGACGTTGTGCCCCGTCTTGAGCGTGCCGGTGAAGGGTATCTCGCCCATGATGCACTTCACGAGCGTGGACTTGCCCTCGCCGTTCCGGCCCACGAAGGCCACCTTCTCGCCGCGCCTTATGCTCAGGTTGACGCCGGCGAGCACCGTGTGCTCGCCGTAGGCCTTGCCCACGCCGTCGCACACCACGGGCCAGTCGCCGCTGCGCGGGCACGGGGGGAACTTAAGGCGCATGGCCGAGTTGTCCACCTCGTCTATCTCTATGGGCACGATCTTCTCCAGCTGCTTTATGCGGCTCTGCACCTGCACGGCCTTCGTAGGCTTGTAGCGGAAGCGCTCTATGAAGTCCTTTATGTCGGCTATCTCCTTCTGCTGGTTCTCGTATGCGCGGAGCTGCTGCTCGCGGCGCTCGGCGCGCAGGCGCACATATTCGTCGTACTTCACGCGGTAGTCCGCCACGCGGCCGCAGCTTATCTCGAGCGTGCGGTTGGTCACGTTGTTGATGAACGCCCTGTCGTGGCTCACCAGCACCACGGCCTTGGCCGACGTGGCCAGGAACTGCTCCAGCCACTGTATGCTCTCTATGTCGAGATGGTTGGTGGGCTCGTCGAGCAGCAGCACGTCGGGGCGCTCAAGCAGTATCTTGGCCAGCTCTATGCGCATGCGCCATCCGCCGCTGAACTCGCTCGTGGGGCGGTCAAGGTCCGTCCGCGCGAAGCCCAGGCCCGTGAGCGTGCGCTCAAGGTCGGCCTCGTAGCCATCGGCTCCCATCATCATGTAGCGGTCGTGCTCGCGCGTGAACCTTTCGACCAGGGCCATGTACCCGGGCGAGTCATAGTCGTCCCTGCCGGCCAGCTCGGCCTCCATTGCGTCCAGCCTCCGCTTCAGGGCCGTGCCGGCGGCGAAGGCCTTGCGCGCCTCCTCGCGCACGGTGGTGTCGTCGGTGAGCACCATCACCTGGGGCAGGTAGCCCATGGTGACACCCTGCGGCACGCTCACCGTGCCCTCCGTGGGGCGCTGCATGCCGCAGAGTATCTTTAGCATGGTGGACTTGCCGGCCCCGTTCTTGCCCACCAGGGCTATGCGGTCGCGGTCGTTGATGACGAAGCTCGCGTCGCTGAACAGGGGCTTCGCGCCGAATTCCACCTTCAAGTGTTCTACTGAGATCATCTGTTTTGTTTCCTTGCTTTCCAACCTGCAAAGGTACTCATTTTTCCCGTCACGCCAAACATTTGTGATGGAAAAGAACGGTTGTGCCGGCGATGATGACCACTTAAAAATAATAAGGTGGAAGACGCGAATGCAAAAGGCCGCTAATCGGCTTGCAAAAGGCGGCCTTTTACCGTCCGGTTGACGGTCTTTTGTGATGCGAAAGGCCGTCTTTTGCAAGGCTTCAAAAATAAGCCTAAAAATCAGACAGTATTCTTTTATTGCATAATAAATATAAAGATAATTTCAGTATTCGGCGGAAAATGTGTAAGTTTGCATCCAAAAATTCGTAACATAAGCATTTATCATGGCAAAAGAATTGAAAGACTTGACCAAAAGGGCTGACAACTACAGCCAGTGGTACAACGACCTGGTGACCAAGGCCGACCTCGCCGAGCAGTCCGCCGTGCGCGGATGCATGGTGATAAAGCCTTACGGCTACGCCATCTGGGAGAAGATGCAGCACCAGCTTGACAAGATGTTCAAGGAGACGGGGGCGCAGAACGCTTACTTCCCGTTGCTCATACCTAAGTCGTTCCTCTCGCGCGAGGCGGAGCACGTCGAAGGCTTCGCCAAGGAATGCGCCGTGGTGACGCACTACCGCCTGCGCGCCAAGGAGGACAAGAGCGGAGTGGAGGTGGACCCTTCGGCCAGGCTCGAGGAGGAACTCATCATCCGCCCTACGTCTGAGACGATAATCTGGAACACGTACAAGAACTGGATACACTCTTACCGCGACCTGCCGCTGATGTGCAACCAGTGGTGCAACGTGATGCGCTGGGAGATGCGCACAAGGCCGTTCCTGCGCACGTCGGAGTTCCTATGGCAGGAGGGGCACACCGCCCACGCCACGCGCGAGGAGGCCGAGGCCGAGGCGCAGAAGATGCTCCACGTCTACGCCGACTTCGCCGAGAAGTGGATGGCCGTGCCCGTGGTGCAGGGAGTGAAGAGCGAGACGGAGCGTTTCGCCGGTGCGCTGAACACTTACACCATAGAGGCCATGATGCAGGACGGCAAGGCCCTGCAGAGCGGAACGAGCCACTTCCTTGGCCAGAACTTCGCCAAGGCGTTCGACGTGACTTACCTGAACAAGGAGAACAAGCCCGAATACGTGTGGGCCACGTCGTGGGGCGTGTCGACACGCCTTATCGGCGCGCTCATCATGACGCACTCCGATGACAACGGACTGGTGTTGCCGCCAATGCTCGCGCCCATCCAGGTGGTGATCATCCCGATAACCAAGGGAGCCGACCAGCTCAAGGCCATAACCGAGAAGCTTACGCCCGTAATCGACGCGCTGCGCCAGGCTGGCATCTCGGTGAAGTATGACGACGCAGACAACAAGCGCCCGGGCTTCAAGTTCGCCGACTACGAGCTGAAGGGCGTGCCCGTGCGCCTCGTGATGGGCGGACGCGACCTGGAGAACAACACGCTCGAGATAATGCGCCGCGACACGCTCGAGAAGGAGACCGTGCCCGTGGACGGCATCGTGGAGCGCGTGGAGCAGCTCTTGAAGGACATCCAGCAGAACATGTTTGACAAGGCCAAGGCCTACCGCGACTCGCGCATCTACGAGTGTGACAACTACGACGAGTTCAAGGAGCGCATCAAGGACGGCGGCTTCTTCCTCTGCCACTGGGACGGCACGGCCGAGACAGAGGCCAGGATAAAGGAGGAGACGCAGGCCACGATACGCTGCGTGCCCTTCGGCGTGGAGCAGACCGAGGGCGTCGACATGGTGTCGGGCAAGCCGGCCAGGCAGCGCGTCATCATAGCCAGAAGCTATTAGTGAGTGAAAGAACGAAGAGCCGGGAGTGGAGAATCTGTAATCCTTGTGGCACTGAGCCTGAAGGGCACGGCAATGCGGACGGGTTCCTCGTTCCCGGTTCTTTCCTCTCCTCACGTCCCTGCGCTTACAAATGACAATTACAGTTGGTGCATAATTCATGACGCATGATGCGCTCTTAATTCTTAGTTCTTAGCTCTTAACCCTTAATTTGAATACCCACCCATGCTTCTTACCCTGATAGTCCTCGCCGTTTCGGCATTGTTCTTCGCCATAGGCAAGATACGCTCTGACGTGGTGGCGCTGTGCGCGCTGATAGTCCTGATGGTGTCTGGCGTCTTGACTCCCGACGAAGCCCTGTCAGGCTTTTCCAATTCGGTCGTGATAATGATGGTAGGCCTGTTCGTCGTCGGTGGCGCAATATTCCAGACGGGTCTTGCCAAGATGGTCAGCGGACGCATCATGAAGCTTGCCGGCGACAGCGAGCTGCGCCTGTTCCTGCTCGTCATGGTCGTTACCTCGATCATCGGTGCCTTCGTCAGCAATACGGGCACGGTGGCCCTGATGCTCCCCATCGTGGTGAGCCTGGCCGCCAAGGCGCACGTAAGCGTGGGTCGCTTGCTCATGCCGTTGGCTTTTGCAAGCAGCCTGGGAGGCATGCTGACGCTGATTGGAACGCCGCCAAACCTCGTGATTCAGGACGTGCTGGTAGAGAACGGATACGAGCCTTTGTCGTTCTTCTCGTTCACGCCTGTGGGACTGGTGTGCATCGCGGTGGGCGTGATAGTGCTCCTCCCCTTGAGCAAATGGATGCTTGGAAAGAGAAGCGGGGGCGGAGCAGGCGGCAAGATGAAGGCCAAGACGCTGGAGCAGCTCGTCGACGAGTACCGCCTGAAGGACAATCTGTCGCGTTTCGTGGTAGGTTCCCGTGCTTCCATAAAGGGCAGGAGCATTGCCGAGCTTGACGTGCGCAACCGTTACGGCCTGGCCGTGCTCGAGGTAAGGCGCGAGACCACGCGCCGGAAGGGACTGATAAAGAACGTCAGCCAGACGGCCGCCGGCCCCGGGACGGTGCTTCAGGAGGGCGACATAATCTATCTTACGGGAGAGAGAGAGCAGGCTTTGCGTTTTGCCCGTGACTGCTCGCTGGACTCTCCGGCCAAGGCTCAGGGCGGAGAGGAAGGGCGCGCCGGGCTCGACTTTTACGACATCGGCATGGCCGAGATTGTGCTCATGCCCACGTCGAGCCTCGTGGGGCGCCTGCTGAAGGACGCCGGCTTCAGGGCTAAGTACAGCATAAACGTCGTAGGCATAAGGCGCAAGGGCGAGTACATCATGGACAATCTGGCCGGAGTGCGCCTCCACGGGGGCGACGTCCTGCTTGTGCAGGGCACATGGGCCAACATAAGCCGTCTGGGTGACGAGGAAGAGAAGTGGGTGGTGCTTGGTCAGCCGCTCGAGGAGGCGGCCAAGGTCACCCTGGACTACAAGGCTCCGCTGGCCGCCTGCATAATGCTGCTCATGGTTGCGGTGATGGTGTTCGACTTCATACCCGTGGCTCCCGTCACGGCCGTGATGGCGGCGGCGGTGCTGATGGTGCTTACAGGATGCTTCCGCAACGTCGAGGCGGCATACAAGACCATAAACTGGGAGAGCGTGGTGCTGATAGCGGCCATGCTGCCCATGTCGGTGGCGTTGGAGAAGACCGGGGCGTCGGCCGCAATATCCCATTCGCTGGTAAGCGGACTGGGAGGATACGGCCCCTACGTGCTTCTGGCCGGTATATATTTCACCACGTCGCTGCTTACTATGTTCATAAGCAACACGGCCACGGCCGTGCTCATGTCTCCGATTGCGCTCACCTCGGCCGTGGAGAGCGCTCTCTGCCCTTATCCGTTCCTCTTCGCCGTGGCGCTCGGCGCCAGCATGTGCTTCGCATCGCCGTTCTCCACGCCGCCCAACGCCCTGGTGATGCAGGCCGGGCGGTACACGTTCATGGACTATGTGAAGGTGGGCTTGCCTTTGCAGCTCATAATAGGCGTGGTGATGGTGTTCGTGCTTCCCTTGCTGTTCCCGTTCTGACGTTTTGCTTTTCTTCACCTTTCCTTCTTCCCGTTGCAACATGTTTGTAATACATAATGCTTATTTTTGCAAAAAAATTGACGAGAAAATGGATAAGAGGATTTTATTGCCGATGCTTTTCGCCTTTTTCGCCTCGCTCCCGGTGGCCGCCGGAGATGATGGTGACGAGGTGGACCGCACTCCGGAGGTGCACGGCACGATACGCGGCAAGTATGAGTTCCAGACGGAGGAGGGCGAGGGGCGCTTCCAGGTGCGCAACGCGCGTGTCAGCCTTGACGGGGACTTGACCAAGGTCGTGTCTTACAAGGTGGAGATTGACCTTTCAGACGAGGGGAAGATAAAGATGCTCGACACGTACACGCGCATCAAGCCTGTGCGCGGTCTTGACTTTACCATAGGCCAGATGCGTGCGCCGTTCACCATCGACGCGCACCGCTCGCCCCATCTTCAGTATTTCGCCAACCGTTCGTTCATTGCCAAGCAGGTGGGCAACGTGCGCGACGTGGGTGCCACGCTTGGTTATTCGTTCAACGTGGGCTTTCCGATAATACTGCAGGCCGGCATGTTCAACGGCTCGGGGCTTACCAACCAGAAGGACTTTTGGACCAGCAACGTGAATTTCTCGGCCAAGGCTCAGTTCTTCTTTCCGCGCGGTTTCAACCTTACGTTGAGCACTCAGAAGATACGCCCCGACGATGTTTCGGTGATGATGTATGACGCCGGAGCGTATTATCACGCACACGGGTGGCATGCGGAGGTGGAATATCTCTACAAGCATTACGGCCACGGGGCGTTCAAGCCGGTGCATGCGTTGGACGCGTTCGTGAGCTATGACATTCCGCTGCGCCGGTGTTTTTTCACCAAGGTGTCGCCGCTCGTGCGTTACGACTACATGAGCGACCATAGCGACGGCTTGCGTTACAACGCCGACGGGGACGAGGACGCTGACGGCAGGCTCGTCATCAATGACTACAGGCGCTCGCGCCTGACCGGGGGAGTGACGCTCAGCCTTGACTTGCCGTTCGTCTCTGACATACGCCTTAACTATGAGAAGTATTTTTACAGGGACGGGGCCGTGGCCAAGCCGTCGGAGAGAGACAAGGTCGTGGTTGAGTTCATGACGCGCTTCTAGATATGCGCTGCGGCATGCGGACAAAGGATTTGCGGTCTTTGCGTAATTCGTTGGCTGTCAGCAGGTTATGCTTTTCGTGGCTGAACTTTGGCTGAACGTGTTGCAAAAGACGGCCTTTCGGCGTGCTGAATGCGGCCTTTTGCATCGCAAAAGGCGGTCTATTACAATGTGAAAGGCCGCCTTTTGTATTTTAGTTCTTGTCATACCATCATGAGGCTGCTCATTATCGAGTCGCTTATGTATATTCCCCGGCGTGTCAGGCGCAGGCTTGCTCCGTCTTGCTCCATCAGCCCTTGGGCTATGAACGGTGCGGCCTCACTCGCAAGATGGTCTTTGTACTTTTGCCCCAGGCGGCTCTCCACGTAGTCCGTGTCTATGCCTTCGCGCGTGCGCAGGGCGGTGGTCACAATGTCGTCGAACGTGGTGCGCGCGTCAAGCTCCTCGCGTTCCGCCGGTATGCGGCCTTGGCTCACGGCCTCGACGTAGGCGTTCAGGTCGGCCGTGTTCCATTGGCGCGAGCGCAGGTCGAACGAGTGGGCCGCCGCGCCGAGGCCTATGTACGGCTCCTGCCGCCAATATGACGAGTTGTGGCGTGAGCGGAATCCGGGGCGGGCGAAGTTGCTTATCTCGTAGTGCTCGTACCCTTCGGCCTTGAGCCGGTCTGCAAGCGCGTCATACATGGCGAGGCTCAGCTCTTCGTCGGTCTCCTTGATTTCGCCCCGTTGTAGCATGTCGTACATGGGGGTACCCTCCTCGTACATGAGGCTGTACGCCGATATGTGCTCAACGCCGAGGCTCAGGGCATGGTCGATGTCGGTCAGCCAGTCGTCCAGCGGTTCTCCGGGGAAGCCGAACATCAGGTCGATGCTGATGTTGCTTATTCCGGCCTGGCGCAGCGTCTTCACGGCGCGCCAGGCGTCATCGGCGCCGTGCCGCCGGCGGAGGAAGCGCAGGCGTGCGTCTGAGAACGTCTGCACGCCCATGCTCACGCGGTTTACGGGTAATCCGCCCAGCATGCCGGCGAAGTCGGGCGTTATGTCGTCGGGGTTGCACTCCATGGTCACTTCCGCGTCGCCGGCCACGTTGAACACCTTATATATATGATGAAACAGGCGCCCGATGTCATGCGCGTCAAGTTGTGATGGTGTCCCACCGCCTATGTAGACGGTGGAAAATTCGCCGTGTATGTAGTCTTTCCTCAGTTCCATCTCGCGGCATACGGCCTTCGTGTAGGCATGGCGCATGCCGAGCGCGGTGGTGGAGTAGAAGCCGCAGTATATGCAGCGGCTCCGGCAAAATGGTATGTGGACGTATATTCCAGACATGATGTCAATGCATAATGCACAGTTCATAATGCATAATTAATAATGTATAATAGCCTTGCGGTCAGCCTTAGGGCTGATGCCCGATTATGCATCATGCATTGTGCATTATGAATTGATAAATTGAATTTGCGTGCAAAATTACTAATATGTTTTAATTTTTTCCGGCTTTTTGCTTTTAAATTTTGCGTGTTAATGTAAAAATGCGTAACTTAGAGGCCGTTATTTGTAATAAACTTAAATCTATAACAATATGAGAGTTTACCAGACAAACGAGATTAAAAACATTGCCTTGCTTGGCAGTGCGGGCAGCGGCAAGACTACTCTTGCCGAAGCCATGTTGTATGAGAGCGGCGTTATAAAACGCCGCGGAAGTGTGGAAGCCAAGAACACGGTAAGTGACTATTTTCCGGTTGAGCAGGAATACGGCTACTCGGTATTCTCAACCGTTTTTAACGTAGAGTGGAACAACAAGAAGCTTAACATCATAGACTGCCCCGGAGCGGACGATTTCGTAGGCCAGGCCATCACTGCGCTCAACGTTACCGACCAGGCCCTGATACTGATCAACGGCCAGTACGGTCCCGAGGTAGGCACGCAAAACAATTTCCGTTACACGGAGAAGCTTAAGAAGCCGGTCATCTTCCTTGTGAACCAGCTTGACAGCGACAAGTGCGACTTTGACGCGATAATAACCAGCATGAAGGACATTTACGGCCAGAAGTGCGTCCAGATACAATATCCCATAGAGACAGGCCCGGGCTTCAACGCCTTGATAGACGTTCTCCTGATGAAGAAATACTCGTGGAAGCCAGAGGGCGGCGCGCCCATCATAGAGGACATCCCGGCCGAGGAAATGGACAAGGCCATGGAGCTTCACAAGGCTCTGGTGGAGGCCGCGGCCGAGAATGACGAGACGCTGATGGAAAAGTTCTTCGAGGAGGAGACCCTTACGGAAGACGAGATGCGCGAGGGCATACGCAAGGGACTGGTCACAAGGTCAATCTTCCCCGTATTCTGCGTTTGCGCCGGCCGTAGCATGGGCGTGCGCAGGTTGATGGAATTCCTTGGCAACGTGGTGCCGTTCGTAAGCGAGATGCCGAAGGTGCACAACACGCGCGGCGAGGAAGTTCCGGCCGAGGCAGGCGGTCCGGAGTCTTTGTACTTCTTCAAGACGGGCGTTGAGCCGCACATCGGCGAGGTGTCCTACTTCAAGGTGATGAGCGGAAGCGTGAAGCCGGGCGACGACCTGAGCAACGCCGACCGCGGCTCGAAGGAGCGCATAGCCAACATATACGTGTGTGCCGGTGCCAACCGTCAGCCCGTGGATTGCCTCAACGCCGGCGACATAGGCTGCACCGTGAAGCTCAAGGACGTCAAGACGGGCAACACTCTCAACGGAAAGGATTGCGACAACAGGTTCGACTTCATAAAATATCCAAACTCCAAGTACTCGCGCGCCATCAAGGCCGTCAACGAGGCCGACACCGAAAAGCTCATGGCCGCGCTCACCAAGATGCGCCAGGAAGACCCGACATGGGTTGTGGAGCAGAGCAAGGAGCTGAAGCAGACCATCATACACGGCCAGGGCGAGTTCCACCTGCGCACTCTTAAATGGCGCCTGGAGAACAACGAGAAGCTTCCTGTGAAGTTCGTCGACGCCAAGATACCTTACCGCGAGACCATCACAAAGGCCGCGCGTGCCGACTATCGCCACAAGAAGCAGTCGGGAGGAGCGGGCCAGTTCGGCGAGGTGCACCTCATAGTGGAGCCTTATGCCGAAGGAATGCCCGACCCCGTGAGCTACAAGTTCAACGGACAGGAGTTCAAGATGAACATAAAGAGCAAGGAAGTCGTAGACCTGGAGTGGGGCGGCAAGCTCGTGTTCATCAACTCTGTCGTGGGCGGAGCTATCGACACGCGCTTCATGCCGGCCATCTTAAAGGGAATCATGGAGCGCATGGAGCAAGGCCCTTTGACGGGAAGCTATGCCCGTGACGTGCGCGTCGTGGTTTACGACGGCAAGATGCACCCGGTAGACAGCAACGAACTTTCGTTCATGCTGGCCGCACGCCACGCATTCTCAGATGCCTTCAAGAACGCTGGTCCTAAGATTCTCGAGCCGATATACGACCTCGAGGTGTATGTGCCTGCCGACTTCATGGGCGACGTTATGAGCGACTTGCAAGGCCGTCGCGCCCTGATCATGGGCATGGACAGCGAGGCCGGATACCAGAAGTTGCAGGCCAAGATACCTTTGAAGGAGCTTGCTAGCTATTCAATCTCGCTCAGCTCGCTTACCGGCGGACGCGCCTCGTTCACCACGAAGTTCGCCAGTTACGAGCTTGTGCCCAACGATATCCAGCAGGAACTCATCAAGGAGCATGAGGCAGAGACGGCCGAGAAGGACGATTGATGTGCTAATCCCCAATGTTATATAGCTTTGCCTGTCCGTCACGTCATGCGGCGGACATGGGCAAGGCAAGTTCTCTTGCAATGGCGCGCCTTGGTGGCGTGCCATTGCTTTTTCCGGAATTGCGTTCCGATTGATGCCGGCACGCACGGCATGTCGACATTTTGTTGCCATATGTTGTTATTCGATTAAGAATTAAACTTGATTATTGTTAATTATATATGGCTTTTTGAGTTAATATTGATAAATTCTGATGAAATGATTAACAAAAGCGGACAAACGTGCCCTTTTTTGCAATATATTTGCCGACATGAAGAAAACTACGATTTGGCTAATAGCGATAGTGATGGGGCTTTCGTTCCTTGTGCTGCTCTTCATGCAATTGAAATACATCCAGGCGATGGTTCAAATGAAGAAGGAGCAATTCGACGAGTCTGTGAACAAAGCCCTTTACCAAGCCTCGCGCAACCTTGAGCTTAACGAGACGCTCAAGTATCTGGAGCGTGATGTTAACGCGTCGGAGCGTAAGTCGCACGGAAACGGCATGCCTGATGAGGGGAGCGGCGGCGCGGAAGGGGCCGTGCAATATTCGCATCAATATGACAAGACCGACAATGGCGGCGTTGCATATTCCTCGTTCGAGTTGAAGACGATGAGAATGAAGCCCTCTTCCATGCCGAAGGCCATGATCCTGCGTAGCGACAAGAACTCCATATCAGAGGCCACGAGGTCTATGCAGGAAATCGTGAAGAACCGGTACATATACCAGAAAGCCTTGCTCGACGAGGTGGTTTACAGCATATTGTATACGGCTTCAGACAAACCCCTGCGCGAACGCATTAATTTCAAGATGCTTGATCAGGACATCAAGACCGAGCTCATGAACAACGGAATCGACATCCCTTACCATTTTACTGTGTCAACGCAAGACGGAAGGGAAGTGTACCGTTGCCCAGACTATACCGAGGAAGGCGAGGACTACACATATTCGCAGACGCTTTTCCGCAATGACCCATCAAACAAGATGGGCGTGGTTAAGATTCATTTCCCCGACATGGGCAGCTACATCTTCAGCGGAGTCAGGTTTATGGTTCCGTCAGTGGTGTTCACGGTCGTGCTGCTTGTCACGTTCATCTTTACAATCGTAGTCATTTTCCGCCAGAAGCGATACACTGAAATCAAGAATGACTTTATCAACAACATGACCCACGAGCTCAAGACGCCAATCAGTAGCATTTCGCTTGCGGCGCAGATGCTCAACGACGAGGCCGTGACAAAGAGCCCCGTGATGATGAAACACCTTGGAGGAGTGATCAATGACGAGTCCAAACGCCTGCGGTTCCTCGTCGAGAAGGTGTTGCAGATGTCGATGTTCGACCGCAAGAAGGCCATTTTCAACAAGAAGGAACTCAATCTTAACGACCTTGTGGACAGCGTGGCCAACACGTTCACCCTGCGCGTGGAACACACCGGCGGACACATAACAACCGAGCTTGGCGCCACCGAGCCTGCCATATACGTGGACGAGATGCATTTCACCAACGTTGTCTTCAACCTGCTTGACAACGCCGTCAAGTATCGCGACCCTGACCGTCCGCTTGAGCTTGTGGTCAAGACATGGAACGACAAGGACAAGCTTTATTTCTCGGTAAAGGACAATGGCGTGGGCATGAAGAAAGAGAACTTGAAAAAGATATTCGAGAAATTCTACCGCGTTCACACTGGGAACGTGCACGACGTGAAAGGCTTCGGCCTCGGACTGGCCTACGTCAAGAAGATGGTTGACCTGCACAAGGGCGAGATCCACGTTGAAAGCGAGCGCGGAAAAGGCACTAAATTCATAATATCATTACCAATAATAAAAAAGTAAAAGACTATGGACGAGAAACTTAAAATCCTACTTTGTGAAGACGACGAGAACCTTGGAATGTTGCTTCGCGAATATTTGCAGGCCAAAGGCTATAGCGCTGAACTCTGCCCCGACGGCGAGGCCGGTTACAAGGCATTCTTGAAAAGCAAGTTCGACATCTGCGTCCTCGACGTGATGATGCCCAAGAAAGACGGCTTCACGCTGGCCCAGGAGATACGCCAGGCCAACGCCGAGATTCCTATCATCTTCCTTACGGCCAAGACTTTGAAGGAAGACATCCTTGAGGGGTTCAAGATCGGTGCCGACGACTACATCACAAAGCCCTTCTCTATGGAAGAGCTCGTGTTCCGCATCGAGGCAATCCTGCGGCGTGTGCGTGGCAAGAAGAACAAGGAGAACACCGTGTACCATATCGGCCGGTTCACCTTCGACACGCAGAAGCAGCTGCTCACCATCGGTGACAAGCAGACCAAGCTGACAACCAAGGAGAACGAGCTGCTCGCGCTTCTCTGCTCTCACGCCAACGAGATACTCCAACGCGACTTCGCCCTGAAGACCATCTGGATCGACGACAACTACTTCAACGCGCGCTCAATGGACGTTTACATCACAAAGCTGCGCAAGCACTTGAAGGACGACGACCAGATTGAGATAATCAACATACACGGAAAGGGCTACAAGCTCATCACTCCCGAGCAGGAGTAAGACGGCGCGTTGGGCATTAAGACATGCGAATCCGCAAACGTCCCGATGGGGTGTTTGCGGATTTCTTTGTTCTTACGGCATAACGCCTTGTCTTGTCCTACCAAAAGTTGACACATTTACGACCAATAAAAAATGTGTTCAATTATGCGAAAAAGTCCGACAAAG
>CALUGP010000017.1 GCA_944320195.1 uncultured Prevotella sp. | reverse complement strand
AGGCTGCGTCTCGGAAATGCTAAATAAAGTTTGTTTCTCGCACTTTTATTTTGCATTTCGCTCAACTTGCACTATCTTTGCAGCCTAAAGGCGTTAAGATGTTATGTTTTCGTATCCTTACGCAGACATTAGTTTTGATTTAATATTAAGCTAACATATATACAAATGGCACAAGAAGATGTTTTTAAGAAAATAGTGTCCCACTGCAAGGAGTATGGTTTCGTATTCCCGAGCAGCGACATTTACGACGGTCTGGCAGCCGTCTACGATTACGGACAGAACGGTGTTGAACTGAAAAACAACATTAAGGAATACTGGTGGAAGAGCATGGTGCTGCTTCACGAGAACATCGTGGGTATCGACTCGGCCATCTTCATGCACCCTACTATATGGAAAGCCAGCGGCCACGTAGACGCTTTCAACGACCCGCTGATAGACAACCGCGACTCGAAAAAACGCTATCGTGCCGACAACCTGATAGAAGACCAGATCGCAAAGTACGACGAGAAAATAGAAAAAGAGGTAGCCAAGGCACGCAAACGCTTCGGCGAGGCTTTCGACGAAGCCAAATTCCGCGAGACCAACCCGCGCGTAATTGAGCACCAGCAGAAGCGCGACGCCCTGCACGAGCGCTACACGAAAGCGATGCAAGGCCCCGACCTTGAAGAACTGAAGCAGATAATCCTTGACGAAGGGATAGTTGACCCCATCAGCGGAACAAAGAACTGGACCGACGTGCGCCAGTTTAACCTGATGTTCTCAACCGAGATGGGCTCGGCCGCCGACGCTACAAACAAAATTTACCTGCGCCCGGAGACGGCACAGGGTATATTCGTGAACTACCTCAACGTTCAGAAGACGGGCCGCATGAAGATACCGTTCGGCATAGCACAGATAGGCAAGGCCTTCAGGAACGAAATTGTAGCACGCCAGTTTATCTTCCGTATGCGCGAGTTCGAGCAGATGGAAATGCAGTTCTTCGTTAAGCCCGGCACCGAGATGGAATGGTTTAATAAATGGAAGGAGCTGCGCATGAAGTGGCACCAGGCACTTGGCTTCGGCGCGGAGAACTACCGCTTCCACGACCACGAGAAGCTGGCCCACTACGCCAATGCAGCTACCGACATCGAATTCCGCATGCCGTTCGGCTTCAAGGAAGTGGAAGGCATACACAGCCGCACCGACTTCGACCTGTCACAACACGAGAAATTCTCGGGCAAGTCAATCAAGTACTTCGACCCGCAGACCAACGAAAGCTACACCCCGTACGACATCGAGACCAGTATCGGAGTAGACCGCATGTTCCTGTCGGTTATGTGCCACTCCTATTGTGAGGAACAGCTCGAGAACGGCGAGACACGTGTTGTACTGAAACTGCCTGCTGCCCTCGCTCCCGTCAAGCTCTGCGTAATGCCTCTGTTGAAGAAAGACGGACTGCCGGAGAAAGCCCGCGAAATAATCAACGACCTGAAGTTCCACTTCAACTGCCAGTACGACGAGAAGGATTCTATCGGCAAACGCTACCGCCGCCAGGACGCAATAGGCACGCCTTACTGCGTAACGGTAGACCACGACACGCTACAAGACAATACCGTGACACTGCGTTTCCGCGACACAATGGAACAGGAACGTGTCAACATAGCCGACCTGCGTGGTATCATCGAAGACAAGGTAAGCATAACGAGCCTGCTTAAAAAACTGCAGTAAATGAAGAGATACAACATCATATTCGCCGCTTTTGCGCTGATGCTGCTGTCTGTTTTCGCCTCATGTAGCGAGGACGACAACACGGTTGAGGAGTTCCCCGACTGGCAAAACCGCAATGAGGCTTATTTCGCCGACATTTACGAGCAGGCGAAAGCCAACGCCGACGGCACTTGGAAGCTGATAAGGAGCTACGCGTTGGAGGACACCATCCCGACAACCAATGACGATTACATAGCCGTGAAGGTGCTAAGGGCCGGTACGGGCAGCGGCTGCCCCATGTTCTCAGACTCTGTGAAGGTGAACTACAGGGGACGTCTCATCCCGTCAACGTCATACGCCGACGGGTATGTGTTCGATGAGTCTTACATCGGCGAGTACAATCCGGCCACGGCTCTTCCTTCCACCATGTATGTCGGGGGCACCGTTGACGGCTTCGCCACGGCGTTGCAGTACATGCACATAGGCGACTATTGGCGCGTGTACATCCCTTATTGGTTGGGTTATGGCACGTCAGGCTCGTCGTCGATTCCGGCATACAGCACACTGATATTCGACATTGAGCTTGTAGCTTATTACCGTGCCGGGGTGGATGTGCCCGACACCCGCGCCGCCGAGGGCGTTTGGATAACTGAATGACAAGTATATTATATAAGGTGAAAGGCCCGGAGCAGTGATGCTGCTCCGGGTCTTTTTTGCTATTTGTAGTGGTTTGTCACAGTGTTTTCTGCAAAATCCAATGCTGCGGACTGCAAAAAAATCCTTGTTTCCCGATTATTTTGATTTAGGTCAAAAATAAGCCGTTTTGATGCAGAAAATGCCCCATTTGCTTTGCTGTGTGCGCAAACAGTCGTACCTTTGCATCGTCAAAACAAAACAATAGGTGTTAGTTTGTTAGGTATTAAGTTATAAGGTAAAGTTTAGATTGTTAGAGAAAAGGATGACAATTGTGCCGTGAGGCACTCTGAAAAAGTTTCATAGGTATAAGGTAAAAAGATTAGTTTAGGTAACAAGATGTACAACCCTGTTTGCTGTATATCACAGCAACAGGTTTCGGGGGCGAGGGAAAGCGTAAAAAGACACGGCCTCCGATTTTACAAAAGACAAGTTTCATGGTTAATGTTGATAAGAAAGGTGGGAGCTTCATTTGAAAGTTTCCGCCGTTTTTTATGCCCGTAGGCCAACTGCCTGATGGCCAGGCAGTTGGCTTGAGGCTGTCATATGTTTTCTAAAAGACGGCCTTTTGGTTTGCAAAAGACGGCCTTTTAGCCTGCGATTGACGGCCTTTTGCAAGATGAAAGACGGCCTTTTGCAAATGCGTTTGCCGCCCACTGTCATCCTTGTGGTGTGTCAATGTGCCTGTTTGGTGAGTCTGCCAATATGTTGTTTTTACTGTTTCACGTGTCTGTGTTTGCCTGAAAAGTATTAATTTTGCACCATGTTTTCAAGCAGTAAGGATAATGCGTTGCTGGCGATGATACGCAACGGCCAGGAGATGAGCGGCAGTCAGAAGCTTAACCTGATAGTGCAGCTCAGCATTCCGTCCATTCTCGCACAGCTTACTACAATCATGATGTTCTACATCGACGCGTCGATGGTAGGTTCGCTTGGCGCGAAGGCTTCCGCGTCAATCGGCATCGTGGAGTCAACCACGTGGCTGTTCGGCGGGCTTACGTCGGCCGCCGCGCTCGGCTTTTCGGTGCAGGCGGCCCACTTCATAGGTGCGAACGACTTCAAGAAGGCGCGCCAGGTGTTCCGCCAGGGATTGATGGCCACGGCGCTGGTCACCGTCATTCTCACATCGATATGCGTCGCCATAGCCGGGCCTTTGCCTCGTTGGCTTGGCGGAGGGGAGGACATATGCGGCGACGCGACGTCTTATTTCACCATATATTGCCTTTCGCTGCCTGTCTACCAGATAGGCATCTTGTCGTCGAGCATGCTTAAAAGCTCGGGCAACATGCGCGTTCCGAGCGTCATGAGCATACTGATGTGCCTGCTCGACGTGGTTTTCAACTTCTTTCTTATCTACGAGACGCGGCCCGCAACGGTGCTGGGCGTCGACATGACGATACCCGGCGCGGGCATGGGAGTGCCCGGCGCGGCGCTTGGAACGGCCTTGGCGTATGCCGTTACAGGTGTAATGCTGATATGGTTTGCGACGGTCAAGTCGCCAGAATTGTCCCTGAAGAATGAGAAATGGACGTTCGCGCCGATGTGGAACTACCTTCGCAACGCCGCGAAAGTAAGTCTTCCGATGGGCGCCCAGTACATGATGATGAGCGGGGCGCAGATAGTCAGCACAATGATTGTTGCCCCTTTGGGCAACATTGCGATAGCGGCTAACACGCTTGCGATAACTGCCGAGAGCCTGTGTTACATGCCGGGATACGGTATCGGGGACGCCGCGACGACACTTGTCGGGCAGAGTATCGGTGCGGGACGCCGCCAGTTGGCACGCAGTTTTGCGTATCGCACGGTGTTCATGGGCATGGGTGTTATGGCATTTATGGGCTTGGTGATGTATATCTTCGCGCCCGAGATGATTGGAGTGATGACCCCCGACGAGCAGGTTCGCCTGCTCGGATCGCAGTCTTTGCGCATAGAAGCGTTTGCAGAGCCGATGTTCGCCGCCGCGATAGTTACCTACAGCGTGTGTCTCGGAGCAGGAGATACGCTCATACCTGCCACCATGAACCTTGCCTCAATGTGGCTTGTGCGCCTTACGCTTGCCGCCCATCTCGCCCCCACATACGGCCTGCGCGGCGTCTGGATGGCGATGGCGATAGAGCTGACGCTGCGCGGCACAATCTTCCTTATCCGCCTTTTCAGCGGCAAGTGGCTGAAAAAGGGGTTTAAATAGATGGTTTTTAAATTAAGAATTAAGAGTTAAGAATTAAGAAAAAATGCTTTGCCTGTTGAAGTCGGATGCATTACGTCCTTGTCAACAAGCAAAGCATTTTTTCTTAATTTTTAACTCTTAATTCTTAATTTTTTATCTTCTCTTTCGCCCTTTCAAACCCTTCTATCAGTTCTTTCATCACTTCGGCCACGGGCTTTACGCTCTTTATGGCCGAGGCCACTTGCCCTATTTCAAGCTCTCCACCGTCGATGTCGCCCTCGAAGATGCCGCGCTTCGACGCCGCCTGCCCCAAGATGGCGCGCAGTTCGTCGGCAGACGCTCCGCCGTCTTCGGCCTCTTTCACCTTATTATACAGCGAGTTCTTGATCAGTCGGGTGGGGGCGAGCTTTTTAAGGCACAGCATCGTGTCGCCCTCTTCCAGTGAAACGCAACGCTGCTTGAACGCGTCGGCGGCCGAACTCTCCTCCGTCAGGGCGAAGAGAGTGCCTATCTGAACGCCTTCCGCGCCGAGAACCATCGAGGCGAGCATGGCTTCGCCCGACGCTATTCCGCCTGCGGCGATGAGCGGCAGGCCCGTTGCGCGGCGCACTTGGGGTATGAGCGTCATCGTGGTAGTCTCCTCGCGGCCGTTGTGTCCGCCTGCCTCGAAGCCTTCGGCCACCACCGCGTCTACTCCGGCTTCCTCGCATTTGCGTGCGAACTTGCTGCTCGACACCACGTGGGCTACGGTGATCCCGGCCTCGTGGAGCATCGCAGTAAATTTCTTCGGGCTGCCAGCAGAGGTAAAGACTATCTTCACGCCGCTGTCGATGATGAGCTTCATCAGGCGGTCTATCTCAGGATACATCAGCGGAACGTTTACGCCCCAAGGCTTGTCGGTGGCCTCTTTCATCTTGGCGATGTGCTCCTCAAGCGTCTCCGGGTGCATCGAGCCGGCTCCGAGCAGACCCAGTCCGCCGGCGTTGCTCACCGCCGAGGCAAGCCTCCAGCCGCTGCACCACACCATTCCGCCCTGTACGACAGGGTATTTTATTCCGAATAGTTCTGTTATTCTGTTCTTTTCCATAATATTTCAGTTTGGTTTAAAACGATATTCCATCTGCAAATATACGCCAAAACATGCTTACGTCAAAATAAAAACGGGCAAATCATGCGATGCCAATGCAGCCGATTCCGGCGTACCGCGTAACTTCTTGATTGTCAGCATGTTGCCTGTGGCGTTGCAAAAGGCCGTCTTTCAGCTTGCAAAAGACGGCCTTTTGGAGTGCGATTGACGGCCTTTTGCATTGCCAAAGGCCGTCTTTGGAAAATAGCCTTGCCGTGTGACGGTCGCCGGTCTGTCGGCATGTAGGCTACACTTGGGGTTGGACTGCTGTTCTTGCCAGCGGTTTTCCTGATGCCATGCGGGTTGCGTCGTGTTTTGCATCGCCGCATGTCGTTTTCATAAAAAGTGTAAACGCATGGTTTACAGATTGCGTTAAATGATGCTTTGGCAGGCCAAAAAGAGTTAAAAATGATGGGTGTTCAGATTAAAAATAGATAAATTTGCGGTAAATAAGCTATATGAATATCTAATATAAAAACATTGACAGCTATGAGAAAGAAAACTTTACGTTATCTTGTGCCGTGCATGGCCATGGCCTTGTGTTCAATCGGTTTCACCTCGTGTAGCGACGACGACGAGGGCGGCGTGCCTTCAGGGCCGTCGATAACGTTTGGCGGAGAGAACCTGATGAGTGTTGACGACTACATTTTCTGGTATGACGGGAACGGCCGTTGCTACAAGGTGAGCGACGGATGGAATGACGACGTGGTAGAGATAGACTACGAGACGGGCATGATCCGCTCTGACGACCTGGGCACGGAGATGAACATCAGCTTCAACAGCAAGGGCTACATCACCAGTCTGTCGGCTTCGTGGAACTTAAATGAAGACGGCGAAAAATACAGCGGCAGTGGAAAGTGGACTTTTTCTTACAACGGAAGCGGCCAGCTGACGGGTGAGAAAATCAACTCGAAGGAAAGCTATTCGTCTGAGTATGAGGCTTATGACTACAGCATAACGCTTAACACTACGTATAAGTGGGAGGGCGGCAACCTTATGAGTGGCTCCACACGTATGGACGCAAAAGAAGACGGCGACGAGTATACGATGACAGACGACTTTACGGTGAGCTATGACGAGACGCTTGAGAATCCGCACCGGCAGTTCCCGAGAGTGTTCTACAAACTGTTCTCAAACGGCCTTACAGACAGCTATCTGCACCTGTTCGGCATGGTGGGAATGTTCGGCGTAGGCCCGGAGAATCTGCCCGAGTCATACGAGGACGTATTTGAAGAAGAGGGCTACAGGCCCGAGCGCTTCAGCGGCACAGTGTCTTACGGTCTGAACGCCGACGGCTATTTCGACTGGGAGCGCATAAACGGATACCGTTACGACTACGAATACGGCACGCCTAACGTCGGCGGAGGCCAGAAGAAGCTTGCTCCCAAGACGAGGCAGGGCATGAGTGCCGGCAAGACCGGCCATTGGGTGCGCGACATGTTCATGCGTTACCGCGACCGCAAGTAGCCCCTGTGCTACGCGCAGAGCCGCGCATATGTTGTAAAGGTGCGCCCGTTTGAGGGTGCACCTTTGCTTTTTGTGAAAAATAAAAACCTCGTTTCTCCCGTTTTTACTTCGCTTAACCGAAATTTTGCAGTACCTTTTGATAAAGTACGCTACGTTCGGAAGTGAAAATAAAAACCTCGTTTCTCTCGTTTTTATTTTGCACTTCACTCAACTTGCAGTACCTTTGCACACGAAAAAGCAAAGATTTTATGGATAACAGACAGGCAACACTTGAACTTGGAACGAAGCCGGTGGGCAAACTGCTGGCTCAATATGCCTTGCCGGCCATCATAGCGATGACGGCCTCTTCGCTGTACAATATGATTGACAGCATCTTCATAGGGCAGGGCGTTGGTGCGCTGGCCATATCAGGCTTGGCGATAACCTTTCCGCTGATGAACCTCTCGGCAGCCTTCGGAGCCGCCGTCGGCATCGGCTCTTCAACATGCATCTCGGTGAAACTGGGACAGAAAGACTACAAAATGGCCGAACACATATTCGGCAACAGCTTTACGCTGAACCTGGTGGTCGGCATCGCGTTCGGTCTGATAACGCTGCTATTCCTCGACCCGATACTCTATTTTTTCGGCGCGAGCGAGAACACCATACCCTACGCACGCGACTACATGCTCGTGATTCTGGCCGGCAACGTCGTGTCGCAGACCTTCCTGGGCATGAACGCCGTGCTCCGTGCGGCCAGCAAGCCCAAGCAGGCAATGGCCGCCACGATACTTACCGTAATCCTGAACATCGTGCTCGCGCCAATATTCATATGGCCGCTGAATATGGGAATAATGGGCGCCGCCCTGGCCACCATCCTCTCTCAGCTTATAGCCTTGCTGTGGCAGATAAAGCTGTTCAGCAACCAGCAGGAGATACTCCACTTCCAGCGGGGCATATACAAGCTGAAAAGCAACATTGTGAAAAACATCATAAGCATAGGCATGTCGCCCTTCGCAATGAACGTCTGTGCCTGCGTTGTGGTGATTTTCATCAACGCCGGCCTGTCACACTATGGCGGCGACCTGGCCGTAGGAGCCTACGGCATAGCCAGCAAGGTGTCGTTCATCTTCGTCATGGTTACAATCGGACTCAACCAAGGCATGCTCCCGATAGCCGGTTACAACTATGGCGCGCAGAGGTTCGACCGCCTTATGCGCGTGTTGAAGATTGCGATGATTACCGCCACGGCCATAACCACGTTGGGCTTCGTCATCGCCGAGTTCTTCCCTTACCAGTGCGCCCGTCTCTTTACGACTGACAAGACCCTCATAGACATGTCAATCGAGGGCATAAGGATACACATGCTGGCCTTCCCGATAGTAGGTTGCCAGATGGTGATAACCAACTTCTTCCAGTGCATAGGCAAGGCGAAGATAAGCATCTTCCTGTCGCTTTCGCGCCAGATGCTGTTTCTGCTGCCGCTGCTTGTCATCCTGCCGCCCATCATGAAGGTGGACGGCGTGTGGACGGCCATGCCCATATCAGACTCTGTGGCAGCCATTGTGGCCTTCGCGATGATGGCAAAATACATGAGAAAGTTCAAGAAGCAGATGCAGGAAGTGCCCTCTCCAGTCCTCTCCAAGGAAGGGAGCCTGGACAGCTAAAGCAGCGAATAGCATACAACAAGGCTTCCCCTACCAGTGTGTTCAAAAGTCCTTCCAATCGGAAGGAGGTGGGGTGGGGCTCAAATAAATATCGTTATGGACGACAAAAAGATAATAATCAACATTGGAAGACAGCTTGGCAGCGGCGGACTCGTCATTGCCAAGATGCTTGCCGAGGACTTAGGGTGCAATTTCTATGACAAGGAACTGCTCAATCTTGCCGCAAGAGAAAGCGGCTTCAGCGAGAAGTTCTTTGAACAGAACGACGAGAAGAAAGGCTTTTTCCGTTCCTTGTTCCACATGCATGCACCGTTCGTGTCAGACAGTAACTTCTATAACAACAAGCTGTCTCAGGAAAGCCTGTTCCAGTTTCAGAGCGACGCGATACGCAAAGCGGCTTCAGAGCATTCGTGCGTGTTCGTAGGCCGTTGCGCGGACTATGTGCTGCGCGACTTCGACAACACAGTGAGCGTATTCATAACGGCTGATCTGGACGAGCGCATAAGCCGCGTATGCGAACGGCACAACTGCACGGAAGATGAGGCTAAGAAGATAATCGAAAGCAAAGAGTCCACCCGTTCCTCATACTATAATTATTATACCGGCAAGGAATGGGGGCACAGCAGCTCTTACGATTTGTGCATAAACTCAAGCATTCTGGGCATGCAAGGCACGGCGGAGTTTATCAAGGAGTTTATAAATAAGAAACTTAAAGCCGGATTATAAGGTTGTGCGGTTATTCGGTTATGCGGCAGGACAGCCGTGATACCGCATGACCTCACCACCGTAAAACCGTAAACAAGCATGAAGCGAATCGGCATCATCAGCGACACCCATGCCTACTGGGATGACAAGTACCTGCATTACTTCGAGCCGTGCGACGAGATCTGGCACGCCGGAGACATCGGTTCGATGGAGGTTGCGGAGCGTCTGGCCGAGTTCCGGATGTTCCGGGCCGTATGCGGTAACTGCGACGGAGGCGACTTGCGGCGCATGTTTCCTGAAAAGTTGAGATGGAAATGCGAGGACGCGGACGTGCTGATGAAGCACATCGGAGGCTATCCCGGCAATTATGATGCCAGTATACGCGCGTCGATTTACGCCAATCCTCCGCAGCTTTTCATCTCCGGACACTCTCATATACTGAAAGTGAAGTACGACAAGACGCTCAATCTGCTCCATATAAATCCTGGGGCGGCCGGTCTGCAAGGATGGCACAGGGACAGAACGATAGTCCGCTTGACCGTCGACGGCAATCTGTTTAAAGACCTTGAGGTTGTGACGTTGGCCGACCCGAGGCATGACGGAGGCCTGATTTTTTAACAGAAATAGAGTTATGTGCATATAATTGTAAGGCCTTGGATTTACAATGAGGTGCGGTTGTGCCGCATGCGGCATTGAAAGCAGCAATGCAAGGCGGTCAAAGACTGCACGGCCTTATACCTTAAGAACCTACAACCGTATAACAGCAAACAACCATGGACGCATTGTCACAGGAACTTCAAGACTTTCTCATACGTCTGGGCAGAGAGCCGGGATGTGTCAGCGAGAAGGTGGAACACTACATAAGGCACATCATGCATCTGGTCTATGCTGACGACGAGGACATGCTACAGCAGTATTACGGGCTTTTCGGCAACAGCGTGAAGCCGCTTGACGACATAGCCGGGGAGCGCCGGGTGAGCCGTGAGACGATGCTCAAGATAATCGAGGCAAACCTCCGCAAGATGGCCGTTTCGCCCGAATGGCAGATGGTGAAGCAATTAATCAGAAGGCAAGAGGACGAGCGACAGGCAGACAAGCAGATTTCAACTTAAGGCGTTAAGCCGTTAAGTCAAATCCTATTGTCTGCCTTTTGTTTGCCGGCTTGTCAACTTTAAAATAATTTGAGATGAAGAAAATACTTTTGTTAGGCTCGGGAGAACTGGGCAAGGAGTTTGTAATCGCCGCCAAGAGGGCGGGTCAGTATGTCGTTGCATGCGACCGTTACGAGGGCGCCCCGGCGATGCAGGTGGCCGACGAGTGCGAGGTGTTCAACATGCTTGATGGCGACGCACTCGACAATGTTGTTAAGAAACACCGTCCGGACATCATCGTTCCCGAGATTGAGGCTATCCGCACGGAGCGTCTCTTCGGTTTCGAGGAGCAGGGTATACAGGTCGTTCCCAGCGCGAGGGCGGTCAATTTCACGATGAACCGCAAGGCAATACGCGACCTCGCGGCCAAGGAACTGGGCTTGAAAACGGCCAAATACTTTTATGCCAAGACGCTCGACGAACTGAAAGAGCATTCTAATGAAATCGGTTTCCCGTGCGTGATAAAGCCCCTCATGTCGTCGTCTGGCCACGGCCAAAGCGTAGTAAAGAGCGCCGACGAGCTTGAGACGGCCTTCAACGCGGCCATGGAGGGCAGCCGCGGAGACGTGAAGGAGATAATAATCGAAGAGTTCATCCACTTCGACAGCGAGTTCACGTTGCTCACGGTGACCCAAAAGAACGGCCCCACGCTGTTCTGTCCGCCCATCGGCCATGTGCAGAAGGGCGGCGACTACCGCGAGAGCTGGCAACCGTATGCCATTCCCGAGGCTGACTTGAAGGAGGCCGAACGCATGGCCGAGGCCGTGACCGGTGCGCTGACCGGCGCCGGGATATGGGGCGTGGAGTTCTTCCTGAGCAAGGACAAGGGCGTGATATTCTCCGAGCTTTCACCCCGTCCGCACGACACGGGCATGGTGACTCTCGGCCATACGCTCAATCTCAACGAGTTTGAACTGCACTTCCGCGCCGTCATGGGACTGCCAATTCCAGCCATACACCTTGAACATGCCGGGGCTAGCGCCGTGGTGCTGGCAAAGGAAGAGGCCGACCACGAGCCGCAATACAACATGCTCGACGTGCTGAAAGAGGACTATACGCGCCTGCGCATATTCGGGAAACAGCATCAGCACGTAGGCCGCCGCATGGGCGTTGTGCTCTGTTACGGCGACACGGATGCCGATACGACGGCCCTGAGAGACAAGGCCAAGCGCCTTGCCGCAACCGTATTGTAACGGTAAAAAGGTAAAAAAAAATAAAGAGGTGAAACCTGTCAAGCGCAGCCGTTTCACCTCTTTACTTTTTTTTACCTTTTCCGTGAGTTCGGCATAATGAATCATCTTTCCAATTATATAATTTCTTACCGCTTTGCTTTTCTGCCGCTCAGTGGCAAGTCGTCATTCCGCTGAAAAGCGGAATCCAGGCGAAAAGGTAACGGCGGCTTACCTCTATGGCTGCTTCCAGAATTCCGCTTTTCAGCGGAATGACGACTTGCCACTGACTTGCAAAAGACTGACAAGTGTGACATCCCTGTTATGCCGGACTCACGTTCTTTACCGTTTATATATCCCCTTGATATTCAGCGCTTTGCGAAAGGCCGCAAACCGCATGCCAAAAGGCCGTCTTTTACCGTCTAAAAGACGGCCTTTTGGCATGCGGTTTGGCATGAATCGGGTTTTCATCTGTTTGCCGCTTCGCGGTATTTTTCCATCAGCCAGGCTTTTTGTTGGGCTATCGTCATGTTGCTGTTGTCCAGTTCCAAGGCGTCGTCGGCCTTGCGCAGAGGGTCGATCGGGCGGTGAGAGTCAATGTAGTCACGCTCCCGCACGTTCTTCAGAATGTCCTCATAGTCGGCTTCCATGCCCTTGGCCTTCAGTTCGTCGTAGCGTCTCTGGGCGCGTACTTCTGCCGAGGCCGTGACGAAAACCTTGAGTTCGGCATCGGGGAATACCACTGTCCCGATGTCGCGTCCGTCCATTACCACGCCTTTCTCCTTGCCCATGGCCTGCTGGCTGGCCACCAAGGCCTTTCTTACAAACGGCAGTGTGGCTATCGGACTGACGTGTGCCGACACCTCCATCGTGCGTATCTCGTCCTCTACGCGCTCTCCGTTGAGATACGTGTCGGGGCGGCTCGCCTCGGGATTGTATTTGAACGATATGTTTATCTCACCCATTCTGGCCTCCAGTTCGCCCGTGTTTATTGTTCCGTCAGGCGCGAACAGGTCGTTGCGCAGCGCGAAGAGCGTCACCGCACGGTACATCGCTCCGGTGTCAACATATACGTATCCAATCTCGCGGGCCAGGTCTTTGGCCATCGTACTCTTGCCGCACGACGAGTATCCGTCGATTGCTATCGTTATCTTTTTCATCCTTTTGAAATATTGTTTGTTGTTAGTTATAGGCTGTATGTCACGTTTATGAGCAGCGAACCGGCTGAAACGTGGTAGCGGCCATAGGCCATTTGCACCTTGAAACGCTCAAGCTGCAGGCCCGCGCCGCATGAGAAGCCCGCCCAGTGGGAGCTTTCTTCGTCGGTGCCTTTCAGCGTCTTCATCTCGTCGGCGCGCCTGAAGTTGTAGCCTGCGGCCACGTAAACCTGTTGCGAGAGGATGATGTCCACGCCGGCAGCGAGGTGGCTTGCCAGCGGAATGTCCCAGTCGTTCAGGCCTACGAGCGTGGCCGAGAGCCTGAAAGGCAGCACGGCGAAGCGCTTGCTGACACCCAGCTGCACGTCGAGCGGCATCTTCTCATACCTGTTGTCGTATGCTTTCAGCTGTCCGCCGAGGTTCTTCGCCACGAGCGAGAGCGACCATTCGCGCTCCGGGTCGTAATAGTTCAGGCCGAGGTCAACGCCCACCGCCCACGACGAATAGTCGCCTATGTATGAGTTTATCACCTTTGCCGTTATTCCTCCGGCAATCCTATCGCCGAGCATATAGCTGAAAACGCCGCTCACGGCGATGTCTTTCGCCGAGAATTCGCCCGTCAGCACGTTGTCCTCGTCTGCCTGCTTCATATTGCCGTAGTCCATGTATTGCGCCGTGACGGCCACCGTCGCCTTCTCCGCTACGATCTTGCAGAACGACGCGCTTGCAGTCTTTGCGCCTTCCATGTAAGTCATGAAGTTCAGGTTTATGCTCTTGTCGCTTACCGAAGAGAGCAGTGCCGGGTTGTTGAAAACCAGCGTAGGGTCGTCTTCTATTATCGTTATGTTGTCTCCGCCGAGTGCCGCCGAGTGCGCGCTGACAGGCAGACGCAGGAAGTTGTATGCCGTCTGGCTGTCTTGTGCTTGGGCCGTGCATGCCAGAAGCGCCGTCAATAACGGGAAAACGGTTCTTTTCATCTAAATCAATTAATTTTTGCGCAAAGTTACATCATTTTCATATATCTGTGCTATATTTGCATCATCAAAACTCGAAGCCTTGAACTTTGGTTTACATAATAACGCCGAAAAAGGCGTATTAGTATGCACATGCCGTGCAAAGGCTTACGATGCAGGTTGTGACAGGTGGACGTAAAGAAGACATACAAGGCAGATTTGGACAACAGGAGAGTCTCGGGCTTCCTTCTGGGACTGGTTGTCGCGCTTTCGGTTTTCCTTGTCGCGCTTGAGTTTACGACGCTTGGCGGACTGCCCGAAGCCGATGACGGCGTGCTCGACGATGTGTCGCAAGACATCGAGATGGTGCCCGCTGTCAACCGTGAAAACATGGTTGCCGCATCGCGGAGCGTAAAGAAAGGCTCTTCTGACCGTCTGAAGGTGGTCGAAAGGAAGACGGAAGCAAAAGAAAACGGCAATACCCGTTCAGACGACGCGGCCCTGAAGGGACTGCTCGGAATCGGTCTTGGCGAAGCGTCCGACATATCCTCCACCGCAATAAAGCCCGTAGCGGTGAGCGGCAATGACGATAATCCGTTGAACTTCACGGTTGTTGAGCGGCTGCCCGAGTTCCCCGGAGGGTATTCGGCACTGGTGCAATGGCTCACAAAGAACCTTAAATATCCCGTTGCCGCACAACGGGCCAAGCGTCAGGGCACAGTGCTTGTGTCGTTTATCGTCAACAAGGACGGCTCAATAACAGACCGCAAGGTGGTCAAATCGGCCAGTCCCGAGCTTGACAGAGAGGCTTTGCGGGTGTTGCGGAACATGCCAAAATGGAAGCCGGGAGAAGATAGGGGCAAACCATGCCGCACGTATTTCTGCATCCCGATAGTGTTCAAATTGTAAGGAAAAAGCATAACCTGTATCCGTAAAAAATCATATTTACTATGTTGACAGCTGACCAAATACTTGAAAAAATCAATTCATATCTCGACAATTTGCCGTATACGCGCAATCCGCAGAGCCTCTATGAGCCTGTGAGATACGTCCTCTCAATGGGCGGAAAGCGCATCCGTCCGTCGCTGATGCTTATGGCTTATAACATATACAAAGACGACCCGGAGAGCATTCTGCCGTCGGCGTGCGCCATAGAGACATATCATAATTACACGTTGCTGCACGACGACCTGATGGACAACGCCGACATGAGGCGCGGAAAGCAGACCGTCCACGTGAAGTGGAACGCCAACACGGCCATCCTTTCAGGCGACAGCATGCTCGTGTTGGCCTACCGCCATTTCCTTGAATGCCGTCCTGACAAGCTTAAGCAGGTGCTCGACCTGTTCACGGAAACGGCCTTGGAAATAGGCGAAGGGCAACAGTACGACATGGACTTTGAGTCGCGCACCGACGTGACCGAGGCCGAATACATTGAGATGATACGTCTTAAAACGAGCGTTTTGCTTGCATGCGCCCTGAAGATAGGTGCGATATTGGCCGATGCCCCGGCCGAGGATGCGGACAATCTGTACAAGTTCGGCGAGCAGATGGGGCTTGCGTTTCAGTTGCAAGACGATTACCTGGACGTTTACGGAGACCCGTCGGTGTTCGGAAAGGCCGTCGGCGGCGACATCGTCTGCAACAAGAAGACCTACATGTTGATAAACGCTTTCAATCGGGCGGACGTTTCCCAGCGTGCGGAACTTATGAAATGGGTAACAGCCAAAGACGTTGAGCCTGGTGAGAAAATCGCCGCCGTCACCGCGATATACGACAGCGTGGGCATTGGCAGGCTTGCAGAGGAGAAGATAAAGTATTATTTTGAGCAGAGCCGCAAGTGTCTGGCAAAGGTCAATATGCCCGAAGAGCGCAAGTCTGTGCTTGCCGCATACACCGACAAGATGATGAAACGTAAAAACTGATTTGATGCATGATTCATGATGCGCATTGCATGGTTGTCGGATAGGCGGCTTCGTTATGCGGTGTGAATCATGAACTGTGTTTTGTGAATTATCAACTGACAAATGCCTTACCGTAGACTTCCAAACACGGACGCGGCACGCTTGCGTGCGTTGAAAACCATCCTTGACAGCAACGAGATATACACTGTGCGCAACAGGTTTATCGACTGGCAGACCATAAATCGCGCCCAGTCGGCTTATGACAGGTTGCTTACGGCCAGCGAGCAATACCGTCTCACATACGCGGCTCAGCTCAGAGGCGTGGGCAAGATTGGCAAATTGCAGCGCAATGCGGCCATGTATGTGAGCCACTTCATGCAGGTTTTGCTGATGGCTGTTGAGCGCGGAGAGATAAAGAGAGGCTCGCTTAAGCTCTATGGCATGGAAGAGGGCGCTTCTACCTTGCCCAACATGAAGAGTTCCCAAAGCCTGCTGGACTGGGGAAAGAAGGTTATTGAAGGCGAGAAGGCACGCGTAAAGCAGGGCGGAAGGCCAATATACAACCCTACGATAGGCATGGTCGGCACACATCTTGACATCTTCAGGGACTGTTATGAGCAGCATAAGCGGCTCAAAGAGAATACCGCTCGTGTATGGGAAAGCCTCAAGAATGTGCGTCCGGAGGCTGACGAGGTGATATTGGAGCTGTGGAACCAGATTGAAAATCATTTCAAGGATGAGCCTGCGGAAACGCGTTTCGACCTTTGTCGGAAGCTTGGAGTGGTGTATTATTACCGTAAGAATGAAAATAAATCGGTTGGGAAATAAGGAGAGAAGATGTTGGCCGGCATGTCATAAATCCGCCAGATTCAATATTATGGTGAATTTATGCTTGTTTATTCTCTTCTTTCCCCTTTCTTTATAAATATAAAACAATGAATTTCATCGATACGCATACGCATCTCGACGGCGAGGAGTTTGACACCGACCGGGATGAAGTCGTGGCCCGTGCAAAGGCTGCTGGTGTAAACAAGGTTTTCATTCCGGCTGTCAATTTGCCGTCTGTCGACACCGTGTTGTCGTCGTGCGCCCGTTATCCTGGCTTCGTTTACCCGATGATTGGCCTTCATCCGGAGGATGTCAAGGCCGACTGGCGCGGCGTGTTGGCGCAGATGAAGGCCCGGCTTGATGCCGACGGCCGTCCGTTCATAGCCATTGGCGAGGTGGGGCTGGACTATTACTGGAGCCGCGAGTTCGAGAAAGAGCAGCTTGAAGCGTTCGAGGAACAGGTGCGCTGGTCGGTGGAAAGCCGTCTGCCGCTCATGATTCATTGCCGCAAGGCGCAAAACGAGATGGTGCATTTGCTCCGCAATTATAAGTCAGACTTGCCAGGTGGCGTGTTCCATTGCTTCACGGGAAACGAGAAAGAGGCCGCTGAGCTGCTCCAGTTTGACAACTTCGTGCTGGGCATAGGCGGCGTGCTGACGTTCAAAAAGTCGCATCTGCCCGAGGTGTTGCCTGCCGCAGTGCCGCTGGAACGCATTGTGATAGAGACCGATTCGCCGTATATGGCTCCCGTGCCGATGCGAGGCAAGCGCAACGAGAGTGCCTTCGCCCTGTATGTGCTGAAGCGTCTGGCGGAATGTTACGGCGTGAGCGATGAAGAGGTCGCCGCCGCAACCAACGGCAATGTTAGGCGTGTGTTCGGCTTATAAGCCTTTATACGGCAAAAGGGACGGTGCTTTCCAGCAACCGACCCTTTTGTTTTTTAGTTGACAGTGAATGTTTTTCATCGTCAGCCTTTTTCGCTTCAATCCTTTTGATTGGCTTCGCAGGAATTGCGGATTGTGCCGCCGCGGCTTACTTGTAGGTGTCCAGAAGCATCTTGATGAACATCGGGTCGTTGAAGTTTACGGCTCCCTCGTCGTGCATGTTCAGCCGGGCTATGGCCGACATGTCGCAGTCGGCAAGGCTGAAGTCGAAGATGTCAAGATTCTCGGTCATCCTTTCACGGTGCGTGCTCTTTGGTATGGCCACTATGCCGCGCTGGGTCAGCCACCGCAAGGCCACCTGCGAGGCTGTCTTGCCATACTTCACGCCTATCTGTTTCAGCGTGTCGTTTCCGAATATCGCGTCAGAGCCCTGCCCGCCGAGCGGCCCCCATGCCATCATCTTCGTGCCGAACTCGTCGAGCACTGGCTGTATCCCGTTTTGTTGCATCACGGCGTTGCACTGCAATTGGTTGACCATGGGCTTCACGTCGGCATGGTAGGCGAAGTCGTAGAAGCGTCCCTTCTGGAAGTTGGAGACGCCTATCGCTCTTGTCTTGCCGTCACGGTAGGCCTTCTCCATCGCACGCCACGAGCCGTACACGTCGCCGTATGGCTGATGGATTAGAAGCAGGTCAACGTAGTCAGTCCGCAGCTTGCGCAGCGACTCGTCGATGCTGAGCGCGGCCTTCGCCTCGCCGGCGTTGGTTATCCACACTTTCGTGACGATGAACAGGTCACTTCTGGGTGCGCCGCATTTCGTTATCGCCTCGCCAACGCCTTCTTCATTGTAATATGCCTGGGCTGTGTCTATCAGCCTGTAACCCGTACTTGTTGCGTCGAGTACGCAACTTTCACACTCTTCCGGGCTTACGAGATATACCCCGTAGCCCAATAACGGCATCTTCACGCCGTTGCTTAAAATGATTGTTTCCATGTCTTTTATAGACCCATCCCAACCCTCCCGAAGGGAGGGAGCTTGATTACCCGTGACGGCGTATAAGCCCAATGAGCCTGATATGCCGACAATTTAAAACAATGGAGGCATACTAAACTCCCTCCCTTCGGGATGGTTGGGGTGGTTGTCTCTTAATTAATATATCTTATAAGTTCCTATTCCGCGTACCGTCGGCAGGTCTTGGTCGTCGTATATGGGACTCTTTCCCGTGTCGAGCACGGCCATGCGGCGCATCTCCCCGTCGTCAAGCGTGAAGTCGAAGATGTCCAGATTCTCGGCCATGCGCGCCTTGCTCACGCTTTTCGGGATGACCACCACGCCGCGCTGGTTGAGCCAGCGCAGCATTACTTGGGCGGCGGTCTTGCCGTGACGTTCGGCTATGGCCTTGACGGTGGGGTTGTTGAAAATGTCGCGCCTGCCCTCGGCGAAGGGCGCCCAGGCTTCGTGCTGTATGCCCTCCTGCCGCAGGAAGGCGTTGGCCTCGCGCTGCTGGAGCAGCGGGTTTGTCTCAATCTGGTTCACCATGGGTTTCACTTCGTTGTGCAGGAAGAGGTCTTGCAGGCGTTCGCTTGAGAAGCTCGTAACGCCGACTGCGCGTATGCGCCCCTCCTTGTAAAGCCTTTCCACGGCACGCCAGGCTGCGTAGTAGTTGCCGTAAGGCTTGTGCAGGAGGTACAGGTCGAGGTAATCGAGGCCGAGGTTCTTCATCGACAGGTCGAAGGCGCGCAGCGCGTCGTCATACTCATAGTCCTGCACCCACAGTTTTGTGGTGACAAACACATCCTCGCGCCGCAGTCCGCTGTGGCGCAGGGCGTCGCCCACCTGCCGCTCGTTGAAATACGACGAGGCCGTGTCAATCATGCGGTAACCCGCTTCCAATGCGTCGCTTACGCAACGCTCGGTGTCCTCCACTGGGATCTGGTACACCCCGAAGCCCACCGCCGGCATCATTACGCCGTTGTTAAGTCTTGTTTCTTTCATATTGTTAGGTTTTTCGTTTCATGTGCAAAGTTACTATTGTGCCGGTGAAAAGATGTTGTGAAAAACGTGGAACTATTTTCACTTTTCGCGGATTTTTTGGTATTTTTGCATGCGGACAACAGCTGCCGGTATGGCCTCAGGCTGCCGCATGCTTTGCGATAGGCGGCCAAACGGTTTGCAAAAGACGGCCTTTGGCCGTGTGAAAGGCCGTCAACGAGGCGATGAAAGGCCGTCTTTTAGAAAGCGGAATACGGCCTTTTGCAAGATTGCCGGTAACGTACTGATTATCAACTGGTTGCAAAACACCTTGCCGAATACTGTAAACAGAAAAACATATGATGTGACAAGCAATGGCTGACGGACATGACACACTTTACAAAAAAGGGGAAAACGCTGACACGGGAATAGTCTTTGCCGACGGCGTCACAGGCTTCGACCAGGCCTGCAAGCCTGGACGAGTGCTCCACATTCTGTGCCTGCGCGGCGGCATGAGCTTCATGCTGAACGGCGTAGGCTACAACGTGGCCGCACGCGATTACGTCATTTTGCCAGACGGGGCGCTGGTGTCGTCGTTCGCTGAGTCGCCCGACGCCGAGTCGATAGTGATGAGCCTCAGCGAGCGCTTTGTGGCCTCGCTGGCCCTGCGCAGCAATTACGGCATAATAGGGCACCTCTCGCTGCTGCAAAACCCCGTGATGCGCCTCTCGGAAGACGACTTCGCCACATGCCGCGAGGCCATGCAGACGCTCCGCCGCCGCATGAATGGCAGCGTGGCCCACCAGTTCCGCGACGAGATGCTGGGCCATCTGCTCATGGCCCACGTGCTCGACCTCTACGACATACACGCTCGCGGCAGGCGGTGGAACGACGTTCCCGAGAGCACGCAACGCCTGTTGCGACGGTTCGTCGAGATGCTTTACAGCGGCGAGTACATAGTCCACAGGGATATGGAATATTACGCCTCGCGCCTCTGCATTACGCCTAATTACCTCTCGGATGTGTGCCGCAAGGCGAGCGGCAGGTCAGCTACATACTGGATAGACCGCTTCACGCTCGGCGAGGTGACGCGCCTGCTTATGCAGAAAGACTTGTCCCTGTCTGACATAACGGAGCGTATGAACTTCTCGTCGCTGTCTTATTTCAGCCGCTACGTGCAGCGGCACACCGGCCTTTCGCCGTCAGACTACCGCCGCAGCCATGCCCTGACAGGCGGCGCAACGCCGCCGGAAGAGTGTGAAAATAGGAAAAAATAGCTCGCAAAAGCAAAAAAGATGTGATTTTATTCGTGAAATAAAAGGAAATGAGATAATTTTGCAAGCCGAAACCTTGACCGTTTTTTGCTGAGTCAGGGAGAGATGCTCGAGTGGCTTAAGAGGCACGCCTGGAAAGCGTGTATACGCCAAAAGCGTATCGGGGGTTCGAATCCCCCTCTCTCCGCGAATTTCTTTAATCCTTAAGTTATGGACAATCTGTTTGCTAAGATTGCGATAATCACACTCCTTGCTTTTACTCAATGCCATTGTGCGCAAGCCCAGGGCGGCAAAGTGCAAACGCCAGTGACGGCCGCTGTGGGTGACAGCGCGGCTGTGGCAGAGGCCGATTCTGCGGCCGGGGCGCTGCTTGACGACACGCTCGGGCTGGAAAGCGCGGAAGCGCCTGACTCTGTGATGGCACCCGTAGAGGCTGTCGGCTTCCACAAGATGCTGAAGACAAAGTATATCGAAGGAAGCGCCGGCTTCATGTCTTTCGTAGCGTTGGCTTTGGTGCTGGGTCTGGCTTTCTGCATAGAACGCATAATATACCTCACCCTTTCAGAGATAAACGCAAAGAAGCTGATGGCCGACCTTGAGACACAAATAATGCAGGGCGACATCGAGGAGGCAAAATCCGTGTGTCGCGAGACCCGTGGCCCTGTGGCTTCAATATGCTACCAGGGGCTTACGCGCATAGACGAGTCGATGGAGGACATAGAGCGCAGCATAACGTCTTACGGCGCGGTGCAGGCCGCCAATCTCGAGAAGGGCTGCTCGTGGATAACGTTGTTCATAGCCATGGCTCCGTCCCTGGGATTCCTCGGCACGGTGATAGGCATGGTGATGGCTTTCGAACAGATACAGCAGGCAGGCGACATAAGCCCCACGATTGTGGCCGCCGGAATGAAGGTGGCTCTGATTACGACCATATTCGGACTGATAGCCGCGCTGATTCTGCAGGTGTTCTACAATTACATTTTGTCCAAGATAGAGCATCTCACGAGCCAGATGGAAGAGTCTGCCATATCGCTTTTGGACATAATAATGAAATATAAGTTGACAAAATGACCATGACAGGACAGCACGGACTTGACAAACTGACCACCGAACAAGTGTCGACACGTGTGCTTTACGTGCTTGTGGCTCTGGCCGTAATAGTGTTCGGCGCGTTCTTCCTGATAGGTTACGACGTGCCGTATGGCGAGAACCCCGAGTTTAACGCCCCACGGCTGACCGACCTTGTGTTGGTGTTCATTTACGTGCTTGTGGCTCTTGCAGCCTTGTTGGCCGTCGTCGCCGTAGCGCTAAGCCTGAAGATGAGGGACAAGGCGCAGGAAACCGCCAACAACATACCGTCGGCCAGGATTGCATGGGGCACTGCCGCACTCCTCTTTGCAAGTCTTCTGGTCACGTTTCTGTCTGGTTCCGCCGAGCCTGTGACCGTCAATGGGGTAGCGTATGCCGACAAGTTCTGGCTGAAAGCTACCGACATGTTCATCAATACCTCGTTTGTACTCCTGGGCGTAGCCGTTTGCGGCGTGGCGTTAGGTCTTTCGGGATATTGCAGGAAAACAGGTGTCAGGAAGATAAAGAACATGACTCGTAAATGATTCTGCATCGCGACAAGCGCACGGTTCCGCAGCTTAACACCACATCGACGGCCGACATATCGTTCATCCTGCTGGTGTTTTTCCTTATCATGACGTCTATGGACGCTGACAAGGGCTTGACGCGCATGCTTCCTCCGCTGGAGAATGAAGACAGGCGGGAAATGACCGAGATAGAAAAGAGCAATGTCTTGTCTCTCCAAATCACAGCTGACAGCCGCTTGCTGGCTGACGGCAAGCCGCTGGAACTTGCCCAATTGCGCAAAAGAGTGGCGGCGTTTGTGGCAAATGCGGCCGACAGGCGCAACCACATAATTATGATTGACGTAGACCGGCGGTCTTCGTATGAAGCCTATTTCAACGTGCAGAACGAGATTGCCGCAGCCTATAACGTGCTGCGCGACAGCTATGCCGTCAAGCGGTTTGGCCGTGCATACGGCATGTGTACGCCCGAGCAGCGCGAAAAAGTGAGGGCATTCTATCCACAACGCATAACCGAGACTTATGCCGGCGAGAAGGAAGGAGGTGGCAGATGAGCCTGTTCAACCGCCGTCGCCGTGAAGTGCCGATGCTTAATACGGCGGCTTTGCCAGACCTGATTTTCACCGTTCTCTTCTTTTTCATAACCGTTACACACATGAGGGAGGTCACATTGAAGGTGAAATACCGTGTGCCCGAAGGCACGGAGCTGACAAAGCTTGTTAAGAAATCTGCCGTGACATATATTTATATAGGCAAACCGGCCGACGAAATGCGCAACACCGTAGGCGACGGTACGCGTATACAGCTTAACGACAAGTATGCGAATGTCGACGATGTGACCGATTATGTGGCTGAAGAACGCCGCCGGATGTCGCCGGAAGACGCCAAGGCGATGAGCGTCTCGATAAAAGCTGACCGTGAGACGGAGATGGGAATCATGTCGGATGTGCGCCAGGCGTTGCGCCGTGCCGGGGCGTTAAGGATAAATTATTCTGCCACTCAAAAAGGAAAGAAATAGAATTCTTACACCTTGTAAAGTTTTAATTCATAGCCTTTGGCGGATTTTTTGCTTACGGTTTATTGCAAAAATAATATTTTTATCGTATCTTTGTGCCAAGTATTCAATGATATGTATTTGGCGTAAAGCCTTTTACCTCATTGTTACAAGTTAACATCAATGTAAAAACCAAGTATTAAATGGCACATCACAATTTAGATTCATTAGACAAGAAGATCCTCAAACTGATAGCTGAAGACGCGAGGATACCGTTCTTGGAGGTGGCTCGTTCGTGCAATGTAAGCGGTGCGGCCATCCATCAACGCATACAGAAACTTAACAATATGGGCGTGCTGAAAGGCTCGAAGTTTATCATCGACCCTGAGAAAATAGGCTACGAGACATGCGCCTACATGGGACTTAACCTGAAAAACCCTGAAAAATTCGACGAGGTTGTCGACGAATTGAGGAAGATTCCGGAAGTTGTGGAATGCCATTATACCACCGGCGACTACGACATGTTCATCAAGATATACGCTGTAAACAACCATCACCTGCTCAACATCATACATGACCGCCTGCAGCCTCTCGGCCTTTCAAGGAGCGAAACGATTATTTCGTTTAACTCGGCGTTCAGTCGTCAGCTGCCGATTATCGACATGCCGGTAGACGATGCGGAACATGATGAAGAATGACATGTAGTATATGAAAAGGTTTATAATGGTTGTTTCGCTTGTTTCGGCATTCATTGCGATGCAAGCGCAAGATCGTTATGTAATTGAAGGGACAATAAAGAATGTGCCGGAGGGCACGTTTGTACAGCTATTTCGTAATATAGGAGACATCCTTAAGGTTGTTGACGGCGACACGATAACCGGTAACAGGTTCAGGTTCAGCGGTGAAACAACGGGCAACGGAGTGGAGCCGATGACGCTGTTTGCCATGAAGGGCGATACTATAAGCATGGTTCTTGACGTTTATGTACGTCCCGGAAGCCATATAAGCATATCAGGCGACGGCATGCTCGTGTACACTTGGGATGTTGAGAGCGACATTCCCGAACAGCAGACCAGGCAGAAAATAGTCATGGCGGCGCGTAAGTGGTGGGACAGGATACAGCTTATTGACATACATGTTGACGCTCTTCGTTCAATGATGAGGAGCGGAACGTTGGCTGACGGGGACAAAGCCGCCGTACAGGCAAAGCTCGACAGTCTCGATAAAGACAAGTGTATGGCGGTGGACAGTGTGATAATGGCTGAGACTGCGGTCATGGACGGAATGGATGTTGACGACGCTTGGATGGAAGAGTTGAACGGAAACGCCATCTTTGCGAAATCTTATGACAACGAAAAAGGCATGAACGCCGTAAGGGAACTGTATGACCGGCTGCCTGACAAGTGGAAGAATACGATGACGGGGAGTGAAATAGGCATAACGGTTTATCCCCCGAAGGAGATTGCTAAGGGCGAGCCTGCCGCCGACGGGGACTTGTTTGACATAGACGGAGGTGTTCATCACTTGGCTGACTTCAAAGGAAAATATATTTTATTAGACTTCTGGAGCATTGGTTGCGGCCCTTGCGTGCAGGCCATTCCGGAGATGAAAGAGGTGGGCGAGGCGTACAAAGACTCTCTTGTCATTGTCAGCCTGTCGCTCGATACGGAGGAAATATGGAGACAAGAGTCGCCAAAGCATGGCATGACATGGTACAACCTCAGCGACAAAAAGGGGCGAAGCGGCATGGCGGCTAAGTATGGCGTGTGGGGCATTCCTCACTATGTGCTGGTTTCTCCGCAAGGAATCTTGCTCGCGCAGTGGAGCGGTTACAGCAAAGGAAACCTTAAGGAAAATGTGAAGAAACATCTTGGTGGCAGATAGCCGGCTGCTGTCTGCCAAATCGCAATATGTTCAATACTTGGCAAAAGACGGCCTTTCGCATCGTAAAAGGCCGTCTTTTGTATTCTAAAAGGCCGTCTTTTACATTGTAAAAAACGGCCTTTGGGATGACGACAGGTAAACGCCTGTCTGTCAGCGTGTTATCATCAGTCAGCTTTTTGCATAGTTGACGAAGGCAAAATCATGTTCGTGGCGTTTGTCGCGGGCATGCTCTTCACGCCATGTCTCGCGCCAACCGCTGTATTCAGGGAAAAACGCGTCGGCGCCATCTGGCGTGTCGGCTATCTCAGTCAGGCAGAGGCGGTCGGCTCGGTCGATGGCCTGTGCGTAGACTTCTGCGCCGCCTATTATGTAAATGTCTTCTTCGTCGGAGCAGCGTCTTAGTGCCTCCTCGAGCGATGGAAAAGTGTCACAGCCAGGGAATTCTTGCCGGGTGCGGCTCAGCACGATGTTGCGGCGGTTGGGAAGTGCGCCCTTCGGCAGCGACTCGAACGTCTTACGCCCCATTATTATGGTGTGCCCGGTAGTCAAGGCCTTGAAGCGTTTGAGGTCGTCGGGCAGCCAATACAGCAGTTTGTTGTCCTTGCCGATGGCGCGGTTGCGTGCCACTGCGGCGATGATTGATACTCGCATGGTAATACTTTTTTATTGTTGGAAAATTAAGAATCAAGAGTTAAGAATTAAGAAAACATGAATTGCTGATGATTTTCTTAATTCTTAACTCTTGATTCTTAATTTATTACACGCTCACTTCGGCCTTGATGTGCGGCCAGGGGTTATAGTTCTCAAGCTTGAAGTCCTCGTATCTGAAGTCGAAAATGTCCTTTACGTCAGGGTTGATGGTCATCTTGGGCAGTGGCCTTGGCTCACGCGTAAGTTGCAGTTTGACCTGTTCCAGATGGTTGAGGTACAGGTGTGTGTCGCCTGTTGTATGTATGAAGTCGCCCGGCTTCAGCCCCGTTACCTGCGCCGTCATCATCAACAGCAGGGCGTAAGACGCAATGTTGAACGGCACTCCGAGGAAAGTGTCGGCGCTGCGTTGGTAAAGCTGTAGGCTGAGGCGCCCGTCCGCAACATAGAATTGGAACAGGCAGTGGCACGGCGGCAGGTGCATCTGGCTGATCTCGGCCACGTTCCATGCGCTCACTATCATGCGGCGCGAGTCCGGATTGTTGCGTATCTGTTCCACAACATTCTTTATCTGGTCGATGTGTCCGCCGTTATTGTCTGGCCATGAGCGCCACTGGTGACCGTAGACGGGGCCTAGCTCGCCGTCGTCTCCTGCCCATTCGTCCCATATGCTGACTCCGTGCTCCTGTAGGTATTTCACGTTTGTGTCGCCGCGAAGGAACCACAGCAGCTCGTAGATGATTGATTTCAGATGCAGCTTTTTCGTCGTAAGCAGTGGAAAACCGTCTTCGAGATTGAATCGCATTTGGTTTCCGAAGATGCTTATTGTGCCCGTTCCCGTGCGGTCGTGCTTCTTTATGCCTTCCGTCATTATGCGGTTGAGCAGGTCAAGATATTGTTTCATTGCTCTATTGTTTGATTGTTGAATAAGCCAAGTAAATCCGATTGGACAAACAAGCCAATGCGGTCATGGCGTATTTCCTTAAATTCTGTCTCTTGATACTTGATTTAAGATTTCGTTGTTCCCTTCCGGCGTGTGCGTGCTTTTTATCTTCCATTCGGCCGGATACAAGTTGTTGGCGCGGTTCCCGATGTTTTTTTCAAACCCCAGCGGTATGTCTTTGTATGTCATGAGAACGTGTCCGCAAGGTGTGCCCTCCGCCAATGGAACGGCCTCTTTGCGCAGATAGCTGACGGCTTGAGCGTAGTCAAGTTCGACATTTGGAAAGGCTGAGCGGTCAATGCTTGTCGACAAGGCCAATGCTTGCGCCGGAATGATGTCTTTGCCTTTCATTTCTCCAAGCGTGACGCCGGCTGACAAGACGTTGAGGCTTTTGTTAATGATGTTGTAAAGAGGTTCCCATGAACGTGGAATGGCAGTTATCGTGTTCCCGTTCACGGCTGTGTTGAAGTCGTCTGGCCGTCTGAGCCATTTCATGCAGGTACAGGCAACCCCGTTGTCGCGCTTTTGATGGCGTTCCTTCTTAGCCTTTTTAGTCTTTTGGCTGATGTTTTCGGCGTGTCCGTTTTCAGGCTTGCGCATTACAGCCATGAACAGTCCTTCGCCTCGTGTGAGTCCGGGGATGAAGCGGTATACGGGCTTGTCGAAGCCTGTGAACGCCGACTCTGTTATTCTCCAACTGTCGTTGATGTCGACATTGAGCACTTCCGCGCCAATTTCTTCGCACATATACATTACGTTCAGTTCATCCTCCTTGGTATTGAAAGTGCAAGTCGAGTAGATGAACAGCCCTCCCGGACGCAGGCATCGCCATGCGTCAGCAACGATTTCGCGTTGCAGTCGCCAGCATTTTTCCACGTTTTGCAGGCTCCATTCGCCAATGGCGGCAGGGTCTTTGCGGAACATTCCTTCGCCTGAACACGGCACATCGGCCAGTATTATGTCGAAGACGATGCCGCTGTGTGCGAAGTCTTGCGGATAGTTGTTGGTCACGATGACATCGCGGTGACCGAACTTCTGCATGTTTTCGGCCAATATGTTGGCTCGTTGGCGCACCGGTTCATTACTTACCAGAAGGCTGCCTTCGGGCAGGGCGGCACGCGCTACGGTCGATTTTCCACCCGGAGCGGCGCACATGTCAAGCATTCTTACAGGTCCGTCAGCCGCATATTGGCGCAATACGCGGTCGAGAAACATTGACGAGGCTTCCTGCACGTAGTACATGCCGGCATGCAGCATCGGATCGAACGTGAAGTTTGGTCGTGCCGAAAGATAATATCCGTCGGCACACCAAGGCACACGTCCGTCGCTACTGCCCACTTCCCACTCGCCGTCGGCGCACTTATATGGATTTGTCCTTATGCTTGCTGGCGGTTCAGCGGCCAGTCCGTCGGCCAGGATTTGCCAAAGTCTGTCGCCTAAGGCGGCTTTGGTCTGCGTGATGAAGTCTTTGGGCAGAGTCATTGTATGAATGTAAATTCTTGATAATGCAAAGTTACTAATTATTTTAAAGTTTTTAGACAAAATGTTGGATGATTAACTATATTAACTTAACTTTGCAGAAAAACAGGACGGTTTTGGCCTTGTTTAGGCTGATTTGTACCCGTTTTGTTTACATAATTTAGCACTGGACGGATTTGATAAAACTTTATATTAACAATTTAAAAGCAATTTCATTATGAGACTGAAACATCTTATTTTGCCCGTAGCAATGCTCTTCGTGGCATTGACAGTCAATGCGCAAGATGAAGACAAGAACATGTTTAACCATCTTTCGGTGGGCGTTACGGCTGGAACTCCCGGTGTGGGATTCGACGTTGCGGCACCTATCGGCAACTATGTGCAGGTTCGTGCAGGTATGAGCTTCATGCCGTCGATAAAGTTTGACACCGAACTTGACATCAGCGAACTGCCCAGTGCCTCGGGTTATGACATACCTGAGACGGCTGAGATTGAGGCTAAGATAGGCTTCACTCACGGCAAACTGCTGTTCGATGTGTTCCCGTTCAAGAAGAGTTCGTTCCACATTACGGCCGGTGCTTACTTCGGAACGTCGGCCATAATCAAGGCTTACAACAAGCAGGACGGCCTGCTTATGGGCATCACTGAGTACAACAGGGATCACCCTGACAACATGATTGGTTATGAAATGGGCGACTATTTGCTCACTCCAGACCAGAACGGAAACATCAGTGCGGAGATAAAGACCGCCTCGTTCAAGCCTTACTTGGGCATAGGTGTCGGCCGTGCAGTGCCCAAGAAGCGCATCGGTTTCATGTTTGAGGCAGGTGTGATGTTCTGGGGGTCGCCAAAACTTTACTGTAACGGAGACGAACTTACCAGTGAAGACTTGGGCAGTGATGACGGCGGACTTATGGAAGCGCTCAGTAAGATAACTGTTTATCCGGTATTGAATTTCCGTCTTTGCGGCAGAATACTTTAATTTTAAGAAGGTAAAACGGTAAGAAGGTAAAACGGTAAAAATGCAAGTCGTGCGTTTCGCGATTGTTTTTACCGTTTTATTTTTTTACCGTTTTTCTGTTTGACTTTTTCATATCGTGAAGCTGAATTTGGGCGTTGCCAGGCAGCCTATGCTTTCCTTGAAACTGCACAGTCCATGGTTGGGCACGCCGTTCACGGTTGACGGGCCGATGTCTAGGATCCTTAGACCTTGTCCGTGGTAGTAAGAAAACATCTCGTAGGCCAGCCTGTTCATTGTCCTGAGGTGAGAATATGCGTGCAGATCTCCCCAATATATCACTTGGGCCACGTCCTTGGCTACGTGGAACACTTGCGCGGCGGCCACGTCCTTGCCCTTGAGTGTCATTGCGAAGAAGTCGGCATGCAGCGTCCTGGCTGTGTCCTTTACGGCCTGCAGGCTCATTCTCAACGGATATCCGTGCTCCTCGCGGTTGGCTTTTATTATGCGGTAGGCGCGTTCTATGTCATCTCCGCTTGTGCTGTCGAGCCTGGTGAAGCCGAAGTCTTCGCGCAGGGCGCGGTGCAGGTTCTTCCTTGCGTTGCGTTCTGCCACGTCTTCATAGCGTGTGGTCTGCGTCAGGTCGAAGTGATAGTTTAGGTCGATGTGCTCCAGTGTGCCGTGTCTCTGCATCACGTTGGCCCACTTCGCGGGCTCGCTTCCGCCGTATATCGGCGGCGGCAGGGTGATGTGTACTGCCTTGCCCGGCCTGGCTTTGTCGCCGGCGGCATATGCCTTCAGCTCTATTACGGCCTCTTCCATCTTTTCCAGACATTGCCGTCCGTTCTGCTCGAAGCCGCCGAACGGTGCCGAGAACGGACTGTACAGGCCGTCGCCGCGCTCGCCCAGAATCAGGCCGAAGCGTAGTTTTGTGTCGCAGAACGCCAGGTAGTGCAGGGCGGAGGCCTTGCCCCGGTTGAGTTCGGAGAAGGCTACAGAGTTGAACACATGCCCTGTTTGGCCGAACGCCGACACATACTCTGTGGGTGAAATTTCGCTTATGTGCATTTATCTGAAGTCGTTAAGCAGTCGTGTTATTGTCTCGATCTCATGTGTTTCCAGGCTCTGGTTCACGGGCAGGCTCAGTTCCTCGCGGTGAATCTGCTCGGTTATGGGCAGGCTTAGGTTTGCAAGCGCGCGGTAACATTTCTGTTTGTGTGGCGGAATGGGGTAGTGGATGTCCGTCTGTACGCCGTTCTCTTCGAGGTAGCGGCGCAGCCTGTCGCGCTCTTTTGACAGCACGGGGAATATGTGGAACACGCTGTTTTCCGCATATTCCGCTGTTGGCAGAGTTATCAGCCGGTTGCTTGCGTGCTCCATGTAATATCGCGCGTTGCGGCGGCGAGCGGCGTTGTTTTCGTCAAGACGCTTCAGCTTGGCCGACAGCACGGCCGCCTGAATCTCGTCCATGCGGCTGTTCACTCCGGCCATGTCGAACACGTAGCGGCGTGCCGAGCCGTAGTTGGCCAGCGTGCGGACGCATTCGGCCAGCTCACCGTCGTCTGTAGTCACCGCGCCGGCGTCTCCCAATGCCCCCAGGTTCTTTGTGGGATAGAAGCTGTGGGCGGCAGCATGCCCCAGCGACCCCGTCTTGCGTCCGCGGTATTCGCATCCGTGGGCCTGGGCGTTGTCCTCAATCAGCTTCAGGCCGTGCCGCCGGCAGATGTCGCCCATGCGCCCGGTGTAGGCGCAGCGGCCATACATGTGGACGGCCATTACGGCCCGTGTGCGCGGCGTGATGTACTGTTCTATGAGGCTGTCGTCTATCTGCAGCGTGTCGATGCGCGGCTCCACGGGCACCGGTTTAAGTCCGCACCGTGTTACGGCCAGCATCGACGCGATGTACGTGTTGGCCGGAACTATCACCTCGTCGCCACCGGCCATCGCGCCCATTTCCATGTATGAGCGCATGATGAGCGTCAGCGCGTCCAGCCCGTTGCCGCATCCTACGCAGCAGCGCGTGCCCGTGTAGGCGGCGTATTCGGCCTCGAAGCGCGCGGTCTCTTCCCCCCGTATGTACCATCCGCTGCGGGCGGCGCGGTTCAGGGCCTCGGCAATGTCTTCTGAATGAAGCGCGTTGATCTTCTTGAGGTCGAATATCTTTATCATTTCACGTACTCTAAAAACTTGTCATAGTCGCGTATGTAGTCGCCTTCGTCGTAAGTCTCTGATGCAAGCACCAGGCACACCGCCCCCGACGAGAAGTCGTCGAGCGTGCGCCATGTGCCCGTGTCTACGAGAAGTCCCTGGTAAGGATGGTTCAGCAGGTAGGTCTCGCGGCGCGATCCGTCGTCCAGCGTCACGTTGAAGCTGCCGCCTACGGCAACGATAAGCTCCTTGCACTCTTTGTGGGCGTGGCCTCCGCGGCTTTCGCCTCCAGGCACGTCGTACACCCAATAGGCTCTTTTTATGGCGAACGGCACATTGCCTGTCTGTTCGGCCACGGTCAGGTTGCCTCTGGGGTCGGTTATCCTGGGCAGGTCAATGATTTTTCCTACATGGTGTTTCATCGTGGTTTGGTTTTGCATGAACGGTCTGGCGGCCGTTGGCTAACGGCAAAGTTAATCATTTTAATGCATATAACGGGGCTTTGCTTGTTTTATTTTGCAATGTGGCTGGTAATGCCTTGATTTTCAGCGTGTTGCCAAGTGGTTTGCAAAAGGCCGTCTTTCAGGCTGCGAAAGGCCGTCAATCGCACGCTGAAAGACGGCCTTTTGCAACGTCGTTTGCCGTCTTTTGCAAAACGCGTTGTGACCATGTGGTTTGTAATTGTTTGCCAAACGTTTTTTACTTGCTTGTGGCGAACTTAAAAGCTCCGCTCTTTTCAAGTGAAAAAGGCGGAGCTTTGCGTTTTTTCCGGTCATGCATCGGTGTTGGTGAGATGTGCGCCGTCAGTCCGTCAGGATTACGGTCACTCCGCGTGCGGCCTGCGCTCCCATGACGAGAGCCTGTGCTATGTCGGCCGTTTTGGACGGTCCCGAGATGAAGCAGCCGTATCCGTAGCCGGTCATCTCCACCCTGCGGTAAGCCTGGTGCATGTTGCTCACGATGTTCTTGCGGCTCAGCAGGATTACGAGATACTCCGATATGAAGCACACGGCGCGCTCCTTCATCGTCTGCGGAACCCATATGCAGCCGTTCTCGGCCACTCCGATCTCGCCCCGGACAATGCCTACGTCGGTGCCGTTAAGCTCCTGTGCGGAGCTTACTGTGTCAGGATTGAGCTGCGCTATGGTTATTCCCGGCACGTTGCCGGCAAAGACTTTCGCCTCGGGATAAGCCTTTTTTATGACATTGTTGATGTCCGCGCCAGGCTCAAGCGTCACAACGTCCGCGCCGACAGACTTGCTCATGTCGATGAACCGGGCCACGGGGTCGGCGTACTCCACGCCTTTCAGACGGTCAAGGTCTGGCATGTCATATTCTTTTACGGCGTTCTTGTTGCGCCGGTATGCGGCAAGTATTTCTTCCTTGGTGCTCATTTCTTCTCCTTTTCATTATTGTTTCTCATCAAGTTCTTGGCCGTCTCATGGAACGGAGTCTTGCTGAAGCGCGGCATCTCGTGGCCGTAGCCCCATGCGTTGAGGCTGTTGTACATCAGCGCGCGCGGCACGTGGTTGGCCAGTGGGGCGAATTTAAGTGCGGTGTTGTAGAGCCGCGGCCTCTCGAAAAGGTACTTCATGCCCACGGACATGGCCTTCTTCATCTTGTCGGCTTTGCCTATCGAGTCGAGCGTCTGCCGCCAGCGGTATATCTGTTCTGACAGGTTCACCTGGACTGGGCACACGTTGTCGCACGAGCAACACAGTGTGCATGCGCTCACATTGTCGGCATATTTCGCCTTGTCTTTCAGCATTCCGAGGTTTATCCCGATAGGTCCCGGTATGAAGTACGTGTACGAATATCCTCCGCTGCGCCTGTACACGGGGCACGTGTTCATGCATGAACCGCAGCGTATGCACTTCAGCGTTTCCCAGTGCAGAGGGTCGGCAATGATGTCGGTGCGGCCGTTGTCGACGAGGACGATGTGCATCTCGGCTCCTGGGCGCGGCTTGCGGAAGTGTGATGTGAAAGATGTGGTTGGCTGCCCCGTGGCCGCGCGGCACAGCAGACGCTGGAAAACAGCCAGCGAACGGTAGTCGGGCACCACCTTTTCCAGTCCCATCGCCACGATGTGGAGCAGCGGCATGGATGTGGACATGTCGGCGTTGCCCTCGTTGGTGCACACCACCACGTCGCCCGTTTCGGCCACTCCGAAGTTGGCTCCGGTCATTCCCGCGCCGGCGGTCATGAACTCGTTGCGCAGGCTGAGGCGTGCCTGGTAGGTAAGATAGGTTGGGGCATAGTTGCCTTTCTCGCTCCCCAGCTTCTCCTCGAACAGCTTTCCCACCTCTTCCTGGGTTATATGCACGGCCGGAACGACGATATGGCACGGCTTCTTGTGCATCAGTTGCAGGATGCGTTCGCCGAGGTCTGTCTCCACGACGTCTATGCCGTTGCTCTCCAGATAGCCGTTCATGCCGCACTCCTCGGTAAGCATCGACTTGCTCTTAACCATTTTATTCACGCCGTGCCGGCGCAGGATGGAGAGCACGGTGGAGTTGAACTCGGCCGCGTCTTTCGCCCAGTGTACGTGTACGCCGTTCTTTTCGGCGTTGTCGGCGAACTGTTCAAGATACTTGTCGAGGTGTGTCACGGTGTGGCGTTTTATGGCGCTTGCCATGTCGCGCAGCTCTTCCCACTCGTCAAGTTGGTGCGCCATGTCGTCGCGCTTGGCGCGTAGGGCCCAGAATGTGTCGTCGTGCCAGCGTGCGTTCCTGTTCGTCTCAAGGAAGCGCCGGGCCGCTTTTGAATGTTGTGTGCTCATAGTCCTGCCGCTAATATTTGTACAACGTGGATGAATCTTATGTCTTTCTTCTGCCTGCGGGCCACTCCTTCGAGGTGCATCAGGCACGAGCTGTCAGGCCCGGTGACGTATTCGGCGCCTGTGGCGATATGTCTTTCCAGCTTGTCCATGCCCATGCGCGTCGACACGGCAGGCTCTTCCACGGAGAACATGCCGCCGAAGCCGCAGCATTCGTCAACATGTTCCGGCTCGACGACGGTTATGCCGTCGACTAGCGAAAGCAGGTCTTTTATCTTGTTGAACTTCGGGATGTTGCGCTCTGATGGCGAAGACAGGCCGAGTTCGCGCACTCCGTGGCACGAGTTGTGCAGGCTCACCTTGTGGGGAAACCTGCCCGGGAGCGACTTCACCTGCAACACGTCGTGCAGGAACTCGCAGATGTCCGTCGTCTTTCCGGCTGCCTCACACCTGTCTTTGCCTTTCATGAGGCGCGGATGGTTGAGTCTGATGAACGCGGTGCAGCTGGCCGAGGGCGCAACCACATAGTCGTAGCCATTGAACATGTCGTCATAGCGGCCGGCCAGGGCCTCCGCCTTGCTCTCGAAACCGGCGTTGGCCATGGGTTGTCCGCAGCAAGTCTGGCCCATGGGGTAGTCCACGTCTACCTGCAAGTGACGCAGAAGCTTGTATGCCGCAACGCCCACTTCTGGGTAAAGGGCGTCCACATAGCACGGTATGAATAATCCTACTTTCATAAATTCGATAATGTCTTGTGTGCGGTAATGCGTCGATTACCTGAACGCAAAAGTACGAAAAAACATTAATACACATGCCGTCATAATGTTAAAACATCATGTTTTTTCTTGGCATACGGTTGTCTTTGCGCACTGGTGGGGCAAAGACAGGTTTGCGAAAGGCCGTCTTTTGGCTTCCAAAAGGCCGTCAATCGCAGGCTGAAAGGCCGCAAATCGCACTCCAAAAGACGGCCTTTTGCAACGCGTTGTGTATCAATGCGTTGCAAGAACGGATGCGAAGGGCGGAACCGTTGATATGCAAACGTTTGTTAAAACATGCTTTTTCTTGCCGCCGGATGCAACTTTCAGGCATTTTTGAGCGTCTGTAATACAGAAACAAAAGACAAGAAGACATGAAAAAACTGATTGCAACATTTGTGATGTTTTTATCGCTCGGCCTGTCTGTCCAGGCCCAGGCACCGGCAGGAAAGCCGGCAAAGCAGGTCGTGCGGGCTGTCGCGGCCGCAGATACTGGTGACGTAAAGGCGTATGAGGGCGCAGCGACGGGCGTAGCCTCGGCCGCAGATTCAGGCTTTGCCGAGGCTTCGGCAAGTGATGGCTGGCGGGAAGACATCCCCGCTTGGAGAGCTGTCGACGGCCCTTTCACGCTTATGGCATATCTTACAACGAAGAACCCCGGCGGCATCATTGTGGCGATATTCTGCGTCATATTGTGCATAGTGGCCGTGGCATCGCCCATAGTCCTGGTATGCTTTATATTCTACTTCCTGTTCAGGCGGCACAACGACCGTTACAGGATAATGGAGCAGGCTGTCGAGAAAGGTGTGTCTCTGCCGAAGGATTTGTTCAGGGACACGTTTGAAAGCAAGGAGCGGCTCTTCCGCAAGGGCGTGCGCACAGCCTCGATTGGCCTCGGCGTGATAGTGTTCTCATTCTTCGTGCATAGCCATACATTATGCGGAATAGGCTTCATGATAGCCATTTACGGTGCCGGACAGGCCTTGATAGGGCGCACGTCGAGGCGCAGGGACGAGGCTGAAGACAAGGAAGAGACGATTGACGGCAGTTTAAGATGAAATCTCTCAGCGACATATCGCTTGTAGCCCGTGTGTCCGCTTTCGGCGACAGGCGCGCCTTTGACGCGCTTGTGAGGAAGTACCAGGAGCCTGTGCGCCGTTTCTTCATGGCGCAGACGCTGGGCGACGTGCCTCTGAGCGACGACTTGGCGCAGGAGACTTTCATCAGGGCGTACACGCATGTCGCCTCTTTCCGCAACGTGGGCGGATTCGCCCCTTGGCTGTACCGCATAGCTTACCGCGTGCTCTTGGACAACGTTAGGTCGCGAAAACAGACCGAAGGTATTGACGCACGCGCCGAACGCATCGACGGCGGAGCCTCAGACAAGGGACTGAAGATTGACATCTACTCGGGCTTGAGACTACTGATGCCGGAAGAGCGGCTCTGCGTTACGCTCAGGCTGATGGAGGGACAGCCCGTAAAACGCATCGCCGAGATAAGCGGAATGACTGAAAACACGGTGAAGTCGCACCTTCACCGTGGCAAATCCAAACTTGCAACGTATTTAAGGGAGAACGGATATGATGGATGATAGGGATGAACTTTTGGTAAGTAAGTTCTTTGACGAGAATAAGATAGACGTGGCGGACAACGGCTTTTCGCGCCGGGTGACGCGTCGCCTGCCCGACCGCGAGCGGCGGCTCAACCGCATTTGGACGGCTGTGTGCCTGGTGTTGGGCGCGGCGTTGGCGGTGCTGTTCGATTGGCTTGGCGCGCTTGTTGACGGCGTTTGCGTATTGGTTGCCTCGGTAAAGGCCAATCCTGAGATAGCCGACAGGCCTTATCTGCTTTGGCTGCTGCTGTTTGCGGTGATATTCTTGGGCGGATACAAGGTGTTGGCTGAAGATTGAAAGACTTGGGTTTTACTCGAAGTCAAAATAAAATCCGCCTTCGTCAATGCCTTTTCCTTCCGTTTCTTGTTGTTTGGGAGGGCTCTTCAGGTTGCCGTTCTCGTCATACATGCCGTATGTGACGCGCATCACGCGGAACTCCGTGCGGCGGTTCAACTGGTTGCATGTCTCCTGTTTTTCTGGGTCAAGTGCCTTTATGAACTCTTCGGTGAGCACGTCCCCTTCCTTGAGCCACGGGTATTTCTCTGTAAGTTTCTTGCGTATTGTCTTGGGCTTTTCCTTGCCGTAACCTACCGGCGACAGCCTGTCTTTGGCTATGCCGTGCTCCGTCAGGTAGTCTGCAACGGCCTGCGCCCTGCGCCCTGACAGCGTCTTGTTGTACTCGGAGCTGCCCTTGTAGTCGCAGTGTGCGCTCAGTTCTATGGTCACATTCGGGTTCTCGTTGAGCAGTTTCACAAGTTCGTCGAGTGCGGCGGCTGATTCCGGGCGCAGCGAATACTTGTCGAAGTCGTAGAAGATGTTGTCAATCAGCACCGGGACGCGTATCGATGCCAATGGGAATTGCAGTACGTATTCCTTTGATTCTTCAACAGGCTCGACGCGGAGTTCCTCTTTGTGGTTTAAGAAACCTTTGCATGTGGCCAGCATTATGTAGTCAACGTCGGGTTTGATTACCTGCGTGAACGAGCCGTCCCCCTTAACGTTGAGCTTGAGGTTGGTGCCGTCGCTGCCCACCATGTACACCAAGGCTTCGGGCAGTTCATAGCCTTCCATTTCATAAACCCATCCCTTCACGGTCTGTATTATCTCGGGTTTCTCGAAGCTGTAGATGTGGTCGTAGCCGCGTGCGTCGCCCCGGTTGGAAGAGAAGAAGCCGCGGTTGTGGGGACCCTCGAACGTCATGCCGAAGTCGTCTGCCTGCGAGTTGAGCGGATATCCGGGGTGTTCCAGTGTGACACGGCCCGTCTTCGGGTCGGCCTTGGCTATGTAGATGTCGAGTCCGCCGAGCCCTTTGTGCCCGTCGGAAGAGAAGTACAGGTCGCCGTTCGGGCGGAAAGTGGGAAATATCTCGTCGCCCTCGGTGTTGATGGGTGCGCCCAGATTTTCCACTCCTCCTAATCCGGCGGCGGTAATGCGGACGCGCCAGATGTCGAGTCCGCCCTTTCCCCCGGGCATGTCTGACGTGAAGTAGAGCCACTGCCCGTCTGGAGATATGGCCGGATGGGCGTAGCTTGACAGCGTGTCTCGTGTCAGTTCGAGCGTCTGTGGCTTGCCCCATGCGGCGTCACTGCGTGTCGATGTGGCTATGGTTGCGTATCGTGGATAGTTCGGGTCGGTGACACATTGGGTGAGATACATCTCCCTCTGGTCTGGCGTGAAGCAACATGCGCCCTCGTCGTATTCCGAGTTCAGCCCAGACTCGATGGCCTCCGGGCGTTGCCATTTGCCCGTTTCGTCCTTTTGAGAATAAAATATGTCTCCGTTTTTTGTGCCTGTTATTCCGCTTAGTTCGTCTCCCTGCGCCTCGTTTCTGGTTGAGGTGAAGTATAGTTGGTCGTACTCTTCGCCGAAGAGCATCGGTGAATAGTCGGCCCTTCGGGAGTTGAACAGGTCCATCTTCTTGACTATGTAGCGCGAGCCTGCGGCTTTTTCGGCCTGCGCAGTGCGTGCGGATAGCAGTCCGGTCTTGGCCTGCTGGTTGTCTGGCAGCGTGTCTAATACCAATTGGTATTCTTTTGCCGCCTCCTTGTATGCGGCCGCCTTCATCAGCAGGCGTGCCAGGGCGAGGTGTGTTCCGATGCTGTCCTGCTTGTAGCGGATGACGTTGCGGTATGCGGCTATTGCCTTTGCGTTGGCGTTGATGCGGTCGTAGCAGTAGGCGAGTTTGGCCGCGCGTTGTCCGCGCTTTGCTCTTTCCTTGGTCGGAGTCTTGTTGTAAGCCACCTTGAAATCCTCCGCCGCGTCGAAATATTCGCCTACGGCAAGGGCTTTCTCGCCTTTTTTCATGTAGTGGTCGGCACCGCATGAGATGGTGAGCAGCGCCGTGGCGCACATTATTATGTATGCAGATGTTTTCACATCTATAATAACTCGTTTCCTTGCTTTTTATTGTTTGAACGGCAGGCGGAATGTGCAGCCCTCACGCCAGCGGTCGCATCCGTAGGCGGTTTTCCCTTTAATGATGTGTCCTTTGCCGCATACGGGGCAGGCGCTGCTTATGATTGAGTCGTCGGCAGGCAGCGTTTGCGCATGCTGTTCGGCCTTTCCTGTGTCGGTTTTTGTTGTTGCCGGTTTTTTCGGTTTTGGCGTTGCGGTCTTTTTTTTTGTCTTTTTCTTCAGGTCGTCGTCGGTCATTATGGTTACGTGCCGGTTGCTGTTGTCGGCCAGCACGTCGTTGACGATTGATGTGATTTGCTGTTTAAGTTCGTCGATGAATTGTCCCGCATCATATTTCTGATGCTCTATGTCGCGCAGTTTTTTCTCCCAGATGCCGGTGAGTTCGCAGCTTTTGAGCAATTCTTCCTTAATGGTGCCGATCAGTTCAATGCCCGTCGGCGTGGCCACAATGTTTTTGCGCTCGCGTTTTATGTAGCGTCTTTTGAACAAAGTCTCGATGATGTTCGCCCTTGACGATGGTCTTCCGATGCCGTTTTCCTTCAAGACGGCGCGCAGCTCTTCGTCTTCAACAAACTTGCCGGCCGTCTCCATGGCGCGCAGCAGCGTTGCTTCGGTATAGTATTTGGGCGGAGTGGTCCATTTCTCGGTAAGCGTAGGCGTGTGGGGACCGCTCTCTCCCTTGGCGAATGAGGGCAATGTGCGCTCTTCGTCTTGTTGTTTGGGGCTATCGTTGTCGGCTGACGGCATGTCTTTCGCGTACAGAATGCGCCACCCCGGGTCGAGAATCTGTTTGCCGCTGACCTTGAACTCTATGTCGTCAACCTTTCCGGTGACCGTGGTTGTGGAGAACTTGCAGTCAGGATAGAACACGCTGATGAAGCGCCGGGCCACCAAGTCGTAGACATGATGTTCCAGGTCTGTGAGATTTTGGGCGGGAATGCCGGTGGGTATGATGGCGTGGTGGTCGGTCACTTTTGACGTGTCGAACACTTTCTTGCTCTTTGGCAGGGGCTTCCCGGCCAGCGGTTGGGTGAACGCTTCGTATCCGCGAAGGCCGCGAAGGGTGGCGGCGCACTTGGGATAGATGTCGTCGCTGAGGTACTGCGTGTCCACGCGGGGGTATGTTGTGAGCTTTTTCTCGTAGAGGGACTGTATCACATTGAGCGTAGTTTCGGCGCTCATTGAGAATTTCTTGTTGCAGTCCACCTGCAATGAAGTGAGGTCGTAGAGGTGGGGTGGGGCCTCCTTGCCGGCTTTCTTTTGCACGTCGGTCACGGTGAAGGGCTTTCCTTCTATTCTGGCAAACGACTGTTCGCCTTCTTCCTTGCTTGTGAATTTGCCCTTGGTGGCGGTGAAGAGCGTGTCGCGGTAAACCGTGGAGAGCACCCAGTAAGGCTCGGGCTTGAAGTTGTCTATTTCCTTCTGGCGGTTTACTATGAGCGCGAGGGTGGGTGTCTGCACACGTCCTACGGACAGTACCTGGCGGTTTTGTCCGTATTTCAGCGTGTACAGGCGCGTTGCGTTCATTCCCAATAGCCAGTCGCCTATTGCGCGGCTCAGTCCGGCGAGGTACAGGGGCTGGTATTCCTCTTGGTCTTTCAGCGTGCGGAAGCCTTCGCGTATGGCCTCGTCGGTCATCGACGAGATCCACAGGCGCTTCACAGGGCACTTTGCCTGCGCCTTCTGCATCACCCAGCGTTGTATGAGTTCGCCTTCCTGTCCGGCGTCGCCGCAGTTTATTATGCCGTCGGCGGCCTGCATGAGGCGTTCTATCACGGCAAACTGTTCGGCCACTCCCTTGTCTTTTATGAGCTTGATGCCGAAACGTTGGGGTATCATCGGCAGCGAGCCGAGCGACCACCGTTTCCACATGGGTGTGTAGTCGTCGGGCTCTTTCAGCGTGCACAGGTGGCCGAAAGTCCACGTTACCTGGTAACCGTTGCCTTCGATGTATCCTTTGTGTGTGGTCGTTGCGCCCAGTATGCGCGCTATGTCGCGTGCCACGCTCGGTTTCTCGGCGATGCAGACAATCATTTATGTAAGTTAAGAGTTAAGAACTTTTGTTTAATTAAGAGTTAAGAATTAAGAATTAAGAAAATATGCAATGCCGGTAGTTTTCTTAATTCTTAATTCTTAACTCTTAACTTTTCACTTCCTAGTACCCCAAATCCTCGCCCACCAGCACCACCGTGTGTCGGCCTGCCGGGTGGGAGTTGCGCATGAAGTGGATGTAGTTGCAGATGCTTTCTGGCGAATTGCAGTTGTGGCAAACGCCGTCTGCCTGGCACGGGGTCTTGATGTCGAAGCGTGCCGCGTTTATCGGGCTTGCCGTAGAGCGGGCACGGGCCAGTGCGGCGTTCACGTCTTGCGCCACCTTGTTAAGGCCTATTACGAGTATCACCTTCTTAGGCCCGAAGGTGATCGCGGCCACGCGGTTGCCGTTGCCGTCGATGTTGACGATGACTCCGTCCTCGCTTATGGCGTTGGCGCTGGTCAGGTAGAAGTCGGCCGAGAAGGCCTCGCGGTATATGCGCTGCGCCTCGTCGCGGTCGGCGGCAAGGTCGCGGTCAAGGATGTCAAGCTTGCGCTTGTGCAGTGCTTCGGTCAGTCCCATGTCGCGTATGGTCATAGAGCCGCCCCATGTCACGGTGCTGCCGTCGGGTATCATGGCCGACACTTTCTCCACTGCCTCGGCCGCCGTGGGGCAGTATATTGCCTCGAAGTTGCGGCGCACAAGGTTCTTTATCATCTTCTGTGCAAGCCTCTCGTTGCGTGTCTCTTTTGGTGTCATAATGATTTTTGTATTAAGTTCGTGAGTTAATGCGAATGCAAAATTACTCATTTTTTTGTCATTTCGGGTATGGTAAGTTTGAAATGTGGCTTGTTTAACATACTGGCGGTTTTGCGAAAGACGGCAAATCGCGTTGCAAAAGGCCGTCAATCGCACGCCAATATGCCGTCTTTTGCACGCCAAAAGACGGCATATTGGTAACGTTCTGACTGTCAGCTGATTGCATGAGGGTTGAAAAATGTCATTCCAAACCTTTGTGTTTACGTCAATAAGGATTATCTTTGCACCTTAAAAAATGAAAGTAAAGCTGATGAACAAGATAGCAGCCATATTGATATTGCTGGCTTTCGCCGCCGCCGTAGGGGCGAGGGCGGGCGAGAACGCGCTTAAGGTGAAATATCCGGGAGGGAAGACTTACATGTTTCGTGTGGAGCTGAAAGACAAGAACGGCACGCCTTACAGTCTTGACCGGCCGGCAGACTTCCTTTCTTCAAAGGCCTTGCAAAGGCGCAGCCGGCAGCATATCGCCCTCGATTCCACCGACCTTCCCGTCAATCCCGCCTACATAAACGAGATTCGCTCGACCGGTGTCGACGTGGTGAGCCGCAGCAAGTGGAACAACACTGTGCTCGTGCGCAGCCGCCAGTTGTCCAAGTTGAAGAGCGTGGCGTTGCTCGGCTGTGTCAAGTCCATCAGGAAGGTGTGGACTTCTCCAGACTCCATCGTGTCCACTCCGCCGCGTGCCAGGTTCCATTCAGAGTTCAACCGTTGGGGCGATGTGGTTCAGAGCCGTTACGGCGTTACGTTCGAGCAGATGGAGATGGTTGACGGCGTGATGATGCACAACCGTGGATTCCGCGGCCGCGGAATGACCATTGCCGTGCTCGACGGCGGCTTCATGAACGCCGACCGCATACCGTGCCTTAAGGCGGCGACGGTGCTCGGCGTCGAGGATTTTGTCGTTCCGCGTTCAGAAAGCGTGTTCCGCGAGATGGACCACGGCACCAAGGTGCTGTCTGTGATGGCGGTCGACGTGCCAGACACTTACATAGGTGCCGCTCCTGACGCGTCTTACTGGCTGTTGCGGTGTGAGGACGGCTACACCGAGAGCCTCGCCGAAGAGGACTATTGGGCCGCAGCCGTTGAGTTTGCCGACAGCGTGGGCGTCGACATAATAAGCAGTTCGCTGGGCTTCCACGCGTTCGACAATCCGGCGGACAATTATACTTACACCCAGCTCGACGGCCGCACGGCGCTCATCTCGCGCACGGCGTCAATGCTGGCAGGCAAGGGCATAGTGCTTGTCAACAGTGCCGGCAACGACGGCATGGCTTCGTGGAAGAAGATAAATGTGCCGGCCGACGCCGCAGACATCATTACCGTCGGCGCCGTGACGCCCGACCGCCGCAACGCATCGTTCAGCAGCATCGGCCCAACAGCCGACAACCGTATTAAGCCCGACGTGATGGCGCAGGGCAGTCCTACGGCCGTGATAACCGGGCGCGGCACTATAATAAAAGATGTGGGCACGTCGTTCTCCACGCCGCTTGTCGCCGGAATGACGGCATGCCTGTGGCAGGCGCTGCCCGGAAAGACCGCTTACGACATCATACGCCTTGTGCGTGAATGCTCTGACAACACCGCCGCGCCTGACAATATTTATGGTTACGGCATACCGGACTTCTGGAAAGCGTATGAAATGGGAATGGGAAAGGAATGAATAAATTAAGAATTAAGAGTTAAGAATTAAGAAAAATACCGTTGAAGGCTACTGCAAAGCATGTTTTCTTAATTCTTAATTCTTAACTCTTAATTAAATAAAGCTTTTGCATGGAAAGATTGACCCTTTTCGAACTGAACTCCCTTGTGCGCAACGTTCTCGAACTGTCGTTGCCAGATGACTACTGGGTAGAGGCTGAACTGTCAGAAGTGCGCGAGCGTGGCGGACATTGCTACATGGAGCTGGTGCAGAAAGACCCTGACGGCGTTACGCCCGTGGCGCGCGCTTCGGCCAAGTGCTGGCGCTCGGCGTGGGCTTTGGTGCGTCCTCATTTCGAGCGCGTCACCGGCGAGAGCCTCCGTGCCGGCATGAAGGTGCTTTTGCTGGTGCACGCCCAGTTTCATGAAAGCTACGGCTTCTCGTGGATTGTGTCAGACATCGACCCCACGTTCACCCTCGGCGACATGGCGCGCAAGCGCCAGGAGACGATACGCAAGCTGAAGGAAGAGGGCGTGTTCGACCTGAACAAGGAGCTTCAACTGCCCATGTTCGCCCAAAGGATAGCGGTGGTTTCAAGTGAGACGGCGGCCGGATACGGCGACTTCTGCAACCAGCTGGACTCAAACCAGTTCGGTTTCGCTTTCAGCGTGACGCTCTTTCCTTCCATAATGCAGGGTGAGCGCACCGCCGGCAGCATAATATCAGCTCTCAATGCCGTGAACGCTGATGCCGACAAATATGACTGCGTGGTCATCATACGAGGCGGAGGTGCCGTGAGCGACATGTCCGCATTTGACTCTCTTGAGCTTGCAGAGAACGTAGCCAACTTCCCTTTGCCTGTGATAACCGGCATTGGACACGAGCGCGACGAGTCTGTCGTGGACATGGTGGCACACACTCGCGCCAAGACTCCGACGGCCGCAGCCGCCCTGCTTGTGGACAACTTGAAGCGCACTTCTGAGCGCATCGACCGTGCACGTGACGCTGTTGCGACGGCTGTTGGCCGCCGCATGGATTTCGAGCGCATGCGTCTCGCCCGTCTGTCAGAGCGCGTTCCGGTGTTGTTCTCGTTGGTCAGCACACGCCAATGCGCACGGCTCGACGGACTTGCCGCACGGCTGGGTTTGGCCGTCAGCCATGTGGTGATGAGGCAGAATGCGCGTCTTGACCGCCTGTCGGCCGCCATCGCTCCGGCTGCCAAGCGTATCGTTACAGCCGAAAGCCACCGCCTCGAGCTTCTATCGCAACGCGTTACGGCCTTAGATCCCGGCCTGTTGCTCAAGCGTGGATATTCAATCACGTTGATAGACGGCCGTGCCGTGCGCTCCGCCGACCAGTTGCGTGCCGGCGACATCATCGAGACCAGGCTCGGAACCGGCTGCGTCAAGTCAAAAGTAATGGACAACTGAAAAAAATAATAATGATGAAAGAATTTAAATATGAAGATGCCGTAAGGCAACTTGAAGAAATCGTGGCCAAGATGGAGAGCGACGAGCTCGACGTCGACAGCCTTTCGCTTCAACTCAAGACGGCGCAGAAACTGATAAAGCTCTGCAAGGACAAGCTTGCCAAGACCGACGAGGAAATAAAGAAGACATTGGAAAATTCATGATGCGTGATTCATAATGCATAATTAAGTTTTCCTCCTTGGCTCATCAGGCCTGCCAGGCCCATTTGGCTTATTATGTTCATTCTCGCTAATTATTTTTTTGAAATAATTGCTAATTAATAATATAATTGCTACTTTTGCATCAATAAACTCAACATTTAAAAGTTGTAAGCATGAAAAATATGGATTGGGCAAACCTGTCTTTCGGCTATGTTCCGACTGACTATAACGTACGTTGCTACTACCGCGACGGGAAGTGGGGCGAGATAGAAGTATGCTCCGACGAGTACATCAAGATGCACATGGCGGCCACCTGCCTGCATTACGGACAGGAGGCGTTCGAGGGCCTGAAAGCTTATCGCTGTCCTGACGGCAAGGTGCGCGTATTCCGTATGGACGAGAATGCGGCCAGGCTGCAGAGCACATGCCGCGGCATACTCATGCCTGAAGTCCCGACCGAGATGTTCGAGGAGATGGTTACCAAGGTGGTGCGTCTCAATCAGGACTACATTCCTACTTACGAGAGCGGCGCTACGCTTTACATCCGTCCGCTGCTTGTCGGCATGTCGGCACAGGTCGGCGTGCATCCGGCTTCAGAATATCTGTTCATGATATTCGTCACTCCCGTAGGTCCTTACTTCAAGGGCGGCTTCGCCACTAATCCATACGTCATCATCCGCGAGTATGACCGCTCGGCTCCGCTCGGCACCGGTATATATAAGGTGGGCGGCAACTACGCCGCTTCGCTCCGCGCCAACAAGATGGCTCACGACCTTGGCTACGCTTGCGAGTTCTATCTCGACGCCAAGGAGAAGAAATACATGGACGAGTGTGGCGCCGCCAACTTCTTCGGCATCAAGAACAACACTTACGTTACGCCGAAGTCTACCAGCATACTGCCCAGCATCACCAACAAGAGCCTGATGCAGTTGGCCGAAGACATGGGCATGAAGGTGGAGCGCCGCCAGGTGCCCGAGGAGGAGCTTGCCACGTTTGAAGAGGCCGGCGCATGCGGCACTGCTGCCGTGATAAGCCCTATCTCCAAGATAGACGACCTCGAGGGGCACAAGAGCTATGTCATCAGCAAGGATGGCAAGCCCGGGCCTATCAGCACGAAGCTCTACAACAAGCTGCGCAACATCCAGTATGGCATTGAGCCTGACGTTCACGGATGGACAAAAGTTGTGATAGAATGAATTAAGAATTAAGAGTTAAGAATTAAGAAAAATGCTTGTCACTCCAACGCAAATGGCGAGGCATATTCTCTTAATTCTTAACTCTTAACTCTTAATTCTTAACTCTTAATTAGAAGATGGGTAAAGGTAAGTTAGCCAAGTTTGCCGACATGGAGCGTTACTCCAATGTCTTTCAGTATCCTTATTCAGTTGTAGACAATGTTCCTTTCGAGATGAAGGGGCGTTGGCGCGAGATGTATTTCCACAATGACAACCCCATAGTGCTTGAGCTTGGGTGTGGCCGGGGCGAGTATGCCGTAGGGCTTGCGCGCCTGTTTCCCGATGTCAACTTCATAGGCGTTGACATAAAGGGGGCGCGCATGTGGACTGGTGCTACTCAGGCTCTTGGCGAGGGACTGGCCAACGTGGCTTTCCTGCGCACCAACATCGAGCTTATCGACCGCTTCTTCGCGCCCGGCGAGGTGCAGGAGATATGGCTCACGTTCAGCGATCCGCAGATGAAAAACGTGCGCAAGAGGCTCACCAGCACATACTTCATGGAGCGTTACCGCCGCTTCCTTGTCGACGGAGGGCTCATCCATGTCAAGACCGACAGCAATTTCCTTTTCACATATACCAGACACATGGTCAGCCACAACGGCCTGCCGGTGCTTTTCTGTACGGAAGACCTTTATCACACGGCCGACATCGACGACGACACTCGCCGCATACTCTCCATACAGACATATTATGAGAGCCAGTGGATAGAGCGTGGGCTGAACATACGTTACATGAAGTTCCGCCTTCCCCACGGCGTTGGCTTGGAAGAGTCAGGCGTGGAGATACCTGTCGACGACTACCGTAGTTACCGCCGCCAGGGTCGCAGTGGGGTCGAGATGCGCCGATGAGGCGTTGTGGCTTGCATTCTCAGTCAATATGGAAAGCCGTCAATCGCGTTGCGATTGGCGGCTTTTTGCATTGCAATATGCGGCATTTTGCGTTGCAATGTGCCGTCTTTCGCATGGAGTGGAAGTGTTTACATCGTGTCAGCATACATGCTTTTCATCGTGTTTCATTGTGTTGTTTGTGCTGAAAGCCCTGTCATCTGTCAGTTTCCCATCGCAACTTCCTGTGAATCAACGTATTGCCTGGCTGACAGACAATCCTCCATCTGTCAGTCGCCTGTCAGCCGTAGGCTCAATGGCTGACATGGGCTGACGGATGCGCCGCCAGTCTGTCAGCTACCAATCCGCTTTAAGTCAGCCATTTACGCCCGAAACTGACAGATGACAGAGGTTTTCAGGTTCATCCGCAAACCTTTTGGATTAAATATATGCTCTATATAATAACAACATCCAACCTTAGTCCAGGCTGTCGGTAACTGTCATTGCCTTAACGGCGACTTTCAGTTCCGCGCTCCGACGCGGAATCCAGAGAACATCATATACATCAAACAGCATATGCGGTATTTACTGGATTCCGCTTTTCAGCGGAATGACGATTACCGACCGCCTGGATTATAGCAGGATGCATTTGCAAATGAAATAATGTGTCACATTTAATAGAGCCATATGTCCATCCAAAAGGTTTGCGGATGAACCGGTTTTCAGCTTTTTCTTTTTATTATTCACTTTTCACCCTTAACCCTTATTTCTTCACTCTTAATTCTTCACTCTTCACTCTTCACTCTTCACTCTTCTGTTTACATATGTGCCTGATTCACAGTCTTTTAAATCAATGTTTGCGGCGTTAATAAAAGTTAATCGGGGGGGGTAAAATTTTGTATTTCATAAATATTTATTATTTTTGCAGCGAATATTTATTGGATGTATTGACAGTTATCACAAATGCCAAATAGCAAAATCAGAGTCTTTCTATTGGTGTTGGCATGTGTTTTATTAAATCAGTCGCTTAAAGCCCAGCGCACTGCGATAAAGACCAACGCTTTGTATTGGACTACGGCAACGTTCAATGCCGGTGTGGAGACGCGCCTGTCCGACAAGTGGACACTCGATGTTTCCGCAGGTTACAACCCGTTTACTTTTTCTGACAACAAGAAGCTGAAGCACATCCTCATACAGCCTGAGGTGCGCTATTGGCTGTGCTCGCCTTTCGCCGGCCACTTCGTCGGGGCAAACGTTCTTTATTCCCACTACAACGCCGGCGGAGTGAAGTTCCCGTTGGGCGTGTTCCCCAGCCTTGAGAGTCACCGCTACCAGGGTGACTTGGGAGCCGTAGGCCTGGTTTACGGCTACAGTTGGATGCTGCCCGGCAAGCGGTGGAGCATCGAGGGAGTGGTGGGCATAGGCTATGGCATAACCCATTACTCGAAGTACGCCTGCGAGGTGTGCGGCAGCAAGATGGGCGAGGACACCCGTGGAGTGTTCATGCCGACCAAGCTGGCCGTCTCCGTGGTGTACTATTTGAAGTGAAAAGTGGAGAGTTAAGAATTAAGAGTTAAGAATTAAGAATGAAGAATGAAGAATTCCCCTGCGCTCCCAGTTCCCTCAGCCATCCCGGTACTCTAAAAACCTTAAGATTATGAAGTCTGTTCTAACGATATTGTCATTTCTTGTTGCCGTGTCGGCTTACGCCCGGCAGCCCTTCAAGGTGCAGTGGCAAGACAGCACGTCGGTTAGCGTCGCCTTCACTTTGGCTGAAGACGGCGTTGGCAGCGATTATGCCGTGCGTGCCGTGCCCGTGCTTGTAGGTGAAAATGGCGACACCCTGCGCCTCGACCCCACCGTTTTCCGCGGCAAGCGCAACATGCGCTACGCCATGCGTCAGCGCTACTACGGCCTGGCCGGCAAGGTGGCCGGTGTCGAGCTGCCATTGGGGCAGGCACGCGAGTACGGCGTAGGGCTTAGCCGCGCCGACTATCCCTGGCTGTGGAACGGCAAGGTGACTGTAAGCGTCGTCCGCACAAAGGAGGGATGCTGCGACGTTGTGCCCCTTCAGCCAGTGCCGGTGGGAGGCTTCGTTTACGTGCCGCCGTTCGTGCCGAGGCTCGCCGACGTGCCCGACAACACCGGCAAGGCCGGACAGCTGGAACGCGACAACCCCGTGCTCTTGCACATATCAAAGTATCGACCTTACGACAAGACGCGCATACTGCGCAAGGAGAAAGGCGCGCTCTACGTGCACTTCCCCGTGGGCAAGGCCGTCATCAACCACGGCTTCCGCGACAACGCGCCCACGCTCGACCGCATTGTCTCCATCACGCGCGACATCATGGCAGACACCACTTCTACCGTGAAGTGCATACAGATAATCGGACTGGCCTCGGTCGAAGGAGCAGTGCTGCCCAACAGCCGCCTGGCCGGCAGCCGAGCCACAGCCCTGAAGCGGTACATTCAGCAGCGTGTGCCCACGGCTGATGCCCTGTATGAGTGCGTAAACGGCGGCGAGGCGTGGACAGAGCTGCGCGACCAGATAGCCGACACCGACTGCCAATGGCGCGACGCTCTGCTCGCCATAATAGACAACGAGACGGATCTTGACAGCCGCGAGCGGCAGATCAGGCAGCTCGACGGCGGACGGGCATACGCCTTCTTGAAGGAAAACATCCTTTCAGACCAGCGCAACTCGGGCTACCTGCGCATATATTACGACTATGTGCCAGACACGGCGGCGCACACCATCAACCGCGCCACCGACCTGATGCGCCGAGGACAGTATGCCGAGGCGCTGCCCATGCTCCGCTCCGTCGAGGCCGACCCGCGTTCGTGGAACGCCCTTGGAGTGGCCCTTTACATGACCGGAGCCAAGGCTGAGGCCATAACCTGCTTCCGCCGGGCCGCGCAAAGCGGCAACGCCCAGGCCAAAGACAACCTGCGGCAGGCCGAGGAAATCATTGAGAAAGGAGAAAAGGCGAGAAAGTGAGAAGGTGAGAAAGTGAGAAAGTGAGAAAGTGAGAAGGTGAGAAAGGCTTGTCAGCCTGTTTAATCGGCTCTGCGGCTTATTGGCTTTATTGTCATATTCGCCCTATTTTGCTTATTCGGCTTATTCGGCCTGTTTAAAGAATAGCCAGCGATATTTATTGAATGAATTTTTATTGAATGAATTTTATCTAACACTTAAATAAATTTATTATGAACAAGTTTAACAGATTTGCCCTTATGAGCGCAATCGCTCTTACGGGCGCGGCCGGCTTCACGGCATGCTCGTCTGAAGACGAACTGGCCAACACAAACCCGACCTTCGACGGCGAAAGCGTTAAGACGCAGTTTACAATCAACGTTCCTGCCGCTTCAAAGTCTACACGTCTTGGCACAGACATCGTGCAGGGACAGAGCCCTGATCCCGATTTCCGTGGAATGGACAACATCAACATGTTTGCATTTGCAACAGGAGGAAATGATGCTGCAGATGAAGTTGAAGGAACAGACATACCGAAGGCTGTTTACACAAACATGGGATCAATCTTGGCAGAAGGTGACTTGATGGAACGCTCAAATGCCAAGGTTTATTACAATCTTTACATACCTGCGACAGAAAACATTAACCGCTTCCTTTTCTACGGAGAGGCTACTCGTGAGGGTGGCAATGATCTTGCCGGAAATCAGACCAACGGTGTGCTGACACCTAATTATACCGAGTTGACAGATCAAACAGCACTTAGCACATTGCATTTTGACTTGAAGCAGATTGTAGCACAAGCTTCTGATGCAACTACGCCTCAAGGAACGATTACAACCCAATTGAATAATGTTGCAAAAGTTCAAGGTTGGAGCTCTTCTACAGGTGACTTAAAGCTTTTGTATGACAACTTCATCAAATTGAAGGCAGGTTCAGCAAACTCAGTTCGTGCTGCGTTGACTATGTTGAATGATGGTGTCGACGAAGTGTCGGGAGAAGATACCAAAACATTAAGAGAATCAATTAAAAGCGCTATTTCAACGGCTTTAACTGCAATAGAAAACAACACTTTCCCACGTGATTTGGGACTTCCTGACGGTGCTGTCCAGATATCATGGAGTAGTGATGATTCACAATTTGAGGTTGCTGCAACTTCTAATGGAGTTTGGGGTGGTCAGTTGCAGGCTACGCCTGTTACAGACTTCGTGTTCCCTGCCGCTCTGTATTATTGGACAAGTTCACCAATCAAAGCTTCTGATGCGATACAAAGTGACAAATATGTAACTTACAGCTCTTGGAATGATATCTTAACAAATTTATATGGTTCTGCTAAAAACTCAGTGTCTTCAACTACTCAATCAGTAGCTTTGACGAACAAAATCAATTATGCTGTAGCACGCTTTGACGTTAAGGCGGCTTTCGCTGCCGCAACAGTTAAGGACAATAATGGGAAGGATGTGACGATAACAGTTGCCGATGCCAATAAAGGCATAAGCATTGTCGGTCTGTTAGTTGGCGGACAGAAGAACGTTCAGTATGACTTCTCTACTCCTGTTGACCAAGCTACTGAAAAGGCAATTTACGACAGCTCAATAACCTCAACGGCTCTGACTACAAGCAATACAAATGTTATAGCTCAGACTTTGGCTCTTGAAACAGAAAAAGATCAGACAAAACGTTTTGCTATAGAATTGGAGAACAACACCGGTGCTGCATTCAACGGGTATGACGGCATTGTGCCTGTAGGAGGACGCTTCTATCTGGTAGGTGAGCTTAAACCGAAAACGGAAACAGAGCTTGCTGAAATGGAAGGCAGAGTATTCAAGCAGGATCATATAACAATTGCAACTGTTACCATCAACAGCCTCGCTCATGCTTACAACACTATTCCTAACCTTGAAGAACCTAAGCTCGAGCTTGGTCTTAGCGTAGACCTCAAGTGGCAGAATGGTCTTAAGGCAGACGTTGTAATTGACTAATTAACTACTTCTTTTTTGCGTATTGCCGCATGCAGCGGCAACGCGCATAGTGTTACAGGGCGGCAGGCTTTCGTAGGCCTGTCGCTCACAATCGCAAGAGATGCCTGAGGATAACCGTTAATCTTCCGAAGGGCAGCGAGGAATAAATAAAGGCAAAATGGTAAAAATGTAAAACGGTAGAACCGTATAACCGTAAAACCTTACAACCGTAAGACCATATAACCGGAAAAGATATGATACGACATATACGATATTGCCTCAAAAGCATGCTGGGCGCACTTACGTGGGGAGGGACGGTGCTGGCTTGTCCGTTCCTCGCTTCCTGCATTGATGAGGACCTGTCGAAGTGCGGCGTCAACTACACCGTGAGTTACTCCGTGCGTCAGCCCGTTGACCTCGGTGCCGAGGTGCGTGCCGTGCTTTCGGCTCCGGCCGAGCAGGGCGTGGCGGTCGACGTTGAGGCTGCTCTCAGCGGAGTGTTCGCCGGCACCGTGCACGACCTCGACCTGCCGTTCTATGACGTACACATGCTGGAGCACCGCCAGGCTGCGGTGATTGACGCGGCCCGCGCCACCATGACGTTCTACATGCAGAAGGCCGACTACCGCCACTTGCCGCTTGGCAATGTCGAGGGCGGCGAGCCTCTCGGCATTGACGGGGCGGACAGCGATCTGGCGCTGACGCTGGGCACCGCCGTGGGCGACACCATTCCGAGCCACGCCGCGCCCGTGTATTCGGGCAGGCTGGACATGCCCTTGGCCGACCGTGACGAGGCTTACCGCGCCGACCTTTACATGGTGAACAGCGCGGTGGCCGTGGTGCTGGCCGACGCTGCCGACGGCATAGGAGCTGTGACGGGCGTTGTTGACGGCATGGCCACCAGCTTCGCCGTGAACGACAGCACGTTCAGCTTCGACCGTGGGCAGGCAACACGCATGGTGGGAATGCAGTCGCCTGGCTACCACACGCTCTACGCCGTGACGATGCCGTCGCGCGACACTCAGGCCGCAGCCGATGATGAAGGCCTGTGGCAGGTGAAGGTGTATGTAGACTTGGGCGGCAAGACCACCGAGAACGTCCTCCACATCAGAGAGCCGCTGCGTGCCGGCCGCGTCAAGATAATAAAAGGCGTGATAAAGGACGACGGTTCCATCACCACCGAGTCGCCCGAAGTGGGCGTCAGCGTCACGCTCGACTGGAAGCCCGGCGGCAGCCACGACGTGGAAATATAAGGGAAGCCCCAAAGCCTCCTCCAACCTCCCCGAGGATGGGAAACAGCCCCCCACAAAAAACTCCCCAAGGGGAGGCTCCAGTCCGCTTGAGTCCCAGTTCTCTCAGTACTCTCAGTTCTCCTAATTAATGATGATCATGACAGGATATTCAATAAAAACCAACTCTTTAAACAACACTCTCAACAGAGCAAACCTCTTCGCTGCAATCCGCAAGCGGACAGGCTCCTCCCCTCGGGGAGGCTGGGAGGGGGCTTCCGCTCCGGCAGGTTGGATGGTAGCTTCCATTCTTGTAGGTCGGGTGGTGGCTTCCTTTCTTCTTTTCCTCTCCCTTTCATTTTCCTCTTGCTCAACCGACGATGACGGCGGCACCACACCGGTAGACGACGGCCGCCAGACCGTGCAGCTGTATCTCAGCGTGCCGTCATCAAACGCCACACGCATTGGCGACCCCGGCCAAGCCGTGCCCGAAGGAGAGGACTGGGACAAGATTGCAGTGATGATAGAATACGCGCCCGAGGACAACACTGATATACCGAACGAGGACAAACACTCAGTGATATATGTTACAAAAGAAGACTATGTGAAGGGGCTTGATGATAACGGTTATTACTGGATTACATTAAACCTTTTGCCTGGTACAGTGCATTTCTACGGTGTGACATATAGTGAAATATGTGGAACAGAACTTGAAGGGGATATTGAAAAGATAGCTAATTCTCCTGACTTAAACGAAAGTTTTGCCAACCTTGAAATATCAAACGACTACGCTATGAATGACGAAGCACATGTTGCAAAGTTTCTCAGCGTGGCGACTGGATTTTACCAAGACGAAAGCGGAAATCTCAAAGATTTTGTAGTGGAGCCGAATCCTGACTGGACGGCTGAAGACATGCCTACGATGCGTCTTACCCGCCTTGCGGCGAAGATAGACATACAGTGGGACGCCCAGGAGGCTTACGGCAGCGCATATTCAGACATCAAGGTGACTGGCTTTACTTTCTCCGGCGACAATGCCGAGGCTAATAATTCTACGGATGAAAATGAAAAAAGTGGCAGCGGGCGGCTCTTCCCCTTCCTCACGCTTGGAAAAGACAACGCCACGCAATTAACACCGTTATCCGGCTCAAAGACATTCATCAACCAAACGCCGATAAGCCAGCGCAACGGCCGCGTTTACCATTACGTCTATCCCGACGGAGTTAGCACGCCCAAGGTGACGTTCAACATAACGGCGAAAGAAAACGGGAGCACTACAAATGTAGATAAAAATTACACTTACACCTTCAAAGACCCGCTGCAAAAGGCCACGTGGTATAAGATAAGGACATACATAAATGGTTTCACAAACCAAGAAACAAATATAATAACGCCCGAAGGACCCGAAACCGTGGAGACGGAATAAAGCTCAAGCCCCCGTTCATGCGGATTTGCAAATCCGGGGAACAAGATCTCCCCGTAGAGAGGAGAATGGATGCGGGGGCTATGCGGACGGTACTCCGCCCTTGTAGGGACATAATTTATTATGTCCGCACGCCACGGAGGGGCGTATAAATATATGAATATCAGCGAAATACGTTTCTGACGAAACGTGCCAAACGGCCTCGAAGAGGTCGAATGATGCTTAACCGCGGGTGGGGTGAGCGTAGCGAACGGAACCTGCGGTAATAAACGGCAATTAACATCGTCCTCAAAGAGGGCGAACGGCAGGTTGATATTGGACCTCTTCGAGGCCCGACGATGTGTGTCAGTGGCACCGCAGGTTACGCCACGCTTCACCCGCGTTAAGCATAGTTGGACGTCTTCGACGCCCTGCCGGGTATTCACCTGATTTGCGAAACGTGCCCTTTCGCTTTGTAAAACATATCCTTTCGCCGTGCAAAACGATACAAACGGCGGGGTAAAAGGACACCTTTTGCATGACTGAAGATAACATGTTGACAATCAATAAGATACGAAACGAAGAATTTAACAATAAAAGCACTATGATAAAGACTTTGCGCACACTTTACATATTGATGGCATTCGCCCTGCTGCCCGCCTTCGCCGCGGCGCAGGGGAAAACATATTTTGTTGCCCATGAAGCCATCGGAAAAGCCGACGGTTCAACTTGGGAAAACGCTATGACGCTCACTAACGCCTTAAACACGGCTAAGGCCAACGACGAGATATGGGTGATGGGCTACAAAGACGAAGGCAACATCAAGTTCTATTTCGTTCCCGATAAAGCTGGTTACACCCTGAAGTCAGGCGTAAAGCTCTACGGCGGCTTCAAGGGAGGTGAGACATCCATTGACGAGCGCGAAGTCATCGACAACAAGGCCTACCGCATGGTTTACCGCACGGTGCTCTCCGGCGACATCGACAAGAACGACTCTCTCGACGCTACAAACCTTATCTTCCCCGGAAACGACACCCGCACGGACAACGCCACGCACGTGCTGACGCTCAATATGACGCCAGACCAGACGAACATCAACAACTGGGAAACCGTGGTTGACGGCGTAACCATCGCCGGCGGACACGCTGCCGGGACAAGAGTGGACGGACAGGGTGGCGGCATCTTTGTCACTGGCAATAACAACAACGGCGGACGCTACATCCTGCGCCGCTGCTTCTTCATTGGCAACTACGCCGGCGAGGGCGGCGCACTCTACGTGGACAGCACCGTGAAGAACGTCGGAGGCACGTGCCTCATTGACCGTTGCGGCTTCTTCAACAACGCCGCCGGCCAGCGCAGCGGCATAGAGAACGCCGGCGGAGCCGTCTGCCTGGCCGGTGCGGGCACTATTGTGAACACCGCGATATTCAACAACGAGAACGGTGGCGTCAACATAACCGCCACCGACGGCGCGGCCGTGGTTAACTCTACCGTCACACGCAACACGGGTTCGGGTATCGACGGCAAGGACAAGACCGTCAACAACACCGTTATCTGGGGCAACTCGCTCCTTTCAACGAGCGACGCCGCAAAGCCCGCCTTCAACCACTGCGCCTATCCCGAAGCCAACGCCGACGGCCAACCCGACGGCGACGGCAACATCTATCTCGACTCGCGCAACAACGAGGAACAAGGCCCCCACTTCGACGCACCCTCGGTGAAGACCGGTTTCGACACCGACTATATGCCCTCCACCACGTTTTATCCGCTTTGGACGTGGGTGCCGCTGGAAGGCTCTAATCTCATAGATAAAGGCGCCAACGGCAAATATCTGTCATCCTACGGCAACGTTGACCTCGACGGCTACAGGCGCGTAAGGAACAACACGATAGACATCGGCGCATTTGAGTATCAGCCCGTCAGCTCGTCGCGTATCCGCTACGTCAAGGAGCAAGCCACGGGCACGGGTGATGGCACGTCGTGGGACAACGCCTCCGCCAACCTTCAGGCTATGATCGACGAACTTGCCGAGAGCGGCGACGGCCAGCCCGGCGAAGTGTGGGTGGCCGCTGGCGAGTACGAGCCGCTGACGCAGCTTATTCCCGGCACAAGCCACACAGCCTCGTTCCGTATGCGTAACGGCGTCAGCGTCTACGGCGGATTTGCAGGCGGCGAAAGTTCTAAGACTGAAAGGAAGAAGGTCGCCGACGGCATGCCGTGGCAGTTTGTGAATAAGACCATCCTCTCGGCTGCCTATTACAGTGCAGACAACCTTGAGTTCAGCAACAACAAGTGGACTACCACTTCCGACTCGCGCCACGTTGTATGGTTCGCCCCGATGGACGGCGAGGCCGACTTCACGCTGCCTACTTATCTTGACGGCGTTACCGTCCGCGGCGGCTACGCACAGGGCGGCACGGGCCTCGACGACTTCAAAACCGACCGCGGCGCGGGCGTCTACATGGACGGCGAGAACACATACCTCGTCAACAGCACCGTGACGGAATGTTACGCCACGGGCAACGGCGGCGGAGTCTACCTGCGCGGAGGCCGCGTGCAGACGTCGCTCATCTATAACAACAACGCCGACCAGGGCGGCGGAGCAGTCTACGTAGACGGCCAAGGCCTTGTGCACCGCTCGATGCTCGCCAACAACTCGGCGCGTAACGGCGCGGGCGCATACCTAAACCACACAGAAGGCACAGCCCCTGAATATCTCGTAGTCTCAACCTGCGTGGTGTCTAACAACACGTCTACGGGCAACGGAGCGATATACTGCAACGGCGGAGGCGTGCTCTTGCAGAACACCATCGTCAACAACCGCTGCGTAACGGCCACCGACCTGACCGACCCCAACGCCTCGCAGACGGGCGGACTCTACCTCAACGGTTACGGTCTCGTAGTCAACTCCGTGATATGGAACAACCGCATGGGCACGGGCGACAACCCCGTAAACATACCGATGTACGCCCGCAACCCGTCGGCGGATAACGTGCGTTTCATGTACAACGCCATCTCCGGCGTCAACAACGCCGTCTGGAACAACACACTGCAACAGCAGACCCTCTCACTCGTCGATGCCAACCAAGGCGAGCCGGACAATCCCGGCAGCATAGGACCGAGATTTGAGCAACCAGCCACGGACAGTGAATTTGGCTCACAGGGCATAGACGGCTCATTCGGCGTATTAGCCCCATCGAACGACTATTGGAAAACTCACACAATATCTTATTTCTGGCAGCCGATAGAAGGCTCTAACCTCTGGGCGCGCGGTATGCCGATAGGCCAGATGCCGAGCGAGGTGGTGCTCTCGCCGGAGATCGACATCGCCGGCGGACTGTATGCGCAGAAGCCCGCCGTGGGTGCGTTCCACGTTGACAAAGCCCCGATAGTGCCGGCGTTGGAGAACAACAACACGCTCGTTCTTTATATCGACGCCGACTGTACCGAACCCGACCATGACGGCTCGTCGTGGGCTACGGCTTACCGCTCGATAAACGACGCAATAAGTTTCTTCGCCACGCTCAACACAGGCGACAACGTTGACGTTGCCGGTGGCGATCCGCATCAAATATCAAACGACACTCAGTTTGAAATCCGTGTGCTTGAGGGCGACCTCTGGCCGCGTTACGCCTTTGTGAACGAAGACCCGAAGACTGCCACGCTCGACATCCTCGCCATGCAGAGTGGCAGGCCGCTCAAGATAGTCGGCGGATATTACCGTAACAACGGCAGCAACGACGACGTGCCTCGCGACCCGCTTAACCACCGTTCGCAGCTCAACGGCAATCCTGACGGCGACAGACTCGAAGACGGCCTCTACCACGTAGTCACCGTAGAGCCGGGCGC
>CALUGP010000016.1 GCA_944320195.1 uncultured Prevotella sp. | reverse complement strand
AGTACGGATAATCCGATTGTGTAAACCTGTTTAGTTTATTTAGAGAAAAAGTGTCAACATAAATCAGGAAAAGACAATTGACGGTAAATCACACGACAAAAGGCCGTCTTTTGACCTGCAAAACATGCTCTTTCGCAAGCTAAAAGACGGTCTTTTGCACAGACGTTGATTATCAGGGGGTTACGCGTCAGGCTGGATTTGCATGTAACGAGGGTGTGTCATTCCACATTGATGGTGATGCCGCTCTTCTTAAGTCCTTTCCCTTTTACGGTTAGTTTTAGCCGTCCGGTTTCCCGTCCGCTCTTTATCACGGCCAGGGCGCGGCCTTTCCATGTTTTCCTTTCGGGCTGGGTGTAGGCCGTGTTGTCTGTCATGTCGGCGCTGCATGTGGCGAGCAGAGTGCCTTCTCCTTCCAGGGTGAAGGTAAGTTGTTGGTCTGCGGTCGGCACAACGCGCCCCTCTTTGTCTGTTATCTCGGCCGTGACGTAGGTCAGCGACTGTCCGTCGGCCGGCATCTCGGTGCGGTCGGCTGTCAGTCTTATGGCTGCGGGCCTGCCGGCTGTGGCCAATGTGTCGCCCGCCAGCTCGCGTCCTTCGTTTACGCCGACTGCGCGGAGCGTGCCCGGCGTGTAGGGAATGCTGAACACGGTCTTGAACTCTTCAGCCTGTGTGGTGGGTCGTTCGCCTATGAGCTTGTTGTCAAGGTAAAGCCGTACTGACGGATAGCGTGAGTATATCTCCACTTCGATGGGTTTGCCTTCATGCCCGGGCCATGTCCAGCTCTCCCACGTCGGCCATACTCCCCATTTCGTTTCCCTTATCTCGCCGTAGTATCCGTCTGGTTCTTTGACGGCCATGTATACGCCGGGACGGGCATCGTAGAGTGTCTCGCGGTAGTGGGATATGGGCTTGCGCATTCCGGTCAGGTCGATGTCGCCGCAGTATGCGCCGTGCCAGGGGTATTGGTCGCGGTCGTAGTGTTCGCCTTCTGTAGCTCCTTTGTAGAAGTAGCGGCCAATGCCTGACTCCCCGAGATAATCGATGGCAGTCCAGACGAAGTCGCCTATTATGTATGGGTAAGCGTCAACCCTGGCCCAGTTTGCAAAGGCGTCGCGCGGATATGACTCGGTCTGCATCATCACTCTTGACGGCACCCGTTGATGGTCTGACGGGCCTTTGTGCATCATGTAGTTGTAGCCTACGATGTCGTGGGCGGCGGCCAGGGGGTCGTATATCTCCCAGTCGGCGTCCCATGAAGCTAATGCCGACGTGACTGGGCGTGTAGGATCCAGTCTGCGCACATGTCCGGCCAGTGCGTAGGCTGTAAGCACGGCCTCCGGTTTTTTTCTCTCCATTATTTCGTTGCCGATGCTCCAGCAGAAGATGGAGGGATGGTTGCGGTCGCGCGCCACCATTGCCTCTATGTCTTGTGGCCACCATTGGTCGAACTGTTCCGAATAGTCGTGCGCCGTTTTTGATTCGCGCCAGCCGTCGAAAGCCTCGTCGATGACGAGCAGTCCGAGGCTGTCGCAGGCATCGAGAAACGCCTCTGACGGTGGGTTGTGGGACGTGCGCACTGCGTTGAAACCGGCTTCTTTCATCAGTCTGACCTTGCGCCATTCCGCATCGCGGTATGATGCAGCGCCCAGACAGCCGTTGTCGTGGTGTACGCATCCGCCGTTGAGTTTGATTTGCCGTCCGTTCAGCAGAAAGCCCTTGTCGGCTGAGTATTCTATTGTCCTTATCCCGAATGCCTCGGTCACGGTGTCTCCGTGTCCGTCGGGTGTCATGATGCTGCATGTCAGCCGATAAAGGTTGGGCGCGTCGGGACTCCACAGCTTGGGGTCGGATACCGGGAGTTGCAGGCAAACTGTTTTTTCTCCGTCTGGGCCGAGTGTCATTGTTACGTCTTGCGAAGCCTTTGTCTCGTCGTTGTCGTTGATGGTAGTCCTGAGGGTGAATGTCTTTGCGGCGTTGTTTTCATTGCGTATCGCGGCTTCCGTCTCGACAAAAGTCTGTCCGTTTATCTCGCGGCTCTTCACAAATACGCCCCATGTCTTGAAATGAAGAAGGGGCGTGCGTATCAGTTTCACGTTCCGGTATATGCCCGAGCCGCTGTACCAGCGGCAGTTTTTCTGCATTGAGTTGTCCACGCGCACGGCTATGGTGTTGCGCCCTTTTTTCAGGTACGGCGTAATGTCGTAATGGAATGATGAGTATCCGTAGGGCCGTGTGCCCAGCTTGTGCCCGTTGACGTAGACAGTGGAGTTCATGTAAACGCCTTCAAAATAGATTGTTGTCATGGTGTTTGCGTCATGTTCGGGCAGGTTCAGGGTTTTGCGGTACCAGGCAATGCCTGTGGGATAGTAGCCCCCGTCATTGCCGGCCGGGTTTGTCTTCTCCGCCATTCCTTCAATGCTCCAGTCGTGAGGCAGGTCTACAGTGCGCCAAGACTTGTCGTCATAGCTTGGCTTTTCGGCTCCAGACGGGTCGTCGTGAGTGAATTTCCATCCGCCGTTGATTTTTGTTTCTCTTGCCTGGGGTAGTTCTGTTTCATTGTTTTCCGCATGTATGCTGACGGCATGCCCTCCGATGAGCAATGCTGCCAGAATGGCTTTGACTGTCAATGAACATAGATTCTTTGCTGTTGGGGTTTTCATGTAAAAGTTTTTTGTTAGTTGAAATGTTTTTATTTGGGTGTTTCCGTTTTTTCTTACGTCTTGTTTCTGCATGTGTATCTTTAGAACGGGTAGCCTATTGCCAGGTGGATGGCCTGTCCGTCCTTGAACTTCGGTATGTTGTAGAAGCCGCTCTTGCCGGTCTCGTAAGGCACATGCAGGCCGATGCCCCAGTCAAGCCGGAGGACGAGGAACTCCAGGTCGTAGCGTATGCCCACGCCAGTGCCCAGGGCCATTTCCTTCAACGCGTTTTTCAGCTTGAACTGTGCTCCGCGGCGGTAGCCGTCGTCGCGCAGCGCCCACACGTTGCCGGCATCGATGAACGTGGCTCCGTAGAGGCTGCCGAAGAGGTTGAAGCGGTATTCCAGGTTGAGCTGCAGCTTGATGTCGCCGGTCTGGTCGAGGTATGACAGGCGCGACACGTCCGTTGTGTAGCTGCCCGGGCCTATGCTGCGCACGGCGAACGCCCTTATGCTGTTGGCTCCGCCCACGTAGAACTGCTCGCTGTATGGTGCGCTCACGCTGTTGCCGTATGAGTATATCACGCCCGCGTTGGCGTGTGCCACAAGCTGAGACTTTATTCCAAGCTGCCAGATCTTGCTTATGTCTGTCTCCAGTTTCAGGAACTGGGCGTATGGGTTCTTGAATAGTTGCTTGTTCGTCTCGCTCCATTTGTTGCCTGCCGCCATGTAGCCCAGCGACAGGATGTTGCCAGACTCGGTAATGGTTGTTTCCCATACAAACGGGTGGCGGCTGCGCATTTTCGAACTGTAGGTAAGCGTGTAGTGCATTTTAGGTATGAACACGTCCTGCATTGATGTCTGCAAGTAGGGGTTTGCATAGAGAATAGAGTCAAACTTCATCGTTGTGTGGTTGAGTTTCTGGTATTTCAGTGTTAGCGGACTGAACTCATGACGCCACTTGTCAGAGCGTTGCCATGTGTACGTCCATTCGGCCGAGAACGTGTGCATCTTGAAGAAGTCGGGGCGGTTGAGCACATTCATGCCTATCATGGCGTGGGTTGATGGTGTGGTGAAGAAGCGTCTCCTGAATTTCAGGAAAGGCACCACGAGGCGTGGAAATTCTATTGACGCATCCAGCCCGTATTCGTAAGAGTTCATGTTGCCACCCGTGCCGTTCACGTTGCCGCCCTGTTCCCATTCGTATGAGCCGTGCAGGTTTATGTCGAGTTTCTCGCCTCCGCGGAATGCGTTGCGCTTGGTGAAACCTACAACAAGTTCCGGGCCGTGCCGTCCGTTGATTTTGTTTCTGTAGTTCGTTTCGATGTAGAAGTCGTATGGCTTGCCGAACGTGCATGTCAGGTCTACGTCCAGTGTGTCGCTGCGCCCCGTGGTGTCACGCGGCGTGAAATTGAACTCCGTCGAACTGAACAGTCCGGAGCCGTTGATCTTGTTGGCTGATTCAATGTATTTGTCATAATTGAACTGTTGGCGTGGGCGCAGTTTCAGGTCAGCCAAGATTATCCTTGGACGTATTGGCGGGCGCTTGCCGTTGAATCTGACAGTGAAGTAGCGGTGACTGAAGGAGTCCTTCAGTTCTTCCATGAATTGCTTGCGCAGGTTAATGCGTATTTTGCCGATATGCCATTTGCGTTTTACTATGGGAGGCAGGTTGGTGGCCATTTGCAGTCTCAGCTTTGCCTTTCCAGGCATGGCCGTTGTGTCGGCTAGATATGAGGCGAAGCTTGGTTGATAGAAGTAGTATCCGTTGTTGCGGAACAGGGTTGACAGGCGGTTGCGTTCGGCATCCATGTCAGAAGCGTCAAGTGGTGCTCCTGGCTTTATCAATGTTTCCGCTTTCGTCAGGTTGATAAGGCTGTCCGCTTCATTTGGAAAGTCGATATATTCAAGTGTGTCGACGGTGAAAAGCGGCCCGAAGTTGACGGTGTATCCTATTTTGGCTTTCTTCGGATTTTTTTGTTCGACAACCTTGTAGTCCACTTGCCCGTTCAGGTAGCCGTGGCTTTGCAATACGGATTGCGCCACGGAAGCTCGCAGCTCAGGATTGACCTGTCTCATAAGTACTGGGGCTTTGCCGAACGTCTTTGTTATCCATTTTGCAATCTTGTTCCTTGACCCTGAAAAGGCGTTCCATATCCAAAGGCCGTAGGGAAACGGCGTTCGGTAATAAGAACTTCCGAATAGTGCGCCGTTGGGAGCAGTCGCCAGTGACGCCTCTACTTCTTCTTTTGTGACGGACAGATGGTATGGCGCTGTTTCTTCGTCAACATTGGTGTATTCTATCTTTTCAAGGCCAATGAACAGCTGGTCGCCTTCCTGAATGTTCTTGGTCGTGGAGCACGAGGTGAGCATTATGGCGGTTGCCGCCATGCATACCGCCACGCATTTTGCGCTTATGTTCTTTTTCATTGTTTGTCGTTTTTGGTTGAGTCGGCCGGTTCTGCCTTGTCTCCTGTCTGTTTCTTCTTGCCGAAGCTGAAAATGTCTTTGAAGTGTTGAAGGCTACGCCTCCAGATAAAGCCCACGCCGTATTCGCGCACAGTGCCTTCGAGCCAGTCGTATGCGTTGTTGTCGTAGTAGAGCTTGAGGTATTTGTCCGATGTGTCTCCAAGCCGGTACTCGAATGTCACGTTGTCGAAGAACGATTCGTTTTGGTTGGCAACATCTGGACCGGTAGACACTTTTCCTCCTACTACTATTTTCATCCTGTTGTTCCAGAAACGTTTTGAGAACTTGAATGAATAGTCTGTGTGTGTGCTGCCGCTTGCGTCAGTGGAGTTGTCCATGCCGAAACTAAGGTCGAGTGAGCGTAGCGCACTGCCCGTTATGTTGTTGATTTCGCTTTGCAGGAACGAGTTTAGGGCGTTGTTCATTGAGAATTTGCCTGTGTTGCCGCTGGCAAGATACATTCCGGTAGTAAGCATTGTGACGGCTATTTTACCTCGTTGCTCGATGCTCATCGACTGCAGTTCGGTGTTCAGTGTCATGTCTTCAGGGGCGCTTATGGTGAACTCAAGCCCCATGTCTGACAGTGTCTTTGTTATGATTACGCCGCAGTCAAACTCTACAGTGCGTCCCTGATCGTTGTCGCCTGACGACACGTTGGCTTTTGTGCGTTCCGTTGCGGTGATGTTGAGTTTCGGGTTCATCGGGTCTCCGGTGAATTCAATGTAGCTGCCGTCCTGTATGGTGAACGTCTTTAAGGGAATTACTGGCAGCGAGTATTTCATTTCCCCGTTGTCCAGCGTGTAGCGTCCTGTGAGCCGGATGTCGCCTGCCAGTCCGTATTGCATTCTGAGGCTACCGCCGCCCATTATGTCGAGATAGTTTGAATGGTCAGTGTTAAGGTAGCACATCACGTGCGCCCCTTGGGCGATGTTCATCGTAAGATCCATCTTAAAGCCGGATATCGGCTGATGTTCAACTACCGTGGCGGCGGTGTCTTCAAAGTTGACGAATTTTACAAGTTCGTCCATGCGGTTGTCTGTCGACAAGGGCGTGTCGCGCAGTATGTATGACATGTCTGTTGAGCCGAGAACGTCAAGCCGCCCGAGCATTTCAAGTCTTTCCATCGGACCCTTCATTGTGGCGAAGAAGTCGACGAACGCTTTGCCGAACGCAATGCTGCGGCGGTTTTCCTTTGCGTCGATTATCTGGCAGTTGCGTGCCACCATGTTCAGGTTCATGCTCATGTTGCCCATGTCTGAGAAATCAACATTGCCGTTGAGCGTCAGCGGATTGTCGTTGTTTGCGTACATTTTGAAATCCTCAAACAAGAGATTGCTGCCTACTATTCTCAGCGGAGTCTCACTCCATCTCATTCGCACTCCGTATTGTGCGCTGCGCATGTAGCATGAGTCAAACTTTATTTCTCCGTTTACACGTGGTTCTCCGAGTGAGCCGTTTACGGCCAGCTCGCCGTCGGCAAAGCCTGTCAGACGTATGATTCTGTCAGGAATGAAGCCATTAAGGAGGCGCACCGGCAGGTGTTCCATCTTCAGGTCGGCATCCAGGTTGCCGTCGCCTTCCGAGCTGTATGTGCCTCTCAGTTCGGCCACCTGCTTGTTGTTGCAGTTGAGTATGCCGTCAAGAGAGTGTGTGCCGTCGCTTTGCGGCATGTAGACGAACTCCGTGCTGAGGTTGCCCATGCGGCTGCGCTCGTAGGTCATGTTGTCCACCGACATTGATGACGACAGTGACATTGCGTCTTGTGTCTGCACGATGTGGAAGTCGCCGTTCATTATTCCTGTTATGTCGGGCATGTAGGGAACGACGGTGAGGACTTTTTCCAGGTCGAATTTGTTAAGCCCTATTGTGATGTCTTGCAGCGCTTCGGTGTTTTCGTCGTTAGAGTACACGTGTACGCCTGTGCCATCGTCGGCGGTGAGACTTAGTTTGGCGGACACGCGCCTGTCTGTTCCCATATAAAGGAAGTTGTCTTCATTGACCTTGAATGTCTTGTAGCCGAGTATCGGGTTGTCCGTGAGCAGGTGTACTTTCATTCCGTGGTCTTCCATCGACGCTTCAAATCCCAACTTTACGCCGAGGCTGTCGCGTGCGTCATAGAACCTGATGTTGGCGCCTGAGCCTTTGTCGAACACATAGCCGTCAAGCATGGCGTTGAAAACGTATTGCTTGTTCTGCTTGTTGTTTCTTACCTGTCCGTTGTATGTGCAGGTGGCCGAGTCTGAATAGATGTTGAAGCGTATCGTGTCCAGCGTAACTGCGCTGTTCTGCAATCCTAACAGCTGCACGTTGCCGTTAAGTCCGTGCACGGGTGACGATGAGACGTCTATGTCGGCGTCTTGGAACGTGAATCCTTTTCTTGCGATAAACCGGCTCAGGGGGTTGTCTTTGCCCGTCGTGAGATATAGTTGCGCCAGTGGCAGCTTTTTTCTTAGTTCTGATATGTTTATCTGTTTGTTCTTCAGGTCTGCTGACAGCTGGTCTGTGAATGCGGTGGCCTTGTCTAATATTTTCTTGTAGCCGCCCTTGCCGTTGAAGTGCAGTTGGAAGTCTCCGCATTCGGCCGCGAAGTGCGTGGTGTCGCGGCTTGTAAGAATGTCTACCATGAGGTCGTCAGGGTGGAAGATTCTGCCGGAGTCGGCTGTGATGGTCAGGTCGTTGATCATTCCTTTAATCCAAAGCATGGTCTTCATGTCTGTGCCGACATCGACACGGCAACGCAGTGACGTGGCCATTTGTGACTCGGTAAGGCGCAGTCCGTACCAGTCGGCGTGTGTCACGTCTGCGGTCAGGGTCGAGCTTGTCATCTTCTTGCCCACGCGTGCGTCGAGCGATATTGTGCCTTTGGCCAGTGGATTGTCGCTGTTCAGTGTTGCGTGTGCAAGGCCGCCTTCCATGTCTGCCTGCAGGCTTATGCTGTCCAGATTGTATGCACCCATGCTGAATTTGTCCACTCCGGCATATGCGGCCAGTTTTGTGCGTGGCGACATGAAGTCAGTGCCACGGCCTTTCACTGAGGCGTGTCCGCTGAAGTCTCCGATGCTGTCTATTGCCACAAAGTGGCTTGTCTTGAGGTTTTCGGCCAGAAGCGACGCGTCATAGCTTAAGGTCTTTGCGTTGAAGCTGCCTTCTGCTTTCACTTTTCCGCCGCCTTCGGTGGCGGTAAGGTCTGCCGTATATCGGTTCCCGTTTATGCCAATGTCGCCTTTCAGCGTGATGTTTCCCGGTATGGTTACGGGTGCGCCTTGCGCTTTCAGCAGTTCGTTCACAAAGCCAAGGTCGTATGTCTTTGCGTCGAGTTTTATTGATGCGCGCATGTTCTCGGCGGTTGTTATGTTGCCGGCCGTTCCGCTGATGTTCACGTTGAAGGCTGAAGGCAGCTTGATGTTTATGCCTCCGAAGTTCATGTTTCTGACGTTTCCTGCCACAGCTGCTTTTATGTCGAGCGGCTGGTTGGGCCATCGGCGCACGAATCCTGCCGGCATGCCGCCCGTGAGGCGCATTATGTCTTGCTTGCCGATGGTGCATGTCGCGCTGAGGCTGAGCCTGCCGGGATTGTTGTTGTCGAAGGCGTCAAGATCCATGGCCATGTGCGCGGCGATGAGTGATTCGGGTGTGCGCAGCGTGATTGACGGTACCGTTATCCTCGTGGAGTCCATGTTGAGGCTGCCTGTGATGCTTTCAACGGCCATGCCGCTTTTCTCAATGAACGAGCATTTGCGCAGCGACATGCTCATGTCTGGGGCGCGGAAGTGGATGGAGTCAATGCCTATGGTTACGTCTGCAAGGGCGATGTGGTTCAGGTCAAGTCCGTCTATGGGCTTTTCAAAGTTGTTGTCGTATGCTATCCGTCCGTCAGACAGGTCAAGGCGTTGTATGTCGTAAAGCCCTGAATGCAGGTCGAAGCATCCGCTGCTCACGCTTGCATGCCCAAGATACGCCGCTATCTGCAGCGTGTCGCCGGGCATGTGTACGGTCATGCCGGTCTTTTCAATGTCCAGCCGGTCTACAGATATTTTCCAGTTGTTTTTCGTTGTAGATGTGTCGGGTGGCACGGTGTCGCTCAGCTCTACGCTTACCGACGCGCCGGCCAGTTCCGCACGGTTTATCCTTACGGTCTCCTTGCCAAGGTCTATGCCGTGGCTTTGCAGGTAGAGGCGGCCTATCTTGCCCTTCACCCGGGCTGAACTGACGAAGTCGGCCGTGTTCAGCCTTACTCCGTTGAATTCCAGGGCGTCCACTTCCACTTTCTGCTTCAGCAACGGCCACAGCTGGACGTCGGCAACAAGGCGCTCAACGTCTGCAATGGTGTCTTTTACACCTGGCAGCGAGTCGTTCTGTTGAATAATGCGGAAACCGTCCACACCGAGGTTGAGCGGAAACACCAGTTTCACCCTGTCTACCGATATTTCCATTCCGGTTTGGTTCGAGGCATACGCCGTCACTTGCTTTACTATCCAGTTCTGCACTGGAGGAACGTAAAGCAGGGCTGCCAGTATGATGAACAGTAAAACGGGTGTCAGCACTATGCCGACCGACCATTTCAGGATTTTCTTTTTCTGCACGTAATTATATCATTGGTGTAATATATGCAAAGTAAGTAATTATTTTGGAAAAAGAGAAACGTTTTGGCGACAAAAACGATGCGTTGCGGTGTTTTTTGCCCGTATTGCCGCTGCCGGCATGGGGTAGGGAGCGTGCTGTGTCGGTTTGGTAGGGGCATTTGCATGCAAATGTCGTTGCGTGATTTTGCCGTGTGTCTGAATATGGGCAAAACGGGCCATGAGCTTTCTTCCTGTTCTTTGCTTTGGCTTCACGCTTCTTCATCACGGTTGTCTCGCTTGTGAAACATGGCCTTTTAGGCTCTGAAAAGCCGTCTTTTGCAATGCGAAAGGCCATGAATGACGAAGCAATACACGGCCTTTTGTCGCATGTGGAATTTGACATTTGTCTGTCATACGTCATTCTGTGCGAAAATGCTTGATTTACAGCTTGTTGGCGGCTGACGGAATTATGAGGACGTGTCAGTGTCTGTTGTCCGGTTGCATGCTGACAGCGACTGACAGATGAACAAAGTGTCTGTCAGCATGCAAGTGTCTGACTGTAATGGTGATACGCCGTGAACTGACAGATGACAGTGAAATGTGGCAAATAAAGATTCTTCAAGCCGGAATGGCTGGTCTGGCGCGTTTGTCACTTGCCGGTTCGTGTTATTTCACGCCATAGTCTGTCTTCGGGCACGGGGCTTACTGCGCTTATCCGCTCTTTTGAAACGGGGTGGACGAATTCCACCTTGTGTGCCAGCAGCGATATGCTGCCGTCGGGGTTGCTGCGGCGTGCGCCGTATTTGAGGTCGCCTTTGATGGGGCAGCCGATTTTCGCCAATTGGCAACGTATCTGGTGGTGGCGGCCTGTAAGCAATTGCACTTCCACGAGCGTGTACCTTTCAGAGCGGCCTATCACCTTGTAGTGAAGCACAGCCTTCTTTGAACCAGGCACTTCGCGGTCGTAGGCGTAACTCTTGTTCTGCTTCTCGTTGCGCGTAAGCCAGTGTGTAATTGTAGCTTCCGGCTCATCCGGTTGGTTTTGGCATATCGCCCAATATGTCTTGTGTATGTCGCCGAGCTTGAACATTTCGTTGAGGCGCGACAGAGCCTTTGATGTCTTTGCGAAGACAACAAGCCCCCACACGGGGCGGTCGAGCCTGTGGACAACGCCAAGGAACACGTTGCCCGGTTTGGCGTATTCTTCTTTGATGTATGCTTTGACATCATCGGCAAGTGTGCGGTCGCCGGTCTTGTCACCTTGCACTATCTCACTGCTGCGCTTGCTTACAATAATTATATGGTTGTCTTCGTAAATAACATCCATGAGAGTTAAAAATTAAGAGTTAAGAATTAAGAGTTAAGAATTAAAAAAAACTCGCATGAATTATAAAAGCATATTTTCTTAATTCTTAACTCTTAATTCTTAATTTATTACATGTTCATTCCACCGTCAACCTGGATGACTTGTCCTGTCACATACGAAGACAGGTCTGATGCGAGGAATGTGGCAACGTTCGCAATGTCCTCTACCTGGCCCGCACGGCGCAGTGGAATCTTCTGTATCCACTCCTTGCGGATGTTGTCGGGAAGTGCCTGTGTCATTGCAGTTTCGATGAATCCAGGAGCTATCGCGTTGGCGCGAATGCCTCGTGAACCAATCTCCTGACCTATGCTCTTCGCAAGAGCGATGAGTCCTGCTTTGGATGCGGCGTAGTTGCACTGGCCGGCATTGCCGTGAACACCTACGACTGAGGCCATGTTGATGATGCTTCCGCTCTTCTGGCGCATCATGATAGGTGTGCAGGAGTGGATGAAGTTGAAGGCGGACTTCAGGTTTACAGCGATGACTGCGTCCCACTGGGCTTCAGTCATGCGCATCATGAGTCCGTCCTTGGTTATGCCGGCGTTGTTCACGAGGATGTCGATAGAGCCAAAATCTTCTTTAACCTGGTTTACAACCTCGGCTGTCTGGGCGAAGTCGGCGGCGTTGCTTGCGTAACCCTTGGCCTTTACGCCTTTTGCGGCGATCTCTGCCTCGGTGGCTTTTCCGTTCTCGTCGATAACGAGGTCTGTGAATGCGATGTTTGCGCCTTCTTCGGCGAATTTCAGTGCGATAGCTTTTCCGATACCGCGTGCCGCTCCTGTGATGAGGGCGGTCTTACCTGTAAGTAATCCCATTTTTGTTGTATTGTTTTGTTTTAATGAAACTTATGTTTGCCATATGGTTTGTTTATGGTTAGGCCGGGCGTGCAGTCTTATGCCGTTTGGCTTATTTGTCCATGGCCTTTCCAAGCGCGCCGTAAACAACTTTGGCGACGAGCGGCTTGCTGGCTTCAGGTGTCATGCCGTGCCCCAAGCGTCCGCATATGTAAGGCACTTCAAGCCCTTTGATGCAATAGTGGGTTATGTCGGCAACCAGTTCAACGTTGTCTATGTCGAATTCGCCGTCGGCCTTGCCCTCGGCGTAAACTTTGCGGAATAGGTCTATTTCGTCTTCGTCAAAGTTTTTCCTTACTTTTTCCACCATCCAGATATTGCGGAAAAAGGCTGCGCGTAGGTTCCCGTTGCGCATTACGGTCTCCTTTATCATGTTAAGGTGGGTGTAGATCAGTTCAATGATTTTGTCTTGGGGACGTATTTTCTTGGCGGCAACTTCGTCCATCTTGTCTGAAAGCCTTTCCAGCTCAGATTCTATCACGGCGTAATACACATCCTCTTTGCTCTTGAAATATGTGTAAAGTGTCCTTCTGCCTTTGCCGGAAGCACGTGCAATGTCGTTCATCGTGGTGTTTTCCAGTCCGTTCTTGGCGAACAGTTGACGGGCTACGTCTACCAATTTATGCCTTGTCTTGGATATGGACATGTTGTCAATACCTCCCTTCTTTTGTTTTTGCACATTCTGTTTGTCGTGTGCAAAAGTATCAATTTTATTTTATACGACAAAATATTTTGCTTGCATAAATGCAGTTGTTGCGTTTCTGAAAAGATTTTTTGTATTTTGTCGTTGTTTTGTCACACCTATTTATATTTATGGATTTTCTGCCGAATCTGCCGTTTGCCAATGTCTTTACACGCTTTTTGTTCTGAAAAAATAAAAAAAACATGCTGAAAATTTGCATATGTTGCCAGAAAACAGTACCTTTGCACACGCAAATCAGAAATGAGGCGCTTTTTAGATTAAACATCGCGGAGTGGAGCAGTTGGTAGCTCGCCAGGCTCATAACCTGGAGGTCGCATGTTCGAGTCCTGCCTCCGCAACTTTTCATTGCAACCTGTTGGATTTCAGCAGGTTGCTTTTTTGTTGTGCGATGCCGGTCGGTTTGTGGATAGCTGGATTTTAATTATAAAAAAGTCTAATAATAGAGTTCATGGTTGATTGTTATTGCATTTTTTTGTAATTTTGTGGCCGTTGTTTATACAATTGGTTAATGAAATGAAGAATTTGGTATTTGTTTTCGTCGCATTGCTTGGATTGGTTGCGCTTGTCAGTTGCAATGATGGAGAGACTTATGCGGAGCAGCGTGACCGTGAGAATTCGGCCATAAGGCGTTATATTAGTGAAAATAATATAAGCGTGTTGACGGAGAGTGAGTTTCGGGATAACGGCTATAAGACGGATACTGCGAAGCATGAATTTGTGCTGATGCAGAGTTCAGGTGTTTACATGCAGATTGTGCGGAAAGGTTGTGGCGACCCAATCAAGGATGGTGAGACTACGACAGTGCTTTGCCGCTTTACCGAGCGCAACCTGCTTACAGATTCGATACAGCTTACTAATGACATTCTCTCGTTTGTGTCGATTCCTGAGAAAATGAGCGTTACCAACACAAACGGGACGTTTACGGCCTCGTTTGATCCGAATTCGAGCCTTATGTACACATTTTATAGTACAGCTTCGGTGCCGACCGGTTGGTTGGTTCCCTTCAACTATATAAACATAGGTCGCCAGACGGAGCCTGACGATGAGATAGCCAAGGTCAATCTTATAGTGCCCAGCACTCAGGGACATCAGTATGCGTCGTCGGGCGTATATCCTTGTCTTTATACTATAACTTACGAAAGGGGAAGATAAAATAAATTACGCGTTTAAAGGATTAAGAGTTAAGAAAATATGCTTTGCTGCTGTAGCACGCAGGGTGATTTTCTTAACTCTTAACTCTTAATTTTTTAGTTCTTAATTCTCAACTTTATTATCATGACACTCATAAAATCAATATCTGGCATTCGTGGTACGATAGGCGGACATACTGGCGACACGCTCAATCCGCTTGACATAGTGAAGTTTACGAGTGCGTATGCCATGTTTATCCGCAAGAGCCGCGGCGCACAGTGCAACGGAAAGATTGTTGTGGGGCGCGATGCGCGTATATCTGGCGACATGGTGCGTAACATTGTCTGTGGAACGCTGATGGGTATGGGCTTTGACGTGCTTGATGTTGGTTTCGCAACAACGCCTACAACTGAGCTTGCTGTTGCGATGTCAGGTGCGGATGGCGGCGTCATTATCACCGCAAGCCACAATCCGCGCCAATGGAACGCATTGAAACTGCTTAATAGTGACGGCGAATTCCTTAACAAGGAAGACGGCAACGAGGTGTTGGCAATTGCAGACCGGGAGGATTTCACGTATGCGGAAGTTGACAGTTTAGGTAAATACATGAGCGATGACACCTTTAACCGTAAGCATATCGATGCTGTTTTGGCATTGTCGTTGGTTGACGTTGAGGCTGTAAGAAAAGCCCGTTTCCACGTATGCGTTGACGCCATAAACAGCGTAGGCGGCATAATATTGCCCGATTTGCTGCGAGAACTCGGGGTGGAGTATGAGATGATTAACGGCACGCCCGATGGTGATTTCGCCCACAATCCCGAACCGCTTGAAAAGAACCTCGGCGGCATAATGGAACGCATGCGCACGGGCGGTTTCGATCTCGGTATTGTGGTGGATCCAGATGTTGACCGCCTGGCATTTATCTGCGAGGACGGCCACATGTTTGGCGAGGAATATACTCTCGTGTCAGTAGCTGACTATGTGCTCAGCCATACACCCGGCAATACCGTGAGCAACCTGAGCAGTACGCGTGCACTGCGCGATGTCACCGAGCGCCATGGTGGCAAGTACACGGCAGCAGCCGTTGGCGAGGTGAACGTTACGACAAAGATGAAAGAAGTTGGCGCGGTAATCGGTGGCGAAGGCAACGGCGGAGTGATTTATCCCGAGTGCCATTACGGGCGTGACGCCCTTGTTGGCATAGCCCTGTTCCTGTCATCGTTGGCGCAGAGGGGCTGCAAGGTGAGTGAGTTGCGCGCCACGTTCCCCAATTACTATATTGCCAAGAACCGTATAGACCTTACGCCTTCTACTGACATTGACGCAATTCTTGCCAAGGTGAAGCAGATGTATGCCGACCAGCAGGTGAACGACATTGACGGTGTGAAGATAGATTTTCCCGACAAATGGGTGCATCTGCGCAAGTCGAACACCGAACCAATAATCCGTGTTTACAGCGAGGCGTCGACAATGGATGAGGCTGATGCTCTCGGCAAGCAAATCATGAAGGTGGTTGAGGAATGTGTGGATGTGAAGGAGTAAGGAGATAAGAAGATGTGAAGCAAGTTGGGATATTTGCTTGATTATATATTAAAAGGTGGAAGGTCAACGGCTTTCCACCTTTTTGTTTTTACTCGTTCATGAAATTATCATGTACTTTGTATAGTGTTTTACTTTTCATGTTTATACTGCTTTCTGTATTTTTGCGGGAAAAAACAACCAGATTAAAGGTAAAAAGGTAACTTGCTTCTTCTCTTCTTGCTCATTTCTCCTATACTACTTAAAATATAAATCATGAAAGTAAGTGTGTTCAAGAATTTTCTTAACGGCGAGCGCATCGCCGTATGTCGTGTTGAGGACGTGGTGCAAATCATCCGCCGTGGTGATTATGCTGAAGCCATATCCGGTTATCGTTGTGCCGCTCCGCCGATGCTTGCCGCCAACATTAACGGCGACATTGTGAACAAAAGCGTGCGAATGGCCGACAGCCGTATTCCGCGACTATGCTTCGCAGCGGAGTTTCGCCGCATGAACGGCTCGCGGCAGTTGCTGCGCCGTAACGCTCTTGTATTGTTGGAAATCGACGGCTTGGCAGACTACGCAACAGCTGTAAACATGCGCAATGCAGCCGCCAGGCAGCCTTATACGCTAATGGCTTTTGTTGGTGCGAATGGATGTTCAGTAGAAATAGTGTGCCGTATTTCGCAAATGGATGGGAGTGTGCCTGTCGATGATGACGGGTTTCACCGCCTTATGTCTGAAGGCTACAAGCGTCTGCACTACGTCTATTCGTCACAGCTTGGCGTAAGCATACCCTTGCTTGCGCCTGTTGACGACGCGATGTGCCTTATGAGCGTTGATGCCGGGGCGTATTACGAGCCTCACGCCGTGGTGTTCACCGTAGACATGGAACATAAGTCGGCGGCGTTTGTTGGCGTAAGTAGAGACGTTGATGGTGGCGAAGAGTCGCCCTTGCCTGGCAAGACGCCCGACGAGGCACGCCGTTACATATTCTATTCCTGTTGGGATGCCGTGCTCCGTTCGGGCCTTGACGCTTCCGACCCATATTATGCCGAGCAGGCTGTTGCCATGCTCGCGCGCTTTTGCCGTCGTTCGGGTCTGCCGGAACAGATGTGCATAGAGCGCGCGTTGCTCATTGATGGCATAAATGCAGACCGCGACCTCGTCACAATGTTGTTCCGTCAGGCTTACTCCGCAAGCCAGAAGCGCGTGAACCCTACGGCGCATGTGCCCATGCCGGCGTTGACGGCCATGAAGGTAGACCACTTCTTCGGTAAGCGTTACCGCTTGCGACGCAACGAGCTGACGGGTGTTGTGGAGTATAAGCCGCTCGGCTGTTATGACACCGATTACCGACCCGTAACGCAGGAGGTAATCAATACGATGGCTTTTCTTGCGCAGCGCGAGGGTATTCGTGTGTGGGCGCGCGATGTGAAAGAGCGTGTCAACTCGACGCTTGTTGACAGTTATAACCCCGTCAGCGACTATCTTGCCGTCCTGCCGCGATGGGACGGGCGTGACCGCCTCACCGCCTTTGCCACCCGTGTGCCGACATCGACGCACCGGTGGACGGAGCTTTTTGCCGTGTGGATGCGCTCCATGGTGGCTCATTGGATGGGGCTTGACCGTCAGCACGGCAACGCCTTGGTACCGCTGCTCATTGGAGCGCAGGGTTGCGGCAAGTCGTCGTTCGCCAAAATAATACTGCCCGAGGCGTTGCGCCCGTATTACAACGACCGCATTGACTTTCGCAACGACAACACCCTGATGCAAGGTCTTTCGGCCTTTGCCCTGATAAACATCGACGAGTTCGACCGCTACTGTGACAGCCGCCAGCCGCTAATGAAATACATAATATCCAAGGGCGAAGTCACAGCCATGAAGGCTTACCGCAGCACGTTCTCAACGGAACGCCGCTACGCCAGCTTTATTGCTACGACTAACAGTCCGCACCCTTTGACCGACCCTACCGGCAGCCGCCGCTTTATCTGCGCCGCCGTAACCGGGCGCATCGACTTCACGTCGCCAGTTGACTATCAGCAGCTCTACGCACAGCTCATTGACGAGGTGCACCGCGGACTTCCGTATTATCTTGACGCCAAAGCGGAGCGGCAGCTTATGGATGAAAACCGCCGTTTTTTCCGCAATGCCGACATTGACAGCATCCTTACGTCCCTCTTCCGCCAGCCGTCGTCAGCCGAAACGGCGCAGGAACTTACCGCATCGGAAATAGCCGCCATTGTCCGCCGCGAGTACCCGAAGTTGCCGCCGTCACGTCTGTCAACCGTTGAAATTGGCCGCAGGATGAAAGCCGCCGGGTTTCAGGGACGGCACACAGAGCGTGGTACGTGCTATCAACTTGCAATAGTATAACGTCAGTTCGGATAAGGAATATTGTTGTTGATGGAGGAAAATATGCCAGTTCTTTTGTGTTTCAATTGGTCGGTTGGTAATCGTCATTCCGCAGAAATGCGGAATCCAGTACACAAATGAAGGCAAGTACAGGCAGTTTGCACTAGATTCCGCATTTCTGCGGAATGACGATTACCAACCGACTAATAGGATCTAATAAACTGACGGAATAACACATGGCTACTTACCGCTTGGAAAATGTGTTCCGCCACACTTTTCCTTATACCGAATTCAAGTTAATATAATCATCATAATGCTTCTGTCATCTGTCAGTTTTGAGCCTATTGCTTTGGCCGTCAGTGCTTTATAAGCTGACGGATGCTTACTTTTAATGTCAGTCCCTGTCAGTCTTGTCGATCACGGCTGACAGGGACTGATACTTCTCAAATGTATCTGTCAGCCATTAACCTGTTGAAAATTAGCTTGTTATACTTGAAACTGACAGATGACAGAGAAATAAAATACAAGTTTTTTGTTTGCGATTCATGCCTCCATGGCTTATGATTTGCCGCCTTTGGTAATGCAAAACGCCACCTTTTAGGAGATAAAAGATGGCGTTTTGTGAATTAAAGTGTTTTGTCTTATCATAAATCTTTTGGTGCTGTGAATACAAGCCGTACGGCAATCTTTCTTATGTCGAAAGCGTTTTTCTCTTTTATGTTGGTGCCAGGTATCTTTCCAGAAGTAGAACCTTCTTTGTAACTTGTTACCTTGCAGTTTGTCGCGGCATCGCTATAACATCCTCCGCAAATCCTTCCGTCAACATTAGCAGGGTCATTTGCATTGTCATTGCACAATTCGCCATAGTTTCCGCTCATGTCGTATATTCCAAGTTCATTCGGTTCTTTTTCCGCAAAATCATGTAATGAGTTTTGACTGTTTTCTTTATACCATGCAACTTGGTCAATGTCGTCGCTTCCGCTGTATGTGTAGCCCTTGCTGTATTTGCCGCCGCTGGCTGCATACATCCATTCCTCTCTTGTGGGCAAACGCATATCTATTCCTGTAACCTCTTTAATCTTTTCGAGGAAGTTCCTAAATTCGGTCTTTATCACAGCATAGTCTCCACTTGCATTCAGAATGCCGATATCGCCGTCTTTTCCTACTCTAAAATGGCTATTAGGATTAAGCTCTGTCTGCATGATGTAGAAAGTGGGTAATGTAGGACTTTCTACCTTTATCCATTTATAAGTATTGCCGTTGTTTGAATATGTCGAAGGTATTGTTATATCTTCATTTTCACTGCCATCTTCGTCTTCATTTTCATCACCGTCTCCACTTTCGTCAGGATTGCCGTTTCCTGATTCCAATGTGGCATCTTCTACTATGTTTTTAAATTCATTCCAATATTTGGCATTTGAGTATGCTTCTTTGCTGCCTTCCGGGACATAAAGCGTCCAACCGGAAGCAGGGTCAAGGAACCTGTTTGTCAATTGAAGAGGCACACCAAGGTTAATGTACATTTTCCCTGTTTTGTAAGGATAAAAAGGAGTGCCTGTTACATTTGTCAAGCCCGTTCCGATATGGATTTCATTAAAGTTCCCATTGAAAGATAAATGTCCTATCGTTTTCAGGCTGTTAGGTAATATTAATTCATCGATGTCCAGATCTGTAAAAGCTCCCATTCCTACTTCTTCAAGAACTTCTGATTCTGTAAAGCGAGAGACTTTGCATCCAGTGAACGCATGCTCGCCTATTCTTTTTAACCTTTTAGTGTTGAGTAGGCTTGCGTTTCTGCAGTTGGCAAATGCGAAATTGCCTATATGCTCAATGTTATCGGGCACGTATATGTCTTTGAGATAGGTACAATCATAAAATGCCTCATCGCCAATTTCAGTGATGTTGCTGCTCAAGTAAATGTCGGATATGGTTGCATTGGAGAAAGCATGATGATTTATTCTTAGCAAAGAAGTGCGCGGTAAATCAGCATCAGTGACTGACGCGCTGGCGAAGGCGTATGCACCAATTGAGGTTACTCCTTCTTCAACGGTGACAAAGCTTGTCATAAGCTTGTTTCTTCCCCAAGGGGTGTCATTATATGCAGTGTAGTCGGCCATGTCTCCTTCACCTACAATGTATAGTGTGCCGGTTAGATCGTGATACCATTTGCAGTCTTGGGTGATGCCATGTAAGGTCGCTATCAGCGTTTGATCTGAAGAGTTCATCTGGCTTTTAGTGAACTCAACGTTTGTTGATGATAATGTGTTTTGGTTGAGTTCTAAGAACTTGATGTTAAGAATCTGGCCTGTGATGTAATCCAGTTCTATATTATTCCCACTTACATTGTAAGTGAAGTGTGCTACTTTTCTTTCTTTGGAAGATCCAAAGTCAGAATCAAAGTCTTCTCTGTCATAATATATTAAGCCCTCGGTATTTGAATAGAAGTATATGTCACATTGCTCTTCTATTGTGCTGACCCAGTCATCACCGATACCATAATCCCAATTGGTGGCAGTCCATTTGGTTCCAACCATCTTCTCATTTTCAGGATTGAAGTCATCGTTGCCCATGTCGTCGTCGCCGCTACACGATACCAGTGACATGATAATAAAGGCCAATAATGATAATGGCACTGAATAGATTGATTTTTTCATATTATGAGTTGTTTTGTTTGTCATATTGGGTGTCTGTGAAAAATCGCTTACGGTAAGCCTGTTCCGTTGCAGCGTGAATTGTTCCGTTGCAGTTATTTTCAAACTTCTAATTAGATAAAAAATATTTTTCATCTTTCAATTCAGCCCAATCCAAATTTTGCCGCTGTATTTTCAATGCTGTCTGAAACTGCCTTTTCTATCAATTCTATTCTCGTTTTTGCATTATTTATCTGCATATTTGGATATGCATTATTAATCAGCTTCATTATCTGATCAATGGAATAACCAAATGCACCTGACTCTTTATTCATCTTAGGATTGTTAAGATACAGTTTGAAATATCTTTGGGCCTCTTCATCATTAAGATATTTATAATCTTCAAGCGTAGGCAATACTATCTCATTGTAATCATCATCATAACCACGTATTGCTTTATTCCCTGATAAGACACAAGCTAGCATAAATTGACAATTAGGGTCTTTCAAAGAAGCACCATGTCGTAATAGTTCTATCACTTTATCCGCCGTCTCGTTGTCAATGGGTCTGATATAAACATCTCCATCTGCATAACCGCCGTATGTGGCAAATAAACGTTGTCGGCAATATTTTTCTATTGATCCAATGTCATTTTCCTCAATCCATTTATCTGGATATATGGTTTCACCAAGCCATATTTCTTGTGAATATGACCATGAAGAGATTAACAGAAATAATGAAATTAATATTTTGCTTTTCATAAGTATTCCCTATGTCCGTGTCGGGCGCAACTTTTAATTTAACATTTTATTTTTATTCCCAAGTACTATATGTCTCCATTATTTCACCTCGCCCACCGCACCAAACACATGCGCCAGTACCGTTACAACTTGTACAGATGCAATATATGTCGCCTATATAGTATCCACCTTGACCATGACATTGCCTACATTTCCCACGGTCACAAGAAATACAAGGTTTCCATCGCTCTTTCCACACTTGCTGTTTTTCGTGGACATGGCGGACTACAACTTCTTTAACTTCTTCATCATTATCACTTTTACTCGTTGCAGTCATCGCATTTTTCTCTTCAGACTTTGTTTTTTGACTGTTATTTTTTGAACTTTTCTGCGTTAATTCGTCTTCAAAAACAGTTTTTATCATACGATTATATGAACAATAACCATATTCATCAGTAATTTTCCCAATGTTCTATGTAATCTTTTATGTAGTCACAGTCACTTTCTGTAATATTTTCAATTTTTTTAAGTTTGCCATCCTCATTATGTAAGTGTAGGACATAAGAATGAAAATCAGTATTATTTCCATCAATCATTGAATCCTCTTTCGCTATATGGCTTTCAATCCCGACATAAATGTATGATGCTTTATCATTGCTAAAGACTTTCATTATGCAATCATATTTAGGCTCAATAAACTCACGGCCAAATTTGTCAGCCAACCCAGAATTATTAGGGTATTCACTGTCCTCATTCGTTATGAATTTAATATACTCACCTACAAAATTGCCATTCTCTCCATATCTGTTGAGAATTGTCCATACAGTTGAAAAAATGGCACAAGCAAACACTATAGCCCATAAAGATTTTTTCTTACCGCGTTTTCTTATACATGCAATAACAAATAAAATTAGTCCCAATAAAGCAACAACTGCACTGACCCAATAGCAAAGAATCCCAATGTCACATTTTGTGAGATAGGATAAATATGGCCAAAAGAATGTTCCTATAATATTGGCTACAATAAAAAGTGCTGCTATTTTTATAATTGTTTTCATAAATATTTTATTTAGCCCATAGGCGGATTAATTCAAGATCCCCTTTGCCGACTTCTTCGCGCCATTGAGGAAAGGTCTTATCCATGATTTTAAATTCTTTTCCACTGACTGTTCCAAATGAGTATGACCAAGAAGACCCGATTAACATTTTTACATAATATGTGGTTTCGATCCCATAGGATTTATTGAAATTTTCATTAAAAGAATAATTCAAATAGCAGCCAATATTAAACAATGTGTTTTCTTCATTGTAATTTTTTATAGAACCACTTTCTACATCATTAAATTTATAAGAAAAACACCCAGTCCATTTTTGTTTTCCCAAACCAACTTCTTTAAAATAAAACAAGTCTCCGAAAGCTTTTTCACTTCCCGGTGTTATAATTGGTATGTCTTCTAAATAAATTGAACTTTTGGGCGGAATAGATACAATTCTTTGGGCATATGTAGTTGTTGTATTAGAAGAACCTTTGTTACCGCCTACGTTAATGCCTCCAAGAGCCGTGCCTACCATTCCGCCTATGCCAACAGCGTTGGCGATACTTCCTAAATTTACGTCTATACCAACAGATTGGCCTGTTATTGTCGATGTTATTGTTGGTGTATAAATAACATTTGCTATATCGTTCTTTTTTAGATATGATGTACCTAAATCTACAAATATTATTTTATCTGTCTTGTTTGTTACTTTAATTCTCATTGTTGGGTATGGAGCTTGTCCGTATGCTTCGTTTGCGTACTTTGTGTAAATACCGTACTGGACATTTACATTGCTGTCTTGTGAGACAGTGTTTTGTTTCTTTGCAAGGAAATACCAGACGGCATTCGCTTTTTTGGCATTGATGGCGTTTACTGTAATAAAAGCCAAAAACAAGATTGATAATAACTTTTTCATAATACAGGTTATTTGTAATTATTCTATTTTAATGTTACTTGTTTTTTTGCCTCGCACTGTAAACCAAAAGTTGACACTTTGTAATATTTTTAATGGTTTATTGTTTAAATATTTATGTAATTTGTGACAAATATAATCTTTTTTATCGGATTTGCGAAATTATTGTGAACAAAAATGTTCTCGTAAATAAAAATTATATTTGTATTAATATAACGTGAACTCGACGCAACAGGGATGTCGCACTTATATGTTTTTGCAAGTCGGTGGCAAGTCGCCATTGCCTTAACGGCGACTTTCAGTTCCGCTTTTCAGCGGAATGACGACTTGACACTGAGCTGCAGAAAAGCAAAGCGGTAAGAAATTCTGTAATTGTAAAGATGATTCCTTATGCCGTGTAGAGTCTAACAGCAAATACAGGTTTTTCAATTTCTTCGATTAATTTTGCATTTGCTGTTGGACTTTACAGTTGTTGTAATGGAGTGTTCATAGCGCAAAAAAACAGTAAAATTTTAATTAGGAAAATATGTTTGACATTCTTTTCTGTTCAAAATTTTACTGTTTTTGTAGATAAGGTTTTCTTGTATCCTTGATGTAAATATTGTGCCTATATGGTAATTTGCTTATTCTTCAGCAAAAAAGTCGGTGTCAACACGTTTTATTTCGTACACTTGAGTTGTGCTTACCCCGACGTTGTATTCAATCATGAAATTGGCAAGCTGGGTGCCGTCGATGAGGATTATTTTGACATGCTCGGCCTTTTTGCATGTTTCCAGTGCGCCTGATGAGAAAGATGATGTTGTGATGAATATTCCTTTGGTGGCCTTGTGCTCCACCAATGCGCCTATGAATTTTTGCAGGTCGGGTTTTTGCACGGCCTGCGTTGTGTATCTCTTGGCCTGTATGTATATGGTGTCAAGGCCGAGCTTGTCTTCCTTTATTACGCCGTCTATGCCGTCGTCGTGGCTATATTGGGTCACTTTTGCCGCATCCTCGAAGCTGCCTCCGTAGCCCATGTTTACCAACAGGCGTATGACAAGCTGCTCGAAAAACTGCGGACTTTGCCTTTTCACCTCGTCGAGCAGTTTTTGGGTTAGGTCTTTGTTTATTTCCTGATATGCCTCGTCCAATATTTCGGAAGGGGTTTTGCTGCTTGCAGTATGTTCCTCTTCTTGTGTTTTCGCCGTAGCGGTTTTGCTGCCTGATGCGTATTTCTTGAACTCCTTGAATTGCATCAGGTCTTCTTTCCCGAAGTCTGACGTGTGGCTTTTAAGGAAATCCCTGCCGCGCTGCGTTATTCTGTAAACGCCGCGTTGTAGCCTTTCGATGAGGCAGGCTTGGTAGAAATATGTGATTGTCCATGATATGCGGTCTTGCAGCTTGGTTTTTCTGCCGCTTTTTATAAGTTCCCTTATGTCTTCTTCGTTTAGTCCAAGTTCTTTAATGCAGTGTTCTTGCAGCAATTTTCCATCGCATGAGTTTTGTTTGGCGAAGCATTGCAGTGACGGTAGGAAAAATTTTTCGAATGGCGGTATCATGGCGTTATGCAAATGTTTTTATATGTCAGTTGTTTTATTAAAAATGCTTTTAAGGCGATTTGTTATAAATATTATGCAAATATAAGGATTTTTTTCTGTATATTCGCAACAAAATATGTTCAACCCCAATAAAAGAATATTATGCTTTTGTCAACAACACCGACAATTGAGGGTCGCCGCATCTTGGAATACAAGGGCGTGGTGACAGGAGAGACTATTATCGGCGCTAACGTGCTGAAGGATTTTATGGCCGGACTGAGCGATTTCTTCGGAGGACGCAGCGGCACATACGAGAAGGTCTTGCGTGATGCCAAGGAGTCGGCCATGCGCGAGATGGAAGAACGTGCCGCCGAGCTTGGGGCCAATGCCGTGGTCGGCATCGACCTTGACTATGAGACGGTAGGGCAGGGTGGCTCCATGCTTATGGTGACGTGCAGCGGTACGGCGGTGGTAATTTAAAGCTAAGAGTTAAGAATTAAGAGTTAAGAAAATATGCAACGGAGCTATTTTCTTAATTCTTAATTTTTAACTTTTAACTCCCTTTGCCTAATTCGTATGCCCGTGCCGCCATGCGGTTTATTATGCTTTCAGCCGTGTCGATGGCGATTTCGCCTAAATCAGGGCGGCGCGTGTATGCTTTGACATGTTCGTCTTGTGTTTCGATGCGTCCGGAGAGGAGATTGGTGAAGTTGCGTCGGTATTCCTCCACCATCACGTTATACATGTCATCCGTGCGGCAGGCGAAGCGTACGAGATCCATGTCTGTTGTTTTTTCATTGACAAACTCTTTCAGGAGTGATTCTATTTCGTCCGCCTGATAATTCATGCGCGACAAGGCGTAAAAAGCTTCCTGGTTGAACAGTTTTGAGATATGCTCGTAGTGTTCGAGCATTATGCGCTTGATGTTCTTCGGTTCAAAGCGTTCCTGCAGATCGCAGTCGGTCTGTGACTCGGCGATGCCTGTGACGTAATATTTGAAGAATGCGCGCACAAGTGCGGCGATGGCGATGTCTTTTCCAATCATTTTTTTATTACACAGTTTATGTTTCTCATCAGTCCTTCATATTTTGCCCGTTTGACGGCGCTGCCTTTGAACAGGCTGCGGTATTGTTCGACGGTAAGGTTCTGCCAGTCGGCGCGTCTCATTTGCAGTAGTTCCGGCTTGGGGCGCAGTTGAGGCTCTGTGTTGGGGGTGGCGAAGCGGTTGTGCGGACATGCGTCCTGGCAACGGTCGCAGCCGTAGACGGTGTCGCCCATTTTTGCGGCGATGTCTTGCGTAATGTCGCCACGGTTTTCTATTGTAAGATATGAGAAGCAACGCGCTGAGTGGAATGCGCCGTCGGAGTGGATTGCGCCGGTAGGGCATGCATCCAGGCATGCGCGGCACGAGCCGCAACGTGGAGTGATGGGGTTGTCGTAGTCAAGCTCTACATCAAGGAACAACTCGCCGAGGAAGAACATGCTGCCTGCGTTGGGAATGATTAGCTGATGGTTGCGGCCCGTCCAGCCCAGTCCTGCTTGCGCGGCCCAATAGCGTTCGAGTACGGGGGCGGTGTCACAGAATGCGCGGTATGTTGACAGTGCAAGGCGTGAGGCGAGCGTGTGAAGGCGCGACTTCATGATGTCGTGATAGTCTTGTCCGAGTGCGTAAGAGGCGAACTGCAGTTCGCCTTTAGGCATGCGGCAAGCAGGGGCATAGTTGAGTGCCACGCAGACAATGCTCTTTACGCCTGGCATCAATAGGCATGGGTTAAGCCGCTTGTCAACGTTGCGTGCCATATAGTCCATGCCGGCATGCCCCTTGGCGTTGAGCCAGCGGCGGAACGCTTCGGCGCAGTCGGCTGCAACCGGTGCGGCCTTGGCCACTCCGCAGGCGAAAAAGCCGAGGGCGTAAGCCTCGGCTTTTATGCGTTCACTCGAAAGTCTTGAACTCATATCCTTGCTCTTTTATCCACTTCAATGCTTCGGGAAGGGCGTAGCGCAGCTTGTCGATGCTTTTCAAAGAGTCATGGAAAGTGATGATCGACCCGTTGCGTGTGTACCGCTTCACGTTTTTGAGCACGTCTTCGGCGGTGAGCCACTTGCTGTAATCGCGGGTTACCAAATCCCACATGACGATGCGGTATTTGCGGCCGAGCCAAAAATACTGTTCCCAGCGCATCCATCCGTGTGGCGGACGGAACAAGTGGGCTCCGATAAGCCTGTTGGCTTTTTCCGCGTTTGCGCTGTACGCTTTGGTTGTATGCTTGAATCCGCTCCAATGGTTGAACGTATGATTGCCTACCTGATGGCCGGCAGCAACAATCTGTTTGTACAGTTCCGGATATTTTCTTACGTTGTCGCCCACCATGAAGAATGTGGCGTGTACACCGTATGCAGCCAACGTGTCAAGAATGAACGGCGTAGACTCTGGTATTGGACCGTCGTCGAAAGTCAGGTAAACCGATTTCTCGTCCTCGTCCATGCGCCATGTGGCCCGTGGATATAGCCACCGTAACCATTTTGCAGGCTGCTCGATAATCATTTTATCTTTTCAGTAGTAAAGTAGTAAGGAGAGAAGGAGTAAGCAGTAATGCCTTGTTCTTATTATCCTTTCCTTACCGGATAGTTTTATTATTTTAGGATGTTGAGATGTAAGAGGAGAGAAGTGGCAAGTGTGTTTAATTCTTGGCTGCTTCTCTCCTTTCTCCATGTAAACTTATTGTGGCAGCACCCCGCCTTTGCCTTGGTATGTGGTTACATCAGCGTTGAGCTGAGCCTCAAGCTTGTTGGCAAGCGACTTGTCGAATGTTCGGGCATTGTCAACACACATACTCATCACGTAGATGTGCATCATGCAGTCTTGCTGTGATTGCATGAAACGGCTGCCTGAGAGCGAATTGAACCATACCATGTATTGGTGGGCGTTGTTGAATACGGCTTTGGTTACTTCAGATGCTTTCGCCTTGTTGCCGATGAGCGCGTATGCGCGGGCAATGTCCATTCCGCCGCTGACGTAGTTGAGCGGTATGTTGTAATAAGGCAGTACTTTCTCTGCGTATGCCAACACCTTTGCAGCCTTGTCTGTCTTCTTCTCGGCAATGAGGCTGAGCGCCAGTTGGGCGAACAGTCGGCGGTGGGTGTAGCACATGCGCATGACCGTCTCGTCAATGTAGATGCCCTTCTTGTCAACTCCGCCATATTTGAAGCGTGTCATCATGTTGGTGTATACACGGTCGGTGTCAAAGTTCTTTGTGCCCGCAACATTGGTCGTGAACGGCGTGATGCGGTTGGCAAGCCCTTCTTGTACGAAGTTTTCGCCAAGGTTCATGTAGTTCTCCTCTGCGACGGTTGTAGCCACGTATACGGGGCGTGTCCAATTGCATTGTGAGATTATCTCGAGCATCATCAGGTCGTTCTTGTAAAGAGCGTTCTTTCCTTTAAGAGATATGACCATGCGGTCGGGTATTGAGTCGGCGGCCATCATCATTCCGCTTTTCTTCACAGCCTCTTTGTCGATGGTGATATAGAGCGTGTCGGTCGGTATGACGTGCATGTCGGGATTCTTTGTGCGCACCCAATATTTCATGACATTTTTCACTTCAAACGGATTTTCGCCGAACGTGGCCTTGGCTTCTTCAGGATGGCTCTTGTAGAAATCCAGGATTTGTCCTTTCAGTTCAGGCTGCACGTCGATGTACTCGTTTGTGCCAGAGCAGTAGTCAAGGCGCGGCCATGTTATCGGGACGGAGGGCGAGTCGTAGGCTTCGCGGCACATCTGGTCGATGTACCAGTCGGTAGCCAGATAACTGAGGTTGCATACGCGTGCGTCAGTCCTTACGCCCTCAACGTCCTGATTATACCACAAGGGGAATGTGTCGTTGTCGCCGTTGGTGAATATTATCGGGTTGCCTTTGTCCTGCAACGACATCAGGTAGTTCTGTCCGAAGTCGCGGCAGACGTAACGTCCGCTGCGGTCGTGGTCGTCCCATGTCTGGCTGGCCATCTGGATAGGTACGAGCAGGCAAAGTATTGAAACGGCGGCAGTTGCAGCAGTGCCGTTGAGCTTTGCATATTTCTTCAGCAGGTCAATGATTGCCGCCACGCCGATGCCGCACCATATGGCAAACGCGTAGAACGAGCCAGCATAGGCGTAGTCGCGTTCACGCGGCTGTCCCGGTGTCTGGTTGAGGTAGAGCACGATGGCAAGACCCGTCATGAAGAACAGGAAGAACACCACCCAGAACTGCCTTATGCCGCGCTGTCCGCGGTAGGCCTGCCAAAAGAGGCCGATGAGGCCGAGCAGCAGTGGCAGGCAGTAGAACACGTTGTGTCCCTTGTTGTTCTTCAGGTCGTCGGGCAGTTTGCTCTGGTCGCCGAGGCGCATGTTGTCAAACCATGAAATGCCGGTGATCCAGTTGCCGTGTTCCAGCTCGCCGTTGCCTTGAATGTCGTTCTGTCGTCCTGCGAAGTTCCACATGAAGTAGCGCCAGTACATGAAGTTGCACTGGTATGAGAGGAAGAAGCGCAGGTTCTCAAGCATTGTCGGCATCTTCACCATCATTGGTTCGCCGCAGCGGTCGTAAGGCACCTGCTTGCCGTCGACTCCGCCCATCCAGCTCTCGTATGCCTCGGCGTGCGCCGAGCTCCACATGCGTGGGAACAGCATGTTCTGGGCGTATGCGTAGTCACGGTCGCGGCTTACTACGAAGTAGGAGTCTTTCTCGTCGGGCGAAGCTTTCTCCTTGCGCTGGTAGATGGGTGCGCCGTAGGTCATGTGCGGCCTGCATATGCCGTTCTCCACGTCGAGTTTCACTTGCGACGTGTAAGCCTGTCCGTATGCAAGCGGATTGTTGCCGTATTGCTCTCGGCTGAGGTAGCGGCCTAGGGTGAATATGTCTTCTGGCGAATTCTGATCCATGGGAGGGTTGGCCGAAGAGCGTATCACGGTAATTGCGTAGCTTGAATATCCAATCATCAGCATCAGCATGCAGAGCAGCGTGGTGTTCTTGATGCGTGCGCTCATGAGCGGCTTGTTGCCGACTTTGCGGTTTACAACGAACCAGAGGATAGCCGAAACTACAACGCCGATGAGGAACGCAGACCAGCCGTATCCGTAGAACGGCACTCCGAGCATTGCCACGGAGAGAACGAACGACACGTTGGTGCGCTTGAAACTCTTGCCTGTATAGCTTTCGTAAATGGCCCATATTACGGTCGTTACAAGCAGGATGATGTAGATTATCACGCCTGTGTTGAACGGACAGCCGAGCGTGTTGACGAAGAACAGTTCGAACCAGCCGCCCACGGTGATTATGCCGGGCACCACGCCGTAAAGTATCACTGCTATGAGGACGAACGAGAGGGCCAGCGCTATGAGTGAGCCTTTAAGGTTGGCGTTGGGGAACTTGCGGTAGTAGAACACCAGCACAATGGCCGACACGCACAAGAGGTTGAGCAGGTGGACGCCGATGCTGAGGCCGGTCATGTACATGATGAGAACCAGCCAGCGGTCGCTGTGAGGCTCGTCGGCATGGTCTTCCCATTTCAGTATGAGCCAGAACACTACGGCCGTGAACGCAGATGAGTATGCGTAAACCTCGCCCTCGACGGCGCTGAACCAGAAGGTGTCGCTGAACGTGTAGATCAGCGCGCCCACAAGACCGCTCGCCTCGATGGCTATAAGCTTGTTGGTGGTCAGCGCGCTCCAGTCCTTCAGTATGAGTTTGCGCGTGAGGTGGGTGATGGTCCAGAACAGGAACATTATGCACGTGGCGCTAAGCAGTGCGCTCATCGTGTTGACCATCATAGCCACTTGTGACGGGTCGCTGGCAAACTGTGAGAACAAGTTTGCCGTAAGCATGAAGAAAGGCGCTCCGGGCGGATGGCCTATTTCTAATTTGTAACCGGTTGTGATGAATTCAGGACAGTCCCAAAAGCTGGCTGTCGGTTCGATAGTGCTGCAATATACGAAGGCGGCTATGAAGAACGCCAGCCAGCCCAGGATATTGTCAACCAACTTAAATTGTTTCATTTACTGATATGTGTGATAATTGTTTGTTCCGCAATGAAAACTTTATAAAGCGTTGCAAAGATACAAACTTTGTGCCGTGCAACCGTAAGTTTATTATATTTTAACGCTATGTGTCGGTCTGGGTGCCTAATACGTGCCGTGCAAAAGGCCGTCTTTTGGATTCCAAAAGGGCGCAAATTGCACGCTAAAATGCCGTCTTTTACACGATGAAAGACGGCCTTTTGGAATTTCGATGTCCGGGATTTGTCTTGGCATCGGTGTAATTTTATGCCGCATTTGTCGTTAAATAGCATGTCGCAGGAGGTTTCTGGCGCTTGATTTTGCAACAAACCGTAACGCCGGATGCAGTAATCTGCGTTTTTCTTACTCATAAAATAACAGGCCGCAGCAGGGCTTGTTGTAATGTTGATGACGACGGAAGAGCTTATCAGAAGGTGCAAGGAGGGCGACCGTGGCGCGTGGGCTGCGCTGTATCGGACGTATTCGGGCAAGATGTTCAGGGTGTGTCTGCGTATCGTCGGTGACGAGGCGCAGGCACGTGACGTGCTGCATGACGGCTTCATCGTGGTCTTCACGTCGCTCGGAGCGTTGCGCGAGCCGCGCCATGTCGAGGCTTGGATGGGTAGGATTATGACCAATCTTGCCCTGAAAGCCGTTGAGAGCCGTAACGGCTGTGTGCCGATGGGCAATGTTGAGGCCGATGCCTTGTGCGCTGATGAGGAATATATGGAAGGCATAGTTCCGTTTGACGACATAATGGAGATGATTGACAGTTTGCCTGACGGTTACCGCCGTGTGTTCAAGCTGGCTGTCATCGACGGTCTGCCGCATGGCGAGATTGCCCGCATGCTAGGTATAGAGCCGCGCTCGTCATCGTCGCAGCTGGCTCGTGCGAAGCGCGCACTGCGCTACATGGTGGCCGAATACCGTGCCCGCATGGGTGCGGTTGTGGTGCTGTTGGCCGTTGCTCTGGCTCTTCATCTGCTTGACGGACAGGTCGGCCGTCGTTCTGCATTTGTGCGGCAGGGCGCAGACTATACTTGTCCGATCCCGATTGCCAAGGCCGAAAGACGTGAGACCGTTGCAGAACGACAGGCCGGCGGCATGCCGACTGCGGCGACAGGCCGCTTCGCCGCGCCGTTGGGTGATGTTGCGGACAGTGCGCTTTGTGGCATGGAGACTGCGCCGGAAATGCCTGATGTGGCCGATATGCCAGGCATAGGCATATTGGACGGTGCTGTCCGCCTGCCAGACGCTCCCCCGTTGCGCATGGTTGAGGCGGCCGGAAGCGATGTCTGCGGCAGCGCAAGACTGTTTGAGGGCGGCCGGAAGTGGCTGTTCGGCTTAGGTTCTGTGGCCGGTCGCGGCTCTGGCGGCATGGCTGCGAGGGTGCTGCGGATGATAAGCGGCGGTGTAGGTTCGGGCACGAGAGTGAACATCGAGACATGGGAGGAACTGGCTCATTACCTTACTTATGATACGGGTGTCGGCCTTACGCAGGAAGAGAGATATGCTCTGCTGCAGATGGCGTATAACAACAACGGGCGCATCGTGACGAAGAAAGACTTTGAAAGTCCGTTGCAGATCGGCTTGGACTTCAGCAAGCGGTTGACTGAAAGGTGGAGTCTGGACTTCGGGCTGCGCTTCACGCGCCACACAACCAATCTTCTTACGGGCCGGGCTGACACTACTGGCATAACCGAGCGGCAGCGGACTTGCTTCATTGGTGTGCCCGTCAGCGTGTCATACAGATTCTTGCACAATGGCCGTTGGAATGCGTATGGCACGGCAGGCGTGGCCTTGGACATACCGTTTCATGGCAAGTCGGATGTAAGGTTCAATCTTGACAACACTGTGATTTACCGTTCTGAGCGCAGGCTCGGGCTTCCCGGATGGCAGTGGTCGGCCAGTGCCGGTGTGGGCGTGTCGTATGACATGGCGCCGGGATTGCAGCTGTTCTTCTCTCCGAAGCTGACGTGGTATGTGCCCAACGGGGGAAAGACGGAGACCCAATGGAGCGACAAACCGTTGCAGGTGGCTTTCCCGTTTGGTTTCAGGATAGTGTTTGATTAAACTTTTTTGTCATTATTGCCGGTGCAGTATTTTGCAGGTTTTGCCATCATAATGTAAAAAAACGAAGCAAAATGCAGAAAAGGCATAATGACCGTTACCGCTATTTCAAGGAAGAGGCGGTTACGGCTGAGAAGTATTTTATTCCTTACATATCAAGGTTTGCCACTGTCGAAGGCAAGAATGTGCTTGAAGTTGGCTGTGGCGAGGGTGGCAATCTGTTGCCGTTTGCCCGTAGGGGGTGCCGTGTTACGGGTGTGGACGTGTCGGAGCTGCGCGTAGGCCAGGCTTCATGTTTCTTCTCGCGTGAAGGCGCGGTTGGCGACTTCGTGTGTGCCGACATACTTGACTATGATGCCGGTGGCCGCCGGTTCGACATCATTGTGTCGCACGACGTTATAGAGCATGTGGCCGACAAGGCAGCGCTGCTTGCGCGTTTGAGGCTGCTGCTCGCGCCCGGCGGAGTGGCGTTTGTTGCCTTTCCGCCGTGGATGATGCCGTTCGGAGGGCATCAGCAGATAGCCTGTGGCTTTGCCGTGAGCCATGCGCCGTTTGTGCATTTGCTGCCTTCGGGCTGGTATCGCGGGTTGCTGGCCTTGTCGGGTGAGGACGCTTTCACGATAAACGAGCTTATGTCGATACGCGGAACGCGCCTTACTGTCGAGGGGTTCGACATTTTGGCGCGGCGCGTGGGGTTCACCGTGCGCCACAGGCAGTTGTGGCTTGTCAATCCGCATTACCACGTCAAGTTCGGCCTTCGGCCCGTCAGGCTGTGCCGTTTGCTGTCGGGCATTCCATATGTCAGGGACTTCATGGCTACGTCGTGTTTTTACTTGCTTTCCGATTGACGGCCTTTCGTCGTGCAAAAAGCCGCAAATTGCAAGCTAAAAGGCCGTCTTTCACATCGCGAAAGACGGCCTTTTGCCAACTTGTTGATTCTCAGGATTTTGGCAATGTGTGAACGGGCACGTTGCCTCGGTCGGTGACATGTGGCGCGTGTCACAGCGTTTTCCCCTTGAACACGTTGCTTTCTTCAAGCGGAACGACGTTGCCGTTGAGCGTGATGCGCCCTGAATAGAAATTTTGTTGCACGCTTGCTGAAGCCTTGTCGGTGCCGTTTGGCAACGTTATGAATACCTGGGCCGATATGCCTACGCCTTGTACTCCGGCTTGTATGTAGACGTTGCCCTTCTTGTCGGTTGTCTTTTTATATTTTGACACGCTGCCCTCCACAGTGATGCCGCCAAGCCCGTTGAAGCCCGGCCATGGCACGTTGAAGGCTACTTGCACCACGGCCCTGTCGCCGCAGAAGGCTATGAAGTTTGTGTTTGACGTTACGTGGACGGTGTATCCGCGCTTGAATGTCACCTGGTCTGCCTCCACCACGAAGGCCGTGTCATTGATTGCGCTCAACGCTTTCTGAAAGGTCAGGCTGTCGATGCGTGCCTGAAGGACCTTGCGTTCCTGTTTTGAAAGCTTCTTGTTGTCGCCCGTTTGCGCTCCGGCGGTTGCGATGGCGAATATTGCGAGAAGCATTGTGATAAGTGTCTTTTTCATATCCGTATGTTTTATACCTTATTCATATATTAAAGCGGACAGCAAGGCGGACATTGCGCGGCTTATGGTTAAAATAGATAAACGGGCTATACGAAAATCTCCACGCCAAGGGCCAGCAGGGCGTAGCGTGCCAGTTTGCCTATTGTCACGCTGATGATTGTAAGCGTGAGGTTGGCTCTCATCAGGCCAAGCACTATGGTTATGCCTTCGCCGATTACGGGCAGGAAGGCGAAGAAGCCCGTCCATGCGCCCCGGCCAGCCATGAACCGGCGTGCGCGGTCAAGGTCTTTGGGCTTCACGTGGAGGTATTTCTCTATCCAGTCCATGCGTCCCAGCGAGCCTATCCAGTAGTTGAACATGCTGCCTAAGGTGTTGCCGACGGTGCCGTAAGCCACCAGTGCCCACGGATCCAGCCCCGCGGCCATGAGCGCAAGCATGACCACCTCGCTGCTCAGGGGAAATATGCTGCCTGCAAGAAACGCCGAGACGAGCATTCCCACATAGCCGTAGTCGGTGAGAATTTCTATAAGAGACTCCATGGCGAGAGATTGTTTGCCGTTGGTATGTGGCTCATGATGTTGAACGCCGTGGCCGCAACGGCCAGCATTGTGAACAGCATGAATGCGATGTTGGTGAGCCTGGTGTTGGTAAGCGCGAAGAAGTGGCCTGCTAGCACGGATGCGTTGACGATGAGGATGGCCGTCATGTATTCGGCGAATTGTGGCAGCGCGGCATAGAAAATGGCAGTGAATGAAGCTGTTGCTATCAGCAGCTCGTAAAGCATGCGCGTGCGGATTTTGTCCTTGTAGCTGTTGCGCATGAAGTGCACGGCGCCTGTCACGGCGCCCAGAAGCGTCACTGCGAATGACACAAGAGCGCCGGGCTCCGGCATGTGTCGTGCCGTATCCATCGCCTGCGTGAAGCTGTCGGCCAGGCGGAGTGGGATTGTCATGTCGCCCGTAATGGCGCAATATCCGGCGATGAACCAGTATGGTGTGATCAGTCCGATGGCCGAAGCCCAGAAATTGCGCCAGCTCATTGCCATGAGATTAGTGGCGGCGAGCACCCATAATACGGGCACGAAGAGCAACGACGGAGGGCACACGGCACTCGCTGCGCCTATGAACATGAAGGCATAGAACATGCGGCCTTGTGCCCGCTTGTCCTGATATGAGGCGAAAAGAAGCAGATATGCGGCGATGAAGCATAGCTGTACGGCAAACACCTCAAGCCGCCCGATTGCCGGAGCGGCCATCGTGCCGAGCACAAGGAACGAACAAGACACCATCCGGCTGTACATGCGTATGAGCGCATTACGGTTGTTCAACTCGGCCATTAGGTAGGCAGACATGGCGAAAACGGCCAGTTCTGAGTATGTTCTGCCGCATATGGCGCACATGCCGAGCCAAGCGGCCAGCGAATAGACAGCCGTGACGGGCAGCGCGAAACGGCTTCCTGATATTCTGTTTTGTAATCGCTTCATTCTTTTAGAATTAAGAGTTAAGAGTTAAAAATTAAGAAAAAATGCCTTGTTGGTAATTTTCTTAATTCTTAACTCTTAATTCTTAACTGAATTAAAGGTCTTTCCCTATGTCGCCACGGAAGTATTTGTCGGTGAACTGTATCTTTTGAGCTTCCTTGAACGACTTGGCCAAGGCCTCGTCCTTGTCTTTCCCATAAGAGCTTACGGCTATTACGCGGCCCCCTGCGGTGACCACCTGGCCGTCTTTCACGGCCGTGCCAGAGTGGAAGACGATGCTCCCTTCCACATCATTGATGCCCGTGATGGGGTAGCCTTTTGCGTATTTCTCGGGGTAGCCGCCGCTTACCAGCATGACACAGACAGCCGCGCGAGCGTCAAATTCTATGCCGCGCTTGTCCAAGTCGCCGTTGGCCACGCCTTCGAACAAGTCGACGATGTCGCTTTTTAGCCTTAACATCACGCTCTCAGTTTCCGGGTCGCCCATTCTGCAGTTGTATTCTATCACCATAGGGTCGCCGTTTACGTTGATGAGGCCGAAGAATATGAAGCCTTTGTAGTCAAGATTTTCTTCCGCAAGACCTTCAACCGTGGGACGGATGATGCGGTCTTCCACCTTCTGCATCCACTCTTTTGTGGCAAACGGAACGGGTGTCACGCTGCCCATGCCGCCGGTGTTGAGGCCTGTGTCGCCTTCGCCGATGCGCTTGTAGTCCTTGGCTTCGGGCAAAATCTTATAGTTCTTGCCGTCAGTAAGAACGAAAACCGAGCACTCAATGCCGCTCAGGAACTCTTCGATTACGACGTTCGCCGAAGCGTTCCCGAACATTCCGCCGAGCATGTCGCGCAGTTCCTTCTTGGCTTCATCGAGCGTTGGCACTATGAGCACGCCCTTTCCGGCGCACAGACCGTCGGCCTTAAGCACGTATGGCGGCTGCAATGTCTCAAGGAAACGCAATCCTTCGTCAAGCGTCGTGCCATTGAATGTCTTGTATTTTGCGGTCGGTATGTTATGCCTTTGCATGAAACCCTTGGCAAAGTCCTTTGAGCCTTCAAGCTGTGCGCCTGCTTCCGACGGACCGATAACGGGTATGCCGGCTGTGCGCTTGTCGCTTTTGAAGTCGTCGTAGATGCCTTTTACCAACGGATCTTCAGGTCCGACGACAACCATGTTGATGCCGTTCGTCACGGTAAAGTCCTTCAGACGCTCGAAATCGTCAGCCTTTATGTCTACGTTCTCGCCGACGTTCGCCGTTCCGGCGTTGCCCGGAGCGATGTACAGTTTGTCCACTTTCGGGCTTTGCGCAATCTTCCATGCCAAGGCATGTTCACGCCCTCCGCTGCCTAATAATAATATTTTCATAGTCTGATATGTATTTAAGCACCATCCCTTGGAGAGGGTTGGGGTGGGTGTTTGTTGTTTATTTTATTTCAAATAGTCCTCGAAATACTGTGTAATCCTTTCGTGCAGGTGCACGCTTTGGTGTCCCATCATGTTGTGTCCCTCACCTGGATATACGTAGAAGTCGGGCTGTGTGCCCACCTCGTTGCACTTCTTGATGAACGACAAGGCGTGTTGCGGCACTACGGTGGGGTCATTTGTGCCGATGATTATTTGCAGTTTACCCTTCAGGTTCTTTGCTTTGTTGATGAGACTTGTCTCCGCGTAGCCCGCCGGATTGGCCTGCGGCGTGTCCATGTAACGCTCGCCGTACATCACTTCGTACCACTTCCAGTCAATCACGGGGCCTCCGGCAACGCCTACTTTGAACACGTCGGGGTAGGTAGTCATGAGCGATGTTGTCATAAAACCGCCGAAGCTCCATCCGTGTACGCCCATTCTCGTCGTGTCAACGTAAGCCAATGATTTCAGGTATTCTACTCCTTTGAGCTGGTCTTTCATCTCTTCCACGCCGAGATGGCGGAACGTAGCCTGCTCGAAGTCGCGTCCGCGGTCGCTCGAACCGCGGTTGTCCAGAATGAAGAGCAGGTAACCTTTCTGCGCCATGTACGTCTCCCAGCTACGGCTTGCGTAGTGCCAGCGCGCCTCGACGTTGCGCACTCCCGGGCCGCCGTACACGTACACCACGGTGGGATATTTCTTATTGGGGTCGAAGTTGACCGGTTTCACCATGCGATAGTACAGGTCTGTCACCCCGTCAGCCGCCTTTATTGTGCCGCATGAGTATTCTGGCACGTTGTAGCCAACCCACGGATTGTCGGCTATGAAGTAGCTGATGCGCTTCACCTTGTCAATGTCGATAATGTCGATGTTGCGCGGAACGTCCGGCTCCGAGTAGCTGTCGAAGACATAACGGCCTGAAGATGACAGCATAGGGGCGCGGTGTCCGCCTGCGTCATACGTGTTGGCGTGGCATCCTCGGCCGTTGTCGAGCAGGGTGCGCTCGCCCGTTTGTATGTTAACTTTGTAGATGTTGTTCTGGCTTGGGCTACTTTCGGTTGACAAAATAATGGCTGTTTTTGCCTTCAAGTCAAAACCGATAAGGTCCAGCACCACCCATTTTCCGCTCGTGATTTGCTTCAACTGTTCGCCCTTAGTGTTGAAAAGGTAGAGATGATTGTAGCCGTCTTTCTCGCTTTGCAGTATGAATTTGTCGGCATCCCACGGCAAGAAAGTGATTGGGTTCATTGGATGCACGTACTTGTCGTGGTGCTCTTTATATAAGGTAGACAGCTTTTCGCCCGTGGAAGCATCGTATTTCACTAGTTCCATGTCGGTCTGGTCGCGGTTAAGTTCGAACATGTAGACCGCCTCGTCAGCCGGACTCCAGGCTATGTTTGTAAAGTAACGGTCGGTCGGGTCGCCTGCTTTCAGGTAAACGGTCTTGCCCGTTTCCAGGTCATAAACGCCCACGGTGACCTTGTGGCTGGTCTCACCGGCCATCGGGTATTTGGTCGGTATCTCTGTTGCTATGCGCGTGTCGATGTTTACGAGGGGATAATCCGTCACCATACTTTGGTCCATGCGGTAGAAGGCGAGCTTCTTTCCGTCGTTGCTCCAGAACGTACCTTTATATATACCGAACTCGTCACGGTGTACGCTTTGCCCGTAAACTATGTCGTGGCTGCCGTCGGTTGTAAGCTGGCGGGTCTTTCCTTCGGCGTCGGTTACATATAAGTTGTCGTCCTTAACGAAGGCCACTGCGCGTGAACGGGCGTTCCAGTCGGCGTGCGTCTCGCCCTTGGTGCTTTGCCTCCATACGGTTTCCTTGGCCTTGAAGTCTATGAGTAGGCGTTCGTTTTTACGCTCAATGAGCACCAAAGACTTGTCGGGGTAGGGGAAGGAGGTGTACAGCAAGTGGTATATTTTTGTGCTGTCAGCCGTTGTTCCGGCGTATTTGTTGATGTCGTCAAGTGTGAACAGGAGCTTTTCCTTGCCCGTTTTTTTGTCTACGGTGTAGCATTCCTCCACGTCACGGCGTACAAGCTGGTCGCCCCACCACGTCAGGTACCTGTTCTTGGGCACCATGTTGTGGTAATTGTTGCCGCCGAAGTTAAGGTCTTCAAGCGTAAATTCGCGTTGTTGCGCGTGGCTTGTCATTATTGAAAATATTGCGAGCAACGCCGCGGCGCACAGCCTGGCGTTGCGTGAAAAACCGTTTCTTGATTTAGTCGTCATATCTCCGTCCTTTCTTGCCGAAGTCTTTTCTGTCCCTGTTTCCTTTGAAATCGCGTCCTCCGCGTCTGTCTTCGCGTCCGCTGCGGTCGTCGAAGTCGCGCCTGCCACGGCTGAAATCACGCCCGAAGTCGCGCCTGTCGCGGTCGTCCCTGCGACGTTCGCGGTCGCGTGAGCCACGGCCGTTGAAGTCTATTTTATGGAACTTGAACGTGCGTATGTCGCCCTCTTCGTTCTCCTCGTGCTCTTCAAGGCGTTTCTTGAACTCGCGGTTTTCCTTGAAGCGGTGCTTCTCGGCCATGGCTTTTTTCTCTTCTTCGGTCTTGAGAATGTTGCCTGCGCCGCGGAAATCGCTTAGCCTTCCTTCGAAAATCTGGTACTTGCGGAACTCACATTCAAGCGAGCCGTTGTACACAGGGATTTTGATTGACGGCTTCAGACCGATTTGGTCGAAGCATTCCTCGCGGTAGCTAAGCACCCATGCGTCATTGTCCTTGAACTGGTGCTTGAGCGTTTCGCCAATCATGCGGTATGTACCGAGCAGGTCGGGGGTGGATATGCGTTCGCCGTAGGGCGGATTGGTAACCATTATCGCCTTGTCCTTAGGCTGCTTGAAGTCCTTGAAGTCGGCCATTTCCACGCTGATGTCCTTAGTCAGTCCGGCTGCGCGCACGTTCAGGTTGGCCTTCTGTACGGCCTTGAGGTCGATGTCGTAGCCGTATATGTGGTGCGTGAACTCGCGTTCCTGCGAGTCGTCGTTGTATATGCGGTCGAAGAGGTCGGCGTCGAAGTCGGGCCACTTCTCGAACGCATAGCTCTTGCGGAACACGCCCGGAGCCATGTTGCGGGCGATGAGCGCGGCCTCGATAAGCAGCGTGCCCGAGCCGCACATGGGGTCGATGAAGTCCGTATCGCCCTGCCATCCCGTCATGAGTATCATGCCGGCGGCAAGCACCTCGTTGAGCGGAGCCTCGACAGATTCCTGCCTGTAGCCGCGGCGGTGCAGGCTTTCGCCACTCGAGTCGAGTGACAGCGTGCAGCGGTCTTCGGCTATGTGCATGTTGAGGCGTATGTCGGGGTTGGCCACCGATATGTTGGGGCGTTGCCCGGTCTTCTCGCGGAACTGGTCTACGATGGCGTCTTTCACCTTGTATGATACGAACTTGGAGTGGCGGAACTCGTCGGAGAACACCACCGAGTCAACGGCGAAGCTCTTTTTCAGGTCGAGGTACTGGCTCCAGTCTATTTTCTTCACTTCTTCGTACACGTCGTCGGCCGACTGCGCCTTGAAGTGCTTGATGGGCTTTATTACCCTTATGGCCGTGTGCAGGCTGAAGTTGGCGCGGTACATCATTTCCTTGTCGCCGGTAAACGACACCATGCGGCGTCCTATCTGCACGTTGTTTGCTCCCAGTTGTGTAAGCTCTTTGGCCAGGACAGGTTCCAGTCCCATGAATGTCTTGGCGATGAGTTCAAATTCTTGTTCCATTAATATATATACGGTTTTGCGGTTGTATGGTTATGCGGTTATACGGTTTTTGTGGTTGTTGGCGGTCGGGATTGTCAGGCTTTGTCGTCAAGCGGTTTCAGGTTGCCCATTGTGCAACCCTATAACCGTAAAACCGTACAACCCCATAACCGTACAACCTTATGGCCTTTTTACCTTTTTCGACATCGGCTCCATGTCTTCCGTCACCCAGATGTTGGCTCCCACGACGCAGCCTTTGCCGATGGTTATGCGGCCGAGGATGGTGGCGTTGGAGTAGACTATTACGTTGTCCTCGAGTATGGGGTGGCGTGGTATGCCCTTGATGGGGTTGCCGTCGGCGTCGAGCGGAAAGCTTTTGGCGCCGAGCGTCACGCCTTGGTACAGCTTGACGTTGTTGCCTATGATGCACGTAGCGCCTATTACTACGCCCGTGCCGTGGTCTATGGTGAAGTGGTGGCCTATCTGTGCGGCCGGGTGAATGTCTATGCCGGTCTCCGAATGGGCCATTTCGGTTATGATGCGCGGTATGAGCGGTACGCCGAGCTTAACCAGCTCGTGTGCCAGGCGGTAGTTTACGAGAGCCTTGATTACGGGGTAGCACGATATTATTTCGGCCTTGCTCTCGGCCGCCGGGTCGCCGTTGTATGCCGCGTCAACGTCTGTTGCCAGCACGGCGCGTATGTCAGGCAGGCGCTCAATGAACTTGGTTGCCAGCTCTTCGGCCTGCGGCCTGCGGTACAGCGGTATGCAGTCAGCCGCCGTGTGCTCGGTGTCCATGAAGCATAGCCCGGCCAGGATTTGGTCGGTAAGCAGCTTGTGCAAACGCTCCACGTTCACACCTATATGATAATTAAGCGTTGTGATGTTGACCGTTGACTTGCCGTAGAAACCGGGAAACAGTATCGAGCGCGCCAGCCCGATAATCTCTTCAAGTGCTTTTGCCGAAGGCAACGGGTCGCCGTCGCGGTGCTGGTGGAACAGCTCTTTCAACGACTCGCGCCTGGACAACTTCTCGATTGTCTGTGTGAGAATTTGCGTCAAGTTGTCGGTAATCATTCTGTGGTGTGTCAATATTGTGTGCAAATTTAATCGTTTTATCGTTACGAGCCAAATTTTTTACATTTTTATTAATGGTGTTTTGCGGTGTTTGCCGTAATGCGGCGTGCAGGTCTGCCGCAGCGTATTGCTTCCGGGTTTTCTGTATGGTGGCTTTCGGTGTTGTAAAAGGCCGTCTTTCATGTTCCAAAAGGCCGTCTTTTGCACGCCCAAAGACGGCCTTTCGGAACATGAAAGACAGTGTGCCTGGATGTGGTTGATTATCAGGCTGTTACAAGAATGTGCCCTTGATTGGGCCAAGGGACAGTTTGCGGCGTGGCAAAGTGTAAAGTTTTCTTAAAAACCAAACGTCTCTGTTTACTGTTAAGCGCAAATTCGTTATATTTGCAACATAGTTTCTAAGGTAGAATGGAGTTTGTTCAGAATATGATTGAGAACAACGGCTTTCCCGTTGTCACGGCTTTCCTGCTTGGTCTTATCGTAGCTTTGCACCCTTGTCCGCTTGCCGCCAACGTGGCGGCCATGGGTTATCTGGCCAAGGATGCGCGCAACCGGCGCCGAGTGTTTGTGAACGGCCTGGCCTACACAGCCGGCCGTGTATTGGCGTATTCTGTGTTGGGCGTGGTGCTGATAGCCGTGTTCCGCGGCAGCGGCGGCATGGAGGCCGTCGGACGTTGGTTCGGGGAGTGGGGCGAGAAGGTGCTTGCGCCCGTGCTCATCGTGATAGGTCTGTATTTCATCCTTGACCGTTTCCTGCACAGGCATGAGCATTGTCCTGACGTGTCGGCTCGCGGCCACCGCCTCAGGGGCGCGTGGGGCAGCCTGCTGCTGGGCGTTCTGCTGGCCCTGTCTTTCTGCCCGGAGAGTGCCATTGTGTATTTCGGCATGTTGATGCCGCTGTCGGCCCGTACTCCGTCGGGCTATTTCCTGCCTGTGGTGTTCTCGGTGGCCACTTCGATACCGGCTGTCTGCCTGGCTTGGGCTGTGGCTTACGGCATAAGCGGAACCGAGGCGATGAGGAAGAATATGCAACTTGTGCAGCGGTGGATCAATGTTGTAGTGGGCGTGCTTTTCATTGGTGCGGGAGTGTTCTGCATGGCAAGTTAAGCACCAAATACCCACCCCAATCCTCACAAAGGGAGGGAGCTTGATTCGCATCGTTTATAAAAAGCCTTTATAAAATGAAAGCCACGAACGTAATATATGCTGTGCGTTCGTGGCTTTTATTTTAATTGTAATCCGAAAAGTCATACTAAGCTCCCTCCCTTTGTGAGGGTTGGGGTGGGTGTTTGGTGCTTTCAGCGTTCAAACCTGACTTCCACCGTTTCATATCCCATGGCCTTGAACATCTGGTAAAACTGCTTCAGGGCGTTGTCCTCGGCACTTGCAATGTTTTCCTTGGTTAGGCATCGGGCTTTCATCCGCGCCTTGGCGCGATGGTAGAGGTCGCTTCGCGCCTGGTCGCTCCACGTGCCTGACTCGAAGAACGGCTGCGTCCTTGCCTCGTCGATGAAGTCGTCGTCGAGCAGCTTCACCCTTGGCAGGACGATGCGCAACGTGTCTCCGCTGACAGCTACCCAGTCTTCACGCGCCTCTGACAGGTCTATGCCCAGGCGCAGGGTGCCTCGGTAAATGCGTATCAGCTCGTCGGTGCCGAAAAGCTTTTTCCTTACGGTGTCAACCATTTCCTCGTCTTCGATTGACAGAAATTCCCATTCTCCAATCTTTTTCATGGCCAGCACCTGCGTTGGCGTTATGTCTATGCTGTCGTTTACGTGCGCCGTTATGCTGTTGCCGCGGCACTGGCGCACCAGGTAAGCCGATGCCACAATCACCAAAACCACAATGACGCCTATCGCGTAGAGCTTTATCCGCCCTACTCCGTGTACTGTCGCCAGCCACAGGCTGCGCCCTTCCTTATTGTTGTTCTTTGCGTTTGCCATATTCAATGTCGTTGTTTTCGAGCAGCATAGGCAAGTCTTCAGCCGTGAAGTCCTTGCTGAATGTAATAGTTATGTCTTCTTCCTTGTATCCAAGTTGCGCCAAAATAGGCACCAAGGCGTGCGCCGCACTCTCGCGGGCCATGTCTATTATGCCCATTTGGGGTATGCTTTTTATGATCTGTCCGCGTCCTTGTTTCTCGTAAGAAGCCATTTCCGCGTCGGTAAAATTAGACCGCATGAGCGGCACGTGCTTCTTTATCCCTTCATGCTTGATGCGGCTTGACGTCATTTCCACCTTAGGGTCGGGCAGTATTATTTCCACCTTTCCGCCGTGTGCGACGATGTTGTTTTCAGAAAACTCGCTGAAGTCAATGTATGCTTTCAGCTTGGCCTCCATCGGTATGGCTATTTTCCGCGACGACATCGGCACGGCGAAGTTGAACTGTTGGCTGAACAGAGAGCCTTTCAGCCGCACGTCGTCGTCGTGCGTCACAATCTTGCGCACACGGTATTCGGCCGTGTACAGCTTCGAGCATTTGCGTATTTGCATTACCATTACGGGTATGGTGTCAACATGCTCTTCCTGCTTATTGGCGGTCTTTTCATCCGTGCAGGCAGACAAGGCGAGCATGATGAATGCGATGTATAGTATAAGTGTTTTCATAAGTTGTTACAAAAATAGTGCAATTGGTTCTATTTTCAAAATAAAACGGAAGCGAAACCGCATTTTGTTTTGCTTTTTAATCAAATTGTACTACTTTTGCGGAAGAAAAACAGAAATGACAAAATGAAAACATTACGTACATTGCTTGCGGCTTCTGTAGCCGTAGCCGTGTTTTCGGCATGTGGCGAAAAGAAGCCCACGGGCGACATAATAGCCAAGAAACCGGTTGTAAATGTTCAGTCTTCACCAGTGAAAATGCAGGATTCGAAGCATCAGGAAACCGTGGAATGGCTTGGCGGAAAATACACGTTGACTATCGCAAGAAACGCGGACACGTCGTTGCCGATGATAACCGACGAGGCCGGCGGCAAATATTATGACAACAAGATAAGCGTGAATGTGGCGCGTGCAGACGGCTCCTTGTTCTTTCAAAAGACATTCACAAAGGCCGACTTCGCATCGCAGGTGAGTGAGAAGTACATGAATAAAAGCGCCTTGCTCGGCATCGTATTTGACCATGCCGAGGATGGAAGCCTTGTGCTTGCGGCAAGCGTAGGCGCGCCCGACGTGCTCAGCGACGACTACGTGCCGCTGCTTTTGACCGTTTCACGCACCGGGGCGGTAAGCATTGCCAAGGACACGAGGCTCGACGGAGAGATGGAAGAGCAAGAAAATTAAAAATTAAGAATTAAGAGTTATGAGTTAAGAATTAAGAAAACATGCTTTGCCGTGTTTGTTTAAAAAGGTAATTTTCTTAATTCTTAACTCATAACTCTTAATTCTTAATTGGAAAATGTTTTCATTTCCTCCTGTATTCCTGCGGCGTTTGGCCGGTGGCATGCTTGAAGAACTTGCAGAAGAAGCTTACGTTGGGGAAGTTGAGGGCGTAAGCTACCTCGGCCACCTGCCTGCTGCCGTATTTCAGCATCACCTTCGCGTTGGTCACAACGGCGCGGTCAATCCACTCTTTAGCCGTAATTCCGCTGGTCTGTTTGACCACAGAGCTTAAATAACGGGGCGTCACACACATCTTGTCGGCATAAAACTGCAGCTTGCGCTCATGTTTTGCGTTGATGTTTACAAGGCTTATGAACATGTTGAAAAGCTCCTTGCCGCGCGATGTCTCGGGCTGAGCCGTGTCGCTTTCAACGTCTTTCAGGTAGTTGTAATAATGTATAAGGCCGTGTATGAGCCCGTTGAGCGTTTCGTCGGGGAAACGCTCCTTGCTGATTAAGAGCCATATTGTGTTGAATATTTGTCTGATTGTCGATGCGTCTTCGTCGCTTGGATGTACTGTGAAGAACGCCCCGTTGCCGTTGCACCATGCAGGAATCGCATTGCCCATGGCCGCCTTCAGCCGTACGTCGCTTATCATCATGCCGCACAGGTCGAAGTCTTCGCTCATGCCGTTGATTTGCAGAATGCTGCCGGCCGGTATGAAGGCAAACGTCCCTTCGCCGTATTCGCGCTCGATGAGATTGACCGTAAGGCTTATTCTTCCTTTCCTTACGAACCCCATGCGGCAGTCTTCCATTATGTAAGGAGTGTCTGGTTGCAGTATGTTTTGCAGTGCCTTGTGCCCTTCGCCAAGCATTGCCAGCTCTTTGCCAATGAACTTTACGGGGTCGCCTTTTGTCTTTATGATGTTTATAATAGACTTCAGCTCATGGAAGGAGAAGCGTTCCGGTGACTTGTTTCTCATGTTCTTTTTGTTTGAATGACGATGTGCAAAAATACAGAAAAAGTGCATATCGGCAATATTTTGTTGCCAAATAATCAACAAGAGTGGCTCGGTTGATACAAAAAGAACATTTAATGGCATCATAAGATAACGCCGTTGCCGTTTCAGCTTGTTAACTTTGCAACATGAAACAATAATCATTTCAAGAATATGAAAAACTGTCTTGTCTTCACGTTGGTGCTGTTTTGCTCGGTGGCAAGCCGTGCGCAGGTTACGCTTGAGCGGTGCAAAGAGTTGGCGAGAGACAACTATCCGGTCATAAAGCAGTACGGCTTGGTGGAGCAGAGCCGCCGTCTCACCGTGGAGAACGCCGCCAAGGCGTGGCTGCCGCAGGCCGTCGTGAGCGGCACGGCGAGTTACCAGAGCGATGTTACGTCAATACCCATAAGCTTGCCAGACGTTGACATCCCTGCGTTGGGCAAAGACCAGTATGATGTCAACGTGACGGTAAACCAACAACTGTACGACGGCGGCACTGTGGCTTCGGCCAAGCGCATCGCCAACGCGCAAAGCGACGTTGAGCGTGAGAAGGTTAACGTGGCCATTTATGACATAAACCAGCGTATTGACGAGCTGTTTTTCGGCGTGCTGGTGCTTGACGAGCAAATAGCCCAGGTGCGCGTGTTGCAAGATGACTTGTCGCTGTCTTTGGCTTCGGTCGAGGCCATGATGAAGAGCGGCGTGGCCAACCAGACTGACGTTGACGCGGTAAAGGTTGAGCAGGTGAAAGCCAGTCAGCGTGAAACGGCTTTGCTGACGCAACGTAAGACATATCTGCGTATGCTCGAAACGTTTACCGGGGAAAAGTTCGGCGACGGCATTACGCTTGTTAAACCGTCATCGGAACACTCGATTGCGGCTGACAACAAGAGGCCTGAACTGGGGCTTTACGCCGCGCAAGAACGTCTCTTGGACACACGCCTGAAAGCTCTCGACGCTGACTTGCGCCCACGTGTTGGCGTGTATGCACGTGGCGGTTACGGCAATCCGGGGCTTGACATGTTTAATGACGGTTTCGACGCTTATTACAAAATAGGCGTTACGCTGTCATGGAACTTCGGTTCGCTGTACACGCGGGGCAACGACCGCCGCAAACTCGACGCCGAGCGGCAAACCGTGCAGTCAGAGCGTGACGCCTTCCTCTTCAACACCCGCTTGCAGACGGAGCTTCAGGACGGGCGTATAGAGAGCTTGCGGAAACAGATGGAGCTTGACGACGAAATCATAACCCTGCGCCAACGCATACGCAGCAAGGCTGAGACGAAAGTGGCAAACGGCACTGAGACCGTTAACGAGATGCTGCGTGACATCAACGCCGTCAGCGATGCGCAACTTAGCAAGCGGCTGCACGAAGTGCAACTGCTGCAAGAGATTTATAAGGTTAAGCACTTAAACAATTTATAAGGGTTATACGGTGGCATTGTCTTACGGTATTTGAATATTCAATTAATGGACACTTAAAACGTAAATATATGAGAAATATAGTATTTGCATTGGCGGTTTTATCATTGGCAGCCTGCTCCCAAGGCGGCATGGAACACGATGCCACGGGCGTGTTTGAGGCCACTGAGGTGATAGTGTCGGCCGAACAGGCTGGCCGGTTGATGAGCTTTGACGTAGATGAAGGCGACAGCCTCGCTGCGGGGCAGCAGGTGGGGCTGATTGACACGGTGCAACTGCAACTGCGCGCCATACGGCTCGGCGTGACGAAAGAGGTCTACGCAAGCCAACGCCCGGATGTGGCTAAGCAAATCGCAGTCACCAAACAGCAGATAGCCAAGGCCGAACAGGAGCTGAAAAGGTATGACGCGCTCGTGCGTGACAACGCCGCCAACCGCAAGCAGCTTGACGACGCGGAGAGCAGCGTGCGCGTGCTTCGCCGCCAGCTGGACGCGCAACTGTCACAGCTAAGCAACACTACCGGCAGCCTGAACCGCCAGATGGACGCGGCAGAGATAGAGCGTTGGCAGGTGGTTGACCAGTTGCGAAAGTGCCGCATCACGTCGCCAATCAGCGGAACGGTGCTTGAGAAGTATGCCGAGGCCGGCGAATACGCCGTACCGGGTAAGCCTTTGTTCAAAATCGCCGACGTAAGCGACATGACGTTGCGCACATACGTCACTGCGCCACAGCTCACATCGCTGAAAATAGGACAACAAGTCAGGGTGTATGCCGACTTAGGCGAGGACGACAGTCGTGAGTACAAAGGCGTGATTGAATGGATTTCAGACAAGGCGGAGTTCACTCCGAAGACGATACAGACGCGCGACGAACGCGCCAACCTTGTCTATGCGGTAAAAGTTAAGGTAAAGAACACCGACGGAATACTAAAAATCGGGATGTACGGAGAGGCGGACTTTTTAAGTGAAAAGTGAAAAATGAAAAGTGAAAAATCCATTTGCATTGCAAGCATTTGTAATGTTTTACTTTTTTACCTTTTTACCTTTAACAATGCTTTCTCACCTTCTCACCATCTCACCTTCTCACCTTTAAAAATGCTTTTTTACTTTTAAGAATATGATTTATGTAGACAATCTACACAAGCAATACGGCCGCGTTGAGGCTCTTAGCGGTTTGACCTTCAGCGTCAATGAGGGCGAGATATATGGTATAATCGGTCCTGACGGCGCAGGCAAGACGTCGCTTTTCCGCATATTGGCCACGCTGCTGCTGCCCGACGGCGGCCGCGCAGAGGTCGACGGACTCGACGTGGTGCGTGATTGCCGTGAGCTGCGGCGGCGCATCGGCTACATGCCTGGCAGGTTTTCGCTATACCAAGACCTCACGGTTGAGGAAAACCTGCGCTTTTTCGCATCCGTGTTCAATACTTCAATTGATGAGAATTACAGTCTGATAAAAGACGTTTACTGCCGGCTTGAGCCGTTCAAGGCGCGCCGCGCCGGAAAATTGTCTGGCGGAATGAAGCAGAAGCTGGCTCTGTGCTGTGCGCTGATACATGCTCCGCGCGTGCTGTTGCTTGACGAGCCTACGACGGGCGTCGACCCCGTGTCGCGCCGCGAGTTCTGGCAAATGTTGCAACGCATAAGGAGCAGCCATGGCATAACGGTGCTCGTGTCAACGCCTTACATGGACGAGGCGTCGTGGTGCGACCGAATTTCGCTCGTGCAAAACGGCTGCCTGCTACAGACCGGTACGCCCGGCGAAATCTGTGAAAGCTGTTCCGCACGGTTGTTTGCCGTGCGTAGCGACGACATGCACGGGCTACTTAATGATTTGAAAGAGTGCGCCTGTGTAACAACGTCATTCTCTTTCGGCGACAGCATGCACGTTACGTTGGATGAAGCAGCCGCCTCTCACACATTGTGGGAATACCTGCAGCGGCGCGGGCATACAGGCATTGAGGTGAAAGGGATACGGCCTTCCGTAGAAGATTGCTTCATGTCGCTGATGAAGGGGCAGACCGTATAACGTCTGTAATGAACTGACGTATTTTTTAATACAAGATATATGGATACTGAAAGCGTGATAACGGCCGACGGGCTGACAAAGAAATTCGGCTCGTTCACTGCCGTTGACGGCATCAGCTTTAGCGTGCGCCGTGGCGAGATATTCGGCTTTCTCGGCGCTAACGGAGCCGGAAAGACCACTGCCATGCGCATGCTCTGCGGCCTTAGCCGCCCTACGGCCGGACGTGCCGTCGTGGCCGGATATGACGTAGGCGAGCAGCCGGAGCAGGTGAAGCGGCACATAGGCTACATGAGTCAGCGCTTCTCGCTCTACGATGACCTTACCGTGGCGGAGAACATGCGCCTCTTCGGCGGCATTTACGGCATGGACGGAGGCACGATAAGGCGCAAGACGGCCGAGTGCCTGCGTTCGCTTGCGCTTGAAGACGAGCGCGACACGCTCGTAGGCTCGCTGCCGTTGGGCTGGAAACAGAAGCTGGCTTTCACCGTGGCGACCTTTCACGAGCCTGAAATAGTGTTCCTCGACGAGCCTACGGGAGGCGTAGACCCGATGACGCGCCGCACGTTCTGGGAGCTGATTTACCGCGCCGCCGACCGTGGCACCACCGTATTCGTCACCACTCACTATATGGACGAAGCCGAGTATTGCGACCGCGTGTCCGTCATGGTTGACGGACGCATAGAGGCTCTCGACACGCCCAAGGCCTTGAAGGCCGCCATGGGCACAGATAATTTGTATGATGTTTTTTACAGTCTTGCGCGCAAGGCGGAAAGGGGTTAGCGCATGAAGCAATATGTTTCTTTTATAGGCAAGGAGTTTCTGCACATCATTCGTGACCGTCGCAGCATGCTCATACTGCTCGCCGTGCCGGTAGTGCTGCTGTTGCTGTTCGGCTATGCCGTGTCGACGGAAGTGAAGAACGTGCGCGTGGCTGTGCTCGACTCGTCGCACGACGTGCTGACCCGTAAGGCGTGCGACCGCCTGGCGGCAAATCCGTACATGTCGCTCGACTACTGCGTGACGTGCATTGACGATGTGTACAGCCTGTTCCGCCAAGGCAAGGTTGACGTAGCGGTAGTATTCGGCAACGGCTTCGCCGCCGACTTGGTGCATAAGGGCACGGCCGAAGTGCAGCTGCTCGTTGACGGAACGGAGCCTAACCAAGCCACAATACGCCTGCAATACGTCATGCAGGTGCTCGCCTCCATGCAGCAGGAGCATTCAGCCGTAAATCCAAGTGATGCTAAGATGAATATTGTACCGATAACGCGGATGCTTTATAACCCGCAGCAAAAGAGCGAGTACAACTTCGTGCCGGGCGTGATGGGCATGGTTCTCATGCTCTTGTGCGTGATGATGTGCAGCGTGGCAATAGTGCGCGAGAAGGAGATGGGCATGATGGAAGTACTGCTGGCGTCGCCGCTCTCGCCTGCGTGCATCATCCTGTCGAAGCTCGTGCCGTACTTCGTCATCTCGTCGTTCAACGTCGCCACGGTGCTCGTTCTTTCGCGCTTCGTGCTCGGCGTGCCGATGGCAGGCAGCCTGTGGGCGTTCCTTGGTGCAACGTTGCTTTACATTCTCGTCTGCCTTACGCTCGGCCTGTTCGTGTCAACGCTTGTCCGCACGCAGGTGGCGGCAATGGTAGTGTCGATGCTGTTCATCATCCCCACCGTTTATCTGTCGGGTCTCGCCTTCCCAATCGAGAGCATGCCGCCGGTGCTGCAATACATATCCACCATCGTTCCGGCGCGCTGGTACATCGACGCTGCGCGCCGCCTGATGATACAGGGAGTGGATGCACAATACATACGGACCGATGTTTGGGTGATGTGTGCCATGGAAGCGGTGCTGCTTGTGGTAGCCCTGAAGAAGTTTAAAGTAAGATTATAATAGTTGTATGGCGATAAGATATTTAATACAAAAGGAGTTTTTGCAAATAAAGCGCAATGCTTTCCTGCCGAAAATATTTGTCGTGCTGCCGATTGTAATGCTTTTGATAGTGCCGTATGCGGCAAACCAGGAGATCAGAAACTTGAAGTTCTGCGTAGTAGACAACGATCGCAGCGCAATGTCGCGGCGGCTCGTCTGGCAGATTGACGCATCCGCTTATTTCTCGCTGACATCTTTCCAAGACAGCTACGAGGATGCCCTGCGCAGCGTCGAGGACGGTTCGGCCGACATGATACTTACCGTTCCGCACGGCTTTTCGACCGATATCGTGCGCTCGGGCGAGGCCTCCGTCAACGTAAACGCCAACGCCGTGAACGGCGTTAAGGGCGCTCTCGGGCAGGCGTATATGCTCAACATCATATCAGACTTCGCCTCCGCGCAGCGCACGGAGCATGGTGTAGGCGTGGAAAACGGCTCGGCTCGTGGCGTTGACGTGCGTCCGCGCTTCCTCTTTAATGCTTCGCTCGACTATAAGGTGTTCATGGTGCCCGGCATCATCGCCATGCTGCTGACGCTGCTCATAGGCTTCCTTCCTGCCTTGAACATCGTCGGCGAGAAGGAGCGTGGCACCATCGAGCAAATCAATGTCACGCCCGTCAGCCGCCGCGACTTCGTCCTCTCAAAGCTTGTGCCTTACTGGACGATCGGTCTCTTCATGCTTCTCTGGTCTATGCTGTGGGCATACCTCTTCTATGGAATGTGGCCGCGTGGCAGCGTGTGGACGGTAATACTTGCTTCGCTGCTGTTCTTCCTCATAGTGTCGAGCCTCGGCCTAATAGTCTCAAACTGCTCCTCCACCATGCAGCAAGCCGCCCTGCTGATGTTCTTCTTCCTCATAATCTTCGTCCTTATGAGCGGCCTGCTCACGCCGATAGCCGGCATGCCGCGCTGGGCGCAGGCCCTGACATACGCCAACCCCTTGCGCTACTATATCGAAGCGATGCGCGCCCTCTACCTGAAAGGCGGCACCCCGGCCGACCTTCAGCCACAACTCATCTTGATGGCCGCCTACGCCGCCTTGTCGTGGGCAGGTGCAATATTGAGCTATAAGAAAACAAATTGATGGCTGTTTATTTTTTTAATAGCTTATATAAATTGTACAACTGTTCGCTTAGAGTGCAAATATTCAAGCCGGTAAACAATGAGTCTAAAAAAGCCTGTCCATAAAATATGGTCATAAACTGCTTCGCCGTACTCAGCAAATCTATGTCGTTTCTTATCTCGTCATTTTCAATCGCCTTCTGCAACATTGCGCACCATATGCCGGTTTCATTATTCCTGCTTACCGAGAATTTGTTGTTTAAATCAGGAAAATACTGCGCTATTTGCAAAATCATGGAAATATATGCTTTTGTAGGGTTCGTATGTGACAATTCATCGGTAACGAAACTAAAACTTTCCATCGTTCGGGCAATTCCTTCAATATATGAATCAACGAAATCTTTGAAGCTCGCTACACCTTTAAGGCAGACTTTGTTTGTCAAATCTTGTTTTTCAATTATATAATATTCTATTACATTCCTGAAAAGTTCCTTTTTGCTTGATGCATAATAATATATGGCTCCTTTTGTCAATCCGGATTCATTTTCAATGTCTGCCAATGATACACCCTCAAATTGTCTGGAAATGAACAATTTGAATGCCGCTCTATAAAGTATTTCCTTTTTCCCTTTACGCATAAATGAAGTTTTACGCAAAGTTAAATAAATACTTCTGTCGTTCCAAATTAATTATTGTTTTTTCATAAATACCAAATGCTAATTATATTGGTATTAGGCTGTATCAAGTAAAGTGTGGAATTTAAATGTGTATAGCAAAATGTTTTTTTATGGCTTATAATACTATATAGTATTAAAATAGTATGATTGTTCAAAGTAAGCATAACAAGTGTTGTCCTTTTGTTGTATTTATTGTTGTATATATGTTAAAATGTTGTTTTATATTGCTTATATAAACGGATTTGTCTATATTTGCACGAAATATTTATAACATTCTGAATGGAATTATTTGTTTAAGTAGCATGAAAAGGAAATACTTTCTATTAATACTATTATGTTTCAGTATTTGTGCAATGGCGCAGGAGCAACGTAAGACTGTAACCTTCTGGGACGGATACTTTGACGAGCCTTATACGGGGGTGGTTAATTGCTTTGACGCTGACGGCAACGACCTGATACTTGATGTGTTTGAAAACGCTTTTCCGCTGACGGACGGAGGTGGATGCATAACGCTGTATAATCCGGACAAGATAAAGACCGTGATCATAGCCGGATGCAGGCTCGACACGGTGGATGTCAGTAACGGTGTGCCTGACACAATCCGCATTAACCATGGTGATTGGCCTCCATATAAGTTCTTGGGATATTATGTGCCGGAGCAGACCGTTGCAGACACCACTTTTATACGTGGGCTTAACGTCCTTGCTTATAACGGGGATACGTTGAAAGTGAGCATAAGGGGCGGATATAATGGTGAAAAATTGAAAAAGTGGTTTGGCGGATATGCTTTTATGAAGGGCGACAGCACGCTCCGCTTCGAATGCAACGGCCTTGGGCTTGAGCTTTTGTTTCGGCAAAAGGGAGTGTTCGAGTTCCGTCCTGTACGTCCTGAAGACGCTTCGAGGATGAAGGACTTAGTTGAAGGCTGTCCGTTGAAACCGTGCGTGTATAGGCGCATCGCTCCCAATGTAGTGAAGAGGAACAAGCCGCGCGAGACTGCGGAATGAGCGTCTTGCACAAGCGTGAATGTTGATTTTACATATAAATTAATGTAGGTTATGAGAAAAATCGTTTACTTATTGCTGACGTTTTTAGGCCCGTCTGCCATGGCACAGACCAGCCGTGTAATCGATCCGCAGCCCATACTTGAATGCCAATACCGCATAATGGAGACAGACGACACGCTGAACAACGACAATTATAATGAGGACTGGGGGATTCTGCGCATAGGGAAGAAGGCCAGCCTGTTTTATAATATGAAGACATTTTATGTTGACTCGTTGTGCAGCACTCCTGGCGGAGACAGGCTTTGGGGCGACATGATGGTGGCGGCAATACGTTCACGCCAGTACAATTCCATGCCGGGGGCAAAGACGTCAATCAACGAGTATGTCTACAAGAATTGGCCAGACAGCAAGATTACGGTAGCCGACCAAGTGGCGACGTCATACTTCACGTATGAGGAAGACTACATACCGCAGAACTGGGTCATGTCAGACTCTACCAAGGCAATATTGGGCTACACGTGCCAGAAGGCAGAGTGCGACTTCAGGGGTCGGCATTATGTGGCATGGTTTTCCACGGAAATCCCTGTTTACGACGGGCCGTGGAAATTCAACGGTCTGCCCGGACTGATACTTGAAGTTTACGACAGCAAGATGTTTTACCATTTCATAGCCGTCGGTATACGGCAGACAGAAGTACAGCCCCTGATGTTTTACAAGTACCACGATTATGTGGAGACCACTTTAAGAAAGTTTGCAAGCGCGAAAAGGAAAGAGCGTACAATCATTTCCGCACAGATGAGCAGCCTTGGCATCGGCAACATATCAGCCGGAGACGGGAAAGACGTGCCCGTACCAGGCGGAATGGAAAAATGGTAAGGACGTTGTCGAATCGTCATAAAACATGTAAGCATGAGGAGATTTCTTTTCATTTTAATGCTGGTTCCTTTTTACATGCCGGCATTGCCGCAAGCCGCCGTACTGAAAGGTAGGGTTACCGACAAGTCTTCGGGCGAAGCCTTGCCTGCCGTGTCGGTGCAACTGCGGAGCAAGGGTGAAACTGCTATACGGGCGTTCACACGCACCGATGCGGATGGCTGCTACACGATGAAATACGACGACGCCCTAAGCGGCAAAGAGCTTGTGTTCACGATGATGGGATATGAAACCTGTGTTACAAGCATTGTGCCCAATCGGAACAAGTATGATGCGGCGTTGAAAGAGCAGGCCACAAAGCTGAGGGAAGTCATCGTCAAGGCTCCGTCGATAAGCATGAAGGGGGATACGGTACTTTACAATGTCGCCAAGTACGCAGGTGTGCACGACCGCACAATCGGCGACGTGCTGAAAAAGATGCCTGGCATTGACGTGGCGGAAAACGGCGCAATAAGCTATAACGGGCAGCAGATAAACAAGTTCTACATTGAAGGCAAGGACTTGCTTGGCGGCCGTTACGGCCTGGCGACGAACACCGTGCACCAGGAGGATGTGGCAACCGTCGAGGTTATGGAGAACCATCAGCCGATACGTGTGCTGGAAGACGTGTCTTTCTCTCAAAGTCCGGCAATTAACCTGCGGCTTAAGAGCCGCGCACGTTCAGCATGGGCGGGCACGGTAAAGGCCGCCGGAGGTGTAAGTCCGGCGCTTTGGCAGGGTGAGCTGTCGTTGATGCGCTTTGCAAAGGAGATACAGACGCTTGACACATACAAGACTAACAATACGGGCAGCGACCTCTCGCATGAACTGGCAGATTTTTCTATTGACGATTTGCGTGGCGGTTTCGGGCTTAATTACAGCCTGCACAGTTTCATTGACGTCAATCCGAGCGCGCTTTCACAACTTGAGCCCAGCCGTTCGCGTTTCAACAAGACACACATGGTGAGTACGAACAACCTCGTAAACATCTCAAAAGACATCGACCTGTCAGTCAACGCCTCTTATATGAACAATGCGTTGACAGCCGACAATGGCGGCAGCATCACCTATTTTTTCAACGACGGCAGCTCAGTCACGACCGAGGACGAGGCACATGAAAGCCTAGGCCAAGACGTATTGAATATCGAGATACCTCTACGTGCCAACCTGTCGACTCTTTACTTGGAGAACAACATCAAGGCGAACCTGCAATGGAACAGTTCTGTAAAGAACTTTTCCGGCACCTATCCTAACAAGTCTGACGGTAGTCTGATTTCCAAGCAAGTGTCTGACAAGCTGCAGTTCATAAAGCGTTTCGGGCGCAACATATTTGAGCTTCGCTCGTTCAACATGTATCATGATAAGCCCCAACGACTTACGGTTACACGCAATGACTGTGATGGCGGCTCCGTTACGCAGCGACAGGTTGTAAACACTGCGGCTTTTTTTACGGACACTTACACCTCTTTGGGTTTTGTGATGTCACCGTTCACTGTATCGGGCGTATTCGGCGTCACAGGAATGAACCGTACCTTGGACAGCCACGCTTACGGCTTGCCCGACTCATTGGGGACTGCGCGCAACGACATACGTATGACTTACTGGCGCGTTTATTTCACTCCCGTATTCGAGGTGAGAAACAACAACTTCGGTGCGACATTGCGCCTGCCGCTATCATATACATTCTATCATTTCAACGGAGGCGCCACGGCCGGGGTACAAGACAAGAGCAAGCCCCAGGTGTCAGCCATGCTCAACTTGGAATACGGCCTGACATCCTCGTTGAAGGTAAACGTATCGGGAGCGTACAGGCAGGCTGAAGTGGATGAACAGTCTTTTTACCAAGGGCTTGTGATGTCAGACTACCGCAATTTGTCTACGGGCTGGATTAATTATGACTGCGGCATGTCGGCTGACGCAACTGTTGGCATTTCCTATGAGCAGCCCCTTAGTGCGCTGTTCTCGCGTATGTCTTTTTCATATATGTTCACCGATTATCCTTGGATAAGCTCGCGTTGTTTTGTCGGCAATTACATTGTCAACGGTTTCACAAAGGCTGACGGACGGTCAAGCCTATGGCAGTTGTCATGGCGGTTGAGCAAAGGCATAGACGCAATCAAGGCGACGTTGACGCTTGATGCCGGGTATAGTTTGTCTGACTCGTATCTTTACCAAGACTTCACAAGGACAGATTACAACGTCTCGACTGTAAGAATTTCGCCGAGCCTGAAGATGAAGCCGTTGGACTGGCTTTCGGTTGAATATTCTCTTGACTATGACTACATGCAGCTGAAAATGCCATCGGCAGGAACAAGTTATGGCCTTGACAACCTGTCACACTGCCTCAAGTGCGACATAATCCCATGCAAGGAATGGCTGTTTTCCGTTACGGCCGAGCATTACTACAACGAAATCGCGGAAGGCACTGCAAAGCACACGTTTCTTATGGATGCCAGCATAACACGTGTGTTCAAGCATTTTGAAGTGAACCTAAGCGGCACAAACCTACTTGACAATAAGCGTTTCACTTATGTAATATACGATGGGGTGAGCCGTACCTACCGCTCGTTCAACATACGGCCACGCAACATTATGTTTGGTGTGTTTTTCCAATTTTGAAGAAAGATGTTTTTAATTTCAGCAAATACGAATCATTAGTGAATGTAGAGGTTATGTCTGTTCGTCTGCAGTACAACGACTTCTGGTATGGTGAAAGATGGCTTTTAATCCTTCGCCATTCTTTCACCGCGTTGTAGCGAGTGAAATATAGTGAAACATGCCGCCGCGTATCTTTCACAGTCTAACTCGTTGACTGCCAGCGCTTTGACCTGTCCTATGAAAGATTGAAGGCTCAGCCGCAACGTTTTTCAGTATTGATTTCAGGTAAGAATATCTTTCATCTGTCAGTTTTACTGATAACACTTTGAATACCTGTATGTTACGCGCTGACAGACACCGCCGGCATCTGTCAGCCATTATTCATCTTTTACTGTAAGTTGACATACGGCTGAATGATGCGTCAAACATCTGTCAGCCCGTAACAGTCTGACAGCCACTGCCTTATATAAGAAAATGACAGATGAAAGATATTCTACTCTTGTTTTTGTATTGCTCTTAATATGAGTTCGGCATTAGGAGAATGTGTTTATAATCCTACTTCAAGCGGTCATAGGGTAATCTGTCATTCCGCAGAAATGCGGAATCCAGTGTGAAAAAACTGCTTTTGAGTGTATTTGTTACTTGATTCCGCATTTCTGCGGAATGACTGATTACCTACTGACCGTTTGGACGCACTGCAATTTGTGCCTTTTGGCATGTTGATTTACCGCCTTCCGCCTTGCCGTTTATCGCCTTTTGCATTACAAACTGCCGTGCCATCGTAAAAAATGCTTGCAACCAATGTCACAATGTCACCGCCGGACGTAACCCTTTGGCCTTCACCGCCTTGCGCCGTGACATTGCCCCGCCGTTTAATGTCACCACCGTAACGCTCCGTCTTGCGCCGTGACATTTGTGAAAGTGCCGTCTTAGTTACTGTCACAGCTTAATCTTCTGACAGTTAGCACATTTCCTTGCATCGTGACAGTGTGACATTTTAACCGCTAAGAAATATATTTATTCAATATATGCCTATACTACTGAAGGTATGGCTTTCCTTTTGGTAGCAAAATAAAACCGCGCTCCCATAATAGGAACGCGGCTATTACATAGTTTCTAAAAATAATTCTTACAAATTGGCAAGCCATTTCTTGCCCGGCTTTGAGTGCAGCCAGATAAGAAAACCAACAGCAATTATAAGCCCCACGGTAAAAATTGCCCCTAACATTTCCATATTATCGTCATTTTAAGATTTTACTGCCGATATTGGCAAGAACGATTGTAAGTGCAAGACTTACGGATAGCACGTACCAATTTATTCCGTATTCGTTATTGGTGTATATAGGTGTAATGGTTCCTAATACCAGTGCAACAAATGTAAGTTGTGAAAGGTTGATTTCATCCTACGTTTTTCACGCTCGGCAAAATAAGTAAACTCTTTTGCTCTCACTTGCTCAAAACGTTGAAAAAGTAACCGGCTATTTTGTCACGTCTTAACCTGTCACGTTCTTTGGCGTCTTTTCGTTCTTCTTGTTGTTTTATAAAGTTGCCCATACCTGGTTCTTTGTTTGCAAAAATACTCATTATTTTCATAAATACTCGTTTTTAGCATTGAAAATGTTATATAATGTGGCTTTTAACATTTGCTGTTGAATTCTGCATGTACTCAAATTTTCACTCCAAAAGCAAATAAAAACATTAGACGATAGGGGATTATCGGAAAAATCCCTTACTTTTGTAATCGGATAGAGGCAACTCTTTCTGTACATAAGAATAAAGTAGAAGCGTTATGCTTATCTTGTAAGTTGGAAACGTAGGAAATTTCGGACTTGGCACGAGAGATGGCATAGTGGTTCTCACGTCATAGCGTGGGCTGCTATTACCATATCCGTGCTAAAGGTTTCCTACGACCTCCAACTTAGACGTGGTAGCATTGCAGTTCCACGCTCTTGCATTTTATAACCGCCTGTAAAGGGACTGACAGGCATTGAACAAGATACGTATATGGAACAAAAATTTTGTCAAAGTTGCGGTATGCCCCTGACAGATGAGAACAGAGGGACCAATGCCGATGGAAGCCGTAGCGAGGATTATTGCGTCTATTGCTACAAAAACGGTGGGTTCACCCAAGAGTTCACAATGAGCCAGATGATTGAGTTCTGCCTGCAATTCTTAGACCAATGGAATATGCAGACAGAGTGTAAGTTGACTCCCATACAAGCGAAAGAACAGATGTTCCAACACTTTCCGCACCTGAAACGGTGGAAAGTGAAAGACGAACGGACACTGACGGAAAAAGCAACACATTTGCTTTCCCAATGCGAGAACGTTACCGTAGTGTCCATCGACGCCAACGGCTATCCTCGCCCTGTGCAGATGTCCAAGATAGGTGCAAAGGGTTTCCATGAGGTTTGGATGGCAACAAGTGCAGACTCCGTGAAAGTGAATGATTTTAAGGCGAACAACAAGGCCGGTCTTTGCTACGACCATTACGGGGATGGCGTAGCCCTGCGTGGCACGGTAGAGATTGTCACGGATGATTCCATCCGTAAGGAGATGTGGCAGGATTGGTTCATTCATTATTTCCCCGGTGGAGCAAGCGACCCGAATTACGTACTTCTGCATTTCATTGGCACGGAAGCCACCTTTTGGATAAATGGCGAATTTTCCCACTCTAACATCTAATGCTTATGAGAACTATCGTATCTGACACTCAAAACATAGCCGCTTGCGGTCTTTATTGTGGGGCCTGCCGTAAGTTCTTGGCAGAAAAATGTCCCGGATGTAAACAAAATGAAAAGGCAACTTGGTGTAAAATCCGCTCATGCTGCCAAGAAAACAAGTTCAATACTTGTGCAGAATGCTCCCATGATGTCAAGGAATGCAAGCTGTTCTCCAATTGGAGAGGCAAGGTGTTCGCATTTCTTTTTAATTCTGACCGTTCCGCTTGTATTCGTTATATCAAGGAACAAGGTGAACAAGCCTTCGCAGAAAATATGACAAAACGTAAATGTCAAACCATCAAAAGAAAATAAGCCGTTTTAACTGAAAAGGTGCATAGGCTGTGTGGCCTTGCACCTTTTTTATAATTATTACGTAATTGTTGTTTTATTATAACACCAGCTCCACGGGGCAATGGTCAGAGCCGTAGATTTCGTTGTGGATGCTGGCTGATTTGATTTTGTCTGCCAATCGGTTGGAAACGATGAAGTAATCGATGCGCCAGCCGGCGTTCTTCTCGCGAGCGTGGAAGCGGTATGACCACCAGGAGTATGCGCCTTCGAGGTCGGGGTGGAAGTAACGGAAGGTGTCGGTGAAGCCGGAGGAGAGCAGGTCTGTAAATTTCTCGCGCTCCTCGTCGGTGAAGCCGGCGTTGCGGCGGTTGGTCTTGGGGTTCTTAAGGTCTATTTCCTTGTGCGCCACGTTCATGTCGCCGCAGGCGATGACGGGCTTCACTGCGTCGAGTTTCAACAGATATTCGCGGAAATCGTCTTCCCATTTCATGCGATAGTCGAGGCGGCGTAAGCCGTCCTGTGAGTTCGGCGTGTAGACGGTGACTAAGTAGAAGTCGGGCGTTTCGAGGGTGATTACGCGTCCTTCGTGGTCGTGCTCGTCTATGCCGAGGCCGTAGGTGACGCTCAAAGGCTCATGTTTGGTGAATATGGCCGTACCCGAATAGCCTTTCTTCTCGGCGTAGTTCCAATATGATTTGTAGCCGTCGAAAGCCAAATCGAGCTGTCCTTGCTGCATTTTTGTTTCCTGAAGGCAGAAAAAGTCGGCGTCAAGTTGTTTGAAAGCGTCGCTGAAGCCCTTTCCTTCGCAGGCGCGGAGGCCGTTGACGTTCCATGATATTAGTTTCATGCTCTATCAAATTGAGAATTGAAAATTGGTAATTGAGAATTGTGATTACCCTTGTCAATTATTTATTATACAAAAAAGATAATTGAGAATTATGTTATCTTGTGGCTTAAATGCTTGTCAAAGTAATCATAATTCTCAATTATCCATTATCAATTTTAAATTGAAAGCGTTAGAATTTCGCCATCTTTATGGC